>NZ_JBTYIP020000001.1:0-870645 GCF_054877945.1 Singulisphaera rosea | reverse complement strand
TGCATGCCTAATCCACGCCGCCAACGTTCATTCTGAGCCAGGATCAAACCCTTCATAATGTGGATCGAGTCCCCTGCCCCCTCGCGAGGCCAGGCTCCCCGTCCTCACCCGTCCGGGTTGAGGAATTACTGACTGGTCGCAGGCGACCCTGGGCCGAAGCCCGGAATCGGCTGCCGGTCGGAGGTCCGTCCCCGCCGCACCCCACCCCGACCGGGATGAGTGCGACATCGGGCGGCCCCTCGCCGGCTTCCCTCAAGGGTCCACAACGAAAGAACCACGATCGACCGGATTGTCAAAGATCGCGTCCACCGACGTCACCGGCCGGAGTGACTTCGCCCTGAGGGCATGTCACGCCGGCCGAATCGTCCAGCGAACGAATTATCGCGGCCATCGGGCTCGGTCAAGTTGTCTTGCCGAACCACTCGGCCGCGTTTCTCGTCACCACCGTTGTCAGCGGCGACAGGGACAATATTATCAGGCTTTGGCCGAAGGTCAAACGGTTTCTTCGGAATTCCGCCATTTCTTCAAACGAAGGCCGATCCGCGATGGCGAATCGGCCGAGGTTTCCTTCGATCAATTCGCGGCCTTCCTCGTGAACTCGATCTTCGAGGCGACGCCCTTCTCGTGCTCGATCTTCACGGCGGCGCCCTTCGCGCCCTTCTCCTGGGCCTTGGCGACGCGCTTCTCGAGTTTCTCGAGGTCGACGGGGCCCGTGCCCTTCTTCGTGACCTGTTCGGTCTTGTCGTTGATCGTGACCTGGATCTCCTTGTCGGTGTCCTTCTCGACGACGGTGACCTTCTTCGCATCCACGTCGACCTTCGTGATGACGCCCAGCAACTCTTCGGCGATCACCGGGGCGACAACCAAGGCCAAGGCCATGAGGCCCGCGGTCATGGACAGGATGAACGTGCGACGGGACTTCATCGGAACCCTCCGAAAATGTCTCGAATCCCTACCGGGGGCCGGTGGCCTCCTCCTCTCTAAATAGGAGGATGCCTCCAATTCGGCCCGGAACCGGCCGGGATCGGTGGATTATCAACCCCACTCACGAATGAAAGTAGTGGCGGGTTCCAGCCCTTAACGAATTTTTTCGATCTGGGAACCCGGGCCATCGCAAGCGTTTGGAATTCGGTGGGTTTGTCGTGTAGACGATGGCGAAGGTGGTCGACCAGTGTTGGTGGATCGGCGACGAAAGTTCAATTTGTGATTGATTGAGGAAGAAGAAAGGTAAGCTCTCTTCTGATCTTTGCCGGCGAGGAAGGATTCCTTGCCCGCGGGCTGCAATTTGGCGGACCTGGATCGACTCGTTTGGGGGTGAGTTGCGGGGAATATACGCTCGATGTGGTGGGTGGGAGTTGCCTCGTCTTCAAATCCTTGGATCGCTCCCACCGTTCGCGTATCATCGATCGGCCGTTGCGGTACGCCCTCGTCCGATAGGAAGGTCGCTACCGCCGCGAGCACTCGCGTCGTCGGTGCCGAGGGCGCATGTCTGGATCCGGGACGGGGGTCGTCCGGCGGGATCATCGCATTCGAGAAAACATGTCGGCTCATGTGGCGAAATTGGTGGGACCGAGGTTTTCGGTCCCACGCCCTCCGCGCGACAACCGAGCCCGGACCCTGGGCTTGGGATCTTGCCACGTGTGCCGGTCATGCCTCGTGCCCTTCGAATTGGGGCGTGAGCTTACGACGACCCTCGCCCGCAATCTCCCGGGACGAAGATCCAGAGTTCCTTATTCAAACAATGGTCAAGAGGGGTTGGGTGCATTCCATGAAGCGATCGGATCCAAGACGGTTCGTCCTCATGAGCCTTTTCGCGTGGGGGTTGTTCGGGGGCGTCACGACGGGGGCCGAGCTCGACGACTACGTCAGCCGGGACGATCCGACGTTCTCCTGGAAGGTGGCCGAGACCATCCCAACGAAGGAAGGGACGATCGTCGACCTTCCCCTCGTCTCGCAGACCTGGCACGGCATCGTCTGGAAGCACCGGATGCGCGTGTACGAGTCCTCCTCGGCGCCGAGCGACCCGAACACCTTCCTCCTCTTCATCACCGGAGGGGGGACGAATAGCCGCCCCAACGAGGAGGAGGACCAGCGTGGCCTGCTTCTGGCGAAGTTGAGCGGAGCCCGGGTCGCGATCCTGCCCCAGGTCCCGAACCAACCGCTGCTTGGGGACAAAGTCGAGGACACCCTCATCGCCGAGACCTTCGTGCGCTACCTCGAGACGAGGGACGCGACCTGGCCGCTCCTGTTCCCGATGGTCAAGAGCGCCGTCCGCGCGATGGACGCCGTTCAGGCCTGGAGCAAGGAGTCGGGCAAGCCCGTCCCCTCGAAGTTCGTCGTCACCGGCGCCTCGAAGCGAGGCTGGACGACCTGGTTGACGGGTGCTTATGACCCCAGGGTCGTCGCCATCGCCCCGATGGTCATCGACACCCTGAACTTCCGCGCCCAGCGCAAGCATTACCTCGAGGTCTGGGGCAAGCCCAGCGAGGAGATCGACGACTACACCAAGCGCGGCCTGAATGACGTGATGGACAAGAACGAGGGCGAGCCCCTCTGGAAGATGGTGGACCCCTACATGTTCCTGAATCGGCTGACGAAGCCGAAGCTGATCATCAACGGGACCAACGACCCGTACTGGACCGTGGACGCCCTCAACATCTATTGGGGCGAGCTCAAGGGGCCGAAGTCGGTGGTCTACCTGCCGAACGCGGGCCACGGCCTGGAACAGCACCGGGACTACGCCTTGGGCGGCATCGGGGCCCTCGTGCGCCACACGATTGCCGGCAAGTCCTTCCCGGACCTCTCCTGGACCCACTCGGATTCCGGGGACGGCGGCCTGCGGTTGACCATCGAATCGTCGGCCCCGGCCGTCGTCGCCCGGGCCTGGGTTGCCCGCTCCGACACGCGCGACTTCCGCCAGTCGCGCTGGGAGGAGGCGAAGGTCGTCGGCGACAAGCCTCCCTATAAGGTTGAGGTGACCCGGCCCGAGAAGGGACGCATCGCCCTCCTCGGCGACCTCGAGTTCGAAATCGAGGGGGTCCACTACCACCTCTCGACCCAGGTCCGGGAAACCGGGGCCAAGGGCGACGCGGCTCGTTGAGTCATCCCACCATCGTGAGGCCGAGCGGACGCCGTTTCGTCTGCTCGGCCACTCCCCTGCCCCGCCGAATCACTGCCTACAGGGGACGACATCGATAGGATTCTTGGCCGCGGATTGAACACGGATCAGACGAAGAGGGAGTCCGAACCGGGCAATGCTACTTGAAAAATCGAACATTCTTTCAAAATTGAAATTTCAGTATTTTATTTGGTTTTGCTGTGAATTGTTCGCGCTCGAAACGAGTCGAGGGGCCGAGATCGGCCCCTCGACTCGTTCGTTTCGACGGGACCGCGACGATTCGACGACGGGTGGCCGCTCGCTCGCGTGACCTCGACGTTCCGGCTCGGCTCGGCGAGCGCCGGAATGGTGAATGATCGCCCTCGAGAGGTCGGTCGCCCGAGGACTCAGTAGGAGTCGGCGCCCAGGACCTCGCCGCCGCCGATGGTGCCGAGGGCTCGCCAGTTCTGGAGGGCGATGGTGTCTTTGATGAAGCGGACGCTGCCGTCGCCGAAGAGGGCGTTGACGCCTCCGGAGTGGAAGCTCCGCGAGGTGATGGCGGCGTAGGTGGGCCCGCCGTCGTCTTCGTCGATGGTGCAGAGGTCGGTGTCGAGACCGAGCGTCCCTGCCGGAGCCTTCGTGTTGGGGGTGAGCACGGTCGTGAAGCCGTCGTAGAAGGTGTTGCCGTTGCTCCAGTGGGTGTGCCCCCCGCCCGGCGTCCCTGCCGCGACCTTGCACGACGAGGGCGAGGCCGCGATGGTCGCGAGCACCGTCGCCACGTCGGGGACGAGGGTCGGGTTCGCCTGGCCAGGGGACGGGACGCCTCCGCAGTCGTGGTAGGCCTGGGTGTACGTTTTGACCTCGGTCGCCAACACCGAATTGGACAGGCCGTCGGAGAATGCCGCGAACGTCCGGCTGAGGTTGGGACCGAAGGCGCTCCGGTTCGGGATGGCCCCGGGGCCGCCGTAGACGTACCAATCTCCTTCGCACCAACCGTAGTTCGACACGCCGTACTTGCTGACCGCCCCCGTGGTCGCGTTCGTCGTGACGTTGGGCTGCGGGTTGATCTCGCTCGGGCAGATCAAGACCTTGAGGGTCAAGGAGACGACCGTGGTGTTCTGGGCAGTGCTGGTCGACACGGCGTAATTGATGGAGTTGAACATCGCCCCTTGCTCAAGGTAGGGGGCGAGCCGAGACGTCACGCTCCAGGCGGTGTGAGACAAAGGCTTGCCGCTCGGCAAGAAATTCAGGACCTGCTGCGGGGGCAAGGATCCGATGGCAGACTCGTAGTTGTGCGCACCGAGCCCGAGCTGCTTGAGGTTGTTGACGCACTGCATCCGCCTGGCGGCCTCGCGGGCGGCCTGGACGGCGGGGAGCAAGAGCGCAATCAGGACGGCGATGATCGCGATCACGACCAACAGTTCGATGAGGGTAAAGCCCCGCGGTTCTGACCCGGAATTCCGAGACATCGTCTTCTCCGTCGTGCTGAGTCTGCGAGGATCGGTATGAGGACGAGTGCCCCGGAGCCTTCGCGTCAGCCATGGTGACGCGGAGTCGGGGGGCCTTCGTCCTTTTCGGTGAGGGGCGCGCGGCGGCCTCGCACGCCTTTCCAGGCAGACGACCTGTGTGGACTCTCGGAGATCGATCGAGGGGGGGGATCCGCAACTCGGATCGGTCTGTGACTAAGAGGACCTCGTTCGGAACGACGGGACCAGAGCCGGGCCGAACTCGAAGAAACCTGAGCAACTGAGATTCAATCTCAACGGATCGATAAGATATCGCTTAGCTTCGGGTCGGTCAAGAGTCCGGTGCGCAAATTTGTACGTTGACGTCGATGGCGATGAACGTCGCGTCCGTCTCGCAACCGTCGGCGAAGACTCTCGATGAATTCGTCGAGGCAGCGATATTCCGGCTTGCTTTGAGGGCGGGCGCACCTCGATCGGGGAGACGCCGAAGGGCTTCCCCCGCGCGTCGAGGATAGGCGTGCGGAAGAGTGGCGGACGTTGGGGATGGGGATGTGGTCTGATCGGTCAATCTATCAATGGAAGTATCTCGACATTAAGATGTCGGGATGTCGAAGAGGCGGAAGGGAGGCCGATCGGGGTAGCTCTTCTGGAGGAGCGACATCGAGACGTTGAACACGGGGACCTCGCCGCGGGCCCTTCCTTCCGGGGCACCGTTGTGGGCGTGGCCGTGGAAGACGGCGTGGACCGGGTATCGCGCCAGGGGTTCTTCCAGGCGGCTGCAACCGAGGAAGGGGAAGATGGCGGGGGGTTCCCCTTCGACGGTCGCCTGGATCGGGGCATAGTGGAGGAGCGCGATGCGACGCGCCGTCTTGAGCCGGGCGAGCGCGGACTCGAGTTTCAAGGCCTCGTCGATGGCTTCCTGGACGAAGGCCTTGACCGCCGTTTCGCCCCAGGCGCCGAGCGTCCCCCGGCCGAAGCCACCGGCGAATCCCTTCGCGCCGGCGAAGCCGATCCCTTCAATCTCGCATGCCTCGCCGTCGAGCAGGGTCAGGCCCGCGCCCGTGAGGATCTGGCGGACTTCGTCTTGCTGGCCGGACTCGAAGTCGTGGTTCCCGAGGACCCCGACCTTGGGGATCCTCGGGACCGCGGTCAGCTCCTTGGCGAGGATCTCGGCCTCTTCGGGGAGTCCGTAGTCGGTCAGGTCGCCGCAGAGCAGGAGCACGTCCGCGCTCTCGGCCGCCTGCGCGAACAGGGGCTGGAACGCTCCGTGCGACGCTTTGCCGCAGTGGATGTCGGCCATCGCCGCCAGTCGGACCATCGCTTTCGGCATCGTTCTCGAACTCCTCCCGATGTCGCGGCCCGGGCTCGCCGGCTCGAACCTTCTGGAACGGGAAACGCAGCAACCTCCATGCCCTCCCGGCATTCCTTTTGCGAATTACCTCTCCCCATTCCGGCCCGAGACGGCCGGTTGATCCCCTTGAAATCGTCCGAATGAAGGATGAATCCATGCCGTTGACACTCGATCCCAAGACGAGCGACTTCTATCGAGGGGCGATGGCGCGGATGAGCAAGGCCGGGATTTCCTTCCTCGTCGGTGGTGCCTACGCCATGGAGCGGTACACGGGGATCGAGCGACACACCAAGGATTTCGACGTGTTCGTTCGCCCCCCGGACGTGGATCCGGCGCTGGCTCTGTTCGCCGAGGGAGGCTTTCGGACCGAGATGACCCACCCCCACTGGCTCGGCAAGGTCTACCACGAGGATGCGTTCGTCGATGTCATCTTCGGCTCGGGGAACGGGGTCGTCGCGGTCGACGAGGAGTGGTTCGAGCACGCCGTCCCCGACGAGGTCCTCGGGTTCCCCGTCGGCCTCTGCCCGGCCGAGGAGATCCTCTGGTCCAAGTCCTACGTCATGGAGCGAGAGCGTTTCGATGGCGCCGACGTCGCCCATCTCCTGCGGGCCTGCGGCCCGAACCTCGACTGGGGCCGTCTCGTCAGGCGCTTCGGCCCCGATTGGCGGATTCTCCTCGCCCACCTCGTCCTGTTCGGATTCATCTATCCCGCCGAGCGACTCGCGATCCCCGAACGGGTGATGGCCGACCTCCTCGCTCGACTCCAAGGAGAGTTGGGATCGACCTCTACCGAGGAATCCGCCTGCTTCGGTACCTTACTCTCGAGGTCGCAGTACCTCATCGATCTCCGGTCCTGGGGGTACGCGGACGCTCGGCTCGAGCCGAAGGGACGGATGTCCCAGGCGGACATCGATCATTGGACGGGGTCGATCGAGCGGGATGGGACGTTCTGAATGCCAGGGGCTCGAACCGGCCGCGGATGGGACGCGGGATTTCTCGGCCGCCGATGAAACACCGATGGATCACGGGTAATTCAAGGATCGAAAATCGGATTGACACTGTATTTTTATGGCATATTATTAGAAATATTGGAAATGGTTATTTGTTGATTTTTAGGCCATCCTTGATTGGTCGAGGAGCACGGCCTCGACCGTGAGGCCGGGGCCGAATGCGATCGCGACGGCGGGGGTCTCGGCCCGGGAGTCGTTGAAATCCTTCAAGATGAATAAGATTGTGGCTGATGACATATTGCCGTATTGAGATAAGACCGAGTATGACGAGGCGAGGTCCGGTCGCAGGATGTCCATCGCCTCTCCGAACGCGGACAGGATGCGGGGGCCGCCGGGGTGGACGGCCCACGAACGGATCGATTGGAGAGAATGGCCCTGCCGTCGAAGCCAACCCTCGAGCCAGGGCCTGACCTTCGTGGAGATGATGCGGGGGACCTCGGTCGAGAGGGTCATCGCGAAGCCGTGATCGCCGATGGCCCAGGACATCTCCCCGGTCGAATCTTCGATCAGTGTCGATCCCGACGCGACCACGGCCAGTCGAGGCCTCGAGGGACGCGAGGCGCCGGTCAGGACCGCGGCGGCCGAACCGTCCGCGAAGAGGGCGTTGGCGACGATCGTTTCGGGGTCCCATCCGTAGGCGTGGTGCAAGCTGCAAAGCTCGGTGGAGCAGAGGAGCACGCACGCCGATGGGTCGGCCTGGGTGAACGCCCGGGCCATCCTCAACCCGTTGAGTGCCCCCTGACACCCCATGAATCCGACGTGGGTCCGGGCAATCGATGCTCGCAAGGGGAGGCGCCTCGCCAACGCGATGTCGAACCCCGGGGCGTGGAAGCCGGTGCAGGAGACCGTGACGAGGTGGGTGATGAGGTCGGGCTCGATCCCCGCTTCGGCGACGGCCCGTGACGAGCTTTCGAACGCGAGTTGCTCCGCCTTCTCGCGATAGACGGCCATCCGCTCGGCGGTCGTCGGTGGCGTCGGGCCGTAGAACGTCTGACGATCGGCGAGAGGACCGTCCGAGGCGTCGAGAAGGACGCTGTGGCGCGTGGCGATGCCGGTTCGTCGGTACAACTCCTCGACCGCTCGCGCACGCTCGGGAGGGACCGCCGCGAATTGCTTGAAGATCTGGGCGGAATCCGCCTGGGAGATCCGGTGGGCGGGTACCGCCGTCCCCATTCCGATGATGTCCATGAGACGATTCCCCTCAAGTCGACGAGTGGGTCAGGACGGGGCGGTTTACGACGCGGATCAGGGCGTTGGGGACGGTCGGCACGGCCCCGGCGATGGCGAAGACGAGTTGGGTCAACCTCGGCCGTCGTGCGATCGCCGCGATGAGGGCCGCGGGCCAATTTTTTGATCCAACCGTGCCGTGATATTCACGGGACCAGGCCTGGGCGACTTCCGGCGACCACGCCTCCACAGCCCTCGCGACGTAGGGGGCCAGGGCGACGGCCCCGTGGAGTGCGATCGCCATGCCCTGCCCGGTGAAGGGTTCGACATATCCCGCCGAATCCCCGACGAGGAAAACCCGAGACGACGCGACGGGCCGTGTCGATCGTGTCAGCGGCAACGTGCCCGACCATTCCGCCGAAAGCATGGCCGGGACCGGCGGAAATCCCGCCTCCTCGAGGATCGTGGCCCCGGCGTGAGCAGGGCCCCCACAAGACTTGAGGAACTCCGGATCGGCGGCCAAGGCGATCGCCAATCCCTCATGGGTTGATGTGAGGCCGACGTATCCCGACCGGCCGATCGCCATCGAGATCCGGCCCTCCGTATAGGTTGACGCCCGGGACTCGACCGTGCAACCGGCCCCGACTCGAGCTCGTCGGGAGACCTGCGTTGAGAATGAATCCGAATCTCGCAGGGCCGAGTTCCCGAGTCCCGCGGCCATGACGACGACTCGTCCGAAAACGACCTCCTCGCCACCTCGAGTCCTGAGCCGAACGGCGCGCGTGGTGGCGCCGGACTCGACTTCGAGCCCCGCCGCCGTCTCCGGCCGAAATGCGGCGCCTGCGGCTTCGGCGTGGCGAACGAGCTCCGAGTCGAGAATTGTGCGAGGGATGGCTACGCCTTCCGGAAGGGAAAGACGGACGCGTTTTCCCCGGAACCCGAGCTCGAGGTGGTCGAGCCGGACTCCCGACGAGGCTGGGATCTCCCCCAAGCCCAGCGACTCGAGGAGTTCCACGGCCGACCGGTTCAAGCAGGTGCCGCAGACCTTGGGGCGTGGGAACCGTTTTCGCTCGACGAGCAGAGTCGACAACCCGGATCGGGCCGCGAGCAGCGCCGAGAGGGCACCGGCCGGTCCCGCTCCGATCACGATGACGTCCCACGTTCGACTGGGGTTCACGGTCGGCTCCAGGAAAGCAGGAACCGCTGAGGCCAATGCGTTCGGATCGAGGCGCCCGACAATCCGGCGGCCTGGGCCATCTCACGGACCTCGTCGAGTCGAAACGCCGCCGCGACCGACGCCGGTCCGTCGTGATGGACGACCTTCGAACGACTGAGGAGTCGACAACCCGCCCATGCTAGGGCGTATCCCAGTCGGCTTCGGATCAGGTCATCCACGAGGACCGTCCTCCGGGCCGAAGCCCCCATCTTGGCGAGGAGCCGTCCCGCGTCGTCCCCGCCCAGGTGATGGAGAAACAAAGTGCTCGTTAAGATGTCATAGTCTCGCGGGATCGGATCGGCGAGTGCGTCGAGCTTGAAAAAGTGGACATCGACGCCGAGCTTTCGGGCCTGGCACCCTGCGAATGCGATCGCCTGCTCGCTGAGGTCGGCGCCATGGACCTCGAGCGGCAGTCCTGCGGCCTTCGCCAGGCTCGCGATCCCGCAAGCCAGGTCACCGCCACCGCAGGCCAGGTCGAGCACCCGAAGCGTCCTTCCGTTCGCAGCCCTCCCGGCTTCCAGGATCGGTGCCCACATCTGCGGGAGGCTCCGACTGAAGACGTTGATCCGCCCAAGCCCCCGCAGGGCGCTTTCATGCGAACGGCGGTCCAAATCCGGGAGATCCATGATTTCTTGAACGCGGAGGCGATGGCGCATGGCACGATCGATCCTCAAAAGAGAGCAAACCGGACGACTTCGAGAAGGCTGTACAATCCCTATCCTTGCCTCCGACCCGCGGCCCGCGAAAGATCGCGACTGGAGATATCGAAAATCCAACGACCTTCGTGTCGGCCAGTTGCTAGACCGTATCGCCATCCATCAGCTAAAGTTATCGTGGCACGCTTCCGAAGGCTTCGCGGGCCTACCCATGTGCGGGGTGCATGCGCCTGAGAATCATCAGCCCACTGGGCGACTTCGGCGCGTCGTCCGCTCGAAGTTCCCATGTTGAATGACGCGGGCTCTGGGGCGTGACCTGCTGGAAAGGCTGCGAGCGAGTGCCGCGGTCCACGGTGTCTACCCTGACGACTTTGACGGCCCCTCCTTGAAGAACACGGCGGATTCCGATGGGAACCGAATCACTGTCGGTACGGGATATCGGCCGGATCGTCCGGGTCAGGCAGCGCCAGTATCTGGTCGATGACGTCTCACCGGGCAAGGCGGCCTCGACGACGATCGCCAGGCTCTCCTGCGTCGACCCGGATCATCTCGGGCGACCGCTCGAGGTGATCTGGGAACAGGAGCTGGACGCCGAGATCCCGACGGCGGAGACCTGGGGGCTGCTCGGCGGCCGAGGGTTCGACCCTCCCGACCGGTTCTCGGCCTACTACCACACGCTCCGCTGGAACCGGGTGACGGCCTCGCGGACCGACCTGCTCCAGGCCCCGTTCCGGGCCGGGATCGGCATCGCGCATTACCAGCTCGAGCCGTTGCGCATGGCGCTCGGCATGCCCCGGGTCAACCTGTTCATCGCCGATGGCGTCGGTCTCGGCAAGACGATCGAGGCCGGGCTGATCGCTCGCGAGCTGCTCCTCCGCCGCAAGGTTTCCGACATCGTCGTCTGCTGCCCGCCGTCGATGGTGCTCCAGTGGCGCGAGGAGATGGAAAGCCGGTTCGGCCTGCTCTTTCAGATCGTCGACCGGTCCTATGTCCATAAGATCCGCAAGGAGCGTGGGTACAACGTCAACCCCTGGGCGACGCACAACCGATTCATCATCTCGCACAACCTGATCAAGGACGAGGAATACGCGTCGGACCTGCGGACCTGGCTCGGGCGCGACCTCGTGCGGCCTCGCTCGCTGCTGATCCTCGACGAGGCCCACCACGCCGCGCCGGCCGCGGCGGGGGCCTACGCGATCACCTCGCAGTTCACCCGGACCGTCGAGGAGTTCGCGGCCAAGTTCGAGCACAAGCTCTTCCTCTCGGCGACCCCCCACAACGGCCATTCCAACAGCTTCCGGGCCCTGATGGCGATCCTCGACCCGCAGCGCTTCTGCCGAGGGGTCCCCGTCAGCCGCAAGTCGCGGGATCAGGTCCTGATCTACCGGCTCAAGGACGACCTGCGCGAGATCGGCATCCCGGGCTTCCCCGTCCGCGAGGTCCTTCCCATTCCGATCACGGCCCCGGTGAAGGGGACCCCGGAGCTCGAGCTGGCCGCGAAGTTGCAGGTCTACTGTGCCCTCCGCGAGGAGCGGCTGGACACAGCGCCGGTGAAGATCCGCAACGCCTCGGCCTTCCTCAGGTCGGGCCTCCAGCAGCGGCTCCTCTCCTCGACCGAGGCCTTCTGGAGGACCCTGGGCAAGCACGACCGGACCATCCGGGACGCACTCGACGCTCGGCAATCACGCCGAGCGGTCGACGACTCCGAGCTGGACGAGCCATCGCTGTCGGCCATCGGCGGCGGGCTGGACCCCGACGAGGAACTCGAGGTCGACCCCGACTCGGCGACCCCGGACCAGGAAGACCCCGCGACCGTCGAGGCCGATCGCCAGACCGAGAAGGCCACACTCGCCACGCTCGGCGACACCGAGCATCCCAACTTCGCCAGGGAAATGGCCCTCCTCGCCGACATGCTCGCGATCGCCGATCGGGCCCGGCACCAGCCGGACGAGAAGCTCAAGACGCTCTTCGAGTACATCGACCGGAACATGGTCGAGGCCCGTCCTGGCGCCCGCTGGAACGAACACCGGATCATCGTCTTCACCGAATACGACGACACGCTGGTCTACGTCCGTCGCCACCTGGAGGCCCAGATCCGGGCGACCGACCGCGCCGAAGGTCGGCTGGCCATCTATCGAGGGGGCACCTCGATCGAAGAACGCCAGGAGATCCGGGAGGCGTTCAACGCCGACCCGGCCGTCAACCCCGTGCGCATCCTGCTGGCCACCGACGCGGCACGCGAAGGGTTGAACCTCCAGAAGTACTGCTTCAACCTCTTCCACTTCGACGTCCCCTGGAACCCCGCCCGGCTCGAGCAGCGCAACGGCCGGATCGACCGCAAGCTCCAGCCGTCGCCGACGGTCTACTGTCGCTACTTCCTCTACGAGAACCGCGAGGAGGACGCGATCCTCCGGCGGATCGTCGAGAAGACCGAGACGATCTATCGCGAGCTCGGCGGGTTCTCGACGGTGCTCGACAAGGGGCTGATCCAGTCGCTCCGCCGCCGCGGGATCGATCGCTCCAGGGTCGCCGAGACCACCCGCATGTTCGACTTCTCCGCCCCCGAGGACGAGGCCCGCGCCGGCCTGGCCCTGGCCGAGGTTTCGGGCGAGGAGGACGAGGAGGAGGGGCCGCCGCCCGCCGCCCGACCCGACCAACGCGAACGGATCGACAGGGCCCGTCGCGAGAAGCTCCGCAAGAGCGTCGAGCGGCTCCGCACGATCTTCGAGGAGAGCAAGCGCTGGCTCGACTTCCGCGACGCCGAGTTTCGCGCCGCGCTCGATTGCTCGCTGCGGTTGATGGAGATCGAGGGCGGCTTGACCGCCGAGCCGCTCGAGCGGCCCACGGCCAGGCGATACGAATTCCCGACCGCGTCGCTGGAGCGCAACCCCTCGTGGCGCGAGACGCTCAACAGCCTCCGCGCCCCTCGCCGCAAGGGCGAGGACTTCGGGGCCTGGTACGCCAGGTGCCCGATTCGCCCGGTCGTCTTCGAGGACCCCGGCGTCACGCCGCTGGGCGAATCCGACCCGGAATCGCGGCTCGAGCCGGTCCACATGCACCTGGAGCACCGGGTCAGCCAGCGGTTGCTCGGGCGGCTCCAGTCGCAGGGGTTCGTCTACAACGACCTCTCGCGGGCCTGCCTCGCCCAGACGGCGGGCTCGATCCCGCTGGTCTACCTGATCGCCCGCCTCTGCCTCTACGGCGACCACGCCGCGAGGCTCCACGAGGACATCATCGCCGTCTGCGCCGAGTGGACCCGGCCGGAGATCCGCAAAGGGGGCCTCTCACCCGTCGATCCCAGGAGGATGAACGAGGTCGAATACCTCCGTCGCCTCGACGAGGCCCTGCTGGCGGGCCAGGCGGGGAAGATCGCCGAGAGCATCCAGGGCGAATTGCTCGCCGCGTCACGCCGGGACATCGACGAGCTGAAGGGGCACCTGGAGAAGAAGGCCGAGGGCCTGGAGGCGAAGGTCCGCAAGGAGCTGGCGGCGGCCGGCGAGAAGGAAGCCGAGGGCATCCGCAAGCTGCTCGAGGACCAGGCCCGGCAGATCGACAAGACCCTGGAGAAGTGGGAGGGGCAGGAAGCCTCCGCGCGGGAGAAGGCCGAGGCTCGTCGGGCGAAGCGTGGTCCGACGCTGCCGTTCGAAGCCGATCTGGATGCCGTCCTCCTCCAGGACGAGCGGGCGCGTCGCGAGCGGTCCCTGGAGAGACGGGCGATGGAAAAGCGCAAGGCCGATATCCCCCGCGAGATCGAGGAGGAGCCGGTCCGCATCCGCCGCCGCTTCGAAGTCCAGACCGTCCGGCTCGAGCCGGTGGGCATCGTCTATCTGTGGCCGGAGATGGGTTGAGATCGCATCATGGCTCGAACGAAATCGACCAAGGCCCTAGCCTCGACGACCGCCAGGCGTACCCTCGACGGCGGCGACCGGACGATCTACACCCATAACCTCTGGCTGAACTACCTCAGGCCGGTCTCGCTCGGCCTGGTCGTCTCGCCCAGCGCCCTGCGCGTCGCCCAGGTGGACTTGCCGCTCCAGTCGCCCGAGGCCCAGAACGCCCTGCTCGACCTGACCATCGCGAAGGCCATCCCCGAGGATGAAGACCCCGACGCCTCGGTCTCGACCCGCATCCTTCCCGACCTCCGCGCCTTCCTGACCGGCTTCCTCGGCTGGAGGCCCGACCTGCTGGACCTGTTCCGACCGGGGCCGAACGCTCGGATGTTCGCCGGCCAGGAACGGGCCCTCAGGCCGGATGATCTCCCCGAGGCTCCCGAGGCGATCCGCCACCAGCTCACGCAGTACGACGACGCCCTCGAACCAAGCTTCGCGTATCGCTGGCCCAAGGCTCCCGAGGACGGCTCGCCGTACGCCCTGCTCGGGCTGGCCGTCCCCGGAGGGGTCGACTTCGACCGCAAGCCGCCCGACCCGGAGGACGGGACCTGGGTCGAATCCCCGCAGAAGAAGTTCGAGCGGCTGCTCTACGAGACCGGGATCCCGCTCGGCCTGATCTTCCAGGAGTCGGCCGTCCGGCTGGTCTATCGGCCCGAATCGCAGCAGTCGGGATACATCACGTTCCCGCTCGAAGCGATCCTCAAGCCGGCCGGCCGCCTGGCCTGCACGGCCATGCGTGCCCTGCTCAACCACCCGCGAATCCACGTCCTGCCCGGCCGGCAGCGGCTGCACGCGATCCTGGCCGAGAGCCGCAAGTTCCAGAACGAGGTCTCCACCCAGCTCGCCGAGCAGGTGCTCGCCGCCCTCTTCGAGCTGATCAAGGGGTTCGAGGCCGCCGATGAGGAATCGCGCGGGCGGCTCCTGGCGGGAATCCGCGACCGGGCCGATCGGACGCATGAAATCTACGAGGGGCTGCTCACGGTCCTGATGCGGCTGGTCTTCCTGCTCTACGCCGAGGAGCGCGAGACGTTCCCGAGCGACGACCTCTTCGTCCGCAACTACTCGATCGCCGGGCTATTCGCCCGGCTCGTCGAGGACGAGGGCCGCCACCCCGACACGATGGATCAGCGCTACGGGGCCTGGGCCCACCTGATCAGCCTGTTCCGGCTGGTCTATCGCGGGGCGAGCTACGACGGCCCCGACGGCAAGCTCGTCAAGATCCCCGCCCGGCACGGCGACCTCTTCGACCCCTCGCGGTTCCCGTTCCTCGAAGGACAGCCCCTGGCGGGCGAACCGGACGGACCCCACCCGCTGCCGAGCGTGGCCGACGGCACGGTCCTCCGGGTGCTCCGCAACTTGCTCTACCTCGGCCATGAGCGCCTCAGCTACCGATCGCTCGAGGTCGAGCAGATCGGCTCGGTCTACGAGGCCGTCATGGGCTACCGGGTCGAGGCGGCGAGCGGCCGGTCGGTCGCCATCAAGCCCGAGAAGCGCGGGGGTGCGCCGGTCACGATCAGCCTGGATGAGCTGCTCGGGCAGTCGGCCAACAACCGGGGCAAGTGGTTCAAGGAGAAGACCGACCGCAAGCTGGCGACGGCCGCCGCCTCGGCGGTCCGGGGAGCCAGGACCGAGGCCGACCTCGTCGCGAGCCTGGACAAGCTGATCGACCGCCGGCTTACGCCCGCCCCGGTCCCGAAAGGCTCGCTCGTGATCCAGCCGAGCCCCGAGCGGCGGCGGAGCGGGTCGCACTACACCCCGCCGACGCTCACCGGGCCGATCGTGACCAAGACGCTCGAGCCGATCCTCGCCCGACTCGGCCCCGATCCGACGCCCGAGGCCATCCTGGCGCTCAAGGTCTGCGACCCGGCGATGGGCTCGGGGGCCTTCCTCGTCGAGGCGATGCGGCAACTGGCCCGACTCCTGGTCGAGGCGTGGAACCGCCACGGCAAGCCGCCGCGCATCCCCAGCGACGAGACGCCCCTGCTGTTCGCCAGCCGTTTGATCGCCCAGCGCTGCCTCTACGGCGTGGACAGGAACCGGATGGCGGTCGACCTGGCCAAGCTCTCGCTCTGGCTGGCCACGCTGGCCAAGGACCATGCCTTCTCGTTCCTCGACCACAACTTCCGCCACGGCGATTCCCTGGTCGGCCTCTCCTTGGCCCAGATCCAGGCGTGCCACTGGTCGCACGACCTGAGCGGCGCGATCCACCTCCCGGCCCTCGAACGCCGGGTCGCCGAGGTCATGAAGCGGCGACACGAGATCATCGCGGCGGAGGAGTGGACGAGCTACGAGAAGCTGAGCGATCTCCGCCGATCCGCCGACGGCTGGCTCGACCAGCTCCGCTTCCTGGGAGCGGCCATCCTCGGCGTCTTCTTCGAAGGCGGCACGGCATCGGCCAAGGAGCGGCGTCGCGAGGACCTCGGCATGACGTTCCGCGAGTTCCACGGCAATCGGGTCGACTTGCCCACTCGCGAAATCCTTCGCCGAGAGATCGGCCAGGCTGCCTCAGTCCTCGATCGGGTCGAGCCGCCCGTAAAGCCGTTCCACTGGGAGATCGAGTTTCCCGAGGTCTTCCTCGCCCCTGAGAAAGACGGATCGCTCGGTCGACCGCTCGAAGGTGGGTTTGACGCGATTGTTGGCAATCCGCCTTTTACCGCTGGGACTAACATTTCCTTAACACAAGGCGAATCGTATCGTGATTGGTTGTATTCGGCATTTCCCGAGAGCGGAAACCGCATGGACCTTGTGGCCTATTTCTTTAGACGATCGTTTTCCCTGATCTGTTTTGGTGGCTCTCTTGGTCTGATCGCGACGAACTCAATTGCTCAAGGGGATACCAGGAAAGGAGGGCTGCGTTATATCTGTCACGACAAAGGTGTTATTTACGATGCAATGCGCCGTCTGAGGTGGCCGGGGATCGCGGCTGTTGTAGTTAGTGTTGTGCATGTCTGTCGTGGTGAATGTAAGAGTCAGCGACTACTCGATGGGAATTCTGTTGGAAATATAAATGCATTTTTGTTTGATCGCGGCGGCCACGATGATCCTCAAGCTTTGATTGAGAACTCCGGACTAACCTTTGAAGGATACAAACCCGCAGGCCAAGGATTTTTATTCGACGATGACGATCCGGAAGCGAATCCCATGGTTGTCATGCATCGACTCATGGAGGACGAACGAAACAGGAGTCGAATTTTTCCGTTCATAGGAGGAGAGGAAGTAAATTCGAGCCCAAGTCATACGCCTCGCAGATATGCGATAGAT
This sequence comes from Singulisphaera rosea, assembly GCF_054877945.1. NCBI lineage: Bacteria > Pseudomonadati > Planctomycetota > Planctomycetia > Isosphaerales > Isosphaeraceae > Singulisphaera > Singulisphaera rosea. The sequence continues at coordinate 853,531 of NZ_JBTYIP020000001.1, read as the reverse complement.
TTCGACGATTTCTCTCTGGAGATGGCTGGTACTTGGTCTGAATTACTAGAAATTGTTGAAACCAAGGTCAAACCATATCGGGACAGCGTAAAACGTGACGCGCACCGAATAAGATGGTGGCAGTATGGCGAAAGGCGACCAGGGCTACGCAAGGCAATCGCCGGTCTGGAACGAATAATGTGTGTCTCACGCGTTGGAGATAAACTTTCCTTCGCTTTTCTGCCCGGCGGCATGATTTATTCCGAAGCATTGGTTATTTTTCCAACAGGGTCTTATGCGTTCTTCGGCCTCCTCCAGTCCCGCCCCCACGAACTCTGGGCCCGCTTCTTCGGCTCGTCGATGAAAGACGACCTCCGTTACACCCCCTCCGACTGTTTTGAGACCTTCCCTTTCCCTGAAGGCTGGGAGACAAGAGGCGAACTCGAAGCCATCGGCCGGCAGTATTACGAGTATCGCGCCAGGCTGATGATCGACTCGAACAAGGGGCTGACGAAGACGTACAACCGGTTCCACGACCCGAAGGAACGCGCGCCCGAGATCGCCCGGCTCCGCGAGCTGCACTCGGCGATGGACCGGGCGGTGCTGGCGAGCTATGGCTGGGCCGACGTCGACACGACCTGCGGGTTCGACCTCGACTGGTGCGAGGCCGAGGCTTCCGATGACGCCTCGCCCGACACGCTCGAACGCCTCGAGGCCGGCCGGTACTTCTTCGAGTCGGCGGCCGACGCCCAGTCCTTCGCGGCCGAGCTGGTCGGGATCGGCAAGGGCCTCCCCTGGCGCTATCGATGGAGGCCCGAGGTCCGCGACGACGTCCTCGCCCGCCTCCTCCTCCTCAACACGCAGAGGGCCGAGGCCGAACGCCAGGCCGGCCTCTCGCCCCTCGCCGGCGATGATCTCATCGACGATGACGACAACCTTGACAGCGAGGACGGGGACCAGGACGATGATTCCGGCGATGATGATTGATTGAATGTCTCTACGACCGTTCCGGGGCCGACAAGGGTGTCGGCCCGCGCACGGATCGACCGCCGGTGAGCTCTCCCACCATGACCTCGGCCGAAGTCCGCCAGCGACTCGTCGACGCCCTGATCCTCGACCTCATCGGCCCCATCGCCGATCCGTCTCGCGCCGGCGAACGACTCGAACAGGGCCCCTCCCGCTGGTATCTGACCGGGTTCCTCGTGCCCAGCACGCGGGCCTCGGTCGACCTCCCCAAGGGTGAGGACCAGGACGACGAGGACGAGGACGAGGAGGCCGACAACGACCTGTTCGGCCCCGACGACGACCCGCTCGACCAGCCCACCGCCGAGTCGGTCCTGGTCGACGACTCGGACAAGAACGCCGCGGTCGTGACCTCGAAACGGAACTTCCTGCCCTCCTCGATGGGCCTGAGCGTCCTGGTCCCGAAGGGGACGACCGAGCTGAAGGTGACCGTCCGCTGGGGCGACTACCACCCCGAGTTCGCCCCCGAGACGCCGGCGCCCGAGCCCGTGCCCGCCGAGGGGACCTTCGCGCTGGCCTCGGCGAAGCCCGCCCCCAAGCCGAAGAAACGTCCCGGGATCGTCGCCTGGGCCCGCCAGCAGCGCGAGGCGAGCTTGACCCTGGACCTGCGGGGGACCTTCGGCCGAATCCGAGCGGCCGGAGTGCCCGGCTCCGACGGCCTGAGCCTGGAATGGCTCGCCCGTCCCGCCCCCCGAGAGGCGCTCGACGAGGCGCTCGTGCCCGACGGGGCGATGTCGGTCAACGTCTACCTGGTCAACAACCGCAAGGCGATCCACGGCGCCCTCAAGGACCAGGCCATGGCCTTCCAGGCCGAGCTGATGGTCCATTGCGAGCGCGGGTTCGTCCCCCGCCCCAGCCTGAGCGGACTCGACTCCGAGGACGACGGCGACCGCGAGGCCGACCTCCAGTACCGCGACGTCTGCGAGTTCGCCGTCGGCCACAACGCCTCCGCCAACGCCGAGGTCGACGACGATCAATGCACCTGCAAGCTCGTCCGGACCGCCTGGGTCCCCCACGCCCTGGTCGAACGGGTCGAGCCCCGCAAGCTCGAGGGCATCACCCTCGGCATGGAGGGCCTGGCGCGCCTGACGACCCACGACGAGGCCCGATCCTCCCTGGTCGGGCTGGCCGACCTCTACGAAGCCTGGATCGCCGAGCAGCCCAGGACCAAGGCGGAGCTCCATCACGACCGCCGGGTTGAGACGAGCGAGACGCTCCTCAACCTGGCCAGGGTCGCGGCCGATCGGATCCGCCAGGGGATCGAGGAGCTGCAAGACCCCAGGGCTTTCCGCGCCTTCACGCTCGCCAACGCGGCGATGGCCCGCCAGGCCCGCCGGCGAGTCGCCCTGCCCCAGGGCAAACGCCCCGAGGACGTGGCCGAGCCGAGGTGGTATCCCTTCCAGCTCGCCTTCGTCCTGCTCAACCTCCGGGGGATCATCCACCCCGAACACGCCGATCGCCAGACCGTCGACCTCCTCTTCTTCCCGACCGGCGGCGGCAAGACCGAGGCGTACCTGGGCCTCGCGGCCTTCACGCTGCTCTACCGCCGCTTCCGCGAAGGAGTCGGCGGGACGATCCCCCGCTATGCCGGCGTGACGGTCCTGATGCGCTACACGCTCAGGCTCCTGACGCTCGACCAGCTCTCTCGCGCCGCCGCCCTCATCTGCGCCCTGGAGTTGATGCGTCGGGAAGACCCCAAGGGGCTGGGGACCTGGCCGTTCGAGATCGGCCTCTGGGTCGGCTCGGGCGCCACGCCCAATTACATGGGCAAGCCGGGCGACCCGCACGGGATCGTCTCCAAGGTCCTCGCGTTCAAGCAAGGCAAGGAGTCCCGCCCGCCCGTCCCGCTGGAGAAATGCCCCTGGTGCGGGTCGACGCTGGTCGCCGACTGCTTCAGCCTCCATCCGAGCCAGGACCACGCCGAGGAGCTGCGGATCGGCTGTCTCGGCGACGACTGCGACTTCACGGGCGACCATCCGTTGCCGATCCACATGGTCGACGAGCCGATCTACAACCGCCTGCCCGGCTTCCTGATCGCGACCGTCGACAAGTTCGCCGCGATGCCCTGGCGGGGCGAGGTCGCCAAGCTGTTCGGCCGGGTCAAGAGCTTCGGCCGGGGCCTCGGCTTCTTCGGCGACTGCGACGGCCGCGAGGGGGCCGACCTCGACCCTCCCAACCTGCCCCCGCCCGAGCTGGTCATCCAGGACGAGCTGCACCTGATCTCCGGCCCCCTGGGGACCGTCACCGGCCTGTATGAGACGGCCATCGACCACCTCTGCCGGGATCGGCAGGGGCGAGGCCCCAAGGTCGTCTCCTCGACGGCCACGGTCCGCCGGGCCCAGGAGCAGATCCTGGCCCTCTTCGGCCGCACCTCGGTGCAGATCTTCCCGCCCCCCGGCCCGAACCGGCGCGACTCCTTCTTCGCCCAGACGGTCACGACCCGGGAGTCGGCCCGGTTGTACCTGGGCATCGCCGCCCAGGGCCGCAGCGCCAAGCGGGTCTTGCTCAAGACCTACCTGGCCCTGATGTCGGCCGCCGAGCGGCTCTACCAGCAGAACGGCGGCAAGGGCGTCGCCGACAATCCGGCCGACCCCTACATGACGATGCTCGGCTACTTCAACAGCCTCAGGGAGCTCGGCGGGACCCGTCGCCTGATCGAGGACGAGCTGACCAGCCGCCTCCATCAGTACGGCAAGCGCAAGCGGCTCGATGAGCTCGAATCGCCGTTCTCGGACCGGCCGAACCTCTCCGAGGCCCTGGAGCTGACCTCGCGCTACAGCACCTCCAAGGTCTCCGAGGCCAAGGACGCCCTCAACCGCCCGTTCCGCGAGCCCGGCAGCGTCGACATCGCCCTGGCCACCAACATGATCTCGGTCGGCCTCGACATCCCCCGGCTCGGCCTGATGGCGGTCTTCGCCCAGCCCAAGATGACCTCCGAGTACATCCAGGCGACGTCCCGGGTCGGTCGCCAGGCGGCGAAGCCCGGCCTGATCGTCACCATCTTCAACATCAACCGCCCCCGCGACCGCTCCCACTACGAGCGATTCCGGTTCTTCCACGACACCTTCTACCGGAACGTCGAGGCCACGAGTGTCACCCCCTTCTCCCCCCGGGCGCTCGACCGGGCCTTGTTCGCCGTGGCCGTCGCCCTGGCCAGGCTCGGGCACGACTTCATGATCCGGGACGGCGACGCCCAAATGATCCTGAAACACAGCCAGCACCTGGACGACGTCGCGCGGACGGTCGCCGAGCGGGCGAGGGCGCTCGACGTCGAGGGCTCTCGGGAGGGTCCGATCGAGCAGACGGCCGTCTATGGCAAGGTCCGGAGCCTCCTCGACGACTGGTTCACCTACGCCGAGGAGTTGCAGCAGGAGCGGGTCGACCTGAACTACACGGCGGACGGCCCTTCCACGACCCGTAAGCTGCTCCACGAGATGCTCGACCCCAAGCTCGTCAACCTGAGCCCGGTGCGTCGGCAGTTCAAGGCCCCGCGATCGATGAGGGATGTCGAGCCGACCGTGGCGATCCTGCCCCGGCGGTTCAAGGCCCCGAAGGCCCCGATCAAGGTCAAGGGCGAGGTCACCGTCTCGGCCCTCCGCCAGAGCCAGCTCGTGACGACCTACGGCCCGGGCGCGATGATCGACCTCCCCTGGTTCGCGGCCGTCGTCGGCGGGCTCGACTTCTGGGACAAGGGCGTGAAGATCTCCGAACCCCGGCTCGAGGCCAAGGCCGCCCAGGCCCTCGGGCGCGACGCCGTGGACCTGGTGGCCCCCTACGTCAGCGACAAGCTCCCCGACGCGACGACGACCCGGGGCGTGATCGCCTGGAAGTTCCCCAAGTGGTCGATCACCCAGGAGACCAGGCGACAAACCGACCTCGACGGCCGGACCTACCAGACCCGCATGCTCGTCCCCGAGTCCCACCTGGACGAGAAGACCGGCCAGTACGAGGGGGCCGATTTCGACGACCGGGGCAAGCGCCGCAAGCTCGACGTCGTCCCGATCCGGTTCATCCGCGCCTGCAAGAACGGGCATATGGGCGATATCGACTGGTACAACTTCGTGCATCGGGGACACACGAACTGCGGCGGCAAGCTCTGGCTCGACGACCTGGGCGCGACCGGCGAGCTGAACGAGCTCCGGGTCCGCTGCGATTGCGGGCTCCCACCCCGCTATATCAGCGAGGCGGTCGGTAAGGAGAACCCGGCGCTGGGTCGGTGCGACGGCTCACAGCACTGGCTCGGTCAGGCGGCCGAGAGGGAAGACTGCGACCAGATGAGTCGGTTGCTCATCCGGACTGCCAGCAACGCTTACTTCCGTCAGCCGCTCAGCGTCATCTCCATGCCCGATCGAGGGCGAGAGGTCCATGCCGCGGTCGGCCCATTGTGGGATGGCTACCTCAAGGCCGTGACCAGCCTCGAGGAGCTGAAATTCACGAAGCGCATGGGGTTGGTGGGCTCCGCCCTCGAAGGCTTCTCCGACGACCAGGTCATGCAGGCCATCGAGGCCCGGCGAGCGGGCCAGGACGGACCGCCGCAGCGCAAGATCAAGGAGGCCGAGTTCGAGCTCCTGACCGGCGGCCAGCCGATCATCGGCAAGAACGAGCACGATAGCGTCTTCTACGCCGAAGAATATCCGAAATCGGCCTGGAACGACGAGCTGACCCAACGCCTGCAACGCGTGGTGATCATCCATCGCCTGCGCGAAGTGACGGCCCTGGTCGGCTACACCCGATTCGACTACATTTCGCCGGACATCGATGGCGAGTTCGACCTCAACCTTCGGCCCGCCAAGCTCGGCGTCAATGCCAACTGGATCCCCGCCACCGAAAACAAGGGCGAGGGTCTGTTCATCCAATTTCATAAGGATCGCGTCGACGAGTGGAAGCAGAGGCCGGCGGTCCGGGCCCAGGCCGATCGCCTGGAACGCGGCCTCCGGAACTGGTGTCAGGAGCGAGACGTCATGGGCCGGCCGTTCTTCGGCGCCCCCTACGTCATGCTCCACTCCCTCTCCCACATGCTGATCAACGCGATCTCGCTCGAGTGCGGCTATCCCGCGTCCTCCATCAAGGAGCGGATCTACGCCAATCAAAACCAAGGTTACGGCATCCTCCTCTACACGGCCGGGGCCGACTCCTACGGGACCCTCGGCGGCCTGGCCAGCGCCGCCCGATCGCTCGATCATTTCTTGAAGTCCGCACTCGAGATCGGCCGGCTGTGCTCGAACGACCCGGTTTGCGCCCAGCACGAAGCCGACAATCTCAACGAACGGCGGCACCTCCACGGCGCGGCCTGCCACGGCTGCCTCCTCATCAGCGAGACCAGTTGCGAGCTGCTCAATGACCTCCTCGACCGGAGCCTCGTCGTCCCCACGGTCGCCTGCCAGGGTGCCGAGTTCTTCCCGGACCCGTCGTGAGGGATGAGGTCGCAATGCTCACGGACATCCTGCGACTCTCCGACCCGGAACTCGAACAACTCCTCGGCGCCCTCTCGCAGGGCGCGATCCGAGCGGGGGGGAGCGTTTCGCAGGTCCGGAAAGCGGGCCTCTCCGACCGCGCCGAGCTGGTCCAGTCCTGGCTGAACGAGGCGATGGATCAGTTCGGGTCGATCGCGGCCCTGGCGGCGGCGATCCGGCTCCTACGGGCCGACCGAGTCCGTCACGACCGCGAGAGCTCGCATCCGGAATTGATCATGACTGGTCCCGCGATCGAGGGCGATCCGAACCGTGACACGCGGGTCGTGGTCCGGGAGGTCTTCGAGTCGGCTCGCCGTTCTCTGCTGATCGTCGGCTACGCCTTCTACGGCAGCGACCGGATCTTCGAAGCCCTGGCCCGTCGGATGGGCGAGGACGCGGCGCTGAGGGTTCGGATCATCGTCAACATCCACGCCAGGGAAGGTGATTCGCCCGACCAGACCATCCGGCGATATGCCGCCGACTTCCTGAGGACGAGCTGGCCCTTCCATCCCCGGCCGGAAATCTTCTATCTGCCGCGATCCCTGGAGGCCCGCGCGGGCCAGAGGGCCAGCGTCCACGCCAAGCTGATCCTGGCGGACGAGGCGACGATCTACCTCGGCTCGGCGAATTTCACCACGGCCGCATTCGAGCGCAACATCGAAGCGGGAATTCGCCTCAACAACCCATCGCTCGGATTCCGGTTAATCCATTACTTCAACCAGATGATCGGCGAAGGCATCCTCTCGCCGCTCCCGATCGACTGATCTCGCCCATCGAAGTCCGGTCCATCAAGGATGTGAGGCCGGACTGTAGCCGGCCGATCGCCGAACTTCGGGGCCGCGATCCCGATGGCTTTGCCCGGGTGTCTCGAGCGGCTAACGTCTGGCTGGCACACGGCATAACGTCTTCGGGACCCGAGAGCGGAGGCGGAAACGGGGACTGGCTCCGCAGCGAAGCGCAGGTGCCTGTCCCCGTTTCCGCCGCAGCGGACGGCGACGGCCCGGAAAACGGGGACAGGCACCCGGCTCCGACGTCGATCCGCGAGGGGCCCGGCCTGATCCGGCCGGGAGCCAGTCCCCGTTTTCCTCCGACGTGCGCGACGCAAGCGAGAACCGGTCTAAGGGGACCTGGCGGTTCTCCGCTATCGATCCCACGGGACCCGAGACAATTGCTTGGTGAATCCTCATCGACGCGTGGGGGCCGCGCGAGGGGGACGAACCGGATAGAATGGCGGGCGGAGATTCCGCTGGACCGAGCGAGGGTATGCGAGCGATGGCCGACGAACTGCGGGCGAAGTATGACGAGTTGATCCGGGCTTCTCGAGAGGCGGCCGTCCTGGGGTCGTGCTCGGCGGTGCTCGGTTGGGACGAGCAGACGTACATGCCGAGGGGGGGCGTCGGGCACCGCGGCGACCAGATGGCCTTGCTGGCCGGCTTGCACCACGAGCGGATCACGGACCCGAAGATCGGCGGGTGGCTGGATGACCTCGAGGGCTCGGCCCTCGTGGCGGAGCCGGATTCGCCCGAGGCGGTCAACGTCCGGGAGATCCGACGGGGGTATGCGAGGGCGACTCGGCTGCCTCGCGACCTCGTCGAGGAGATGGCGCGGACGACCTCGATGGCCCAGCAGGAGTGGATTTCCGCCCGGGCCTCGGCCGACTTCGCGAAGTTCCGCCCCTGGCTCGAGACGATCGTCGGGCTCAAGCGTCGCGAGGCGGAATGCGTCGGATTCGAGGAGGATCCTTACGACGCACTCCTCGACGAGTACGAGCCCGGGGCCAAGAGCCGGGAGATTGCGGTCCTGTTCGAGTCGTTGAGGAGCGAGCTCGTGCCGCTCGTCTCGGCGATCGCGAACGCGACGAGGCGGCCCGACCTGGCGATTCTCCGGCGCGACTATCCGATCGACCGCCAGCGGGTCTTCGGCGAAGCGGTCGCCTTCGCGCTCGGGTTCGACTTCCAGCGCGGGCGGCTCGACACCACCGCGCATCCGTTCTGCAGCGGGATCGGGCCCGGGGATTGTCGGATCACGACGCGGTTCCGGCAGAACAACGTGGGCGATGCCCTGTTCGGGATCATGCACGAGGTTGGGCACGGCCTGTATGAGCAAGGACTCGCCGTCGAACACTTCGGGACGCCGATGGGCGAGTCGGTTTCGCTCGGGGTCCACGAGTCTCAGTCGAGGCTTTGGGAGAATGCCGTGGGCCGCTCCCGGCCGTTCTGGGAGCATTTCTTCCCGCTGGCCCAGCGGGTCTTCCACAAGGCCCTTCACGAGACGGCACTGGATGACTTCCTGTTCGCGGTCAACCACGTCGAGCCCTCCACGATCCGGGTCGAGGCGGACGAGGTCACGTACAACCTCCACATCCTGATCCGGTTCGAGCTCGAGCAAGCGTTGATCTCGGGCGACCTTCCCCCCGCCGACGTCCCCGCGGCGTGGGACGAGAAGTATCGGCAGTACCTCGGGGTGACGCCTCGCGACGCGGCGGACGGCTGCCTCCAGGACATCCACTGGAGCGCCGGGCTCTTCGGATACTTCCCGACCTATACGTTGGGCAACCTGTTCGCGGCGCAGCTCTTCGCCAGGGCGAACCAGGACCTTGGCGACCAGAGCCCCGTGTTCGCCCGAGGCGATTTCGGTCCGTTGCTGGGCTGGCTCCGCGAGAAGGTCCACCGCCAGGGGAAGCGGTACACCTCGCCTAAGCTCATTCAGCATATCACGGGGGACACGATCGATCACCAGCCATTGATTCGAGCTCTCCGGGAGAAGTATGGACCTCTGTACGGCGTTTGAGTTGAGGCTTCGACCCCCCGATTTCGGAATCTCCTTGCGAAGGGGTTCGAGAGGTCGGCGCCAGAAACCCGGTTTTGAAGAAAAACCGGGTCTCGAAGAATCCATCGCATTCCGAGTGACGCGAGAGGCTTGGCCGTCCGCTGAGTGGCGAACTCGAGGTGCGGGGCTATCCGCTTTGCGTTCACATCGGGTATCTTCAGAAATGAAGGGTATCGGGGCTTTCGAGACGCTTCGGCGTCTCTCCCGCGGGTGACGATCGAATGCGTCGGATCCGTTCGTCTGTCGCAGAATCATGACGTTCGTCGGGCTTGCCGGTGATTCCATGGACAGCCTCGAAACGTTTCTCGAAGGGCTGCTATACGAAGGGCGGATCGTCTTCCGTCGCAAGCCGACGCCCTCCGAGACGCCCGGCCGGGCGCTTCGGGTGCTCGAGCGGGCGTTCGAGGCCCATCGCCTGGAGGTGGCCGGGTCGCTGATCTCCTTCGACTCGGGGGTCGCGTATGCCGCGAGCTTGCTGGTCTTGAACGCGAGCTGGGCGCTCGTGGATCGGTCGGATGGCCTGGAGATGCTCGAGACTCGGCTGGCGATGCCGCATCCTCCGACCACGCCGGCGCATCACCTCTCGGCCGACCTGGTGTTCCGATACCTGCCGCAACTCCATCGTCGGGCTCGGGGTTTCAACCCGGCCGACGGCTTCGCGGGCCTATTGGCGGACATCCTGGCTCGCTGGCCCCTCTCGGGGGTGCTCGGAGGATTGGACCCCGGGCCGAGTTCTCCGGTCGATTTCGGGGGGCACGCGGGCCTGATGCTGCTCTATGCCGAGCGCTGGGCGCGTGAACGACCGGAGGCCTGGCGGCCGAGCGGCCGTCCGCTCGAGTATGTCGAATGGATCGTTGGGCGGGCCGAGGGAGTACGGACGCCGAGCCCGGCGCGGGAGAGGGTTGGCCATGGTTGAGGAGACGGTTTCCCGGCTTCGACTCGAGGTCGTCGACGACCTCAAGCGCCGGTTCGTCGGCCGGGACGAGGTGGTCGACCTGATCGCCCTGGCGGTCGTCGCGGGCGAACACCTGTTCTTGCACGGCCCCCCCGGCACCGCCAAGTCGGCCCTGATCCGCCAGTTCTCGGGCGCGGTCCAGGGGCGTTATTTTGAATATCTGTTGACCCGTTTCTCGGAGCCGAACGAGGTCTTCGGCCCCATCGACCTGGTACGACTCCGCGAGGGGACGGTGGCCAGCGTCACGACCGGGATGTTGCCTGAGGCCGAGTTCGTCTTCCTCGACGAGCTCTTCAACGCCAACAGCGCGATCCTCAACAACCTGTTGTCGGTCTTGAACGAACGGGTCTATCGCCGAGGGGCCGAGGTCCACCCCTTGCCCTTGCTCTCGCTGTTCTCGGCGTCGAATCACCTGCCCGAGGACGATGCGCTCCGCGCCCTCTTCGACCGGTTCCTCCTCCGCTGCCACGTGGACAACCTCCGCCGGGACGCGATGCCCCGGCTGCTCACGGCCGGCTGGGAGATGGAGCACGCCCCGGCGCCCGGGTCGTCGGTGACGGCCGCCGACCTCCGCGCCTTGTCGAGCGAGGTCTACCGGGTCGACCTGACCGCGGTCGCCGAAGCTTATGCCGAAGTCGTGTTCAAGGTCCGCGACCTCGGCGTGGCCCTCTCGGACCGCCGGGCCGTCAAGATCCTGAAGCTGGTGGCGGCCTCGGCCGTCCTCTGCGGTCGGAAAGCGGCGACGGTTTCCGACCTCTGGGTGCTCCGGTTCGTCTGGGATCGCGAGGAGCAGATCGCTCCGCTTGCGTCGCTGATCGCGGGGGTGATCGAGCCCCACGCCGGCGAGCCGGCGACGCACTCGCTGGCGACCGTCCCCGAGCGGGTCGGGGGCGAGGAGATCGCCGCGCAGGTCGATGCCGTCGCCGGAGAGCTCCAGGCCGGGGCCAACAAGAGCCTCGCCGCCCTCGCCAGGCTTCGTGAACGGCTTACCGAGCTCGCCGACCGCGCGAACTGGGTCGTCGATGACGAGGCCCGTGTCCACCTCCTGGGCCGGATCGAACAACTCCTGGTGCGGCTGGGTTGACCCATGGGACCGAGACTCGAAACCGTTTGTGGCGCCTGCCTCCCCCGGACGGCCTTGCCGGCCCTGGCGGGGCTGCGGAGAGACGGCGAGATCTCGGTGGCCCTGGTCGATGACCACGCCTGGGTCCGCTGGCCCGCGGGCAATGACGCAATCCTGCGCCTCCTCCTCCCGATCCCGGGGGTCGAGCTCTTCGCCAGGCGTGAGGGCAGTTGGTATCGGCCGGGCGACCACCTCCCCGCGTTCGGTCTCCCCTGGGACCGAGAGCTCGAGGAGATCTCCCTCGCCCGTGCGATCGTCCCCCCTCGAATTTCGGCGGAGTCGCCGTCCCGAAGCCTCTCCCTCCCAGCCCCGGCGCGACTTCGACTGGTGAGGGACGACTGCATCCGCCCGACCGGCGCCCTGCGCTGCCATTGCGATGCGCTTGGGCCCTGGGCCGAGACGGCCCCGACCTCGGAGATCAGTTCGATCCAGGCGGCCCGGTCGGGGCGAGAGGTCCTGCTGCTCGGCCGTGATCTTCCCGCGATCGTCGGGGCGGTCCGATTTTGGGGGAACCTCGTCCTCCGGCCGATCGGCTTCCGAGCGGAGCCGGACCTGCCCGAAGCGTCCTTGCGGGATGCCTTGGGAGTCGGGGGGAACGAGCTGCTGATCCTCGAAACGGGCGGGGTCGACATCATTCCCCAGGGGGCGTTCCGCCGGCTCTCTCGGGCGAGTCTCCGGCTCGTCGTCGAGGAGGGAGTGTCATGAACCGGGCGGAGCAGTACCTCACGATCCCCGGGGAGTATTGCAGGCATCTGGGGGGATTCCGCTGGGCAGGGCGATACGAGGCGGTCGAATCCTCGGCGGAGGTCCCGGAGATCGGTTGCACCTTTGCCCTGGGGCCTGAAATCTCGCTCTTCCTCGAAGGGTTTGTCGCGAGCCGGGAGCTCGTCTCCTTCGGGTTCGTGCTCCACACGCTGTACCTCATGGGATTCGGGGTCGACCGCCGCCGGTCCGCTCGCCCCCGGCCGATCGACGCGTTCGCGACGGCGTTTCATGACCTGCGTCGACCGCTGCGGAATGCGGGGGCCCTCGTCGGTATGCTCTGTCGGGACGTGCCGAGGGTCCCGGACCCTCCCGAATTCCCCGACGTCGCCGCCCTGCTGACCGCCCGAGACGCCGACCCGTTCACCACCGTCTGGGCGAGCACGGTGACGGTCGAGTCGGAGGTCCCGCCCCTGGAGCCGGCCGAGTTCGAGCAGCGGCTCGTCAAGGCCTTGAGCCCGCTGTCCTCGGAGGCGATCCGCCACTGGCTTTGCTACGGCCGAGGCCCCGTCGCGGCCGTCGGCGAGCGGGTTGTCGGGACGGTGCCCCGGACGCTCGGGACGGTGCTCGACGCGCTCCAGAAACGTCCCCGGCTCGCGGAAGCCGCTGCGGTCGTCGCCTGGCTCGACGGGGCGCTCGACCTCCCTCGACGCCGGCTCGACTCGGCAGGGCTCCCCACGGGGGGGTATTCCGACGTCGCGACGAGGGGACGGCCCGAGCAGATCCTCCCCGCCCAGTTCGTCCTCGACGGCGACGAATTCGTCAGGCGGTTCGCCGAGCGAGAGCTCCTCTATTTCCATCGGGAAGAGCCCAAGGACCCGAAGGCCGAGCAACTCGTGGTCCTGCTCGACCAGGGGGTGCGGACCTGGGGCGACGTCCGGCTCGTCCTGGCCTCCGCCCTGCTCGCGCTCGGCCGCCAGGCCGCGCGTCGAGGTCTGCCGTTCCGGGTCTCGGCGACGAGCGAAGGGGGGATGGTCCACGACCCGCTCGAGCTCGATGACGAGGGGTTGGGCACGCTCCTGGAGGCGAGCGACCTGACGATCCATCCAGCACCCGCACTCGAGCGAGTCCTCGCCGATCCCGTCGAAGGCCCTCGGGACGTCGTCCTGTTGACGCACCCGAGAGGCCTCGCCGAGCGTGACGTCGTCTCTGCTGCCTCGAAGGCCGGGCCGGGGACCCGGCTGTTCGCAATCTCGGTGGACGGTAGCGGCGAGGTCGAGCTCTCGGAGCTCAGGCGCGGGACGCCCGTCGTTCGCTCGCGATGTCGGATCCGGGTCCGAGACCGAGAGGCTCGGCCGCCCGTCCCCGGGGATCTCGGGGCGAGCTCGCCCTGGAGCGGGGACGTCGAGTTTCCTGGGTTCCCCTTCCCCATCGGCGCACTCAGCCCGATCCAGGACCGGCTCTTCGACTTCGACGAGTCGGGCGAGCGGCTCCTCCTGGGGGGCGAACACGGCCTGCTCCACTGCTGGAAGGTCGACGGCTCGGCCGCGGAGATGCTCCCCAGGGCCCTGGTGCATGGGGCCCCCCTCGCCTCGATCCAGGCGGTCCTGGGTGTGGCCGGAGGCTTCGTCGTGACCGGCCGGGTCGCCAGGTCGATCGTGGCCGTCCATTACGACTTTCGGTCCCGATCCTGCACGGTCCATGAGGTCGAACTCCCCGCGCATCGGAACCCCGAATGGGCGTACTCCCGCCTCCTCCACGCCGTCGTCGCCCGAGAGGGGGACGTGGCGTTGCTGGCGGTCGACCTGGCCGTGGCCGAAGCCCCAGCCCGCGCGCGAGGCGGCAGCAACGCCACGCCCGGTGCGATCCGCGCGGTCCGGGCGTTTCGGGAGGTCGCGGGCAGCTCGTCGCTCTTCACGCACGACGCCGAGCCGATGCCGGAAGGAGGCCGTGCCCTTCGCCTGCACACCGCGACGGGCGCCGTCGACATCCGAGACGACCAGGGGATCTGCATGACGACGACCCCCACCTCGGACGGCGAACCCGCCCTGAAAGGAGGCCGGATCCTCCAGGCACGCGCGGGGGGCCACCTGATCGGTGCCGTCGTCGGCGATTCGTTCAAGACGACCCTGTTCCTGTTCTCGGTGACGACGTTCCGAGAGGTGGAGCAGTATCCCCTGCCCCACGACTCCCGAGGCTTCGCCCTGAGCCGGGACGGGCGGAGGCTGGCGCGCCGGGTCGGCTATCGCCATCATATCGAGGTCCGCGACGTCTCCGGGGCCGTTGCTCCTTCGTTCGTGACGCCTCGAGGCAAGGCACACCACCACCTCGAGGTCGAGCTCGGGGCGACGTTCCTCCTGGTGGACACGGGTCGCTATCTCCATTTCATCCGTTGGGATCGTGGCCGACTCGAGTCTTCCGTCAGGCGGGAAGCTCCTGACGAGATCCTGTCCCGAGAGGGGATCCTCTCGACTCGGGTCCGCTCGACTCGGCGGACCGACAGCCTGCCTCAGGACTCGAGGCGGTTCCCCTGGTCGTGCACCTTGGCCGGCCTGACGGTTCTCGTCGACTTCGTCGGCCAACTCGCGGTGTTCGACTCGTCGGGCCAGCTCCTCTGCATGTTGATCGCGTTCCGGGATCGCCTTGCCGTCTGGATGCCGGACGGGACCCGACTTGGACCCGAATCGATGGTTGGAGGACAATCGTCCCCGGACGCCGCGGAACGGATCGGCGAGGCCTTGCTCAGGGGCCTGCCGGTCGTGAGGAGGTCCTCGACATGATCGCGCCCTACGGCCTCCGGAAGCGATGCGAGGCAGCCCCCCCCGTCGCCCTGCTCCTCCCCAGCACCGACGTCTCGGCGCTCTTCCGCCTGTGCGCGAGCCTGGGACTCGACCCGTCCGGGCGAGTCTTTCGGGTCTCGATCGGCTTCCTGATCAAGCTCCACGCCCAGACGACCCGGGCCGTCCCGGGTGTCGTCCGGCTCCGGGCCCTCACGCCCGACCTCCTGATCCCGGTGGACTCCGACCTCGTCCCCGCACTCCTGGACGACGAGGCGGCCGGCCTGGTGCGCAACCGAGGTCTCATCTTCCTGCCCTGGGGGGATCCCCTGGCGTTCGATCCCCGTTCCCCCATCGAGCTTCCGAGCCTGCTCGTCGCCGACGTCCGACCGCGCCGGACCTGGGGACCGCTTCCGTCGCGCAAGGCGCTGACGGAGCGCTTCGAGGAGATCGTGGTCGATCGCGACGACGAGTCCCCGGCGTCCATCATCGAGTCGGGCGGCGAGTCGATCGGGACGGAGACCCCCCGCCCCGAGCCGAGCGATGTAACCTCGACGCTGATCGGCAACGCCAAACTCGGTGCCGGCCGGGCCTTCGTCTGGTTGGGGGATACCCTCCACCTGAAGTCGTTGTCGGCGCTCGGGACGAACTGGATTGCCGGGGCGATGGCGATCGCCCCGAGGCTGAGCGAGGCCGTCCTGGGCCGGCAAGGGGCTGCGCTCCAGGCCCTCCTGAAAGAGTTCCGCGATGGCGACCTCGAGAAGGCCCTCCGGAACGCCTTGCCGCTCGGAGAGCCCGGCGGGGGCCGGGGGAGCGTCCCCGAGCTGGGCGACCGCTTGCCGACCCACAACGCTCGGTATTCGCTCGACGACCTCCTCGATAAGCGGAAAGGAAACGGCACGTCCAGCGTCTGGCTCGGCGGCCAGGACGTCTTCGCCGAATTGACGGGCGAATACCGCCGCGCCGCCGTGAAGGCCATGGCGGACGGAGACTGTCGCCGCGCGGCTTACATCTACGGCAAGCTCCTCCAGGATTACCACATGGCCGCCCACTCGTTGATCCGAGGGGGTTTGTACCATGATGCGGCGATCCTGCTCCTCAACCGGCTCGACGACCAGAAGGGCGCGGCACGGGCGTTCGAGGCCTGCGGCGAGATCGATCGCGCGATCCAGCTCTACCGGCAGTCCGGCGAGAACGTGTCGGCGGGCGACCTCCTCCGCCGGATCGGCGAGGACGAAGCGGCGCTCGAGGAGTATCGGGCCGCTGCCGAGAGGCTGGCCGCCACCAAAGGAGGGGATCTCGCCGCCGGGAGGCTCATGCTGAGCAAGGCCAGCCGGCCCGACCTGGCCCTGGGATACTTCCGGAGAGGCTGGGATCGACGTCCCGAGGCCAATGCGCTCGCCTGCGTCCTCGAGGCGCTCCCCGTCCTCCTCGAGTCGGGGGCGGGACCCGAACTCGGGCGACTGCTCGATGAGGCCGACCTCTACCTCGCCTCGACGGGTCAGGAAGCCGAGGCCGCGCTCTATTACAACACCCTGGCGAGGCTCTCGGGGGGGGCGTCTTCGGAAACGCTCCGAGCCGACCTTCGGGACCGGGCGCTCGTCGGGCTCGCGTCGAAGCTCCGGCAGCAGGTCCGACCCGGAGTCGCCGCCGGCCGACTCGTCTCCGACCTCCTCGGCCAGTCGGGCCTCTGGCCCGCCCCCGTCGTCCGCGACGCCGACTTCGCGGCGAAGGCCGAGTCGAAAGGACTCGAGCCCCTCTCCAGGCCCGCTCGAGCGCGGACGACCCCGACTCGACTTCGGGGCGGCATCGGCGTCGTGACGGCCGTCTGCCAGGCACCGGAGTCGGACGAGGTCTTCCTCGGGCTCCAGGGGGGCGAGGTCTTCTGCTTCCGGCCGGAGCGTGCCGAAGTCGTACGGGTCGCCGGGGAAGATTCCCCCGTCGTCACGATCGAGGTCAGCCCCGACGGGAGGACGCTCGCCGTCTTCCGCGCCGCCCGTTCCAAGCAAGGGGTCCTGAGCATGTATGTGAAGAACCCCGACGGTTCCTACACGCTCTCACTCTCGACCAAGATCGCCGACACCGTCGACCCGTGGCTCACCCCCGTCATGGCGACGGACGGCGAAGACCTCGTCGGCCTCTGGGACGGTGAAGCCCTCTATTTCCTGGAGGCCACGTCGTTGCAGTCGAGGGGGAGCCTGGTCCTCTCGACGCAGGACGAGTCCCCGACCGCCGCGCTCCTGGTCCCTCGCCCCATCCACCCCGGCTCGGAGTTTTCGGTCTTCGCCCACGACGGGCGAGAGTGGAGTCTCCACGACCCCTGGGGAAAAGGCCGACGTCCCACGGGCCTTCTCTGGCGCCCGGCCCTCACCGAGCCGAGCACACTACGATCCGTCCCCGTGTCCTGGGCCTTCGCCGCCGGTGGGAACGTCGAAGTCGCGGGCCTGGGTGGCCACGGGACGCTCCACTGGGCGGCCTTCCAGGCCGAAGACGATCAAATTACCCTCCTCGCGAGCAACACCGACGCTCGCGAGGGAGGCTACCTCGCCGCTGCCGTCGTCCGCCCCGGACTGGTCGTCGGCGTGACGCGGACCCGCGTCGAGTGGCTACGCTGCGGGGGCGACCGGTTCTCCTTCTCCTTCTCGACCGAACTCTCCATCCCCTCCGCCGTCGCCTGCTACGCCAGCCGACGGACGGGACAACTCATCGTCGTCTGCGACGATGGTTTCATCGCCCGCGTCCCGATCCCCAACGGACGTTGAGATCCATTCGAAACCTTGGATCGTTCCCAGGGCTTTCAGGCCTGATTTGTCGCATGCCTAAATCCGTAAATCCTTGTTAGGATTCCACTTCGGAATCAAACCCGGGATCGATTTTTCGGCCGGCTGTTGACAATCACGAGCCTCCGGATAAGATGATATCTCCTCAGTCACGCTCAATGAGCGACTAATGCCGGAGTGGCGGAATTGGCAGACGCGCTAGCTTGAGGGGCTAGTGGGCTACCCATGCCCGTGCAGGTTCAAGTCCTGTCTCCGGCACTTGCCGCGTAAGGGCCACGTCGAAAGACGTGGCCCTTATGCTTGCGCCTAGACGTCAGGTGAATCGTCGCGCGGCTCAGGCCGGAATCGAGGCGCTCGAAGGCCGGGCACTCTTGACGGCCTCGTCGGTGACCAAGCCGGCCGCCATCGAGGCGCTTGCGGCGGAGGCCTACCTCGGGGGGCTCGCGCCCGAGTTCGACAAGCGATTCTCGACGTACAACTCGTACGTCCGCGCCCCCTTGAACACGCTCGATTACGGGTCCGCGCCGCCGGCCTGGAATAACCAGGCTACCAATGCGGTCGACTCGTCTGTTTTGCATATTAATGCGTTCACGTCTTTCAAAAAGACGCAGGCGCTGGTCCTCACGGTGCCGCCGTCGAATGACCAATATTACGTGGTCAATTACCTGAATACGGTCGGCAGTATCGGGAACCGAACGACGCCGTTCGTCTCCCCCACGTCCTACCTGCTGGTCGGCCCGAACTCGCCCTATGCCAAGATGCAGACGGTGAACATCCACGGGTTCCAATACCGGGTCATGGCCTCTGACACGAATCTCAACTGGATGCTGATCCGGATCGCGACGAACACCCTGGCCAGTTCGTCCGATGCGCAGTCGGTGCCCAACGTCTCCAAAGACACCGTCCAGCAGTTTGCGTTGAATACGCTGTCACAGTTCCAGAAGAATGGCCACCAGCCCGTCTATCCCTCGAGCTACTCGTTCGAGTCGACGACTCGCGACGTGCTGAAGGCCGCACCCTACAAGAACACCCCGAAGAGTGCCCTCCGGTTCTTCCAGCAACTTGGCTCGTCGGTGAAGTAAAGTCCCCTCCCCTCTTCCACCACCGCGCTGTCCGGAACCGACCTGGATGCACTCCCGACCTGGGTTGTCTCCCAGTACGGGGCCACGGACACTTACATGGTCCCGTCCTACGGTCAACAGGGCGTCCTGGATGCACTCGCTCCTTTGGGACTGACCGCGAAAGGTTTCCGTATTCCGAGCAACTGGGGACCGGCCCAGCTTCGAGCGCTGCAACGTGGGTATCGGGATGGTCAGCAGGCCCTCAACGCATTGATCAAGAACGGCAGTGCCGGCCCCCTGGTCCATCTCAAATCACCGGCGGGAGCGGGCTCCCTCACTAACGGCGAGGTCCAGCCGGTTTCGCAGCTCGGGTCGGCACAACTGGCCGCCGGCCAGCTCGCGTTGAACTCGGACGGCTCACTCACGCTGTGGTTCTCCCCGACACTCCCCTCGGGCGTTGCGGCGTCGAACTGGATTCCGACACCCTCCACGAGCTACTTCGATACCCTCTATCCCAATCAGGCGGTGAGCACGACCCTTCAGCTCATCCTTCGGCTGTACTACCCGACTCCCGGAAACCAGCCCCCGTCGATCCTGCCGTATTCCAACGGGTCTACCCAGTTGCCTGAGAGCTACATCCCTCCCCTGCTGACGCAAGTCATTCCTGATGTATCGCGGAGATCTCTGCCGCTGAGCCGGTCGCTCGAGGTGTTTTCGGCCGGCAAATGAGGGCCTGAGCTTTTGGGAAGAGGGGTTGCAGACCTGCCCTCCCTCCCATCCGAAGCACAAGCCCAGGCTCTCTTGCCCAGGCGCCGATCTTGAGCCCGGCGTACCGTTCCCGGATCAGCCCGTTCGTCGCCCGCCCTTGGAGGATGATCGGCCTGCTTGGGCTCCTCTGTTCTCAAGCGGAGTTGCCGGCTGGGGCCAGAAGGCTAACGCGAGGTCGGCGAGTCGATTCAGTTCCTCGCGCGAGGCGCCATCGGCGGCGCGAACGGCGAGGCCATACCCGACCGACGCGAGGTAGGACGCCATTTCGACCGCGGAGAGTCCCGAGGGCAACTCCAGCTCTCGAGCCGGATCTTCCAGGTACTGACGGACCGCCGACTCGTTTAGCCGGCGGCGAGCGGCGGACTCCTCGCGGGCGGCCTTGGACTTTGCGCTCGTGCTGATGGCGCTCTGGATGAGGAAGCAGCCAGGGGCAAAATCGGCCCGGGTGTACAACTCCACCTGTCCGCGAAGTAGCCGTTCGGCGAAACGCCTGGCTGTCGGCTCGGCCGCGCTCGCCTCGAAGATGGGACGACCGATCTCGCCGAATCGACCGACGGCCCGACGATATAGTTCCTGCTTGTCGCCGAAGGTCGCATAGAGGCTCGGGCGGTTGATGCCCATCGCCTCGGTCAAGTCGGACAGGGACGTCCCCTCGAACCCTTTCCTCCAGAAGACCAGCATGGCCGCCTCGAGCGCCTTGCCGACGTCGAATGTCTTCGCCGGACCTCGACGACCCCTCACCCCTTCGGATGGCATCGCACGCCTCGGGTCGACGCTGGGTCGCGAGGTCTCGAACGGCGATTCGGAGCCCAGTCCAGGACGGGAACAGGCTCCGTCGGACGGGCATCCTCACGGCCAAACGCGATTCGAGCCTCTTCAGGTCCATGCTAGCATCCCGATGGCCCTCCCATCAAATTTGCGGCCCAATCGACGAGCCATAGATTTGCAATGGAAGAACGGCGACCCGGCATCAGGTTGAAACGAGCCACTGATGGAACATAGACATGAAAAGACGGGGTCGTCCGCAGATGACGCAGATTGACACAGATAAGATCAGAAGAATCTCCAATTTATCCGTGTCAATCTGCGTCATCTGCGGATCGTCTCCTGTCTCTTAGTCCTAACTCGATAACGGGCCGTTGGTAGAGATTGAGTTGTGGAATTGTCGTTGTGAGTGCTTGGTGAAATGTTGGTGCGTCGACGGAGTAGGGCTATGCTAGGAGTTAATGATTGATTGTTGGTGTTTTATGGGTATTTTGGTGTGTCCGTGGTGCGCTTGGGATGGCTCGCTCGGCCGGGGACGGCGGATTTCGGGCCACTCCAATTGCGGAACTTGCCATCCACGGCCCCGATCGGGTAGTTTGACTGCGAGCAATCGGGGCGACCCGGTTCGCGAAACGGGCGGGGATGCTGGAACGTCTCCGCCGGATTGACCCGCCTTCGACCTGAAACTCGCCTCCGCACTCGGAAACCTGGCCACCTCCCGGGCCGATCTCGAGTGTCCTGCCCACCTGGTTCGGCTCTACGCGAATGGCCTCGAGCCGAGGTTGATCGAGAAACGCCGGCCCCGGATCTCCTCAGCATCCGTCCGGCCGATGGACCACCGACCATGACCGCACGCCCGAATAGATTTCGCGCCGAGTGGCGTATGCGCGACCCACTGAGCGGGAGCCCTGGCTCGAAGCGTTTGACCTTCTTCGGTTTGATGCTGGCGAGCCTCGTTGTTGGCACGCCGGCACGGGCGGACGTGGATGCGGCGCTCGTCGCGCGGTTCGAGACGAAGGTGAGGCCGCTGCTGGCGGCCCATTGCTGGCGGTGTCACGGCCCCGAGCAGCACAAAGGGGGGCTGCGGCTCGACTCGGCCGAGGCGTTGGCAACGGGGGGAGACTCCGGGCCCGTCGTGGTCCCGGGGAAGCCCGAGGAGAGCCGACTGATCGAGACGATCCTCTACTCGAGCGATCTCAAGATGCCCCCGAAGGGGAAACTCTCCGCGGCGGAGACGACCGAATTGGTCGAATGGGTCCGGGCGGGGGCCATCTGGCCCGGGGGAGTTCCCTCTCCGAAAACGGTTCCTGGCGCGGAGAGGGCCGCCGGGGCCTCCGAAGACTTCTGGGCCTTCCGGCCGCCGGTCGACCCGGCGCCGCCCGACGTCAAGGAGCCTGGCTGGGCCGGTTCGCCGCTCGATCGGTTCATCCTGGCCGGCCTCGAGGCGAAGGGATTGAAGCCGGCCCCCCCGGCCGACAAGCGGACGCTCCTCCGACGCGCGACGTTCGACCTCACGGGGTTGCCGCCGACCCCCGCCGAGGTTGAGGCGTTCCTGGCCGACACCGGGCCCGACGCCTTCGGCCGGGTCGTGGACCGACTCCTCGCCTCGCCCCGATACGGCGAGCGCTGGGGACGGCACTGGCTCGACCTCGCCCGCTATGCCGACTCGAACGGCATGGATGAGAACGTCGCTTATGCGAATGCCTTCCGTTATCGTGATTATGTGATCAGGGCGTTCAACGACGATACGCCCTATGACGAGTTCATCAAGGAGCAGGTCGCGGGCGACCTGCTGCCCGCCTCCCGAGATGGGGCGCCCGACCCGGGGCGTCTCGCCGCGACCGGATTCCTCGTGATCGGCCCGAAGATGCTCGCCGAGGACGACCCGGTAAAGATGGAGATGGACATCGTCGACGAGCAGGTCGACACCATCGGGCGCGTGTTCATGGGGCTGACGCTCGGCTGTGCTCGGTGCCATGACCACAAGTTCGACCCGATCCCGACGGCCGACTATTACTCGCTGGCCGGGATCTTCAAGTCGACGAAGTCGATGCAGAACCACAAAGTCGTCGCCATGTGGAACGAACGCACGGTCGCGACCGCTTCCCAGCGGTCGGCGATCGAGGAGCACACGAGGGAAGTCGCCCGACGGACGGAGGTGATCAAGGTCCGTCTCGACGAGGCAAAAGCCTCGCTCGCCCGCGAGATCCGCTCTCGGCTGGCCGACTACCTTCCGCTCGCCTGGCAACTCGTGCAACTCGACCGCGTCCGGACCGGTCTCACCGAGGAACGCTTGGCCGACAGCTCCTCCGGGGTCTTGATGCGGGATGCCGACTCCCGGGGTCGGCGAATCGTGTCGACCACCCCTGGAGCCCTTAGCCCGGCCCTGCTGCGCGATGGGGCGCCGAACGTCGTCGAGTACGAAGTCGAGGTGCCGGCCGATGGGGTCTACCAGATCCTGGCCGGAAGCCCGGCGAGCGTGCTTCGAATGGTCGACGACCTCGTGCGCTCGACCTGGGCGAGCGGAGACGAGGCCCGCGCGACGGATCCTCCTATAAAGCTCCACGACTCGGGGGTATTTCTGGCACTCGGGCGAGGCGTCAGGACCCTTCGGCTCGAGTCCGATGGGAAGGCCCGGCCGAAGGGGCTCGTCCTCGTCGCCCGGTCGTTCCCGGACGGGCTCGAGACCCTCGCCACCGGGTCGCTCGAGGCCTTGGCGTCCGAACGGGGCGTGAATCCCCGGCTCCTGGGTCGTTGGAAGGAGGTCCTGGCACGTTCCTCCGAGGATTCGCTCTCGGTCTTCGGCGCCTGGCCGGATCGCGGTGGAATGGACCCTGCGGTTCGGGCCGCGGTCGATCGGTCTCCGTCCCCGCAATCCCTTCGGGCGTTGGCGGAGCGCTACCAGGAACTCTTCGACAAGGCTGGTGCTGAGTCGAACGACTCGGCGGATCCGGCGCTGCTTGCCTTCCGCCGCGTGCTCGACGACCCCAAGGGGCCGTTCGCCCTCCCCGAGAACCCCGAAGTCGACTTTCCCCCGAAGACGACCGAGGAGATCCGCGTCCTTCGTGCCGATCTCGCGCGGTTGCAGAAGGCCGCCCCGAGGCTCCCGGAGGCGATGAGCGTCGCCGATCAGAAGGCGACGAACCTGGCGATCCACGTCCGAGGCAGCCACCTGACCCTCGGCAAGGAAGTCCCCAGGCGATTCCCTCGGATCCTCGCCGGTGATTCGCAGACGCCGGTCGACTCGGGTCGGAGCGGGAGGCTCGAGTTGGCGAGTTGGCTGACGCACCCCGACCACGCCTTGACGGCCAGGGTGATGGTCAACCGGATCTGGCTCGGGCATTTCGGCGACGCGATCGTCCGTTCGCCTGATAACTTCGGCAAACTCGGCGACCGACCGGCGCACCCCGAGCTCCTCGACTGGCTCTCCCGTCGGTTCGTCGAGTCGGGTTGGTCGGTGAAGGCGATGCATCGGCTGGTGATGCGATCGTCGACGTATCAGATGAGCACGCGTTATGACCCGGCCGCCGCGCTGGCGGATCCGGAGAACCGGCTCCACTGGAGGATGGGCCGTCGCCGGCTCGAGGCCGAGGCCATCCGCGACGCGATCCTCGCCGTCAGCGGCGAGCTCGAAGGGACGATGGGAGGGAGCCTCCTGACGACGAAGAATCACGAATACGTGAATTCGACCGGCCTCAGCCAAGGGGCCGGCTACCGCTCCCCTCGCCGGTCGGTCTACCTGCCTGTGATCCGCAGCGGGCTTTACGACGTGTTCCAGGCGTTCGACTTCGCAGACCCGAGCGCCTCGAACGGCTTGCGGATCCCGACGACCGTCGCGCCCCAGGCGTTGTTCATGTTGAACGATGAGCTTGTCTTGAAGGCGTCCGAGGCGATGGCCCGAGGCCTGCTCGCCCTCCGCGAACGCGACGACGCCGCGCGGATCCGGCATGCTTACCTCGTCGCCTACGGTCGTTCGGCGCTCGACGCGGAGGTCGCACGAGCCCTGGCGTCGATCGGCCGCTTCGAATCCGCGCTCGAAGCCCAAGGGGTGGCCGCGGCGGAGCGTCCCCTGAAGGCCTGGCAGGGTCTCTGCCAGGCGATCATGGCGGCGAGCGAGTTCATCTACCTCAACTGACCGACGCCAATGACCCAGGCGTCGTCATCGCGGGCGACCACCGGCAAGAATCGGCCCGGGCCGCAGGAAGGACTGAAATGAACAACCACTGGAATGAATTGTCGTGCCGGCCGATCTCGCGACGCGAGCTGCTCCGACGGGGCGGGAACGGGTTCGCGGCGCTGGCGATGGCCGGGCTGTTGGCCGAGGAGTCGCGCGCCGCCGAGTCCGGGCCCGACCCCGACCACCCCCTCTCCCCTCGCCCGTCGCACTTCCCCGCGAGGGCGAAGCGGGTGATCTTCCTCTTCATGCACGGCGGGCCGTCGCAGGTCG
This sequence comes from Singulisphaera rosea, assembly GCF_054877945.1. NCBI lineage: Bacteria > Pseudomonadati > Planctomycetota > Planctomycetia > Isosphaerales > Isosphaeraceae > Singulisphaera > Singulisphaera rosea. Next base: position 828,869 of record NZ_JBTYIP020000001.1, on the reverse strand, counting down.
ACACGTTCGACCCCAAGCCGCTCCTGGACCGCGACCACGGCAAGCCCTTGCCGTTCGCGAAGCCCCGCGTCGTCTCGAGCGAGACCGGCAACCTCCTCCGCTCGCCGTTCCGGTTCGGACGCCACGGCGAGAGCGGTATCGCCGTCAGCGAGCTCTTCCCGCACCTCGCCGGGTTTGCCGACGACCTCTGCGTCATCAACTCGATGCACGGGTCGAACTCGAGGCATGGCGGTGCTCTGCTGGAGCTCCACACCGGCAGCGACACGTTCATCAGGCCGAGTATGGGGTCGTGGATCACGTATGGGCTCGGGACAGAGAACCAGGACCTGCCCGGCTTCATCACGATCTGCCCGAACCTCAGTCACGGCGGCGTGAACAACTGGAGCTCGGCGTTCCTGCCGGCGGTTTACCAGGGGACTCAGATCGGGGCGACGGGCGTCCCCGCCGATCAGGCCAAGATCCCGTTCATCTCCAATACGACGGTTTCGCGCCGGGTGCAGCGGCTCGAACTCGACCTGATCCAGGAGATGAACCGCGACAGCCTGGCACAGGCGGGGGTCGACCAGGCCCTCGAAGGGCGGATCGCCTCGTTCGAACTGGCGTATCGCATGCAGGCGGCCGCACCCGAGGTCCAGGACATCAGCGGCGAGTCTCCCGAGACGCTCAAGCTGTACGGCCTCGACGACGAGGCCACGAAAAACTTCGGGCGGCAATGCTTGATGGCCCGACGGTTCGCGGAGCGCGGGGTGCGGTTCGTCCAGGTCTCGCACAGCTACAAGTGGGACCAGCACTCCGGCCTGAAGAAGGACACTCGGAGCAACGCCCTCGAGGTCGACCGGCCGATCGCCGGTCTCCTCCGCGACCTGAAGGCGCGGGGGCTCCTGGACGACACGCTCGTCGTCTGGGGCGGGGAGTTCGGCCGGACACCCACCTCGCAGGGGGACGACGGTCGGGACCATAACCCCCACGGCTACACCATGTGGCTTGCCGGCGGCGGCGTCAAGAACGGGATCGTCCACGGCAAGACCGACGACTACGGCTACTACGCGGTCGAGGACAAGGTCCACGTCCACGACCTGCACGCCACGATCCTCCACCTCCTCGGGCTCGACCACACCAGGCTGACCTACCGCTACGCCGGCCGCGACTTCCGCCTGACCGACGTCCATGGCGAGGTCGTCAAGGAAATCCTCGCCTGACCTTCGCGGGACACCCGCCGGCCACGATCCGGCTCGATTTACAAATTTTTACAGATCCCCCCGTGGGTCGAGTCTATAGTCACGAGGCGGAGATGCCGGGCCTGGCGGTCTCACCCTCGGCTCCGGCGAATCCGATTCGAAGGCGCGCCAGGCTCCCCTTCAGGCGACCTCGCGACCCTCTCGAGTGAAGCCGCGAACGCAGGTTCGCGTTTCATCTCGTACGAGTTAATGACTTCTGGGGGTTGTTCATGCAACCCCTTCGCCTTGCGAGTCCGTCCCGGGCGAGAGCCCTGGTGTCTCCCGATGCGCGACGGCGCAATACGCACCCCCCCCCACCTTGTCGCGTCCCGGTGGACCTGGCCGCGTGGAGACTTCGTGCCGCGTCCGACGTGCCGCGAGGAAGAGAAACCATGGTCGCAGTCGAGGGGCACCGATCCCCGCAGGTTCCCGGGAGATCCGGCCTGGCGAAGGCCGTGCATTCGGCCGAAAAATTCGCGGTGCTCGACGGAGGATTGCGATGAATTTCGATACCCCTCAAGGGAAATTCGCTTTCCCCCGGAAACCCCGTTTCGCGGGAGCGATTCCATCTCTTGAGAGGATCTCTGACTTGGAAGTCACCTTTGAGGACAACGCCCGGCGTTACGGGGCCCTGGAAGGTGAGGCCACGACCGTGAAGGGGACGTCCCATCCGCGGGCCTCCATCCTGCTGGTCGACGATGACGTCGAGCTCGGCGAGCTCATGCAGGAGTTCTTCGACCGGCACGGGCTCCAGTTCGAGACCATCCACGACAGTCGGCGGGGCCTGGCGCGTGCGCTCAACGGCGACCACGACCTGATCCTGCTCGACGTGATGATGCCGGGGATCAATGGATTCGAGCTGCTCCGCCAGGTCCGGCGGCGGAGCGCCGTCCCCGTGATCCTGCTCACGGCACGGACCGCCCCCGACGACCGGATCATGGGCCTCGACTCGGGCGCGGACGACTACCTGCCCAAACCCTTCGAGCCCCAGGAGCTCCTCGCCAGGATCCGCGCGGTCCTGCGGAGGGTCGGCCCGGGGAGAGGCGCACCGGCCGATGCGATCGAAGTGAATCGTGTGCGGATGATCCCCGGCACGCGCGAGGTCTGGTGCGAAGGCGTCCGGGTGATGGTCACCTCGACGGAGTACGACATCCTCGAGCTGCTCGTGCGATCGGCGGGCCGGGTCGTCTCGCGCAACGAGCTCACGGCCGTGCTCTACCAGAGACAGGCCTCTCCGTTCGATCGCTCACTCGATGTTCATATCAGCCACCTTCGCAAGAAACTGGGCGAGCGGGGCGACCTGATCCGGACCGTCCGCGGCGTGGGCTATCTCTTCTGCGCCGAGACCGGTGACGTCGGGGACGCATGAAATCGCTCTTCGCCCAGATTTTGGCGTGGTTCCTCGGGACTTTGGTCCTCTGCCTCGTCGCGTTCGCCGCGACGTCGCTGACGCTTTCGGTGAACGCGCCGAACCGACCGAACTTCTTCCCTCGGATAAGCGAGTTCCAGCTCGAGGATGCCCGCCGCCACTATGAAGAAGGAGGGGCGGAGCAGCTCGACACGTACCTCAAGCGCCTGGGGACGTTCTTCCCCGCCGACCACTACCTGACCGACGCGCAAGGCCGGGACCTCGTCGATGGGACGGACCGCTCGGCCCTCCTGGCCCGGGCCCACGTCCCGGGCCGTCCGCCGTCTCCTTCGTCGGGGGGGCGACGTCCCCACTTCTCGAGCACCCTGCACATGCTGGGCTTCTCCTCCGGGAGGCGTCCTGCGTTCGTCCACGCGTCCGGGGACGGGCGCTATCGCCTGATCGTGCAGCACAAGCCGAGGGGGGATCCGTGGGGCTTCGTCCCCTACTACCTGTGGATCCTCGTCGTAATGGCGCTCCTCTGTTATTTCCTCTCCGTCCACCTGGCGACGCCGCTGCGGAGTCTTCGCAGGACGGTCGAGCGGTTTGGTGAGGGCGACCTTTCCGCGCGAACCGAATCGACCCGGAAGGACGAGATCGGCGTCCTCTCCCGGGCCTTCGACCGCATGGCCGAGCGGATCGAGACGCTCCTCTCCGCCGAACGTCGGCTCCTCCAGGACGTCTCGCACGAGCTCCGCTCCCCGCTCGCCCGGCTCGGGTTCGCCGTCGAGCTCGCCAAGACCAGTCCCGACCGCGAGGAATCGCTCGCTCGGATCAAGAAGGACGTGGATCGGCTCGCCGTCCTCGTCGCCCAGCTCCTCCAACTCACGAGGGCGGAAGGGGACCCGACGACCCGGAGCCTCGAGGAGGTCACGCTCCACGAGTTCCTCCGGGATCTCGTCGAAGACTGCGTCGTCGAGGCCGAGGCACGCGACTGCCATCTGGTCCTCCGCATCGATCACCCCTCGGTGCTCCGCGGAGAGCGCGAGCTGCTTCATCGAGCCTTCGAGAATGTCCTCCGCAACGCCATCCGCCACGCACCCGACGGGACGGCGATCGAGGTCGCTTTGCGGACCGAGGGGGAATCTGCCGTCGTCTCGATCCGAGACTTCGGCCGAGGCGTCCCTGAAGACTCGCTCGAGGCGATCTTCCAGCCCTTCTTCCGGGTCGACAGCGACCGCGACCGGGCGAGCGGAGGCGTCGGGCTTGGTCTCTCGATCGCGCAAAGGGCGATCGACCTCCACCAGGGGCGGCTGACGGCGCACAACGCCAATCCCGGCCTCCTCGTCATGATCGAGCTCCCCTGTTCTCTCGACCCGGCGCCTGCCGCCTGCTGAGGAAGGAATCGGAGATTTTTCAACAGATTTCCCCCGATGAACACAGATTAAATTTCAATAATATTTATAAAATTATTAAATTTTAATCTGTATTCATCGGTGTAATCTGTCGATCGTTTTCTTTCTCTATGCGATCCGTGTTCCATCCGTTGCGAAAAACCTCCGTCTTCCGTCGCGGACAGAGTCCCGACCCATCCTGGGTCGTTGAGGTCTATCGCTTCGGCTTCGGGCCGCCGAGGACTTCGGGGCGGACGACCTTCAGGTCGCCCAGGTCCTTGGTCTCGCCGCTCGCGAGCTTCACGTCGCGGAAGATGTCGCCGAGGAACATGGTCCCCTTGGCGACGCTTACGCTGTAGACGAGTCCGGGGACGACCCGCTCGATTCGGAACCGCCCGTCGCCATCCGTGTAGATCTCACCACCCGGGATCGCCCCGGAAGTTCGGGGGTCCTCGGGCTCCATCCGTCCTGTGCTGAGATAGCCGATGCTGCTCAGGCGGAGTCCAACACGAGGAGCCCCGTCCTCGCCGATCACGCGGCCGAGGATCGTCCCCCATGGTTGGAGACGGACGTTGATCGGGCCGGATTCATCCCCCTTCAACGCAATTTCGCCGACGAGCTTTCGGTCGGTCTGGACGATCGTGACTCGTCGCAACGGCTTCGAAAGATCGAGGCCATGGACCTCAATCGAGGACGACTCCTGCAAGCGTTCCTCGATGAACATCGGACTCAGTCCCAGCACCTTCGTCGGTGCGACGGGGTTTCCTTCCGGGTCGACGGCCTTCAAGGCGATCATACGTCCTGGGTCGACTTGGAGGTCCAAGGATACAGGCGTGGTTGTCGGGGTGAGGTCGACGTCGGCCAGGATATGATAAGTACCGACATGGCAGTTGAAAGGGAGAGTGGAGAATAATCCGAGCTTGGCGTCGACGCCTTTGAGCGTATCGGCGCCGATGCCAGTCACATATCGATCCCTGTCCGAGCGGCATGCGATGATTCCGTGTCCTGGCAAGGTGACGAGCTCGTAGCGCCCGTCCTCATCGAGATAGGCCTGAGGGGTATAGCCGTCGCGATAGCCGGGGAACTTGGCTACCCAAGGATTGTCCGAGAACGTGAAGGCTTCCACGTAGCCGAGGACAGGACGGCCGGTGGCCTTGTCGGTGACCCTACCGCGGACGACGACTCCCCGCGTCAAGGTGAGGTCGAAAGGAACCGGGTTCAAACCGGGCACCATCGCAGGGACCGCCACGTTTAGATTCGGATACGGCAAGCCGGGGCCCGGCACGACGAATACCTGGTAGGACGGGCTCTTGGGCAGGCCGGCCAGTCGGTAACGGCCCTGGGCGTCGCTGGTCGTCTCGACTCCCCGGACCCAAATTTTGCTGTGCGGCTCGGTCACGCCTCCGCGGAGTACGACGCCCGCGACCGGCTTGCCGGTGTCCTTGTCGCGGACGATCCCTTCGATCGGCTGTGTGGGGGCGAGGGCCTGCTCGAAACGAGGAGAATGGAGGACGAAGGCATTTCCCTTGCGATCCCCTTGTTTCGGAGCTTGGACCTCAGATCCGTTCCTTGTCATGGCGAAGATCTCTGTCGTCGTGACCGTAGGCCCGGAGACGCGGAGGTGGGCCACGCGTTCGCGACCGATTCCGGCAAGGCGGAACCGACCGTCAGGCCCTGTCTTCGTCGCGGCGCTGGCTCTCAACTGCTCGAGCCCGTCCCAGGGGCCCTGGGCACCTCGTTGCTGCACGACCTTGAGCCAGTCGGAAAGGTCACCAGTGTCCTCGTAATGATCTCGGTCGGCGATGGGGAACCAGATGGCCTCGAGCTTGACCTGGGCCTCCGCGACCGGCCTCCCCTCGAGGTCGACGATCCGCCCTTCGATGGGCGGGCCGTCCTTAACCAGGCGAAAGGTCAACTCCGAGTCCTTCCCCGTCTTGAACACGTTCGTTTTCAGGACCGGTCCGAAACCCGGAGCCGAGGCGATGAGCCAGGGGAAGGTCGGGCCGCCATTCAACGTACGCATGGCAGCGTCGGGCCTGGGAAGCTTGATGAGGAACTGTCCTCCGGCTCCGCTCGAGGTTTCGGGGCCCGGCCGGTCGTCGATGCGGAGGAACGTGGGTCGGAGGTTGGCGCCGACGACCGGCTTCCCGTCCGGACCGACGACCCGACCTCGCACCGTGACAGGCCCCTCCTCGGAGGTTAGCTCGGTCTTGGTCTCGACCCCGGAGGCCTTGATCGCGACCGGGACTTTAGTGTCGGGTTCGTTCTTGTCTGATTGCCCCGCACGCGAAGCGACGGCTCCCGCGGTCACGAGCGCGGCGGTGGCCAGGAGGCCGGCCGCGAGGTTCCTGAGTTTGGTCATGAGGAGGCTCCTGAGGATGGTCTGGGAGAGTGCGGAAGCGGCCGAGGATCGGGAACCACCCGTGGCCGCCGAGACCGCCGCGAAGGCCCACGACGCCGGCACTGGCCTCGCCGCCGTCGCCGACGTCTCCACCAAGGTCCCGACCAGCGCGGCGGGCAAGCCTCGGCGGATCAGGCCGGTTCGCAAGCGTTGTCGTGCTTTTGACAGGCGGTGGCGGAACGTGGGGAGCGACCATTGGAGTCGCTCGGCAGCCTGCTCGTAGGTCAGCCCTTCGAGGTCGCAGAGGACGACCGTGGACCGCAGGCCCTCGGGCAGTCGGTCGATCTCCTCATGGACGAGGGGGACCACGTCGAGGTCGACATCCTGGCGAGGAGCCGCCTGGTCCGCGATCATGGCGATCGGGAACCCTTCCGCCTCTTGCTTTCGTCTCCGCGAGGCGCTGAGGCTCGCCTCGACGGCGACTCGGCGGGACACCCGGTGCAACCAGCCGCCGAGGGTGTCTCCCCGCTGGACCGACCCTGCCTTCCGAGCCAGCACCAGGAAGGTCGCCTGGAAGGCGTCCTCCACGTCGTGCTCATGCTTCAGGATAGCCCGACACGTCGCCAGGACCATCGCCCCGTGACGCGCCACGAGGGCCTCGAAGGACGCCCCGTCATTCGCATTCGCGTACCGTGCCAGGAGTTGCCCGTCCGATAGCCCCGCCCCGGTCCCGCGACCGAACAACTCTCGGAGATGCCGCAAGACCGAGCCCGATTCCCTGTTTGCCATGCGTCGCCGACTCCCGCCCCGGCTTTCCCGCCTCGCCGTTCCGCACCCGCCGAAGTTAAAGAGGGGACCATCCGTCGCCGAATCCCGATTTTCTCAGATTCGGTCCGCATGTGAGATCGCCGGTTTACCGCCCTTCGGCGGCTCGAAGGTCGGGTTCGCGCTGGATGCTGTGTCGCTCGAGGCGCAGACCCGGGTCTGGCGGCATGCTGAGGTCAGGTGAAACCCAGGAACGTTCCCCTACGGAACAAAAAGGTTGGCCTTGAATGCCGAATTCTGGTTTTCTCGTAGCGCTCTCCCGTGGTTACACCTGCTTGAACTGAAAATGAGATGAGACGAGGGTGGCCGGGTCGGAGCGCCGCGACGCCCCAGACCTTGGGATGTCGAAGAACCCGGGGTGTCGCTGCGTTCCGACCCGGCCACCCAGATGTCATGATCCGCGTGCAGCATCCGGTGAGCACCTATGGCTCTCAGGAGATCGTGACGCGAGATCGAAAACGCACTTGTCGACGGTTGGTCCTGTTGACGTACGAGGGAGCAAATTTTATGCGTGAAATCAATCTGCGATATTCCGAACCTCTCTTGAGAGAGGCTGTCCGAGTGTTCGTCTATCGAATCCTGGTCCGCCAACTGGGTGCATTGTTCTTCATCATGGTCGGCCTGATGATCCTAACCCTCGCAGGTTTTCTCTGGTATCACGAGAGGGGGTGGATCGTCGGCTTCCTCATGGCCACCGTCGTATTCGTCGGCATTTTCTTGGTGATGATTTACGTCTCACATTTTCGTCAGACGATCGGTAGGTTTCGACGAATGCGCACGCCGATGGCCACGATGGCCTATGATGAAGAAAATGTTTGTTTGACTTCGGAGCTTGGTAGTTCGACGATTCCCTGGTCATCGATTACCGAGGTCTGGAAGCACCCCCGGTTCTGGCTACTCCTCATCTCTCCGTCGACGTTCGTCACACTACCTCTCGATTGCCTCGAGGAGCAGGATCGGGATTTCATCACGCGAAAGATTGGATAACATTAATAAATAAAGATCATCAATGAATTTGTTGCATTGTTGATGGTCTGAATCGCCTCTATGACTTAGTGGTGAGCCTGTCACCTCGTCGAGGGCAGGCGGCTCGGTGGGCTTCTGCGTTGAGTCTCAAGTTCCCGGTCACTCTCGTCCTTCACTCATTCGGTACGTCTCGCCGCCCGAGGCCGGATCTCACCTTGTAAGTTCGGGATCGACTTGGGATGTTTGACAAATGATTTGCGACTCGAATGGGTGGGCCCGGAGGCCGCCGGAGCTCGAATCGGACGACGGCGGTCACCTCGCATGAAAACGAAACTCCTGGTCCTGTGGGCCACCTTCGCCCTGGCATCCGCGGCAACGCAAGCCCTGGCGGCCGGTCCCACGGCCTTGATCGACGAGCGGCACAGGGGACTGTTCCAGAATCATTGCGTGAAGTGCCACAGCTCGACGAAGGCGAGCGGCAGGTTTCGGGTCGATGATTTGCCGTTTGCCATCAACACAATCCAGGCCGCCGCCCGCTGGCAGAAGGTGCTCAATGCCCTGAACTCGGGCGACATGCCGCCCGACGACGAGGAGCAACTCGAGGGGAAGGCCAAGGCCGACCTGCTGGACGAGCTCGCGCACGCCCTGGTCGCGGCAAGAAAAGGCCTCGGCGATCAGGCCGGTGGGATCGTCATGCGGCGGCTGAATCGTCGCGAGTACAGGAACACCCTCCGAGAGTTGCTCGGGGTCGAGATCAACGTGAACGAGCTCCCGGCCGATACGGCGACCGGCGGCTTCGACACCTCGGGCTCGAACCTCTTTATGTCGAGCGATCAAATCGAGCAGTATCTCGCCCTCGGTCGCGAGGCGCTCGACGAGGCGTTCGACCTCCGGAAGCAGCGGGCCGCGACCAAACAGGAACGGTTCGAGGCTGAGGCCACGGTCGATCGTGTCCGAGAGTCGCTCCGAGAACGGATCGACTTTCGCCGTCGATACACGCTCTGGTCGAAGGCCGTGGACCGGGCCGCCTCGCGTCCGGAGAACCGGGCGGCGGCGAAGGAAATCCGCGAGGGCCTCAAGGATCAGCCTCCTTGGAATTTCTATCATTCCTGGAAGAGGTTGAAAGAGGCGCCGTCGCCGACCGACTACGGCTTCGTCGATGCGGAGACGGCGACGCATATGGGCATCGGTGCCTGGAATTTGGTCCCCTATCAGACCTACTTTATGGCGCAGCCGGACCTGAAGACGGGGGCGTTCCTGACGGTCGGCGATAACGGCGTGAACCCTTGGTTCACCTTCGAGGTGGGAGGGGACTGGCCTTCGGGCGAGTCTCTGGTGAGGGTCCGGATCGCGGCGACCAAGCAGGCGACCCCCGAGCGGAGATTCATGGAGTTCGGCGTCCACGCCACGCTCCTGAGCACTCACGAAGTTCTGGGGACCATGGACGCTCCCCAGGTAATCGAAATCCCGTTCACGCTGACGAAGGACGGAGATCGCTCGTTCTTCGTCCGCGAGAAGGGGACGATGGACACCAACGAGCAAGGCATTCGAAAGCAGGGCGAAGGGGCGGCCCTCAACGGCATCGGCCCGGAGTTTGCCTTGTGGGTCGATTGGGCGGAGGTCGTCCGCCGGCCGGCCCCCGACAGGCGGATGCCGCCCGGCCTCGAGGCACTCCGGATCCCCTTCGGCGACGATGCGCCGGCGTTGGACGCCCAAGATTTGCGGGGAGCGTTGGAACGGTTCGCCGTCGAGGCCGGGCGAGGGAATGCGCCGTCTCCCGGCTTCCTCGAACGACTGGTCGGGATCTACGATGAGCGTCGCAAGGCGGGATCGCCGCACGTCGTGGCGCTGAAAGAGACCTTGGCCGTGGTGTTGGCGTCGCCGCGGTTCCTCTATCTCGTCGAGCCCTCCCCCGCACCGTCTCGCCGAGGCCTGACGGCCCAGGAACTCGCGATCCGCCTTTCCTACTTCCTCTGGGGGGCGCCTCCGGATGCCTCGCTGCGCGAGCTCGCCGTCTCCGGCGAGCTGCTGAAGCCCTTGGTCTTGAAGGAGCAGGTGGATCGCCTGATCGAGGATCCCCGCTCGTCCGGATTCGTCAGGCCGTTCGTGCATCAGTGGCTCGGCCTGGACCGGCTCGATTTCTTCCGGTTCAACAACGCGCGTTATCCCTCCTTCGACGACAGCACCAAGCTGTCGGCCCGGGACGAGGTGTACGAGACCTTCCATTACCTGCTCCGGCAGGATGCCACCCTCCGAAATCTCCTCAAGTCCGACTTCGTGGTGGTAAATAGCTTGCTGGCGAACTACTACGGCATCGCGGGGGTCGAAGGCGACGGGTTCCGCAAGGTCGCGATCCCGGACGGTTCGCCGCGCGGCGGGTCACTCGGCATGGCCGCGATCCTGGCGATGGGGAGTAACGGCGAGCAGACGAGCCCCGTCGAGCGCGGGGCCTGGGTGCTCCGCAAACTCCTGAACGACCCGCCCCCCCCCGCCCCGGCGAATGTCCCCCAACTCTCTCGGCTCGAAAGCAAGCTGCTGACGACCCGCGAGCGGATCCGCGCCCACCAGGAGCAGCCGCAATGCGCCAGTTGCCACCGCTCGATCGATCCCATCGGCTTCGGTCTCGAGAATTTCGATGCGGTTGGCCTCTGGAGGACGGAAGAAACCTACAAGAAACCCGGGCTGGGGGAGAAGACCTGGACGATCGATCCCGCCGCCGCATTCCACAACGGCCCTGACTTTAAGAACTACGAGGAAATGCGCGAGATCATCGCCACCAGGGCCGACGATTTTGCCCGCGCCTTCAGCGGTGCGCTTTTGGAATACGCCCTCGGCAGGCCCCGCAGGTTCGGCGACGAGCCGCTGATTGCGGCGATGGTCGACGAGTCGCGCAAGAGGGACTTTGCCCTGCGCGAATTCATCCGGGTGCTCGCGACGAGCGAAGAGTTTCGTCGCAAATGAAATTTGTCGATATCTTTTATATTTTGTTCCTATTGATTCAGCGGGGCCACGGCCATGATTTCACCACGCTCCCGCCGCAACTTCCTGCGCTCCAGCACGGCGTTCATCGCATTGCCGGCCTTGGAGTCGCTGGGATTTCGACGATCCGTCTCGGCAAGTCCGTCCGTCAAGCCGCCGAAGCGGATCGTCTTCCTCGGCTTCGGCTACGGAGTGACCGAGGAGTCTTGGCTCCCCGACCTGAAGCAGCGCGGTGCCGGCTACACCCTGCCGGCGGGTTTGGCCCCACTGGCGCGGCATAAGGCCGACTTCACGATCGTGCAAGGCCTCAGCAACAAGTTCACCGAGGAGGCCCACTGGGGGAGCACCTTCTGGCTCACCGGGGCCAACCGATTCGAGGGGGGCGTGGGGTTCCACAACAGCGTCTCGGCCGATCAGGTGGCCGCCGCCGTACTAGGCAGGGAGACGCGGTTCTCCTCGTTGCAGCTCAATGGGACCGACGACGACCTGGTCGCCCAGGGGCACGGGCCCGGCCTCTCGCTCGCCTGGGATGTCCGCGGGAAGCCGGTCGCCGGCTTCAACAAGCCCCTCGCCGCCTACCACCGCCTGTTCTCGACCGACACCACGCCCATCGAAGAGCGTCGCGCGATGCTGGCCCAGAAGCGCAGCGTGCTCGACGCCGTCGCCGACGACGCCCGCGCATTGCAGCGAGGCTTGAGCACCGACGACAATGCCAAGCTCGATGAGTATTTCCAGGGGATCCGCGACATCGAGACGGCCCTGAGCAAGGATGAGCAGTGGCAGAACGTCCCGAAGAAGAAGGCTCCGTTCCCGGAGCCCGCGTCCAACATCTCGGGCCGCGATGAGGTCAAGCTCATGTACGACCTCATCGTCGCGGCCTTCCAGACCGATAGCACGCGCGTGCTGACGTACCGTCAGCCCGTGAGCAACTTGCTGACGAGCCTCGGGATCAAGATCGCCCCTCACGACATGAGCCATTACAGCCCTGGCGAGCGCGAGGAGGCTTCCAGGCAGCGCGACCTCGCCCAGAGCGAACTCCTCGCCGGGTTAATCGACAGGCTGAAGGCCATCCAGGAGGTCGATGGCAGCCGCCTCTTCGACAACACATGCCTCGTCTTCGGGAGTAATATCCGCAGCGTCCACTACCTCGACAATTGCCCGACCCTGCTCAGCGGTGGAGGCGCGGGCATCAAGCTGGGGCAGCATGTCGTTGTCTCGAAAGATACTCCGCTGTGCAACGCCTGGCTCACCCTACTCCACGGCCTCGGCGTCGACGCACCTCGACACGGGGATAGCACCGGAGTCATCCCCGCGCTGATCGCGTAGAGAAACGCTTGTTTTAGGTGGTCATTATCTGTTTGATATTGCCATCGACGACCCGACATCGGGCTAGTCTCAAGGGAGAGAAGACGATCCGCAGATGACGCGGATTGGCACAGATGCAATGGGAAACTCTTGTGATTTATCTGTGTCAATCCGCGCCATCTGCGGATCAATCCGTCTTTTCCTGTCTGGGTTCCATCGAGGACTCGATTTAGCCCGATGTCGGGTCGTTGATTGCGCCATCGGATCGCGGTTGGCCCGGCGCTTCGGCCCTATCGCGGGTCACTTGACGGGCGACGCCTCGGGAAACTTCCAACCGCCATCGAGAATCACCTTGCGGGGCCGGTACATCCGGACGAGGTAGTTCCATCCGGGCGTAATCGGGAGGCAATTCGGCGCATCCTGACCGCCGAATTGAATCGTTACCGAGCCGTCCGCGTTCGGCTTGGCGGTGACATTGTTCACCGTGTAGGCGTCTCGCGCGTTCTTCTCGAAGTAACCACCCTTGTTATAAACGCTGACTGACCAAAATGCGTCCACCGGGACGTCCTTCACCGTCAGCCGATAGATCGTCTTCCCGTCGTTGTCTTTCGGCACGCTGCCCTCGTAGAGCGCCGCGTATCTCGGATTCCCTCCCCACCCTGCCGCCGTGCCGAGCAGGTGACGGATCGGGTCGACCTCGCTCTTCCGCCCGAACATCCGATCCGAATCGAGGCCGCCATTGGCCTCCACGAGTGCCAATAGGGCGGAGCGGACTTTCGCCAGCGACTCCTGATCCCAGTTCGGCACCTCGAACTTGCCCGACTTCGCCTGCTCGATCTTGATTCCGTCCTGGAGTGCGTGAACCGCCTTCAGGTCGGCGGGGTCATTCGGGTCCACGAACGTCCGGATGGCCAGAGTTACATACCTCGTGCCGACCTTTTCCTTCTCGAGCCGATGGACCCCCGGCGCGTAGAACACGTCCGTGGCGTAGTGGTCCTCGTCGATGACTTGCATCGCCATGTATCGCTGACCAGGATCGGGGAGAGAAACGGTGACCGGAGCGGCGTCGAGATCGAAGGTACCGAACGAGTACAGGGTATCGCGGTTCAGGCGGATCACCGATTGATGGTCGATGTCGGCCAGCTGGCGTTCGTGATGGAATTTGCCGAATCCGCCGTCCTTGGCGAACCGCGAGAAATACGTATCGGACTCGGCGCGTCGGAAATTGTCGACCGTCACCCGGACGGATTGAGTCTCTTGCGCGTTGACCGAAGCAAGGCTGACGACCGCCAGGAATGCCGCGGCGTTCAGGAGAGTTCTCACGGATAATCCCTCAGGAAGGCAAAATGAAATGATGAGTTAAAATTCAAAATCGAGTTAATTGATTTTGAATTAGGGTGGGGATCCTTCATCCTAGCCTTCCGCCTAGACCTACGGCAGGCGCAGGCTCGAAGGGTAATGTGGCTCGGCATCTTCTCGAAAACAACGCCAATAGGCCCCCGATCGAGGCGAGGAGTAGCATCGGCAGTCCGAAGGACACCTCCTGGAGTGCGATGATGTCGATGATCCGCAAGGCGTTGTTCGGATCGACGACGAGATGCCGGCGGTACCAACCGAACACGTGGTAAGGCAAGTATCTCAACGCCCGGTCAACCGCACCGGAAAGGTCGAATGTCCACGGGACGATCACCTGATTGAAGTAGGCCCGATGGCCAGGTACGTAGATGAGAAGAGCCGCCAGTCCGGTGGCCTCAAAGCCGACACAGAAGTGATGTCCTCGGGCTCGGCTGCGTATCAGGACGAAGAGTCCAACCTGCAACGCCAGCCCCATGAGGAATGCGCCGGCGAGAGCGTCCCAGAATTGGATCAAGAAGCAATCGACGGCGGCGAGTACCACAACCGCCATCATCCCGGACGTCGTGAACTGGGGAAGACGCATGACCGCCGCCTGGGAAGATGTGGGGTCAACGAGAGTAACGAGTCGATCATGCCGTCAATGCTTTGGGCTCAGGGGTAGCCGATCGAAGTTAGGTAGAGAGGAGAGCCTCCAACCGCTGTCGTTGGTCCTCGAGGATCTCATTTCGCAACTTCGCAACTCCGAGGGCGCCGTTGGGATTGCCTTCTGTGCATCAATAAGGAAATGCTCAAATTCGGGCAGTGTCAGTGCGCCGACGCTCCCAGCAGTTCGGATTGCGTCCCCTTGCCGGTAGAGACCGGAGAGGAAAGGCCACAAATTCATCTCGGGTCGGAGGGATGAGAGTGCCCGCACGAGATCGTCGGCGACAGGAGAGAAAGTGTCAAGCTTGTGGTGGACGATATCAATCCAGGGGTGATCGCCAGGTTTACCATTTGGCAACGATGGGCTCTCCTCGGCGTCGAATATGTTCCCTGGATGGGCACCCAAACGAGTCGCCATTAACCGACGATTTATCGCTCTTGCCAACCAAAATTATCGCTTGGATGAGCATTTTTTCTAAATTGGCGGCCGCAAGACAAACACTCACCAAGCCGGCTGACCCCGCGACGACGGCTGGCGGCACCATAGGAGATGAGCGACGCTTACGAGGGTGCTCGCCCTGGTCCGGGTCGCAATATCCTTCGAGATCCGAGCGGTCACCATCCCCAGGCCAATCGGCGGGCCGAAGATGAGGAACTGCTTCGCGAATGCGGATCGCCTGCGGATCGAGTCTGTCTGATCTACGGCCCTCGCCAGCCCTTTTCCAAGAACCGAGCACAACGCTCATTGGTCCGGCCTGCCCAGTGACCTGCGTTCATCGCGTAGGGCGGCTCTTTTTTGGAGGGGCTGCGGGAGGAGGAGACCGGGTCCCTATCGCGCAGATCACTCGACAGATAGTCACACGGCATGAGCACGAGGTTCGCTGTCCCCGGATGTCCGCCGCTTGTGGATCCGGTAGCCTGCCAGGACGGCCAGGATGACGACGGTATTGATCCCGAGCAGGAGAGGTAGTCGCGACCAACTCCGGGGAGACGAGGCTGCGGTCGGGGCGTAGAGGCCAAGCCTAAGGACTTCCGCCCATCCCGGCCAGAGTTTCGAGAGTTCCGTGTCGGCCCGGATCGAGTCGCCCTCGGCCTTTTCAAGCTCGCGGGGTTTGTGGAGCTGGACGTAGGTGCTGAAATAGAATTCCGAGGCGCCGGCTTCTGCGTAGGCCACCGCCGCGTCCTCGATGTCTCGCGAGAGGCCCATCGCTCGCGCGAGTTTCTCGGATTCGGGGGCGATCCGCTCGGCCTTTCGGCGATACCAGTCGAGATAGATTCGGCCCGCTTCGTCGGCGCCCAACTCCGTCACGCCCTTGGGCAGGAGTCCTTCGGTGAGGTCCCAATCCTGGGGCTGAGGTCGCGTCCCGGAGAGGACCGCGTTGAGTTCGGAGCGTGCCGGCTCATTGACGTAGTCGCGCGTGCCGGGGTCCGCGAGGAGGGCTGCACCGACGCGGTTCCTGGCGATTGCGTGGTGTATGGCGATCCACGACGAGTAGTCTCGGAGTGCGGTTTCGCCACACATTTGATATTCCGACCGCTTCACGCCGATCGGCTGGCCCAGGAGCTCGGTGAGGGATTTGAGCTCGGCTACCTGCTCTCGGGCCCGATCGAGCAGCGGCATTTTCGCCGCGATGCGACGGTACTCGGTATCCTTGCGGGCCTCCGCGTCCTCGTATTTGGCGAGGTTCTTCTCGAAGACCTCGCGGTCCTCCTTCGGCAACTCGTCGAGGGACCGATACTTCGGCGTGTCCTCGCCCGCCGCGCTCGTCGTGATGACGAGGGCAAGGGCGAACGGGATGCTCGATCCGAGGATGGCTCTCATGAACGGGCCCCTTTCTACAGACGATCCTGGCGGCGAGAAACATGGACGTTCGGGCTGCCGCTTGGAGGAAGGCGGCGGGGATTACGGTCGTCCGAACGTCCGAAGCATTACATTCGATCGGCTGAGATCCTCCCCCGAACACCATGGCATCGGGCCGAGTCGGCTCGTTGCAATGGCGACGGCTAGGCGAGCGGGGGCTGCCGTTGGGAACGCAGGGACAATAGAGTAGGATGCCGCGGCCTTCGTCGAGAAACGACCGAGTACGCGAGATTAAGGGAATGCTCCGCGGCGTGCCTCGGCCTAATATATACGGAGGGCCGAGACGTTCAAGCGTGGATTCCACGGATTTTGAAAAGATGCAGGAGGCTGATAGCTGTTCGGATGGAAGCGCCGTTCTCATGTTTCAGATAATGAGTCCACGCAGAGCGGCCGGATGTGGTTCGCTCGAGCCCCCGGCGACTCCGTGAAGGTAGACGACCGCACGCCGTCCTCCGGCCTCTCGATCGACGCTCGCGACGGCCGCGTCACGCGCTTGACTATGGCGCCGACGCGACTTTAGGATGTCCGGATATCCATTCACACCAACGTCTTCCACCGGAGTTCCTACATGAGAGCTCGGCGTGCCGAGTCCGGCTTATTGGCGATGGTCGTCCTGATCGCCCAGGGATGTGGCGACTCGGCCCAGGGGGTGAAGACGGGCACTGCGCCTGCGGCGTCGCCGAGCAAGCGGGTCCATTTCGTGGGCTTCGACGCGAGCGAGCCGCTCGTGCATGCGCTCCGGCAGGGGAAGCTGGAAGGGTTGGTGGTCCAGAACCCGTACAAGATGGGCGAGGTCTCGGTCAAGACGCTGGTCCAGGCCCTCGAGAAGCAGGCGGTCGAGGCGAAGATCTCGACCGGCGAGACGATGGTGACGCCGGAGAACCTCGAATCCGCCGAGGTCAAGCCGCTGGTCGACCCGCCCAAGGCCGAGAACCGGGCCGAGGCGAGCCTCTCGGGGGCCAAGTCGAAGAAGTGGCGGGTGATCGTGATCCCGAAGGGGACGACGCACGAGTTCTGGAAGACGATCCACGCCGGGGCCCTCAAGGCGGCCGCCGACCTGGGGAACGTCGAGATCGTCTGGCAAGGGCCGCAGAAGGAAGATGACCGGCTCCAGCAGATCCAACTCGTCCAGAACGCCGTCGCGGCGAAGGTGGACGGGATCGTGCTCGCGCCGCTCGACGCCCGCGCGCTCGTCAAGCCGGTCGAGGAGGCCGTCGCGAAAGGGATCCCCGTCGTCGTGATGGACTCCGGGCTCGAGTCGTCGAAGATCGCCGGGTACGTGGCGACCGACAACTACCACGGTGGGGTCCTCGCCGCGAAGCGGCTCGGGGAACTGCTGAAGGGCGAGGGGAAGATCATCCTCCTCCGCTACGCCGTCGGCTCCGAGAGCACCGAGCAGCGCGAGAAGGGGTTCACCGACACGCTGTCGAAGGAGTTCCCGAAGATCACGTACCTGTCCGACACCGAATACGGTGGCGCGACCTCCGACCTCGCGCAGCAGAAGTCGCAGAGCCTCGTGACCCGGTATCGAGGGCAGGTCGACGGGATCTTCTGCGTGAACGAGTCGAACACGTTCGGGATGCTCCGCGCCCTGGAGGGGGCCGGGATGCTGGCCGGCAAGCCTTGAGCGGGCCGCTTTTGGGGATGAGCGGGGTCTCGAAGTCGTTCGGCGCGAGCCTGGCCCTCGACGGGGTCTCTCTCGAGCTGGCGGCGGGCGAGGTCCATGCGCTGATCGGCGAGAACGGCGCGGGCAAGAGCACGCTGATGAAGATCCTCAGCGGGGCCCACCAGCCCGACGCCGGGGAGATGACGCTCGCTGGGGTGCGCTACGCGCCGAAGGGGCCGCGCGAGGCCCGAAAGCTCGGCGTCGCGATGATCTACCAGGAGCTTGCCCTCGCGCCCCACCTGACGGTCGAGGCGAACGTCATGCTCGGCCAGGAGCGTGTGTTCGCCGGCCTCGTCCGTCGCCGCGAGCATCGCCGGCTCGTGGTCGAGGCCCTGCGGCTCCTCGACCATCCCGACATCCGCCCGGAGGCCGTCGTCGGGACCTTGAGTGTCGGAGCGCAACAACTCGTGGAGGTGGCCCGGGCGCTCGTGGCTGACGCCCGCGTCATCGTCTTCGACGAGCCGACCAGCTCGCTGACCACCCACGACGCCGAGCGGCTCTTCGCGGTCATCGAGCGATTGCGCTCGAAAGGCTTGGCGATCGTTTACATCAGCCACTTCCTCGAGGAAGTCCGGCGGATCGCCGGCCGGTACACCGTGCTCCGCGACGGCCGGACCGTCGGCAGCGGCCCGATTGCGGGGACGAGCCTCGCGACGATCATCACGCAGATGGTCGGCCGCGACTTGACCGAGCTCTTTCCCCAGGTTCCTCACGCCGCTGGAGAGCCGTTGCTCGAGCTCGAGGAGCTCGCAGGCCGGGCCTTGCCGAAGCGGGCGGACCTGGTGGTGCGTCGAGGGGAAATCCTCGGGATCGCCGGCCTGATCGGCGCCGGGCGGACCGAGTTGCTCCGGGCGGTTTTCGCCCTCGATCCCGTCCGCTCGGGACGGGTCCGGGTCAAGGGGCTCTCCAACGCGCGCGCAACCCCACGCTCCAGGATCGGACAGGGCCTGGGTTTCCTGAGCGAAGATCGCAAGGAAGAGGGGCTCGCCCTCGGGCGTTCGATCGAGGACAACATGACCTACTCCGCGCTCGGCCTGCATGCGCGCTGGGGCCTGTTGAACCTGAGGAAACGCCGATCCGCGGTCTCTCGACAGATGTTGGGCTTGCGGGTGAAGGCCGTCGGTCCGATCCAGAAGGTTGGGGACCTCTCCGGGGGGAACCAGCAGAAGGTGGCGATCGCCCGGCTGCTCCACCAGCATGCCGACATCTTGCTCCTGGACGAGCCGACCCGGGGGATCGACGTCGGCTCCAAGGCCGAGATCTATCGCCTGATCGGCGAGCTCGCCGCCCAGGGGAAGGCGATCGTGGTGGTCAGCTCGTACCTCCCCGAGCTCTTCGGCATCTGCGACCGGATCGCTGTGATGACGCGAGGCGTCCTGAATGACGTACGGCCGGTCGCGGATTGGACCGAGCACGACGTCATGGCGGTTGCGACAGGGGGTTGATCCCGCCCGTTCGGGGGGCTTTGGGCCGGACCGTTCGAGTGGGCGAGGGCCTTCGGGATTCTTTGGATCGTTCTTCTTGTATTGGCCAACGTCGTCGGCGATCCTCGACGACGACGAGGCCGCGTGCGACGGCTCGTTTTCGACGGATCCCAAGGGGGCAGTGACGTGGGCGATGGGGGCGAGGATGTTGCCGCGGAGAAGGGTGACCGGTTGGCGCTCCGGGGGACGCTCGGGTGGGTCTGGACAGGCTTCGGGCCATTCCTCGGTCTCGTCTTGATTACCCTGCTCTTCGCCTTCATGACGCGTGACACCGGGACGTTCTTGACGGTGTACAACTGGAGGATGATCGCGGTCCAGACCGTGATCGTCGGGGTCGCGGCCCTGGGGATGACCGTGGTCATGATCGCCGGCGGCATCGACCTGTCGGTCGGCTCGGCGGTGGCCCTTGTGACGGTCGTGATCGCGTTGGTGGTCCGTGGGTGCTCGGTGGACCTCCCCTGGTGGACCGAGGGGAAGCCGGTCCACCTGTTCGACATCAAGGTACCCCTCGGCCTCGGCCTGGTCGCCGGGCTCTTGATGGGCGGCCTCTGCGGGCTGGTCAACGGCACTCTGATCTCGAGGATGGGGGTGGTGCCGTTCATCATCACGCTCGGCAGCCTCAAGATCTTCCGAGGGCTCGCCAAGTGGCTCGCCTCGAGCACCGCGGTTTATATCCCGGCCGAGTCGAAGCCTTGGTGGTTCGGCAGGCTCCTCGCGACCGAGCCGGAGCCGCGTTGGCTGATGGTGGCGCCGGGGGTCTGGCTCATGCTACTCCTCAGCATCCTGCTGGCGCTGGCACTAAGGTATAGCTTGCTGGGCCGTTATATCTACGCCGTCGGCTCGAACGAGGCGACGGCTCGGCTCTGCGGGATCAGCGTCCCTTCGGTCAAGCTGGCCGTGTATGCCCTGGCGGGCCTGGCGACGGGCCTGGCGGGGGTCATGCAGTTCGCCTACCTCGACGCGACCGGCGACCCGGTCACGGCCGACGGGCTCGAGCTCCAGGTGATCGCGGCGGTCGTGATCGGCGGGGGGAGCCTGAGCGGCGGCGAGGGGACGGTGCTCGGGACCTTGATCGGATGCCTGATCATGTCCGTCCTGAATAACGGCTGCGTCCATGCCGGGATCCCGAATGCGAGCCAGGACATCATCATCGGGGCGATCATCGTCGCGGCCGTCGCGCTCGACCGCTTCCGTCGCCGTCGCGAAGCCCTGGCGAGGGCCTGACCCGTCCTCGTCGCCCGGCCCAACTACCCAGGAGCACGATCGATGAACCGAGGCGTCTCATTACTCCTCATCGCGTACCTCGCGGGACTCGGAACCATGTCGAACACGAGCGCGTCCGATAGGCTCGAGGAGCTGCCGACGGTCACGGTCCGGGGGACGGGCAAGCTCTCGGCCGCCCCCGACATCGCGGAGATCACCGTCGGGGTCCGGTCCCAGGCACCGACCGCGCAACAGGCCCTGGCCTCGAACAACGAGGCGATGAACTCGCTCCACGAGATCCTCAAGGGGCGCGGGGTCGCCGCGAAAGACATCCAGACGACGCAGATCCAGATCTTCCCCCAGTATTCTCAACCCGCCCACCGTCCGAACGAGCCGCAGACGGAGTTCATCCCCAAGGTCGTCGGCTATCAGGTGGATAACAACGTCCAGGTGACCGCCCGGCAGATCCCGCAGCTCGGCGGCCTGCTCGACGCCCTGGTCCAGGCGGGGGCGAACCAGATCCACGGCATTTCGTTCCGCCTCGAGAACCCCGAGAAGCTTCTCGACCAGGCCCGGAAGCACGCCATGGCCGACGCCAGGCGAAAGGCGGAGATCCTCGTGGGTGAGGCGGGAGTCGTGCTCGGCAACCCTCTCAAGATCGTCGAAGACTCCTCCGGGCCGATCCGCCCAGGCCAGCCTCCGATGATGCGGGCCATGATGGCGGCCGCCCCGATGCCGATCGCGCCGGGGGAGCAGGAGCTGAACGTCAACGTCCAGGTCATCTACCTGATCTCGGCGCCGAAATGACGAACGACGGTGCGTGAGGTTCAAGGATCGAGGCCGTTCGATCCGAAATCTCTCTGCATCGAATGTCGGCCCGGACCCCGGCTTTCCCCGAAGCCGGGTTCTCACGCGCCAGCCACCGATGTTCCCTCCTGGAAGGAGCGTCGCGTGTCGTGGCAAAACCTGAATTCTTCGAAGAAAACGGGTCTCAGAACCGACATTGACAGGCGGAGTCCCTCGTTTTAGGATGCTGCCGCGCCGACAGACCCCCCGCCAAAGTGACCCCAGGAATGGCAACGGGAACGAAACACCGGCCGGTCCCGGGAACCTCATTGGCCAGGCCCAACTGAAACACCCTCGCTGACGGAGTGATGCCTCGTCGTGGCTCCTGGGCCGATTGACTCGTGCGCGGAGCCTGGCGGGATGAGGGTGGTCTGATCGTGCGGTGCGGAACGCACCCGCCCGATCCACAGGGAAGTGCGACCGCGCATGGCCACCATCACGACTCACTCGCCGAGGCAGGACCGGATCCGGGCCTCGCGCACTCCGGTCACCCGCCCGCTCGTCGCCCGCCGCGACGCGGCCCCCCGGCGGATTGCCTCGAACTTCGCCTACATGAGCCTCGCCGAGGTCGTCTGCCGAGCGACCTCGGTGGCGGTCACGCTCTCGCTGCCGCATCGCCTGGGGATCTCGGGCTATGGGCGGATCGAGTTCGCCTTCAACATCGTCTTCTGGCTCGTGCTGCTCGTCCGCGACGCGTTCGAGGTCATCATCTCACGCGAGCTGGCGCGGCACCCTCGGCTCATCCGGCCGCTGGTCAACCACGTCCTGGCGATCAAAGGGCTGCTCTCGGCGGGCCTCTTCGTCCTGCTGGTCACGCTCGGGGCCGTCTCGATCTCCACGCCCGCCGACAGGGCAATCCTTTCGCTGTATGGCCTCTTACTCCTGACAACGGCGTTCGGACTCGACTTCGTCTACCGGGGCACCGAGCGGATGGGCCTGGTGGCGGTCTCGCTCTGCATCCGGACGTTCGTGTATGCCTCGGGCGTCTGGTTCTTCGTCCACGATGCCTCGAGGATCGTCTGGGTCCCGACCTGGCTGGTGGCCGGCGAGTTCTGCGGGATCGCGCTCGTCTGGGCCTGTTACTCGCGGCAGTACGGGCTGCCCCGCCCAACCCTTGGGCTTCGATTCATCCGCGTGTTCCTCAGGCGAGGTCGGTCGGTCTGCTCGATCCAGATTTGCCAGACGATCATCGGCTCCTCGGACCTGATGGTGGTCGGCCTGATGATGAGCCAATGGGCCGACGTCGGTCGTTATGGCGCCCCGCACAAGATGATCACCGCGATCCTGACGTTCGGGATGATCTTCCAACAGGTCTCCTTCCCGACGTTGGCGCGATCTTGGCGACAGTCGGCCGCGGCGGGCCGAGAGGCCATCGACGTGCTCGTCAAGGTGCTCATGCTCGGGCTCCTGCCAGTCGCCGTCGGAGGGGCGGTTCTCGGCGAACCCCTGATCCAACTGCTCCTGTCGAAGGAATACGCGGGCTCGGGCGTGCTGATCGCCCTGGGGATCTGGCGAGCTCCGTTGTTGACGCTCGCCTATCTCTACCAGACGACCCTGATAGCGGTGAACCGTGAGGCCGCTGGGGTTCGCCTCCTGTTTCTCGGAGCCCTCGGGTCCGGCCCTCTGGTGGCCCTGCTCTGTGCCCTCTTCGGGCTGGCGGGAGCCTCGGCCGCCGTGCTGATCATCGGGCTGTCCCTCGTCGTCGCGGGGTACAGCCTACTCGCCCGGGTCGGGCGGCAACCGGCCTGGCATCATCACCTGGCCCGGCCCCTGGTGGCCTCGCTCGTGATGGTCCCCGTCTGCCTGCTCCTGACGCGCTGGCATGTGATTGCCGCCGTCGTGGGGGGGGCAGCCACCTACGCGATCGCCCTATGGTCGATCGGCGGGTTGCGTGGCGACGACCTTCGCGCCGTGCTCCAGCGCGGCCGGACTCAGCCGATCGAATCACCGGCTTAATGCTCGAGAGCCATCGTTTCGGTTCGATACAATCCCGAAGCGCCAGCGAGCGAATCCTCATTGGTTTAATGCGCAGAGATCCACTCGCTGGCGCTTCGGGCCTGTGAGCGATCTTACGCCTTGCCCTGCGAAATTGATGAGGCTTCGCTGGCTTTTCCCGAGGGAAGCTGGTAGACACAATCCTGGAGTCGGCCAGCCCCGGCGTTATCGAAGACGGCCGAGCGATGGAGCGTAGGCTCGAAGGGGCAGGCGGATTGTCGGTCAAGGACAGGGAGGTCGCCGTTGAAGTTCTGCATGGTCACGACATTCTTCGGCGCGCACAGCTTTGGGGGCGACGCGGCCTACGTCGATCGGCTTGCTCGAGCCCTCTGCCGTCGCGGGCATGAAGTCCACGTCTTCCACTGCGCCGACGCTTTCAACGCCGTCCGAGGCCGCCACCCCTTGCGGCCCTACACGCCTCCCCCCGGGCTGCACGTCCATCGGCTCGAGAGCGGATATGGGACGCTCTCGCCGTTGGCGACCCAGGTGACCGGTCGTCCCTACTTCAAGGGCAAGGCGCTCCGCGAGGCGCTCGACTCGGTCGACACCGACGTCGTCCACTTTCACAATATCTCCCTCGTCGGCGGCCCCGACGTCCTCCGGCTCGGCCGGAAGGCCGTGCGGATCATGACTGCGCACGAGCACTGGCTGATCTGCCCGATGCACCTGCTCTGGAAGTACGGGAGCCGCGCGTGCGACGCCCCGAATTGCATCCGATGCAGCATCGCCGGGGGCCGTCCGCCGCAGGTCTGGCGCTACACCGGGGCTATCGGGAAGGCCCTGAAAGAGCTCGACGCGCTCGTCTTCCCGAGCCGACACACGCTGGAAGAACACCGCAGCCGAGGGATCGAGGCCCCGCTCATCCACCTCCCCTACTTCCTGCCCGACGACTGGTCGAACGGCATCGAGGACGAAGAGCCGGAGGTCCAGGCCAA
This sequence comes from Singulisphaera rosea, assembly GCF_054877945.1. Lineage (NCBI taxonomy): Bacteria > Pseudomonadati > Planctomycetota > Planctomycetia > Isosphaerales > Isosphaeraceae > Singulisphaera > Singulisphaera rosea. The sequence continues at coordinate 804,506 of NZ_JBTYIP020000001.1, read as the reverse complement.
CGGCCGGCCCTACCTCGCGGCCGCCGGTCGCCTCGTCCGCATGAAAGGATTCCAGCGTCTCATCCCCTTGATGGCTTACCTCCCCGAGGTCGACCTCCGGATCGCCGGGACGGGCGACTACGAGCGCGAGCTCAAGGAACTGGCCAAGGGTCTCCCGAACGTCTACTTCGAGGGGCTCCTCGGCGGCGAAGGGCTCGCCCGCCTCTTCCACGGCGCCCGGGCCGTCGTCGTCCCCTCGCTCTTCCCCGAGACCTTCGGCTACGTCGTCCTCGAGGCGTTCGCGGTGAGGACCCCGGTCGTGGTCCACAACGGCGGCGGGGCGCTCCAGGAGACGGGCGTGCAGAGCGGCGGAGGGATCGGCTATTCGACCGACGCCGAACTCCTCCTCGCACTCCGAAGGATCGTCCACGACGAGCCTCTCCGGGACGAACTGGCGGATGTCGGCTATGCGAAGCGGACCGGGGAATGGTCCGAGACCGCACACCTCGACCGCTACTTCGGCCTGATCCAGAAGATCAAGGGAGGCTCGGCGATCCCCGGCCCACACCGACCCCACATCGGGCGCAACGGGAACCCCGCGGTCGCGAAGGTCGACGAAGGCCGGGACTCTCGCCCGTAATGGGCTCCCGGCGAGACGGTCTCATCGCCGGTTCGGTCCTGGTGGTGCTCGCCCTGGCCTGTTTCTCCCGCCTGGTGGCCGGCCCTGGAGCCTTGCTCGTCGACGGCCAGAAGCCGAGCCTGGACTACGCCCAACGCGACATCCGCGACCTCGGCAACGACCTGACTTACGTCCTGCTCCCCCACTTCTTGCACGTGGCCGAACAGGTGGGGCGCCTGGGACGACTCCCCCAGTGGGACTCGTCGGGTTTCGGCGGCCGGCCGATGATCGGGAACCCCCAAGCCGGACTCTTCTACCCGCCCTACTGGATCGCGTTGGCGTCGGGGTCTCCGGCCTCGCTCGGCTGGATCACCGTCGCGCACCTGATTTGGGCCGGAGTCGGCGTCTACGTCCTGATGCGACGTCTGGGGGCCGGGGTCGCGGCGTCGACAGTCGCGGCGGGTTGCTTCCAGGCCTGTCCTTACGTCCTGGCCCACACGTTCGAGGGGCATTACCCCCACGTCTGGGCCGTCTCCTGGTACCCTTGGGCCTTCTGGGCCTACCGCGAGCTTCGCGAGGGCCGTTGGGCCGGAGGCGCGACCTTGCCGGCGATCCTCGCCCTCTGCTTCCTCGCGGGACACCCCCAGGAGTGGTTCTACCTGGTCTTCGTCCTCGGGGCTTGGGCCCTCGGCGACTCGGTTTCCCGAACGAGAGCGGTCGGGGTACGGTGTGGTGTTCGTTGGATCCTGCTGTGGTCGTGCGTCCTCGGCCTGTCGGTCGGCTTGATGGCGGTCGAGTTGGTCCCCGACCTCGTGGCGCAGGGATGGACCTTAAGTAAGAGCCGATTCGACCTGGGCAAGGTCAATCATTACCAGCTTCATGCCCTGAGCGTCTTCCAACTCCTCAGCCCGACGTCGCTCGGCGGTCCGGCCGACTACTTCGGCCATGACAACTACTGGGAGTCGCTCCTCTCGATCGGCCTGGTTCCGTTGATCCTCGCGTCGATCGCAGCCCGTTGGTTCAACGACCGGGCGATGGTCCGCGGCTGGCTCATCCTGATCGGCTTGACGCTCCTGTTTGCGGCGGGAAGGCGCCTGGGACTCTTCACTCTGCTTTTCGAGGTCGTCCCGGGGATGAACCGATTCCGAGTGCCTTCACGGTCACTCTTCCTGACGAGTCTCGGGACCTCGGTCTTGGCCGGGCTTGGGGTCGATGCCCTGCTCCAGCGAGTCCCCTCGACGGTCGATTGGCGCCGGATGTCTCGTGGACTCGGTCGCGCCGCCCTGGCCCTCGTCGTGGGGATCCTCCTCCTCGCCGCGCTCGCCGGTCCGGAGCCCCCGCGGCCGACCGGTCGAGTTCGGCCCCAGCCGCAATTCCAAACGCTCCGCCTGACCCAAAGGCGTCCAACCAGCGAGCCCTACCTGTTCCCGAGGGCGGGGTTGCGCCTGGCCGAGAGCGGTATTTTCTGGCTTGCGCTGGTTGGCGCCGTCGGCCTTGTCGCGCTCGGGGCGTATCGGCCCTCTCACCGTCGAATTGCGGCGGCCGCTCTCGGGGGCCTTGCATTGATCGAGCTGGCGCTCCACGGCCACGCGCTGCTCAAGGTCTCCTCTCCCGAGCCGTTCCTCGGCGCCGACCCGGTGAGCACGGCGCTTGCGCGGCAGAGTCGCCCGTTCGCCGGCCCGTTCCGGATCCGGGCCCGGGACACGCTCTACCACGACATCCGCGCCGCCTCGCACGGCTTCGAGAAGATCAACATCAACGACTCGTTCCAGATCCAGCAGGCCGCGGACCTGTACGAGTCGCTCTACGCCCTGCTCTACCTCACCGAGAAGACCAGCCCGCGCGAGATGATGGGCGAGGCGGTCGCTGAGCACCATCGCAGGGTCCGACAGGGGGTCCTGGACCGTATGAACGTGGCGTTCCTGGTGTCGGACCACGTCGAGCCCGACCCGCACTGGCCCTTGCTTGCCTCGGGGCCCTGGGACGGCCTGACCTACGCGATCCACCGGAATCCGACCGCGATGCCCCGGGCCTACGTCGTCCCTCGCGCCGAGCTGACCCCGGACGACCCCTCGGCCATGCGTGCGGCCTTCGGCCGGTCCGACCCGCGACAGTCCGTCCTCATGCCCGAAGATCCGCTCGGCCCCGATAATCCTCGCCAGCCGTTCACCCCGGCCGAGTGGTCCTCGAATGACCCGGACCGCGTGGTGGTCAAGGTCCGCACCCAGGCCCCCGGGTTGTTGGTCGTCGCCGATACCTGGCTCCCGGGCTGGACCGCGAGCGTCGACGGTCGAGCTGTCGCAATCCTCCGCGGGAACCACGCCCAACGCGTGATTCCCCTGCCCTCTCCAGGCGCCCACGAAATCGTCATGCGGTACGAGGCCCCCGGCTTCGGTCGAGGGCTGGCCATCACCTCGTTCACGCTGGGACTCTGGGGCCTCGTCGTCCTGCTCGGCCAGATTTACCGGCCGGTCGCGATCCCATCGAGTACGAGTTTCCCCTCAAACCCCGAAGAACCCGGTCCATCTTTCCTGGCCCAGGCCGCCGGCTGATCCAAGACGAAGGCCCCCAGGCCCAGTCGAGGATGATCTCACCCGGTTGCGCGAGATCCGGAACACCTCGGAATGTTCTAGAAATCAGAATATGGTCAAACCCATCCGTTTCGCTTCCGCAGCCACCATTCGAGCGTCAGCAACGTGGTGAAGAGGAGGAAGAAGGGCCAGTTGTCCCAGACCTTGTGCTCGGTCTGAGTGACGAAGTCGCTGTAGATCTTCCCGTCGAGGTGATCCTTGAGATACTTGGGGAGCTCTTCGGACGGCACGTAGGCCCCGCCGGTGGTCTGGGCGAGCTGTCGAAGGAGCCCGAGGTCGGCTGCGGGGTTTTCGAGCTCACGATCGTCCTGGTAGACGAGGAATCGGCCGCTGTCGCGGCCGATGTCCCGGCCATCGCGGAATGCGGTGACGGTGACCTTGTAGGTACCGGGCTGGCCGAGGGCAAGATAGTAGCCCCTGGCCTGCTCCCCATCGTTGAAGAAGTCGTCGATTTTCTGGGGCAAGTCCCCCGCGTCCTCGCGGCTCACGGAGGCTTCATACCGAACATTGGTGATGGGGGCGTTCTTGGGGTCGCGAGCGGTGGCGGTCATGTTGAGCTTCTGACCGACCGAGATCCGTCGGCTGTCGAGCGTGACCTTAACCTTGTTGTCCCCCTGGTCCTCCTTGTGGGAGAGCCAGAAGATGATCTGCCTCCAAAACTTGCGGTGGGCCGAGCGGCTCGCGTCGCTCTCGCGGGCCCAGACCCATGTCTCGCCGCCGAAGGCGAGCACGCGCCCGGACTTGGGCTGCATCATCACCATCAAGGGCTCGCCGTCGGCCCCCGGCGCCTGGGCCAGCACGGTCGCGTTCAACTTGGGCTCGCCCATACGATTCGTACCGGTGAGCGGAGGCATCGCGTCCCAGATCTGCTGGTTCTCGGCCTGGCCGGAGCCGACCTGGAAGAGGTAGTTCTCGAGACCGGTGGGGTTGGGGACGAACTTGACCCCCCCCTCGAGCAGGCCGTCGTCGCTCCTCATCTGGACGGGGAGGACCTGGGCCAGGCTGGTCTCTCCCCAACCGCCCGGGCCGAAGCTCGAGCGTCCGCCGAGCATGATCAGCCCGGCCCCGCCCTCGACCGCCCGGGACAGGAGCTGTTGCTGGGTTCGCGTCAAGTGATCGGCGGGCAGGTCGCTGATGATGTAGGCGTTGTATTTGCCGAGGGCGAGCTGCGCATCGTCGAGCCCCCCTTTTCCGTCAGTCGCCGGCTTGCGGAGGACCCATTCCTCGCAATTGATGTCGGGCGACGCTTTGATCGCACGCAGCAGGAATTTGGCCTCCCAGGGGGAGTGCGGCCCCTGGAGGAACAGGACGTTCAGGCCCCCGGCCTGGACCGTGACGAACGTGCTGACGGTGTTGTTGGTCTGGATCAGCTCGTTGTCCAGCGGCTTGGCGACCAGCGTGATCTTCTTCTCGCCGGGGGTCTGCGGGAGATACTTCAGGCCCGTGATCGGGACGCTCTCGGCCCCCTCGGGGACCCGGACCTTCGTCCGGGCGACCGGCTCCTTGTCGTCGTCGACGAACATTTCGACATCGATCGACTTGTTCGAGAACCCCCGGGCGACCACCGACCCGTTGATGAGCAGCTGGTTCTTGACGAAGACGGTGGGCCCCACGACGAGGTCGCGGAATGAGACGTCGCGCGAGTTGAGCCCCGCACTCTCGGAGCCGAATCCGACCGTCACCACCGGGATCTGCTGGCTCCTCAACTGCCGGGCGACGACGTCCGGGTTGATCCCGCCGTTATTCGCGCCGTCGGAGAGGAGGACGACCGACGCGACCTTCGTCCCCGACTGTCGCTTGACCGCGTCCAAGAGGATCGGGCCGATCTCGGTCGACCGCCCTTTCGGCTCGGCGGCCTCCCCCTTGGGCAGGTCGTGAAGCGCACCGTCGAAGGCGTAGGTCTTGATTTGAAGGTTCGGCCCGAGCGACTTCGTCGCCGCGAGCCCCTTGGTCAACGTCTCGTTCGCCCCGGTCGACCGGGCCTTCCCTCCCAGCTCGTCGGCGATCTTCATGCTGATCGAGTCGTCGACGAGGAAGATGAGCGAGGAGGGCTGCTTCTTCTTCTCCTGGACGATCACCGAAGGACGGAAGGCGGCCAGGACGCAGAGGAAGACCGCCGCGAGCCGTAGGCCGAGTGCAAACCATCGCCAACGACCGGTCGTGCCTTTCAGGCGCTGCTGGTAGGCCCAGATGGTCAAGGCCGTGACCACCAACGCGGCCACGACGACCACGGACCAAGGACCGATCGGGGTGAAGCTGACGCTCATCACGGCGACCTTCGTTGGAGATCCGGGGCCAGGGCAACGCGCAAGGGCAAGAGTACCGACCGCAACTCTTCGATTCCTTCGTCGAGGACGTCGGAAAGTTCACCGAAAGGGGATCACGTGGCCGGGAACCCTGTCTCATCAACAGGTTGCAAATGAGACGCCGATTCCCTTCACGACCGATTCTACCCTCCCTCGGCTCGGACGTAACCTTTTCTCTCCGAATCCTCTGAGGACGACCGCTCCCAATCCAGCCGTGAGGAGTCACCAGGGCCGGGGAGGTCGCCTTCGTCGTTGCGGTCATCGTGAGCCGGATAACACTCGGATAGATCCCCTCACACGGCTTCCCACCAAGATTCCTCAAAGGCCCGAAGCGCAAGCGAGTGAATCCATCCCGCTGAAATCGAAGAACAATCACTCGCTTGCGCTTCGGGCTTGTATTGTCAAGGGGCGCAATCCGAGAGTTACCCGCTCAAAGCCGTCCCGACCGCCGGCTTGGTCCCCGAACCCGGGGTGCTCTCGCGATAGAATCGGTTGGCGAGCAGGTTTTCGAGGGTCACTAGGATCAGGATCAAGGCCATCAGGAGGGGGAAGATCTCGCGCCCGATTCGCCCGATCGCGACGACTTGCGACAACGACCCCGCGTCGTCGGCGAGCTTGTACTTATCCTTGCCGAAGAGGGCATCGAGGTCTCGGGTTTCCAGGGGCGTGAACTGGGTCTCCCGTGGGTCGGGGTTGACGCTGAACCCGAGCTTTCGCGACTCCCCCTCGGGGTTGGAGCCGGTCACTTCCCACTGCCCGATCGTCGGGGAGACGACGACCAGCGAGTCGCTGCTGGCCGGTGGGCTGAGGCGCTGGGTCGTCTTGCCGTCGGCGCTCTGCACGGTGTAGTTCTTGAACGGCCGGGTCGGGTCGATCGCGAGCACCGCGTCCTGGCCCGACTCGTAGTTGAGCGACTCGTCCGAACTGCCCGCCAGGTAGGGGACGGTCTGGTTCATCACGACCCAGAAGGCGTAGCTGAGGTCGGCGAGCGGGAATTCGTTCCAGGCGGCCGGATCCTTCATGAGGGGACGCCTGGCGAGCGGGGTGGTCCAGAGGAGGACACGCCCCGTCTTCGCCGTCCGAAAGGTCCGCTCGACGAGGGCCGGGGCTCCGTTCGAATAGGCGAGGAGGGACCGAGAACCCTCGGGCGGCGTGATCGACCAGTAGTGGTAGACCGGGACGAGGGCGAGTTGGGCGTCGATCTCCCGGGTGTATCGCTTGAAGAGCGGGTGGGTGAGGTCGGTCACCTTGCCGAAGGTCAACGCGTCCTTCGGCGTCTCGGCCTTCTTGATCGCGGCGGGGATCAACTGTGCGGCGGTCGTGTCGTTGTAGTCGTCGGGAAGGCAACGGTCTCCCAGCCCGATGACGAGCCCCCCTCCCCCTTCGTGGACATACTGGCTGAGTCGGCCCCAGGAGGTGACCCCGAGCCTGGCCACGTTATTGACGAAGATACATGCGTAATCTTTGAGGTCGTCCGCGTCGAGCCCGGCGAATTTCTCAGTCCGCATCGTGGTGACGCGGCAGGTCCTGGGCAGCCCCTCGGGTCGGACGACCGGGTCGAGGGCCAGGTTGATGAACTCCGAGTCGATCGCCTTGTCGGAGACGACCAGGACCTGGGGCGAGGGGCGGACCTTGAACGTGAAATAGCGGACGTCGTCGAACTTGAGCGCATCCACGCCGCTGCTCAGGCTGACCTTCCCCTGATGGATCGGCACGTCCGTCTCGACCTTCGAATGGACGTACTTGACATCAACCTCCCCGTTGGCGGGGAGTGAGACCGCCTGGCGGAGCCGGGGCTTCCCGTCGAGGACGAATTCGACGGTCCTCGTCGTCGCCGGCCCGATCGACCGGATCTTGGCCCTGATCTCGATCGGGTCTCCCTGCGAGACGATGCTGGCCGACGGGGCGGCATCGGCGACGATGACGTCGCGGAACTCCTTGGGCGAGAGCTTGAGCACGTAAGTGGCGATGTCGGGAGCGGTCATGGATTTCTTCTTGGCGGCCTTCGTCGCGACCTTCTCCTTGGCCGTCGGACCGAGCCCTTCGACGGCGTGGTCGAGGTCCCAGGCGGATCGGGCCAGGTCGGTCAGGATGTAGACCTCGTGCCGGGGGCGGTCGGACTCGGCGACGGCCGCGTAAGCCTGGCCGACCGCCACGTTGAGCGGGCGAGTCGCCCCTCGGAGCTCGAGTCCTTTGATCCGTTCGCGGGCCGCCGCCGGGGAGAACGGCTGGGAGCCAGGCTCCGACGAGTCGACGACGAAGACTTCGCTCGTGTCGGGCATCTTCCGGAGGATCTCGTTCGCGCGCTCCTTGGCCTCGGTGAGCCGGCTCTTGTCCCGCTCCTCGTAGCCCATCGACAGGCTCGTGTCGAAGACGAGCCCGACGGCCGTCGGGACTTCCTGGTCGCCGAGGGAGGTCTGCGAGTAGAGCCGGGGGCGGGCGAGCGCCAGGGCCATCAGCATCACGAGCGCCGCCCTCGCGATGAGCAGCAGCCAGTTCTTGACGCGGAGCTTCTTCTTGGAGCGTTTCTGCCGTTCCTTGATCAGCCGGAGCGCGGGGAAGACGACGCGCTTGGGCGTCTGCTTCATGAACAGGTGCAGGATCACGGGCAAGGCGGCGAGCGCCGCGCCCCCCGCCAGTCCCGCGTGAATCAGGGAGATGTCCATCGCACTCCGTCCGGCTTTAGGGTTCCCGCGATCTCAATTCGAGCGCCCGGCCCACGTGTCCCACCCGCCCGATTATCCCCGCGCCTGCCGGCTGAGGAGGTAGCTCATCAACGCCTTGTCGAACGGCATCCCCGTGTGGAGTGCGGCATAGTCGATCCGGGCGGACCGGCATTCCTTGCGGAACTTCCCCTGGAAGGCCGCGACCTCCTCGAGGTAGTCGGCCTTGATCCCCTCGGCGTCGACCAGCAGGGTCTCGTTCGTCTCGTTGTCCTCGAGCTCGAGCATCCCCTCGAACGGGAAGAGGGCCTCGGCTTCATCAAGAATATGAAAGATGATCACGTCATGCCCCGCGAATCGGAGCCGATGGAGCGCGTGGATGATCGGCTCGGGGTCGCCGAGCAGGTCGCTGAAGAGCATCACCAGGCTCCGGTGTCGCAACATGCTCGCGACCTGGTGCAGGCTCTTGGCGATCGCCGTCTCCCCCGCCGGCTTCAGTTTCGCCAGGAGCGAGAGGATGTTGCCGAGCTGCGATCGCTTGCTCTTGGGCGCCAGGCTCTGGCGGACCCGGTCGTCGAACGCGACCAGGCCGACCGGATCCTGCTGGTGGATCATCAGGTAACCCAAGGCTGCAGCAAGGCTGATGCCATATTCAAATTTGGTCAACTCTTGTCGGTAGGTGTACCCCATCGACCCCGAAAGGTCCATCACGAGGTATCCCGTGAGGTTGGTCTCGGCCTGGAACTTCTTGATATAGAACCGGTCGGTCTTCGCGAAGACGTTCCAGTCGATGTCGGCGATGTTATCACCGGGCGTATACTTGCGATGCTCGGAAAACTCGACCGAGAACCCCTGGAACGGGCTCGCGTGCAACCCGGCGATGAACCCTTCGACGATGAACTTGGCGCGAAGGTCGAGCCGGGAGACCTGGCGGATCACCTCGGGCTTCAGATATTTTTCGGCCGTGCTCGACACCGGGCAACCTCGCGACTCGAGATTCGGGTTCGTACGACGTCGTTCACATGATCACGGGAGGAGCTCGGCGATCGGGATCGCGAGCCTCGGCAACAAGGGGCTCTCATACGTCCCCGACCTCGGCACGACGCGCTCTCGATATCCGTCGCGGTCGTACGTCAGGACGGTGGCTCGACCGGCGAGGCGGTCGAGGATCACGTATTCAAGGACGCCGATTCGATGGTAGTCGAGCCGTTTTTCGCGGTAATCCCGATCCGCCGATGCCTTGCCTTCGCTCACCACCTCGAACATGAGCTCCGGGGCTCGATCGGGTCGTGACACGTCGGAAGATCCGGCGACGAGGTAGACGCCGATGTCCCCAATCCGGTCGGTCCCGCCGGGGATCCGCACCCAGGCCTCGGAGACGACGCGCTCCACGACCTGTCGATTGGCCAGCCGATAGGCCCCGAGGAGGTCACGCAGCGGCTCGGAGATCGCATCGTGCTCCGGGCTGTCGGGCGACATGACCACCAGCCTCCCTGCGGCCCGCTCGTACTTCCAGGGTCCGACGAACTCGGCGTGGGCGAATTCCTCGGCGGAGACGGCGCGATCGGCGTCGTCGGGGCCGAGTCGAACAAGAACCTCGGTTGTCGATGAGCGGGTTGCCAAGGGCCTGGGCCTCCTCGTGGACGCTGGGGAAAAACGGGGAGGCGGTGCGTCGGTCACGCCTGGGCGCTCTTCCGATCGTACTTGGGGACGTCGGGCTCGCGGATCTCGGCGATGAGCCGGCGGATCAGGCTCTCGGTGGTCTGGCCTTCGGCCTGGGCCTGGAAGTTCGTGCTGATCCGGTGGCGGAGCACCGGGATCGCGACCCGGCGGATGTCGTCCAGCGAAACGCTGAACCGCCCGTCCAGCGCGGCCATCGCCTTCCCGCCGAGGATCAGGTTCTGTCCCGCGCGAGGCCCCGCCCCGAAGTCGATGAGGTCCTTGATGAACTGGGGCGACTTCTCGTCGGAGGGGCGGGTGGCTCTGACGAGCCGCGTCACGTAGTCGACCGTGTAGTCGGAGACCGGCACCGAAGTCACGAGCTTCTGGAGGTTGACGATCGCCTTGCCGGAGAGCACCTTCTTGAGCTCGGTCGACTCCCCCTTGGTCGTGGCCGAGAGGATCTTCTTCTCCTCGTCCAGCGTCGGATATCCGACACGGATGTCGAACATGAAGCGGTCAAGCTGGGCTTCGGGCAAGGGGTACGTCCCCTCCTGCTCGATCGGGTTCTGCGTCGCGATGACGAAAAACGGGTCGGGCAGGTTCAACGTGTCCTGCCCGACGGTAACCTCCCGTTCCTGCATCGCCTGGAGGAGGGCGGCCTGGGTCTTGGGCGGGGTCCGGTTGATTTCGTCCGCCAGGAGGATGTTGGTGAAGATCGGGCCCGGGACGAACCGGAAGGCGCGTCGGCCGGCCTCGGGCTCCTCGAGCACGTTGGTCCCGGTGATGTCCGACGGCATCAGGTCGGGGGTGAACTGGATCCGCTTGAAGCCGACGTCGAGGATCTTGGCAATCGAACTGACCATCAAGGTCTTGGCGAGGCCGGGCACGCCGACCAGCAAAACGTGGCCGCGGGTGAAGATGGCGGCCAGGATCTGGTCGATCACCTCACGCTGGCCGATGACGACTTTATTCAGCTCGGCCACCATCACGTCGCGTGAGTGGCGGAACTCGTCGAGCAGTTGCGTGATGCGATCGCCTGCGTTGGACATGCGGAGGTTCGACCCTGGGGTACGGCGGCCGACCATTGAGTCGCGCCACCACGGGGTAGAGACGTGGGCCGCATCGACCGGGACCCGTCTCCACCCTCAAGGCCGCCGGCCGGTCGTGAAGCCACGTCATTGTAGCGCGGTGCGCGCCGCCGATTCAAGCGACGGCCCGGGGTTCGCAAACCTAGGCCGACATTTGTCCCATTTCTTCGGAAGATCCCACCGAGAAGGCAGGGTTGCGTAGATCCTCGGCGAGTCGGCCATTGTCTCGGGCGGTGTCGGTGTCCGAGCGGGGCCGGCCCCTTACCGCCTTTTCGCTCCCCGAACGCCCGCCCACCCTCCGACCCAAGTGGTGAGCTGTCTCCAGGTAAGGGCAACCGTCCTGCCTTGTGGAGATGCCGCGTCGGGGTCATCCGACCGGCGATCCTGCATGAAATCGTGGACTTGGTCCCGGACTTGCCTATGATTCCTGGCGGAATGGTTGTTCCCGCCTGCGGCAAGCCTTGGGCTCAACCGCCCGAGGAATGAAATCGCGAAGCGCCCCCGCGAACCTGCCGTGTCCAGGATGACATGGCCCTCGCCGTCCCTCCCCCGGGACGACCGAACGAGACCGCCGCACTCGTTCCCACCCCCCGACGCCCCCGGACTCTCCCCCGGAGCCCGCGTCGTTTGTTTCGGAAGAATCTCAGATTCTTCATTGAACATTCGTAAAAAATGTTTCTTATTGGCGATCGCTTCGTGCCCTCGCGAGAGGCCGCCCCCGGGCCCTCGGGCTGGGCCGGCCGTCGAGTGATCCTTGGGAGTTCCTGGATGCGTTTCTCGCTGTTCGGCCTGTTTCGTGGGATCGGCCTGCTCGTCCTGGCGTCGACGATCGCCGCCGTGGCGGTCGGGAGGATGACGCCCCGTCCCTCGAATTACCGGATCTTCAAGGGCACCACCTATTCGTCGGTCAGCGGATACCATTTCACGACGAGCGGGCGCCTCGCGCGGTTCCTCGACCCCGAGTCGGGGCGATTGGTCAAGGCCGATTTCCCCAAGGGGGAGGACGTCGACTGCGCGACGTACTCACCCTGGGAGGATGGCCAGGGCGCGGCGCAGGTGATCGCACGCTGGGCGAGCCGGAGGGACGACGGGCTCTGCAACGGATATGGGCTCGCGCGATACCGCTTCCCCGACGGCCAGGTCATCGACCACGTCGAGCTCGAGACGGTGCCCACGAGCAGCCCTTGCTTCTACCCAGGTGATCCGGACCGCGTCCTCTTCGGCTCGGGGGACGGCAAGCTCTATCGCTTCACCTTCCCGAAGACCGACGGCTCCTGGAGCCTCGGCGGCGAGGACGAGTCGCAGCCGACGGCCATTACCTGGCGGGCGAAGTCGCCCGGCGATGGGATCGTGATGCTCTCCGACCCCTACTGGCCGACCGACCCGAGGTTCAAGGGCCGGCTCATCGTCTCGCTCTCCTACTACGATCGGGCCCGGGGCCTTCACGTGCTGAGGCGGCCGGAGCTCTGGACGATCCTGCTCAATCGCGAAGGGACCGAGATTGTCGCGGCCGATCGCCTGATGAGGGTCGAGCCCCCGGCCAACTTCGAGGGACACTCGATCGCCGAACGCATGCCGACCGTCTCGACCTTGCCGGGTGGAGAACTCTCGCTCGCCTACCTCTGCCAGAAGGTCGGCCAGGCCGGCTGGGACCTGAGGCTCGCGCCCCTCAAGGTCGACGGTGGGACCGGGCTCCCCACCGTCGCCCCGTCCGAGATCCGCACGCTGTCCGAGAATTGCCTGCCGATCCTCCCCGCGTTCTCGAGCGACGGTCGTTGGGTCTACTCATTCCCTTTCCCGTTGCGCTCGATCGACAACGCCGATCGGTACTCGGTCATGGCGGCGTTCGAGCGGTCTCCGACTTTCCCCGACGGCCTGGCCCTGGGCCATGGGACCGACCCCCGACAATAAGTCTTGATGACCTCGAGTAACCACGTCATCGACCTCGGTGCCCGGATGGGGCCGAGGTCGTTTTGCGTTTCCCGAGCCGTTGACGTTCGCGTAGCATGCCTTTGATACAAGCCCGAAGCGCAAGCGAGTGAATCCGCTTCGATTTCCCCGCGGAAATTCACTCTCTAGCGCTTCGGGCTCGTAAAAGATCATTCCGCGGGAGCCGTCGGTATGGACGCCATCCGAAGTGAGGGCTCATTCTCTCAAGGAGAGGCGAACCCGACTTGTCGAGGTGCCGACGGGCGCGGCATCCTGTAAGGTGATGCGGCCATGCAGTCGCGTGCCGCATGCCGATCGCCAGGGAGGCCTCCCGTCATGACGTCGATCCTGCGCCGCCCCCTGGCTCTCCTCTTGATCGTCGTCGGGGTGATGACCGCCCTTGGGCCCGCCGAGGCTTCGGGGGCGGTGACGGCGAAGGAGGTCGAGCGGGCCATCCGCGACGGTGTCCGATTCCTCAAGGATGAGCAACGTGACGACGGTTCCTGGAATGACGTCGACAACGACGCGCCGACCGGCACGACGAGCCTCGTCACCCTGGCCTTGCTCACGGCCGGTGAGCCCGTCGACTCGCCGACGATTGCGAGGGCCCTCGGCTACACCCGAAAATTTGGCCCGGACGACCTCCGGAGCGTGTACGCGATCGCGATCCAGACGATGGTCTACGCGGCGGCGCGCCCCGAGAAGGACCAACTCCGGATCGCCGCCAACGTCGACTGGTTGACCCGCGCCCAGATCAAGCCCGGGGACCGCGTCCAGTGGCCCGGCTCGTGGACCTATTCGGCCCTCAAGAACCGGCACGGCGACAACTCCAATACCCAGTATGCCCTGCTCGGCCTCAACGCGGCGACCGAGGCCGGCATCCCGGTCCGGCCGGAGGTCTGGGCCCTGGCCCGAGAGTACTGGGAAGCCTGCCAGCGGAACGACGGCGGTTGGACGTACATCCCCGACTCCAACGCTTCCCCGACCGCCAGCATGACCTGCGCGGGGATCTCGAGCCTGATCATCACCGGCCTGAGGCGTTACGAGGGCCGCGAGACGCTCAAGGGCGAGACGATTCGGCACTGCGGCGAGGGGGGCATGAACACCAACCTCCAGCGCGGCATCGAATGGATGGCGGCCCACTTCCGCGTCGGCGAGAACTACGGCGAAGGCCCGGGCTGGCGCTACTATTATCTCTACGGCTTGGAACGCGTCGGCAGGCTCACGGGCCAGCGCTTCTTCGGCGAGCACGACTGGTATCGCGCGGGGGCCGAGAAGCTGGTCCACGACCAGGTGCCCGTCCGGGGCTGCTGGCAAGGAGCCGTCGTCGAGCGCGACCCCCTCATCGCCACGAGCTTCGCCCTGCTCTTCCTGGCCAAGGGGCGGGCCCCTGTCCTCGTCAACAAGCTCCGCCATGGGCCCCGAGGCGACTGGAACCGCGACGTCGACGACATCCGGAACCTCGTCGGGGTCGTCTCCAAGGATTGGAAGTCGCTGCTCACGTGGCAGGTCATCGACCCGGATGTGGCCACGGTCGAAGAGATGCTCCAATCTCCGATCGTCTATTTCAACGGACACGAGGCGCCCGAGTTCACCCCCCAGGGCGTGAAGAACCTCCGCGACTACGTCGAGCAAGGGGGCTTCATCCTCGCCGAGGCCTGCTGCTCGAGCGAGGGGTTCCACAGGGGCGCGCAAGCCTTGATGAAACGAGTCTTCCCCGAGCCCGAGTACCAACTCCGCCCCCTGTCCGAGAACCACGCCGTCTGGAACGCGAAGCATCAACTTTCGCCCGACATCCACCCGCTCTGGGGTATCGAGCACGGCTGCCGGACGGTCGTCATCTACTCGCCGGAGGACCTCTCCTGCTACTGGAACCAGTGGGAGTCGCAGCCGAATCAACCCGCGGTCCTCAGGGCCGTCCGTGTCGGCCAGAACATCGTCGACTACGCGACCGGGCGCGAGCCCCCGGCCGACAAGTTGGTCGTCCGTGAGGTGAAAGAGCTGAAGTTCGACTCACCCCGACGTGGGGCCCTCCACATCGCCAAGCTCCACCACGCCCGGGACTGGAACATCGCCCCGCTGGCCATCCCCAACCTCACGACGAGCCTGAGGGACCGGCTCGGGTTCGACGTCGTCATCAGCCACAAGGAACTCCCCCCGCGCGACCCTCGCCTCGCACACTACCCTCTCGTCTACGTCCACGGCCGTTCCGACTTCCGGTTCGAGCGCGAGGAACGAGACTGGCTGAAGACGCACCTCGAACCCGGCGGCGGGACCCTCTTCGCCGACGCCGCCTGCGGGAGCCCCCCCTTCGACGCCGCCTTCCGCCGCACGATCGCGGAAATGTTCCCGAAGAACCCTCTCGTGCCGATCCCCCGCGACGACGAGCTCTACTCAGAAAAGATCGGCTACAACCTCTCCGACGTCCGCTTCACCAACGCCGCCGGCGGCGGAAAGGGCCTACCCAAGCTCGAAGGAATCAAGATCGATGGCCACTGGGCGGTCATCTACTCCAAGCTCGACCTCGGCTGCGCCCTCGAGCGGCACCAGGGCCTCGACTGCAAGGGCTACTCCTACGAGAGCGCGCTCCGGATCGCCAGCAATATCGTGATCTACTCGACATTGCCTTGACAGGTTTAACGTCACCCCGGGATTTGTAGACATCTCGCGTCTCTGGCTTCAGTCTTCCCAAGTTACTGAACGACCCGTGAATGCTGAAATTAGGCCGACTCACTGGCGGGCAACAGGCAAAATCATAAAATTCAAAGACGATCGACCTCAGCCGCTTAGTTTGGTGTCCGATCGATCGGATGAATACGAAGAGCGGAGGGACGAGGATGGGCCAATCTTCCACGCAATTGAGAGGGGTTGTTCGAGGCAAAACGATCGAACTCGAGAGCGAGCCAGGACTGCCGGTCGGCCAGGAAGTGTCGGTCACGATGGAGACGATTGGAGGCCCATCCGCGATCGTGAGCCCTCCCGATCAGACCGAGGCCCAACGGCGCTGGATTCAAGCCCATGCGGAGGTCGAAAACCTCGTGCCCGGCGAAGGACTAAAACGCAGTTTTGGGTCCTGGGGTGAAGACGCCGAGGAATTGGACGACTATCTCGCGGACAACCGGCAACGTCGGAAGCTTGGTCGCCCGGGAATTGAACCGTGAGCTTTCTCCTCGACACCGACATCTGTTCGGCTTATCTGAAGGGTGAGCATCGAGTCGGGAACCGCACCATTCAATACGGTGGTCGGCTCTATGTCTCCGCAATCACCGCGGGCGAATTGTACACATGGGTACCGCGATCCAAAGCCTCGCCAAGGCGGCTGGTGGATCTTCTCGCCTTCTTCAAGGATGTGAAGATCATTGATGTCGACGATTCTGTCGCTGCCAATTCGGGGAAATCCGGTCGTCGATGCTCGATGCCGGCCTGGCATGTCCGGACATGGATCTCGTGAACGCCGCAACCGCAATCGTCCACGGGTTGACGATGGTGACCCAGAACACCCAGGACTATGCTGCAGTCCCTGGGCTGATCCTAACGGATTGGCTAAGTTCTTAGATTTGATTTCCTGATGAATCTGCGACAATCTGTGTCATCTGTTGATAAATCTGTCTCCTCTTATCCGTGTTTCATCCGTGGCTAAGAATTCTAATCACTCGTCATTGGACCGGAAGTTAATCGGGGAACAGCCTCCCCTGTTCGAGATCCCTCACGCGGTCCATGTACGCGGCCGAGTCGAACTTCCGGCGAGTGCTTTCGTAGCTCATGAACCGGACCGTCCCGAAGATCGGCCGCTCGGGCCAGGGGCGGTCGTGCTTGCCGCCGATCGCCCAGGCGATGCCGGCATAGCCGTTGGGGTCGCGGCCGTCCATCTCGTAGCGATCGTTCAGGTCGACCGCGACCGAAAAGGCGGCTTCGGCGTCGGGGCTCCACTCGAGGATCTTCTTGGCCCAGTACATGCGCAAATAATTGTGCATCCTCCCGGTCAGGACCATCTCCTTCTGTGCGGCATTCCAGAGGGGGTCGTGCGTCTCTCCTGCCTCGAGCTGGGCGGTGGTATATAGGGTGGGGCGAGGGTCGCCCGCGTGTTTGGCCAGGGTCTTCAAGCCCCACTCGGGACACCCTTCGATGCGGTCGTAGTCGGGGTTGCGGGCGACGAAGTTGACGGAGAGCTCGCGACGGACGATCAACTCTTCGAGATACACGTCGATGTTCACTCGATCGGCCCCGCTCTCGAGCACGGCCAGGGCGATCGAGAGGGGGCCGACGTGCCCGAAATGGAGGTGGGCCGAGAGCTCGCTCGAGCAATACGGGGTGGGCTCGTTGCGGTCGGTGGCGTATTGGGGCAGCCGATGTTTCAGGAACCGGGCCAATCTCCGGGAGGCCTCGGCCGACCCGCCGCGATAGCCCGAGACTTCCGCAACGCCGCCGACCTTGAGGCGACGGAGGAGCGCGTCGGGGTCGATGGCCTCCCCTTTCGGGAGTGCCGAAGACGTCCACTCGACCTTGGCCTTCGGGTTCGGGAGCGGCTTGAGAAACTCGTCCCAGAGCCGGTGGATCTTGGGCCGGAGGGTCCGTGCGGCGTACTCCTCCTTGGGCAGGAGTGACGTCGGGACGACGACATCTGCGTCGACGACTCGGAAGGGGACCGCGATCGAATCGGCCACGGCCTCCCGCCATCGCTGGCCGACCCGGATTGGGTTTTCGTCGCCGATGACGATCGACGGGGCAAGCTCGGGAACAAGAGCAGGGACGACCTCCGACGGCTCACCGATCCGGACGACCAGAGGGACGTTGCGAGCGGCCAGGTCCTCGGCCGCGTCAACCAGCCCTTCGACGAGAAATCGATAATGTCGGCGCTGGGCTCCGGGGTAATCCGCGGTCATCCCGAATACGCACACGACCGGCTGTTTCAGCTCATTCCCCAGCGCGACGGCCAGGTTGAGTGCGGCATTGTCGCGTCCTCGTTGGGCCCGCTGCATCCAGTACACGACGCATCGGCCGTCCGGGGCGGGGATGCCTTCCCGGACGATACGGACTCGAGGGTGCGGCTTGAGCAGGGTCTCGAGGCTTGGCACAGGCTGAGAACTCCATCGACTTGGCCAATCGAGCGATCTAACGTGCGTGAACTCATCCCGACATCGATGATCGCAGCGTCCTTCGTCGGCCCGGCTGTGGTTTAGGCCTGGACGGGCGCCTCGCCCAACGGGTCTGCGAAGTTCTCGAGAAGATCGGGGAAACCGACGGATCTACACGAGGGGCGGTCTATGTATTGCATGTAAAAAGTCGTCTGTGTTTATGCGATTTTCGCGGTCCATGCTTGAGGATATGGGGACCCCGTCATTTCGAATTCACGGGAACTTCAAACATAGAATTTCGAACGAACATTAGACTATACTCACGGGAGATGGTGCTCGCCGGTTCCCCCCCCCGCCGGTCAGCGGTCGCGTCGATCTCCCCGTCGATGCCTAGCCGTTCGTCTCGAAATCCTTGCCCCCTATTCTCTCGCCGTTCCCTCCAGGAGGAAGTGAATGTCTGTCCGCACCTATGCGCACCGCTCTCGGGGATTCACGCTGATCGAGTTGCTCGTCGTCATCGCCATCATTGCCGTCTTGATTGCTTTGCTCTTGCCTGCTGTTCAATCCGCCCGCGAGGCGGCCCGCCGTGCCCAGTGCACGAATAATCTCAAGCAGCTCGCATTGGCCACGATGAATTATGAGTCGGCCAACGGCTGCCTCCCGGGCAACGGGTACTCCGCTCCCGCCAAGACGCAGGGGAGCCTCTACCCGAACTCGAGCGTCTTCGTGATCACCAGCCAGTACTTCGAGCAGACCGGCGTCTACAACGCGATGAACTTCGCGTGGACGGTCTACGACCCGGCCAATATCACGATCGCCGGCGTCAAGATCAACACGCTCGCCTGCCCCAGCGACCCCTGGACGTCGAAGTCGATCAATAGCGTCACGAATCTGGCGAACTCGAGCTTCAAGTCGATCTACAACACGTCGCTGCTGGACAAAGGTTGGACCCAGCAGTTCACGAGCTATGGTGCCATCCAGGGGACCTTCCCGGGCACCTACGAGGTCAGCTTCGGTGCCGGGGAACTGCCCCAATACAACGGGGTGATCTTCAACGATAGCTCGACGAAAATCTCGGCGATTACCGACGGCACCAGCAACACGCTGGCTTTCGGCGAGCATGCCGTCACGCTGGCCCCCAAGTTCGCCGACTCCCGCTACTTCAATTCTGATGGCTGCTGGAACCAGTATCACTGGTACGACACGATGATCTCCGCCTACTATCCCCCGAACGTCCAGTCGTCGAACGGGAACGTGGGCTACTACAGCGGCGTCTTCCAGGGCCAGGCCTCGAGCCTCCACCCCGGCGGCTGCAACTTTGCCTTCGTCGACGGCTCGGTCCACTTCCTCAAGAATACGATCAACTCCTGGGCGTTCGACCCGACGTCCTCGGTTAAATTTTCCACGACGACCCTCTCGACCCCGCCGAACGTCACCTACGTCGGGAGCCCGTCCTACTCCTTCAGCGTCAGCCCCGGCGCGAGCTTCGGCGTGTACCAGTCCCTGGCCACCCGGGCCAACGGCGAGGTCCTCAGCTCCGACCAGTATTGAGTCGGTCTCGCGACCCGCTCGTGTGCCGACGAATGCGAAGGCCGGGGCGATTTCGCCCCGGCCGGGTCCGTTTGGGGAAATGAATTACGGAATCGATTCATATTATGTGGGATCGCTATTATTTCGTTTTGTTCATGGTATCCGTCGCCTCCTCTGCCGGCTGCGAAGGGTCGAGTGGCCCGGCCCCGGTGCCCCGGTTCGAGATCGGCCCCCATCGAGGCTCCGCTTTCCGACTCCCGAGCAACCAGGGTTACGTCGAGCTGGTCAACGAGCCGGAGGTCGTCGACCGTCGCACGGATCCCTCCACCGCCGTCGTCGCCTACTTCTTTCAAGAGGACGGTAAGTCTCCGATGGCGACACCCCCCACCGAGGTGAGCATTCGTCTCGACCAGGGACGTCGCAAGTCCGAGACGCTTCGACTCCAACCCGAGCCCCGGGCCGACGACCCCTCCGGAGGCTGTCGGTTCGCCTCGAAACGAGGCCCTTTTTCACTCGACACCACGCGAGGCCGATTCAAGGCGAACCTCGCGGGGGGGACCTTCGAACGCGAACTCGTCGAGGGGCGATGAGATCCCTCTTCGGCTCTCGCAAATCTCCGGACTCGCCAGACCCTCGCCGCATCGCTTTCCGGGCCGACGTGTGGGACAGGCCACTCACGGAGGTCCGCCCCACTCGAGTTTTCAGGGCTTGTCCGGGCTCTCGTCCCTCAAGGCCCGGATCGCTGTTGCCACCAACACTTTGTGTATCGAAAGGGGCTTCGACGCCGCCCGATCGGTCGATCCATCTTGCCCGTTTTCGAAGACTCGGGGTACATTATCGGGAGTGACGAGTGTCGGTTTCGAAACCCGGGTTTTTCTATAAACCGGGTTTCGGGTGGGGTCTTTGGACCATCGAACGACGCCCGGGCCCGGGATGGGTACGGGGTGTTCTTCGACCGAGGGGGGATCAACGAGTGATGATGGTTCCCCCGGATGTCCCCTCGCTCGAGATCTACATGCTCGGCCTCGTCGACTTCCTGGATGCCCAGCAACTCCAGCGTCGGCTCGTCTACGACCTGGGGGAGCGTGGTGGCGCGGCCCTGATCCTCTGCGAGCACCCCCCGACGATCAGCGTCGGACGAACCGGGAGCCGGGCCCACATCGTGCCCGACGACCCGACCTTGCGCGGGTTGGGGATCGACGTCCACTGGGTCAATCGGGGGGGCGGCTGCGTCCTGCATCTCCCCGGCCAACTGGCGGCGTATGTCGTGCTTTCGATGGAGTCCCTCCGGCTTGACCTCAAGGGCTACCTCGACGGCCTGCAGAACACGGTCCTGCGCGTGCTCGACGAGTTCGAGCTCCATGGCGAGATTCGAGCCGAGGCCTCGGGAGTCTTTCTCGGAAGTTCTCGGATCGCCACGATTGGTGTGGCCGTCAACCGCTGGATCGCCTACCACGGGCTCACGCTCAACGTCGGGGCGTTCCTCGGGCCATTCGACCTGATCGACGAGCCCGGCTTCGGGCCTTTTTCGCTCCGCCAGACCTCGATGGAGGCGCGGCGACAGCGGCCCACGCCGATGCCGAAGGTCCGCGAGGCGTTGATCCGCCACCTCGAGGCCGTCTTCGGCCTCGAGCGGCACCACGTCTACTCGCACCATCCCTTGATCCGCCGGAAGGTCCGTCCTCATGTCTACGCTCAAAGCCCCGGCTGATCGGGGCCCCCTCCCCTCCCTGACCGTCCTGGGATCCGAGGTGGCCGTCCCGGCTGAAGCCCCCAGGCGCCGGCTCCCCGAGTGGCTCAAGCGGCCGATCCCCTCGACGGGGGGGACGTATTTCACCAAGAACCTCATCGGCGAACTCGGCCTGGAGACGATCTGCGAGAGCGGCAAGTGCCCGAACCGCTCCGAATGCTGGACCCGTCGCACGGCGACCTTCATGGTCCTCGGGGATGTCTGCACCCGCCCTTGCGGCTTCTGCTCGGTCCGTCGCGGCCATCCTGAGCCCGTCGCCGATGACGAGCCCGATCGCCTCGCCGAGGCCTGCGCCCGGCTCGGCCTCAAGCACGTCGTGATCACCTCGGTCACCCGCG
Source organism: Singulisphaera rosea (assembly GCF_054877945.1). Classification (NCBI taxonomy): domain Bacteria; kingdom Pseudomonadati; phylum Planctomycetota; class Planctomycetia; order Isosphaerales; family Isosphaeraceae; genus Singulisphaera; species Singulisphaera rosea. Next base: position 782,976 of record NZ_JBTYIP020000001.1, on the reverse strand, counting down.
ACGACCTCCCCGACGGCGGTGCCGATCACTTCCGGCGCTGCATCCTGGCGGTCCGAGAACGGACCGGGGCCACGATCGAGGTCCTGACGCCCGACTTCGACGGTCGCACCGAGGCGATCGACATCGTCCTTTCGGCCGAGCCCGAGGTCTTCAACCACAACCTCGAAACCGTCGCCCGGCTTCAGCAATACGTACGGCGCAAGAGCCAGTACGCCGTCAGCCTCGCGGTGCTCGAGCATGCGAAGCGGTCCCGTCCCTCCGTCCGGACCAAGAGCGGCCTGATGCTCGGCCTCGGCGAGACGACCGAGGAGATCCTCGAGACCCTCGCCGACCTCCGTGCCGTCGGCTGCGACTTCCTCACCTTGGGGCAGTACCTCCAGCCTTCGCCGAAGCATCTCGCCGTGGTTCGCTACCTCCCTCCCGACGAGTTCGACGAGCTCGGCCGCATGGCTCGTGCCCTCGGATTCCTCGAGGTCGCAAGCGCGCCCTTCGTCCGTTCGAGCTATCACGCCGACGAAATGGCGACGACGAGCCTGCCCGGACAGTCCTGACCGACGACGTTCGGCCGAGTCGCAATCCGCGGAGCAAGCGTGCCCCACCCACCGGGAGAGAGGATCTTCAACTTGGGGCCCGCCGTCCCATTGTCGCTGGGTTCTGTACCCGATAGAGTCGGGCGGAAGGTGTGAGTGTCCCGAAACCTGTTATTTTCTTAAATAACGGGTTTCTGACGCACTCGACGTCGACGACCCCTCTCGGGACGTCGCGAGTCCCCGCAGAAACCCGTTGTTTAAGAAAACAACGGGTTTCGAGACGGGTTCGAGTGCGACTGCGGGACTCATCGGGGCCGGGCCGACGTGCAACGGGGTCGTCGGGGTTCGGCTCGAGAGCCTTCGGGCGGGCGCCCAGCCTTCGCGCAGGGCCGGCCGCGCACCTCGACACAGACTTCGGATGAGGAGCCGACTTCCTTCCCATGTCGACACCGTCGTTGCGGTCGATCCTCGTCGGGGAATTCCTCGGGACCCTACTCCTGATCGTGCTGGGCGACGGGGTCGTCGCCTCGGTCGTCCTCCTGAAGAAGCAGGCCGACTGGATCGTCATCACGACCGGCTGGGGGCTCGCGGTGACCCTGGCCGTCTACGCCAGCGGCCGGCTCAGCGGGGGTCACCTCAACCCGGCCGTGACGCTCGCCCTGGCTGCTCGCGGTGAGGTCCCCTGGGCGAAAGTCGTCCCGTACTGGGCCGCGCAAGTGGCAGGCGCCTTCTGCGGTGCGCTCATCGTCTATGCCGACTACGCGTCGGCGTTCTCGGCCTTCGAGGGAGCCAAGGGGATCGTGCGCGGGGCGATGGTCGACGGCCGGCTCGTCGGAACTTCGGCGGGAGGTGCCGGGGTCTTCGCGACCTACCCGGAGTTCGACGGCTTGGCGGGCAACCTGTTCAGCGAATTCCTGGGTACGGCCTTGCTGTTGTTCGGGGTCCGCGCGGTGACCGACCGAAAGAATGCCTCGCCGATGATGAACCTGGAGCCGATCCTGGTCGGCGTGGTTGTCTGGGCGATCGGGTTGTCGCTCGGCGGGCTGACGGGCTATGCGATCAACCCGGCCCGAGACCTCGGCCCTCGCCTGGCGTCGAGCCTCCTGGGGTGGGGCTCGGCGGTCTTCCGCTCGCACGGCGGCTACTTCTGGGTGCCGATCGTTGCCCCCCTCGCCGGCGGGGTCTTCGGGGCGTTCGTCTACGACTTCGCGATCCATCGTTCGTTGCCCCCCGACGACGAGTCGAGTCCGGCGGGCCGCCTCTCGCCCTGATTCCGCAAATCCGCTATCCTGGAACGGCGAGGATTCGGGGAGAGGGCCGTTCGAAGCGCTGGACCCACCAACGGCTTGGACTCTCCGGCGATCATGCCTGGAGGATATCGGCATCGAACCCGTAACGCTCGGGTGATGTCCGGGGATCCTGGCAGGCCCGTCCCATGGACGTTTTCCGCACCGCTCATTGACTTGATTGAAGGAAGCCGGCGATGTCCGAGACGCTGTTCGAGAAGGTATGGAAACGCCATCAGGTTGCGACGACCGATGAGGCCACGCTGCTTTACATCGACCGGCACCTGGTCCACGAGGTGACGAGCCCGCAGGCCTTCGACGGGCTCCGGATGGCCGGCCGCAAGGTCCGCCGGCCCGAGCTCACATTCGCCACGCTCGACCACAACGTGCCGACCGAGAATCAGCTCGACATCCGCGAGCCGATGTCGAGGCGTCAGGTCGAGGCGATGCGGACCAACTGCCGCGAGTTCGGCGTCACGCTGTATGACATCGGCAGCGGGCGGCAGGGCATCGTCCACGTCATCGGCCCCGAGCTCGGCATTACTCTCCCCGGCACGACCATCGTCTGCGGGGACAGTCACACCAGCACCCATGGCGCCTTCGGTGCCCTGGCCTTCGGCATCGGCACCAGCGAGGTCGAGCACGTCCTCGCGACTCAGACCCTCTGGCAGGGCCGCCGACCGAAGTCGCTCGGCATCGAGGTGATCGGGAGCCTCGCCCCGGGCCTCGAGCCCAAGGACATCATCCTGGCCATCATCCGGGCGATCGGCACGGGCGGGGCCACGGGCCACGTCATCGAGTACTACGGCCCGGCGATCCGCGCCCTCTCGATGGAAGGCCGGATGACCATCTGCAACATGTCGATCGAGGCCGGCGCCCGCGCCGGGCTGATCGCGCCCGACGACACGACGTTCGAGTACTTCGCCCGAGTCGACCGGCCGTTCGCCCCGAAGGGGGCAGCCCTCGACGCCGCGATCGCCGACTGGAAGACCTTGAGGACCGAGGACCCGTCCGCCTTCGACCGGCACATCCAGGTCGACGCGAGTAGCCTCGTGCCCCAGGTCACCTGGGGGACCAACCCGGCGATGACCGTCGACGTCACCGGGCGGATCCCCGACCCCGAGCACGTCCCCTTCGCAAGCAAAGACGACGCCCGCAGGGCGCTCGATTACATGGGCCTGACACCGGGCACGCCGATCTCCGAGATCCCCGTCGACATCGTCTTCATCGGCTCGTGTACGAACGGCCGTATCGAAGACCTCCGCACCGCCGCCAAGGTGTTCGAAGGACGCAAGGTCGCTCCGGGCGTGCGTGCCCTCGTCGTCCCCGGCAGCGAACAGGTTCGGCACCAGGCCGAGGCCGAGGGGCTCGATCGCGTGTTCTCCCAGGCCGGGGCCGAGTGGCGCGAGGCCGGGTGCAGTATGTGCCTTGCCATGAACCCCGACAAGCTGACCCCCGGTCAGCGCTCCGCCAGCACGAGCAACCGCAACTTCGAGGGTCGGCAAGGCCCAGGCGGCCGTACCCACCTCGTGAGCCCCGCCATGGCCGCCGCCGCTGCCGTTACAGGGCACTTCACCGACGTCCGCCAGTTGCTCAACTGATCCAAGACGGCACCGCCACCGAGGCCCGAAGGGCACCTTGGGAGGAACGTCCCGATCCCCGGGGCCGCCGTGGCGAGCCGATATCACCGAGGCCAGATATGGAACCGTTCGTCACCCATCGCGGTCGGGTCGCCGTGCTCGACTGGAGCGACGTCAACACCGACTTGATCATCCCCGCGCGTTACCTGAAGCGGATCGAGCGGACCGGCTACGGTCCCCTGCTCTTCGCGGATAAGCGATACGTCTCCGGCGGCGCCCCCCCCGTCGACGATCCCACCGCGCACAAGGCGGAAGCCCCGGAGTTCCCACTCAACGACCCGTCGATTCGGGACGCGACCGTCCTCGTCGCCGGTCGAAATTTCGGCTGCGGCTCGAGCCGCGAGCACGCCGTCTGGGCGGTCGCCCAGGCCGGCTACCGCGCGGTGATCGCCCCGGGCAAGGGCGAAGGCTTCGCCGACATCTTCGAAGGGAATGCCTTCAACAACGGCCTCCTCCCGATCGAGCTCGCCGACGACGACTGGAAAGACATCGCCGACGCCGGAAAGTCTCCGGGCGGGGCCGAAGTGACGATCGACCTCCGCGACTGCTCCGTCACGCTCCACCAGGCGGGCAAGGAGACGCGGTTCTCCTTCGACGTCCCCGAGAACGATCGCAACCGTCTCCTCAAAGGCCTCGACTTCATCGCCGAAACCCTCCTGAGTGAGTCCGCGATCACACATCACGAGCAAAACGCCCCCGCCTGGATCACGCCCCGGCCCGCGTGATTACGTCAGGTCTCCAAGGTGCCGGTATCAAGGCCGGCACCCTGACGAATGCGACCAGCACTTCGGCAGGACATTCGAACGAGAAAGGCCGCCGGTCCAACTCCGGCGGCCTTCGTTGTTCGAGCTACCCGGCCAGGATTCGAACCTGGAAAAACAGGACCAAAACCTGTTGTGATACCGTTTCACCACCGGGTAATCAACCGGGCCTATTCTAACGTACGACCGGGCGTGCGCAAAGACTCACCGAGGTAGGAAATCCCTCCCTGGGTGTTTTGCACTTTGTATGCGAGGTGCTCGAGCTGGACGCTCAGGTCGACGGCGACCACGCTGACGGTCGGCGGGACATTTAACGGGACTGGGGCGAAGTTCAGGATCCCGAGGATCCCGCACGCGACCATCTGCTCGGCGACGCGCTGGGCGGAGTCGGCCGGCACGCTCAGGACGGCGAGGTTGATATTTCGCGATGAGACCGCCTGGGGCAGCGCCTCGATCGGCTCCACGACCAGGCCGTCATAGCTGCGTCCGACCTTCTGCGGGTCGTTGTCGAACAGCGCGGCGACGTGAAAGCCCCGGCTCCGGAAGCCTCGATAGCGCAACAACGCCCGGCCGAGGTTGCCGAGGCCGATGAGGGCGAGCGGCCAATCGCGGTCGATTCCCAGGATCCGGCGCAACGTCACGATCAACTCTTCGATCCGGTATCCGATGCCCGGATAGCCGAATTGCCCGAAGAAGGCGAGATCCTTGCGGACCTGGGCGTTGTTGATCGACAGGGCCGCCCCGAGCTGGCTGCTCGAGATCGTCGTGAGTCCTTGACGTTGGAAGGTCTCGAGCTGTCGGAGGTATAGACTGACCCGGCCCACCACGGCCTTGGGGGCCAGCTTGTCGACCGAAGGCTCGCGTCTCGGCTCCCTCACGAGGTTGATGGCTCCGTGGAAGGTGTTCGGGCAAAATCCATGCCATCACCATCTTATTTGACTGTACGTCGATCCGCGGGCGGGGTCAAGGTCACTCGTCGATCCGCCACGATGGTGCGAAGGTTCCTACGATACGGATGTCGCCGTCGATCACCTGAACGTCATGGCGTTCGAGACGAGCGGCCTGGTCCATCGAGGGATGGCCAGCCCCTTGGGCGGGAGTGTAGGCGGGCGTGCCCCCTTCGACCAAGGGGGCGATGAAAACATCGACGGCATCGACCTGCCCGGCGTCGAGGAAGGCCCCCAGCACACGCCCTCCTCCTTCGACGAGGAGGTTCGTCATACCCCTCCGCCCGAGCTCTTCGAGGAGCGTGACGACAGGGACCGACCCTGTGCCGGGGAACGCGAGAATCTCGCAACCAGCCTTCTTCAATGCCTCCAGACGTTCGGACGACGCTCGCTGGGTGACGGCAACCCATACGGGGATGTCCCGGGCCGTTTGGACGAGCTTACTCGTCGGGGAAAGCCGCCCTGCACTGTCGAGGACGATCCTAACGCCCTTCCGGGGGCCCGGGGGCCTGGCGGTGAGCTCGGGGTCATCTGCCTGCGCGGTCCCGATGCCCACGAGGATGGCGTCCATCCGACCTCGTGTCTCGTGGACGAGCGACCTCGACCGAGGCCCTGAGATCCATCGGCTGTCGCCGGTGGAGGTCGCCGTCTTGCCGTCGAGGGTCATCGCCCATTTCGCGGTGACGTAGGGACGCCCGGTCGTGAGTCGTTTGAGGTAGGGGGCGTTGAGCCGTCGGGCCGCGTCGGCCTCGAGGCCGACGACGACCTCGACCCCTGCATCCCTGAGCCGGCTGAGGCCTCCTCCGGCGACCCTGGGGAACGGGTCGCGCATCGCGGCGACGACTCGCGTGATCCCGGCGGCCAGCACCGCCTCGGTGCAAGGCGGGGTCTTACCGACGTGGCAGCAGGGCTCGAGCGTCACATACAGGGTCGCCCCCTGGGTTCGTTCGCCCGCCCGCTGGAGGGCCTCGACCTCGGCATGGGGGGCGCCGAACCGGGTGTGGTAACCCGACCCGACGAGTTGGCCGTCGCGCACGACGACGGCGCCGACCATCGGATTCGGCTCGACCGAGCCGAGTCCTCGGCCTGCCTCCGCGAGGGCCTGTCGCATCCAGAAGATGTCGTCGATCGCCACGACCTTGGGGACCCTGCTGCCAGCGGAAACGTTATCAAAACGGGGGAGTCTCGACCCTCGAAGGAGGCTGTGCCGCAGGCTTCGGTGCGGCGGGAGCCGCGGTCGGGGCTGTCGAGTCCTTCGTCGTGCCCGGCTTGGTGACGGGGATCTCCTCGGGGTAGGGGAAGATCAGCCGATAGAGAATGGTCAGCCTCCGACGCGCCTCTTCGACGGGGAGATGGTCGTAGTTGAGGATCCACGAGGGAATCTCGTCGGCAAATTTCTCGAGGTTCCCCGGGTCGACCGACTTGGGGGGTTCGACGATGAAGCGATACTGCTCGAGGAGGCGTCTCCGCCGGTCCGTCTTCGCCTGAATACCCTTCTTCGTCTCCGCAACCGCCGACTTTTCCAGGAAGGCGGGGGGGAGCGTCTTCAGACGAGCATCGTCGTCCCACGACTTCTCGAGCGCAACCTCTTCGGACTCGGACAACTCGGCGATCGGCCGGAGCTTTTTCTTGCGGGCAATCGCCTTGAGCTGCTGCGGCAACCGCTCCTCGGCGGGCACTTTCTCGAGCTCGGTGCGCTCCTGGGGAGTCAGCTCGCGCCAGAACTGAATCCTCCGCGCCAGGGCGATCGGCGACGGCCCGAACAACTGGAGTACCATCTCGTTCGGCCGTCGAGGGCTCTTGGGTCTCTCCGAGGCGCGGAACTTGGTCACGAGTGCCATCCGCTGCTCCGGCGGGGCGTCCTGGAGCTGCTTTTGTTTATCCTCGGGCAGGGTCTGGACCCAGAGGTGATATCGATGCATTACCGAGAGGTAATGCGACTTGTTGCCGGGCTCCTGATTGCTAACTTCGCGGTCGAGCGCCTGGATCGCGTCTTTCTTCTGGGCGGGGAGCTTGTCGAACTCCCGGAGCTTCTTATCCAGGACGACCCGCCGCTCTCGGGGCATGGTCTGGAGCCGTTGCCAGTTCTCGGCCTCGTCGGCGAACGTGGCGCCGGGCATCATCGATCCGATCACGAGAACGATGGCGACGCGCAAGCGAGTCGAGGCTGGGGCTTTCGGTCGGTGTCGACGCAAAGGGCTACTCGTGGTCGGTGCCGAATTCGGTCGAACGGGACAGGTCTTCAAGGAAGTTGAACGAGCCGACGTCGTGATATTCGTCGTAGTGCTCGGCAATTGAGAGATCGCGTGCGAGTCGAGCCGTCGGGTTCGGCCAGGCCCATTGCATGAGCGCGTAGCCCACGCCGATCGCGACGAACGAGGCCGCGACCCAGGCGGCGACGTGCCCGGCATGGGCGGCCGTACGTTTAACCGCCGACTCGAACCGGTCGCCCGCAAGGGAAAGCTGCTGAACCTCGGAAAGAGTCCTGGCGGTGAACTCCTCCGACACCTTGGGGCGAGGTAGCTGGTCGAGCAACTCCCAGGTCTTCTCGAGCGCTTCCACCTCTCGACGAGCGGTCGGGCTCTTGGTCAGCTTGGTGGCGATGACCCGCGATTCCGCCTCGTTCAACTCGCCATCGATGTAGGCGACCAGGTTGAAACGTTCGGCGGGCGTCAGTCGCTGTTGGTCCGGACCCGTTGCCATCGACGCCACACCCCTGATCGCTCTCGAAGTCCGGGCCGCCGAGCGCTCGATCGCTGGCGGCCCCTCATGTGGTGCTCAGTTTCCAAGAGGATCGAACCCCGAAGCAATCCGAGAGTCTCGCGGGATCCAGGGTCGAGCCGCTCGGGACGATCGATCCCCGGAGTGACCTCAGCGAGGACCGGGCATGCTCGGCATCGAGGGCATCGACGACATTCCACCACGCCCTCGGTGGGGCCGGCCTACCGCCAGATTGTGGTTCGGATAGCTCCCCTTGCGGAGGGTGGGATAGTAGCTGGGCGTGCGATTGAAGTAGGCTCCCGACGCTCCCAAGCCCCGATTGGCCATCGCCGAGTGGGTGTTGGTGGGGAACGTATGACTCCGAGCCTTGCGCTCAACCCTGGTACGGTTCGAACCGCCTCGGATCGGCTCAAAGTCTTCTTCACCGTAAGGCGAGATCGGATCGTAGAGCCCCTCGCGATCCGACGAGACCACGGGAGCCCTTGCCTCGGTGGCCGCGTTGATCGTGTCGATCGGGGTGGCCTGAGCGGCGATCGCGGCCTGGTGCGGGAGGTAATATCCGTAATAGAGCGAGAACGGGTCGGCCCCAAACCCTTGGGCCTGTGCCCGGTTCGCCGGACTGAGCAGAGAGCATCCGAGCAAGACCGCCAAACCGAAAAGAGGACGGCGCATCTCCATGACCCTCCTGGATGTCAACACGGACAAAGCAGGGCAAACTCCAAATTATACACGACGTTGACACCGACGCAAGTCGCGGTGATTATGGTGGACGTAATCCCACCGGCCGTTGCTTCGGCAGGAAGACTCTTGATCTTGTGATTACACCCTCGTCGATCTTCGAGGACCGCGGACTCCAAACCAAAGGCAATGCTTCAGGAGTGATCCCGGCCGTGATATTTGCCGTCAAGCTAGGGGCCTACCTCCCGGCCGTTCTCTTGCTGGTCGCCGTCATTGTCGCCGTCGTGATGGCGTACCGGATGTGGGACGAGATGCGCGAGGACTACAGCCCCGCGACCGACCTTGAAGTCCTCTCCGAGATCGAGCAAGCGCACGCGGCAGGCGAGATGGACGAAGCCGAGTTTCGCCGCGTCCGGGAGATCCTCGCCCGTTCCAACCCCGCGAGGTCGGGGGCCTCGCAACTCATCAAACGTCCTCCTGCCTCGGCAGAGGATGACCCTTCGACCGAAGACTGAAGACCCCGCCAGAATTCCCTCGATCCCAAGGAGACGGTTGAGCGACCCGCCCCTCTCCTCCCCGGTTCTACGCTGAGGAATGAAGAGATTCGTTAGTCTTTATCGGGAGTCTTCGAGGTGGACTCGGTCTCCTTCTTGACCTTCGCCTCGGGCTCGAGCTTGGCCTTCCAGACGTGCTCGGTGGCCTGGCCGTCCAGCGTCACGAGGACGGTGCCGTTGATCGTCGAGGAGTCGGCGACGACGCCGCTATAGTCGGCCCGCTTTCCGTCACGCACGACCGCGAAGCGAAGCGACTTGCCCTCGAGCTTGAGCCCTTCGACCTTGACGGCCTTCTCGTCGTCGAATCGCTCGCGAGCGGCGAGTTTGGTACCCATGCCCTCGACCTCGAGGACGTGGCGATGCTCCTCGCCGTTGCGATCCTTCCACGTCCAGGTCCAGCTACCGGCGAGCTTGGGGATGTCGGCCGCTCCGGCCTTGGGGAGGCCGATCGACAGTCCGGCGGCGAGGGTAAGCACGGCCACGAAGGCGTGACGTCGGGAGTTCCTCATCAGACTGATCCTCTCGAACACGACGTCGCCTGCGCAACGGCCCGGACGGTCGGAGCCCGGCGAGACGACCCGTCAGATCGAGGGATTGTGATGCAAGCCGTGCGCCGAGATCAGTAGGTCCGGTGTTTTCGGTCGGCCCCGCGCAGGGGGTTGACTCCTAGCGTCGACTCTCGGATGAAGGCGAGGAATTCGGCGACTTCGGGGATCGTCCCGAGGTCGGCCTCGATGCGCTCCAGGGCGGCGGACTGAGTTCGGCCTTCTTTGTAGAGGATTCGGAAGGCTTCGCGGAGTCCGGCGATCGTCCCGTTCGGGAACCCCGCGCGGCGGAGGCCGACGATGTTGAGGCTCGAGATGCTGTTGTATCCCTGGTTGAGCACGAAGGGAGGGACGTCTTTCGTGGTCGACCCCAGCCCGCCGATCATCGCCAGGCGGCCGATGCGGACGCGCTGCTGGACGGCCGAGTGACCCGAGAGGATGCAACCGTCGAAGAGGACGACATGACCCGCGACCAGTGCACCGTTAATTAAGGTGCAACCGTTGCCGACACGCGCGTCGTGGCCGACGTGGGAGCCGATCATGAAGAGGTTGCGGTCGCCGATCGTGGTCTCGCCCCCCCCCTGCTCCGTCCCCCGGTGGATGGTGACGTGCTCGCGGAAGACGTTCCCGTCGCCGACCTTCAACCAGGTCTGTTCGCCTTGATAACCGCGGTGCTGCGGGCTCTTGCCGAGCACGGCCCCGTGGCCGACGACGTTATCTCGGCCCATGATCATCGGGCCGGAGAGACAGGCGTGACCCTCGATGATGCAGCCCGGGCCGACCTGGACCGCCCCCTCGACGATCGCGTATGGTCCGATCTGGACGTCGGGGGCGATCTCCGCCTCGGGATCGACGATGGCCGTCGGGTGGACGAGATCCGACATCGTTAACGGCATCACCCAGTTCCTCCTGATCCGGCGACCCTACGGGGGACGTCCTGTCCTCCGTCAACGACATCGGATTCGCTCGCCTCCGACCTTGAGAGGATTCGATGTTTCCATCGACAGATCGATCTCGATCGGATCCCTTCGGTCCTCAACCGCTTCGGCCTGGGCGGTTCCGGTCGAGCGTAGCGATTATGTTGCCTCCTGTGCAGAGCCGACCCGGCTAAGCTCAGCCGATAGGCACGACCTTGCCGGTTTTGACACTCTCGACCTCGGCGTGGCAAATCATCAACGCCTGCCGGGCAAGTTCTCCCGACAGCTGCGGAGCCGGGGTCCCCGTCGTCACGGCCTCGACGGCGACTCCCAGTTCGGCGGTGAACGCCTCGATCGGGTCGCCCGACCCCAGCGTGGGCCGTTCGACGGTCCCATCGGGCAGGATCACCGAGAGCGGCGTGGCGACGTGGGCCTCACCTCCCAGGCTGGCGAAGTCGAAAGCGAGCGTCGCCTTGTCGAGGTAGAACTCGAACCCGTGCGCGAACGGTCGCCCCGCCTGGCTCAAGGCCCCCGAGACCGCCGAGACGGCCGGCCCCTGGGAGTCGTAGAGGTATTGCGTCGTCAAGTGGATCACGGCGTCCTCCTCGACGACCCCTCGCGAGTGCACGGCCTTGGGCACGCCGCAGACGAGCCCGATGTAATGCGTGTCGTGGATGTGCAGGTCGATCGCCGGCCCGCCGCTCCGGTCCGCGTCCGCGATCCCGCTCGACCAGTCGGGCTTCGAGATCACCCGAGACAAGTGTGCGGCCCGGAGCGCCCCGTATCGGCCCGAGCTCACCGCCTCGGCCGCGAACGCGAACTCGGGGAAGAACGGGAGCACGTGCGCCACCATCAAGAGTTTGCCGCTCGCCTTCGCTGCCGCGACCATCGCGTCGGCGTCCTTCGCCGACAGCGCGATCGGCTTCTCGACCAGCACGTTCTTCCCCGCCTCGAGCGCCCGGATCGCGAGCCGAGCATGCTCGTCGTTCGGGACGCAGACGTCCACGAGATCCACCTTGGGGTCCGCCAGCAATTCCGCGACGTCGGCGTACCGGCCCACGTCCGAGAGGTCCATCTGCGTCCCCCTCGGTCCGAAATTCCCCTGGATCCCCGTCCAGTCCCCCGCCAACTTCTTGGGATCCCGACTGCAAACCGCCACCACCTTCCCCCCCGCCAACCCCTTCGCCGCGAGGTAGTGGATCATGCCCATGAAGCCGACGCCAACGATTCCGATACCGACCATTTTCGATAAATCCTTTGGAAGAGCTAAGTTAGGATGGTTCGTCGTCTTCGTGAATTCCGGTGGGAAGGGCCGGCTTCGGTCTTTTGGGGCCATCGTTCGGCGCGAAATTCCGGCCCTCGATTTTCCATTCGATGGGCCGATTCTGCCGTCGCTCGAACGGCTGGGCAAGGGGCGACCGTGGGCGCCACGCGGACATTTCCCATCGACAAATTCGACGTCACCGGGCCGGAGAGCGGTGGAGGACGAGGGAAGTCCCCGCGTTTCTCAGTGCAACGCTGCGTTCATTCCGAATAGAATGATGTCGGATGCGTAAGCCCTGTCGGGCGGGGAGGATGATATGGCGACTGTCATCAAGAAGGACGTTGACTTTCGGGTCGAGAACCGCGTTGCGATCGCCCTGGATGCTTTGAGTTCGGACGAGAAACGGGCGGTCAACGGCGTCCTCTCCGACAGGGAGTCATTCCTGAAACATGCTAAGGCTGGGTCCCGGGTTCGGAGGATTTCGGAGAATCGCCCCGTCTTCGCGGTCGACATCCTTCCCGGGCTCGCCCTCATCTATCAAATCTCCGGTGATGAGGTTGTCGTGATCGATCTGATGGGACAGGGTGCTTTGCTCCGATACGCCACGAAAGCGACCTCCAGGCGATCCGTGCCGAAGGAGGCACGGGCATCGATCGTCCCGAAGAAGGCGAGTGGGAAGAAGCCTCGTAGTTCTTCATGAAAGAGTTCAAGTCCGTTCTCCTGGATAAGAAGGAGGCACGGAGGGCGTTGGACGAATTCAAGGACTTGCTCGACGACCCGAAGACGCCGGAACTCAAGGAGCGGGAGCACATCCTGCCCTTTTTCGCCAGGCATGAGCACCTGGTTGCATTGATGGGTACCTACAACCCAAGGATCGAAAACTTCGACCGGATCGCGTTCGAGTTCGATATCTTCGGCGACCACACGGCCGACGTTGCGGTCGGCGATTCAAAAACGCATCAGTATTGCTTCGTTGAATTCGAGGATGCGACGGCCACGAGCATCTTCAAGAAGACGGGCCGGAAGACGACCCTCGAGTGGTCGGATCGCTTCAACCATGGCTGTAGCCAAGTGATCGATTGGATCCTCTGGCTTGAGAACATGAAGAGAACCGACCCGTACCTCGGACGATTCGGCGTGCCCGAGATCCAATACGCCGGGCTTGTCGTCGTCGGTCGGGACAAATACGTCGACGCACCGCTCCTCCAGCAGAGGCTGCTATGGCGGAGCGAGCACGTGGTCGTATGCAGTCGTAAACTTCATTGCATTACGTTCGATCAACTCTATGCCGATCTCGACACGAGGTTGAAGATCTGGAATCGTAGGTGATTTTGAAACAGGCCCATGCGACTCCTTGGTGCCCCGGTTTTTTCTGTCGTCGAGTCGATGAGGATCGCCTCCGGGATGGACCTCGTGCCTTCCGCTTCCAATCAATGTCTTCGGGATTCGTCGAGGATATCGGCGTCCTCCTGACTCAACTCCCACTTCTGCGATGATCCCGGTCGACGAACCCGATATCTCGACCCTTGCCGCGGTCGGTTTGGGGCGTGATGATGGCCGGGCAGGTGCGAGGTCTCCAAGGTCGCTTGTCGGCGTCGTCCCGGGACGGGGCTCGGGCGAGTTGGCCTTGCGCCTTGTGGTTCCTCGAGCGTCCTACCGGTTGTTCATTCAAAGGATCAATATGAGTACGCAAAATTTGGTCAGCATGCCCTCGACCCGGCGCGCGTTCCTCGGGGGTGCGGCGACACTCGCCGCGTGTGCCGTGCTGCCGAGGGGCGTGGCGAGTGCGGCGCCGGCGAGGCCGAACTCCGTGTTCAATGGGGTGCGCATCGGGTGCATCACCTACAGCTACCGCGGCGAGATTTCCTCGGCCGAGGACACGCTCAAGGCCCTCGTCGAGGATGGGCTGAGCGAGGTCGAGTTGATGGACGGGCCGATCCTGTCCTACGCGGGGATCGCAGGTGGTCGCCGAGGCGCCGGCGTCCCTTCGGCTGTGCCGACCGAGGAACAGCGCGAGGCGCAGCTCGCCAAGTGCGCCGAGCTGCGGACGATGTACAACGACGCGGGCGTCAATATCCATATCCACAAGATCCCCTTCGGCCCGACGGACGAGGCGATCGACTTCAACTTCCGGATCGCCAAGGCACTCGGCTGCACGGGCATCTCGCTGGAGCGTTCGGAGGCGATGGCCAAGAAGCTCGCCCCTTTCGCCGACAAGTACAAGATCTGGGTGGCCTTCCACAACCACACCAACAACTACCCGGCGCTCAACGAGCACGACCCGATCCTGGATTTCAGCCCCTACATCGGCTTCAACCTCGACATCGGGCACTACTTCGCGGGCAGCAAGGGGAAGTCGCCCGTCCCCGTCCTTGAGAAGTACCACGACCGGATCGTCAGCCTGCACCTGAAAGACCGGACTGCTGAAGGCGAAAACCTCCCCTGGGGCAAAGGGAAGACCCCGATCAAGGAGGTCCTCCAACTCATGAAGAAGGAGAAGTGGACCTTCCCGGGCGACATCGAGGTCGAATACAAGATCCCGCAAGGCTCGAGCGCCGTCGCCGAGGTCGCGAAGTGCGTCCAGTACTGTAAAGAGGCGCTCGCCTGACCCTCCGGTTGGTCGGCTCCACAACCCCGACTCGCAGCCGATTGCGGTCGGGGTCTTCTGATCATTGACCTACCCTGGTGCCATCTCGCGGGTCCTCATTTCCCCCCTCTCGCGGGAAAAGCGAGCTCCCCGTTCACACTTCTGGGTAGGATCGCGCGATGACCCGCAAGAGGTCATCGATGTCACTCCCGAGTGTGGTCAACTTCCCCTTCCGCCCCTCGCACTCGAAACATGGCGTCGGCTCGATCTCATCCCAGGGGATGACGGGAGCCTCACGCCCCGATCCACCGCATCGTTGGCATTCTTCCCACAGGGATTCGGATTTCATTGGAATTATCCTCCAGGTTTAGTGCACGCAAGAATATTGGTCGCGAGAAGTCCATCCTTCGATGAGCACGTCGCGAACCTTCCGGGGCCGGGTTGGCTCTGGAGGTTCCGGAGGGTGGTGCAGATGAGGGTTACTTACCTTGCAACGGTCGAGGTTGCCGGTTCGAGTCCGGCCCGGTGGGGTGACCTGCCGGTAGCTCAAAGGCAGAGCGCGAAACGTACCTTCAACGCCTCTTCCCCCTCCGCTTGATCCCTCGTGCGGTGGTGCAGGCAAGGGTTACTTCGACCTAGGATCGAGAGGTCGCGGGTTCGAATCCCGCTCGGTGGGGCAACCTGCCGGTAGCTCAGCGGCAGAGCGCTTTGGACCTTTGTCGCTTCTTCCCCGCACGGTTCATTGCAACGGGCGACGCCTCGAGAGTCATGAGAGCAAGACTGGGTCGACGCGGCGTGGGTCGCTTGCGTCCTCGGGTCGACAACAAGCCGGCGTCTTCCCAGTACGGAAACGAGTGTTCCATGGGCACGATCAACCGCGTGATCAAACGACGAACTCACGAAGGGGGCGGGGCCGCTAGGATCGGCGCACTCGCGCAGCTCGAGCGTTCGGTCCTGTCCTGCCTGCTCTGGGAAGATGAATTCTACGAAAGCGGGATGGCCATCGGCGAGCGGATCGCCGAGCTGGTTCGAGAGGTCCCCGCCGCCGACGTTGCACGCGTCGCGGCCCGGGCCAAGGAGGGCATGAAGCTTCGCCACGTCCCCCTGCTCCTCGCCCGGGAATTAATGCGGACGAAGGAGGGCCGGGCCGAGGCACGCGACCTCTTCCCTCGCGTCATCTTTCGTCCGGACGACATCACCGAGTTCCTGGCCCTGTATTGGAAAGAGAACAAAGACGAGCCGCTGGCGAAGCAGGTCAAGCGTTGGCTGGGCGAGTCGTTCCGCCAGTTCGACGAATACCAGCTCGCGAAGTACAACGGCGGCAAGAAGTCGGTGACGTTGCGCGACGCCCTGCGGATCATCCGTCCGAAGCCCGCGAATGACGCTCAGGCGGAGCTCTGGCGGAAGCTCGTCAAGCGCGAGCTGGCCACGCCCGACACCTGGGAGGTTGAGCTCTCCAAAGGGGGCGACAAGAAGGCCTCGTGGACTCGACTCCTGACCGAGGAGAAACTCGGTGGCCTGGCCTTGCTCCGCAACCTGCGGAACATGTCGAAGGCGGGGGTCGAGGCGAGGCTGATCCGCGACGGGATCCGAACGATCAAGTCGGGGCGGCTGCTGCCGATCAACTTCATCGCCGCGGCCAGGCACAACCCTCCGTTCGAGGCGGAACTGGAGGCCAAGTTCTTCGAGTGCTTCGCCGGTCGCGAGACCCTTTCGGGTCAGACCATCATCCTGGTCGATGTCTCGGCCTCGATGGATGCGTCGCTGTCTTCGAAGTCGGACCTGTCGCGAATGGACGTGGCGTGCTCATTGGCGATGATCGGGCGTGCGATGTTCGACGACCTGCGTGTGTTCACATTCTCGAATGCCTTGGTCGAGGTCCCGAATCGTCGAGGCTTCGCCCTCCGGGATGCGGTCAAAAATTCGCAGCCACACGGGGGGACGGAGCTCGGCCACGCCCTGCTATCCTTACCCGCGAGGGATCGGCTGATCGTCATCACCGACGAGCAGAGTCATGACAACGTGCCCCAGGTGAAGGGATATCTGATCAACGTCGCGAGCAACAGGAACGGCGTCGGTTACGGTTCCTGGGTCCACATCGACGGGTGGTCGGACAAGGTGCTCGACTACATCGCCAGGTACGAGGCGACCGCCTCGGAGGAATCCTGACGACTCGCCGTGTTTCGACGACGCGCACGCCGAGACGGCTCGCGCGTCGTCGCGTTTTCGCAAAGAGACGACTGTGCCCTCCTGCTCAACGGCCAGTCCTCGCCCTGGGGTTTCGCATGTAGTAGAAGTGCCCGTCCTCGGCGCCGCCGAGGAAGTCGGGGATGCCGTTGCCGTCGAAGTCGACGACGGTCGGGCTGACGTCGTGCCCTTCGATGTTGACATCCGAGAGCAGCCCTTCGTCTCGGAACGTCCAGGTTCCATTCTCGGCCCCGACCTGGCGGAGGAATTGTGCGTTGGCGGCGTTGACGAGGAGGTCGAGCCGGCCGTCGCCGTCCCAGTCGTTGATCGCGAACTTGCGCCGACCGCTCTTCCCGGCTCGGCCGGCGTTGAACTGCAACGGGTGGGCTTGCGGGTCGGCGAAAACCCGACGGGGGGGCAATAGAACGAGTCTTTTTTCGCGGCGATCCCGTTCGAAGTAGGCGAGGTAACCCTCGTGATCGAGCATCACGAGGTCGATCAGGCCGTCACGGTTCCAGTCGACGGCGAACGGGGTCGTGCGCCATTGGGTGAGCAACCCCTTCCCGATCGGCCGGAGCCACCCCCATGCGAGCGTCGGCTGAGGTCCGTCCCACTCGACATCGATCGGTGCGGCCGCGTCGAGGCGCGGGTTCGTGCGTGTGCCGACGTTACGATACCATTCGACTCGGCCCAGGATCGAGTTGACGATCAGGTCCGGCAGGCCGTCGCCGTCCCAGTCGGCGACGCTCGGGGTGGTGTAGCCCCACTTGGCTTCGCAAGGCCCTTGGATGCTCCCATTCGGGCCGGCCTTGATCCGGATCACCCGGCCGTCGGCTTCGAGATGTCGGGGCCGGGCCCACTTCGGTCGCTCGACTCCGGGACCGCTCAGATTCTCGAGGAAACCGAGGTAGCCGGCGGTGTTGCCGGAGAGGATGTCGATGTCGCCGTCCCCGTCCCAGTCGAATCCGCAAGGGGTTGCGAGGGCTCCATACTTCACCTCGTCCGCTTCTTGCTGAAAGTAGCGGGGGGCGAGAAACCGAGGGGCGTGGTCTGAATCGAACTTCCCGGTATTCTCGACGAAGGCGACGCGGCCGTCCTCATCGCCCACGATCAGGTCGACATCGCCGTCGAGGTCCCAGTCGATCGCTGTCGGCGTGATCATCTCGAGGTCCATCGCGAGCGGACCATCGTTTGCGGCGAGCCGACGCCCGGGAGCATACTCCGGCCGGGTGCGTGTGCCGACGTTCGCGAAGTAGGTGAATCCGTCGAGGAATTCGCCGCAGAGGAGGTCGAGGTCTCCGTCCCCGTCGAAGTCGGCGAAGTTCGGCGAGGGCCAGCCGAAGGTCTCGACTGGCTTGTCCCCTGCGATCAGCTTGTTCGCGACGTCGTACCTGGGCTCGGCTTCCGTCCCGAGGTTGCGGAGGAGATAGACGAACCCTCGCAGGGGACCTCGAGACCACCGGCCATCGCGGTCGAAGGCGTTGTCCCATCCGTAGTCCGTCCAGTCGTCGACGCCGACGATCAGGTCCGAATCGCCGTCGCCGTCGTAGTCGACGTACCGCCAGAAGTTCCCTCGAACCTTGTGCTCGTGGATGTTCGCCGGTAACGGGAGCGAACGTCCCTTGGTCAGGCCCGAGTCGAGGAACGCGGGATACTCCATACCCGGTGAGAGGACGCGGGGGCGGCCGCCGACGACGCTGAGCTGGACATTCTGGAGCCCCGGTCCGATGCGACGACCGGGCTTGAAGACGGGCATTTTCTCGTTCGACGTCGGGCCGGAGGCGTTCTCGAAGACATAGGTCCCGTTCGAAGGTTTGTCGGGGCAGACGACCACCAGGTCCAGGTCTCCGTCCCGGTCGAAGTCCATCGGCATCGGCCACGCCCAGAGCCCGACGCCGAGGTCGACGACCAGCCCGGGGTTGTTGTACTTGAGCCGCTCGAGCCCCTCCGCCCCGGCCTGCCCTGTCGCCGAAATCAGGACGATCGGAATCCAAACGAACCGCATCCTCGCCTCCGCACTTTCGGACCCCTGGGAGCCAGGCCACGTCGCATCCATGGTACGCCCGATCCCTCGGCAAACAAGCCTCGGGGCGGCCGAAGTGCGTTCCGAGTGAGATTGATATTTTTATTGAAAACAATATATAAAAAGGATTTAAGTTTGTGCGAAAAGTTGAACTCGCGATTCACCTGCGAAGCCGGCTCGCCGGGATGTTCGCGGCTTCGGGACGGTTATGATGGGGCGGTCGAGTCGTCGTTCGTCGCGTGTGGAGCTCTCCATGTCCGATCCGTTCCTGCGGACCGCTCGCCTCCGACTCCGCCCCTGGTGCGATGAGGACCTCGAACCTTTTGCGGCCCTGAACGCGGATCCGGAGGTGATGGAATGCCTCCCGAAGCGGATGAGCCGTGAGGAAAGCGACGCGCTGGCGGCGCGGATCCGCGACCGTTTCCGCGAGCAAGGTTACGGCCTCTGGGCGGTCGAGGTCTCGGGCGAGGTCCCGTTCATCGGATTCGTCGGCCTCCATCACATCCGCTTCGAGGCGTCCTTCACGCCGGCCGTCGAGGTCGGCTGGCGACTCGCCCGTGGCCATTGGGGGAAAGGCTACGCCACCGAGGCGGCTCGGGCCTCGCTCCGCTTCGGCTTCGACCAACTCGGGCTCAAGGAGATCGTCTCCTTCACGGTGCCCCATAACGTCCGGTCTCGGGCCGTGATGGAACGGATCGGGATGACTCGTCGAGCTGAAGAGGACTTCGATCATCCCACCCTGCCCGAAGGCCACCCGTTGCGCCGGCACGTCCTCTACCGGGTCCAGCGGGACGAGGCCACGGTCCATCCTCCGGGGCTTGCGGCGGGGATCTGACGACCCTCGACTCTCCCGTCGCGGGTCGCCGACGAAATCCGGCCGAGGGCCGGATCGTCGCGATGGCGTGTTTGCGCTCCAGCGTGGCAGGAGGATCATTGCAGCCCAGCGTTCCTCTCGGCCTCGGCCTGCTTTCGCAGGTTGCGTTGCGCCAGCAGAGCGACAACCTTGTATCCGATCACTCCACCCGCGACGATCGGGATTAGGTCGAGGACATGGAACGGGATCCAACCGCTGACGAGGCCCGCGAAGTAGGAGGCGGCAAACAGCAAGAAACCGGCGCCCACGGCACAAATCAGATACTTGACCATCGGATCCCTCTCCGGACGGGGTCTCATTTCGAAGGCCTAACGTGCGGCCTCTCCGTCGAGATATCCAGAACGGTGGACGCGCCGGACAACACAATTCGGAATTCTCTCATCGGCCCTGTATCGTCGGTGCGGGTCCCTTGGTGAGAAGGCAGGACAATGAGGCTCATGTCTGGAGCCGCGAGAATCGGTAACGCGAGGATCCAACTCAAGGGAGAGCCACAATGCCGAAGCCGTTCTGGTCGGAGTTCTTCCAGGCCTATCCCGACTACGAGACTTCTGACAGTGCTGCCGTCAAACGCTCGATCGGCGGGGCCGTGGACGCGGGCTGGGTCACCAACACCTGTACGGTCCGCATGAGCCGCGGTTTGAACTACAGTCGGCTGCCGGTACCGGCCGGTTTCAGCGGGCTGCACACCGTCAAGGGGGGCGACGGTAAGCGCTACGCGTTCCGCGTCCGAGAGATGCGCCTTTGGTTGCCGACGGCGGCGGCCCTCGGGGCACCGAACGTTGATATCCACAAATCGCAAGGCGATGCGTTCGATAAAACGACGCTGAAGGACGTGAAGGGAATCATCGCGTTCGACATCCACTTCTCTGATGCGACGGGACACCTCGATCGTTGGGACGGCCAGCAGTTCTCGCACGAGTCCGGTCGGTCCACAGACTTCGGTGATGCCGGCCGTTATTGGGCGCTGGCTACCCGTATCACCTTGTGGGCGTTGCCTTGAACTCGAACTGGGAGGGGCTATGGTCGCAAGGCTGGCCGAGTCGAACCTCGCTGAAATTCCCCGAGTCACTCGTGGTTGTCACGTTGGCAGGCTCACCACAAAGGCACAAAAACACAATGGGCCCCGAGAGAACGTCGGAAAGGGATCCGTCCTCTCGGCGTTCTGCCCTTTGTGTCTTTGTGCCTTTGTGGTGAATGAATCCTCCGCCGCGTAGTCGACAGAGTGCAGGTCTTGTCGACTACGTTGCGAACGCGCCGTCGATGTTGTTGCTGCGGGTCGAGGCCGTATTACCCGTGACGGTGGTGTCATCGACGATGGCCACGGAGGTGATCGCAATGCCTCCGCCGATGCCGGTGCCGGGCGTTCCGGTGTCTCCGTGGAATCCGAGCTGGGTCGTCCCGGATAGGCCGGTATGCTGATGGCCCGGGCCGCCGAGACCGGCCGTGGGGATTCCGGGCGTTCCCCCGACGCCGCCCGCGCCGAGGATCGCGCGATTGTTCGTGATGAAGTTGGTGGCCTGGGCTTGCGGAGTTCCGGCCTTGGCCCCTTGGCGAGGACGAATGATCAGACTCGAGCCCGACTCAAAGATTCCTCCGCCGGAGGCGTTTCCGCCGTTTCCGCCGTCGCCGCCATGGAAGACGAATGCGTTGCCGCCATTGCCACCGTCGCCCCCTTTACCGCCCTGGCCCCCGTGAGCGTTGCCTCCGTTACCGCCGACTCCGCCCGCACCGCCCTGAGCGAGGTTCGAGGAATTGATGTTCAAGGTGACGCCGAGGAAAGACGCGTCGCCGTGGTTGTCGAGCCCTCCTCCGAAGGCATTTCCGCCGATTCCGCCGCGACCCCCGTTGCCCGAATCGGCGTTCCCCCCCTTGCCACCCCTGGCTCCCGAAATCGAGAGATCATTGAGGCCGCCGCGACCTCCGAAGCCACTCCCACCCAGGCCCCCGGCCCCGGCCGAGTCGGCGATGGCGCGGTTGCCCGCGAATAGGATTGTGCGCGAGGTCGTATTGTTCGGGGCGAGGAACTTGACGACGTGGTTGAAGTCATTGAAGAGACCACCCCCTTCCGCGAGACCTGAGTTTCCCCCTCCGGACCCGCCACCTCCCACGCCGGTCCCCCCCGTCCCGGAGCCCGAGACGAAATCGGATTCTCCGCCCAGTCCCCCCGTGCCGGTTCCGCCAGTTCCCCCAACGCCGCCGCGGCCGCTTAGGGCGAGGTTCGACGCGAAGGTCACCGACGACGTGCTGTTGAGCGTCCCGTCGTTGTCGATGGCCCCGCCAAACGCCCCACCACCGTTGCCCCCTTTGCCGCCGAACCCGCCAAAACCTTTCCCTCCAGTGCCGCTCTGGAAGTGATCATCGAGGGACTGCCCGGCGTTGCCTCCCACGGCGTTCCCCCCCGTCCCTCCGGTCCCGCCGGCGCCTCCATCGGCGGTATTCGAGGTGAAGGTCGTTGCGTCGCCGCTGAACGAGAGTGTTCCCGCGTTGAAGATGGCCCCCCCGAGCGCCCCGCCCCCGTTGCCGGCGACGCCGCCGATTCCCCCGGTCCCGCCCCCGGCGGCTCCAGGCGCCCCGTCGGCAAGGCTTCCGTTACCGCCCGTGCCGCTGCCGCCCGATCCGCCGTTGCCGCCTCGGCCTCCCAGGGCTTCGTTGCCGATGAACGTTGCACCCGAGATGTTCAACACTCCCTTGACGTTGTTGAAGATCGCACCCCCGGCGGCGTTTCCGCCGTTTCCGCCGATTCCGCCGCTCCCCCCGGTGGCGCTTTTCCCGGGCTGGGCGATGCCGCCGGAGGCTCCGATATTGGTCGCGCCTGTACCACCGTTGCCGCCAAGGCTGCCGATCGCCAGGTTCGATGAAATGAGGGTGTCCACCAGCGTGAGTGTTCCCGAATCATTGAAAATCGCACCCCCCTCGCTGGCAAGTCCCGGGGTACCAGGCCCTCCGTTCCCACCGTTCAAGCCGGGTTTCCCGCTGACGCCATTGTCTGAGACGACGAAGTTCCCCAGAAGGTCGACCGAGGTCAATGTGACGTTGCCTCCGGCGTTCTTGAGGCCTCCGCCTCCGTTTGAGCCCTTGTCCACCTCGCGACCGTGCTGAATCGTCAGGTTCGAAAGGCTCACCTGACCGCCGAAGACATCGATCACACGATCGATGTTATTGCCGTCGATGATCGACTTATCCGCCCCCTGGCCTTCGATCTTGAGGTCGTTGTCGATGTCGAGGTCACCTGACAGACCTTGGTCGTCGTTGCTGCCCTGGAGTGTCAGCGTAATCGTGCCCGAAGGGAGCTTGATCGTGTCCTGTCCGCTCGAATGATTCGCGGCCATGATCGCCGAACGCAGCGTGATATGGCCGGTGGAATCCTTGCCCGACTGGAGGTCCACGGCCACCGTATCCGCCAAGGAATTGACGTTGAAGGTCGAGAGGACCAGCCGGCTCTCCAACATCTCCGGAGCGAGCACGGCCAGCCGGCTCCGTGCGTTCCGTGCCTTCTGCGAACCTCGGACCCCCGCTCGACGCTTCGCGAATGACATGGCCGTTTCCCCTGCGAGTTTGTTGAAGTCGATCCCTTCACATAGGGGAAATCAACATCGGCCACGAAAACCGACATGCCGCCGAAAAAAAACGACATGACATGGGGTTAGAGACCACCACGTTTTGAGGTGGTGAGTTTTTAACCGCGGTTTGAACACGGATCTGAGAAAGCAAGTTTGTCCGCAGATGGCGCAGATCAAAACTGAAAACCTTGGGGCCAATGATGGTTAGATCAATAGGTGTTTTTCAAATTAAATTCTTGTATAATTAATTTATAAATACTCGAATAAATTTTGGCTTGTGGCGTCGTCGGCTCGTTAACCATCCTCTGCCTCGTAGCCGCGACAGCGTTCTATCCATCGCATGACCCTTCGGATTACCCTGGACGTCGGTGGTCCATGCTCTTCTGTGAAACTTGCCCGGGACTGGTCGGGGCGGTGTCGCCTCGGGGCGAGTGGTCGTCAGGGTGAGAGCGAATGGGCCATGACGGCCGCTGCCATGTCCGACGTCACGCGGATCCTCTCGGCGATCGATCGGGGAGCTGACCGGGCGGCCGAGCGATTGCTCCCGCTGGTCTATGCCGAATTACGCCGGCTGGCCGCCCAGAGACTGGCCCGGGAAGCCCCTGGCCAGACTCTTCAGGCGACGGCCCTGGTGCACGAGGCCTACTTGCGGCTGGTCGGCGCCGAGGACCCCGGTTGGAACGGCCGAGGCCACTTCTTCGCCGCCGCGGCCGAGGCGATGCGGCGACTCCTCATCGAGCGAGCCAGGCGGGCACGGTCGGCTCGACGCGGCGGGGGTCGGGATCGCGTCGAGCTTGACGCGGCCGATCTTGCCGAATCGGCACCGTCCGACGACGTGTTGGCCCTGGACGAGGCCCTCGGCCTCTTGACGATCCAGGATCCTCGGAAGGCCGAGCTGGTCAAGCTCCGCTATTTCGCCGGCCTGACGATGGAGCAAGCGGCGGAGGCCCTGGGGATCTCCCCGGCCACGGCGCACCG
This sequence comes from Singulisphaera rosea, assembly GCF_054877945.1. NCBI lineage: Bacteria > Pseudomonadati > Planctomycetota > Planctomycetia > Isosphaerales > Isosphaeraceae > Singulisphaera > Singulisphaera rosea. Next base: position 758,924 of record NZ_JBTYIP020000001.1, on the reverse strand, counting down.
CGACTGGAACTATGCCCGGGCCTGGCTCCATCGGTCGATCGCGGGAAATCCCTCGGCCGGGGAATAACCATGAGAGGATTTCGGCCCGTTCGTCGCACTGCGTACGGAGACTCGTTTTTCAAAGGGGAATCGCAGACATGTCTCAGGACGATCCGACGGAGGAGTCGATCTTCGCGCTCGCCCTGGAAAAGTCGAGTCCGGCCGAGCGTGCGGCGTTCGTGGAGGCGGCCTGTGTTGGCCGTCCCACGTTGCTCGAACGTGTCGAGGGCCTGCTCAGGTCGCACGAGGACGCCGGCAGTTTCCTCCGACCACCGGCCGGCTCCGTGACCGGGAGCTTCGAACCTGGTCGCCTTGCCGAGGCGCCGGGTTCGAGGATCGGACCCTATAAACTGCTCCAGCAGATCGGCGAAGGCGGTATGGGCGTCGTCTACATGGCCGACCAAGAGTCGCCCGTCCGCAGGAAGGTCGCGATCAAGATCATCAAGCCGGGGATGGGCTCGGCGCAGGTCGTCGCGAGGTTCGAGGCCGAGCGACAGGCCCTCGCGATGATGGATCACCAGAACATCGCCCGGGTCTTCGACGCCGGCACGACCGAATCCGACCGCCCGTACTTCGTGATGGAGCTGGTCCACGGCGTCCCGATCACCGACTATTGCGACGCCAACCAGCTCACGCCTGGCGAGCGGCTCGATCTGTTCATCCCGGTCTGCCAGGCGATCCAGCACGCCCACCAGAAAGGCATCATCCACCGCGACGTCAAGCCGTCGAACGTCCTGGTCACGATGTATGACGACCGGCCCGTGCCCAAGGTGATCGACTTCGGGGTGGCCAAGGCCATCGAGCAGAGCCTCACCGAGCGGACCCTCTTCACCCAGTATGGCGCCCTCGTCGGCACCTTCGAGTACATGAGCCCGGAGCAGGCCGAGCTGAACGCCTTCGGGGTCGATACCCGCAGCGACGTCTATTCGCTCGGCGTCCTGCTCTACGAATTGCTCACGGGGACGACGCCTCTCGAGAGGACGCGGCTGCGCCAGGCGGCCCTCAGCGAGCTCGTCCGCTTGATCAAGGAAGAGGATGCCCCCCGGCCCAGCGTCCGCCTGAGCGGCTCCGGCGACCTTCCCAAGATCGCCGCGGCGAGGAAGACCGAGCCCGCCCGGCTTTCGAAGCTGGTCCGGGGCGAAGTCGACTGGATCGTCATGAAGTGCCTTGAGAAGGACCGAACGCGGCGTTATCAGACGGCCAACGCCCTGGCCAGGGATGTCGAGCGGTATTTGAAGGATGAGCCCGTCGAGGCGTGCCCGCCATCGACCGGCTACCTGTTGCGGAAATTCACCCGCAGGTACCGGATGCCGATGGCCGTTACCGGGTGCTTTGCCGTGCTCCTACTGGCCGGCGTCGTCGCGAGCACCTGGCAGGCGACCCGGGCGAAGCGGGCCGAGCGAGAAGCCTTGGCCCGGGCCGCCGAGGCCGCCGCCTCGGAACGGAAGGCGGTGATCGCCGGGGATGCGGCCAGGGCCGAGCAAGCGGAAGCCGAGACGGCCCGCCAATCGCTCCGTAGGTCGCTCTACGCCTCCGACATCCAACTGGCCCAGGCGGCCCTGGCTTCGGGCCGGATCGTACGGATGAAGGTACTGCTCGAGGCCCACCGGCCCCGGCCGGGGGAGGCCGACCTTCGAGGATTCGAGTGGCACTATCTGCACCGGCTGGGATCGAACTTCCGCGCAGCCAAGTATCCCTTCAAATCGTGGGGGACCCTGAGCCCAGACGGGACGCGATACGTCTCCGCGAGGTTCCGCCCCTCCGGGATGAATTCGAAGGCGAAGGACCTGGAGTTTCAACTCGGGGACACGTCCACGGGACGCGAGCTACGGTCTTACATCCCCTTCCCCGGCGAGACTCTGATAACGTATAAAATCGGAGACATGTTCAGCCCTGATGGGAAACGGTTCTTATTCGAAGTGGAAGTTCGCGATCCGTCGGGCAAATCGCCCTGGCGGATCAAGGCCTGGGAATGGGAGACCGGCCGGGAGTTGTGCACCCTATCCGACCTGGAAGGGCCGACGGTCGGCGCCGCGTTCGACCAGGCCGGTCGGCGGCTGGCCCTGCTGACCGAGCGGGCCGTCAGGCCGGAGGAAACCGATCTCGTCGTCAAAGTCCGAGAGGTGGATGGTGGGAAGGAGTTGCTGACGATCCCACTCCCGGGGCGGCAAGTCGTCAACTCGCCGTATTCCATCGCGTTCAGCCCCGACGGGACGCGCCTCGCCGCCTTGACGGGACCTTCCGGGACCGGGAGCAAAGTGGCCCCTGGGGAGGTCCGGGTCTGGGACGCCTCGACTGGCCAGGAATCTCTCCGATTCGCCGTCGAGGCGACGGCCAATGCAAGTCGCGTGGATTACAGCCCCGACGGTCATCGGCTTGCGGTCGCGGCCGTTTTGGCGGGGGCGATCTCGATCTGGGACACCGGCTCGGGCCGGAAACTTGGCGGCCTCGCGAAGCCCGATCAATTCGGGATGTTGATGGGGATCGCGTTCAGCCCCGACGGCCTGAGCTTGGCCGCGTCTTTCGCCGATGGGAAGGTGAGACTCTGGGATCTCAAGTCGGTACAAACCGAAGGAATCCAGCCCCCGTCTCGCGTACTGGAAGGAAATCATACGGCGCTGCGGCGGGTGGCATTCAGCCCCGACGGCCGGTCGTTGTCGGCCTCTGATCGGAGTGGGACGGTCATCACCTGGAAACTGACCGCACCGGAGACGTGGCCGGTGATCCCCGGGCCGGTCTGGGAGAGCAATCTCCATGGCCCGTCCGCGTCGGCCGACGCCTCGCGATTCGCGGCCCCCTTCCAATCCAATGGAGGGAGCACCGAGGTGAAGGCCTGGGACGCGGCCGGCAAGGTCTTCTTCGTGGCGAGGGATGAGACCATCACGGACGGTCGATCCTCCACGTCGAGGACGGCCACTCTCGATGCGAGTGGCGACCGCCTTGCATATTGTGCCATCGACGACGCGAAGGGGTGGGCAAGCCGGCTTCGGGTCTGGGAAATCGAGTCGGGCAAGGAACTCTTCCACCTCGATAGCGACAGGTCGGGCCATTTCTATTCCTCGACCCTGAGTCACGACGGGCGACTGCTGGCGGCCTCCTGGATCGCCCGGCAGGACGACTCGGAGTTATCGCCCTCCCGGGTCTACCTATGGGACCTCTCCACGGGCAGGGAGCGACTTCGATTGGATGTGCCGTACTGGGCCGACCTGGCCTTCAGCCCGGACGGACGTCATCTGGCGGGCGCCCTGATCGCGGGGGCTATCGACGAATTCGAGAGCGAGATCCGTGTGTGCGACACCACGACGGGCGAGATTGTCCTGAGCCGAAAATGGCCGGAGGATTGGATCAGCACGCCGACCTTCAGCCGCGACGGGAGGATGTTAGCCGTGCAGGTCGGGCCGCGAGGGGAGCCCGGCACCGTGAAGCTGCTCGAGGTCTCGAGCGGCAAGGAACTGCACTCGCTCGACGGGCATCGTTACAACGGGGTCCTGAGCCTCGCCTTCAGCCCCGATGGTCGGCGGCTCGCCTCGGCCTCCTACTCCCGCGACCATGCGGATGCCGAGGTCAAGCTCTGGGACGTCTCCGATGGCCGGGAATTGCTGACCTTGCCCGCAATCGGCCAAGGCCGACTCGCCTTCAGCGTCGATGGTCACCGGCTCTCTTACGTCTCCGATGTCGGGGAACGGCATGATGCACGCGTGCAAACCTGGGACGCCACGCCGCTGACCGACACTCCAACCCCGCCCTGAATGGGGCGGAGGCCCGCCGCGAACGGCGAATCTCGCGTGTCATCGAGAGTTCGCTCGGGATACTTCCGCGGCGGCAGGTGGATGAATTCGAATGTGATGGTCGGTAAAGCGGGAGTGGGGGATGGTGGTTCGGGTCGATGGCATATGACAAGAGAGGCAGCCTTGGGAGGGGTTCACCGGACAAGGCTTCGGGCCTTCGGAGAGGAGCGAGGTTTCGGATGCCGGTTTGGGGTGGCCGTGGCAGGTGAGGCAGATGGATTCGTAGGACGCGGGCGAGGACTCGGCGTCTCGATGAGGGTCGTGGCAAGTGATGCAGTCGAGGTTGCCGCGGCTCTCGGAGTAACACCGGCTCCAGGTCAGACTGGTGCCCGGGAACCGGACGGAGGCGGGGTCGGCCTGGGAGACCTCGCGGGCGAAGGGGCTGTGGCATTGCGCACAGAGGGCGACGATCGGCGCGCCGGAGGCCTTGCCGGACCAGGGGATGGCGAGGTCGGGGAATCCCGAACTGGCGGCTTTGACGTGGTTGCCGCCGGGGCCGTGGCAACGCTCGCAGCCGATCCCGCGATCGGAGGACTCGGGGCCCGTCGTCGACTGGGCCGAGCGAGGGGTCGTGGTGTGGCAATAGAGGCAGAGGTGGACATCATCGTCGTTGAGGAGGCGACCGAGGTAGCCCTCGTGCGGGGGCGGTTGGGGCGACTGGCCTGAGGTCAGGTCCCAAATCGGCCCCTCGGAGTATCGGGAAAGTCGTAATTCGCGAGCCTGTCCTTTCTCGTCTCGGCCGATCAGGGTGAGGCCGTGTCGGCCCGAGCCGATGGCGTAGTCGACCAGGGCACGGTACGTCTGATCGTCGCCACGGACTTCATAGCGGGTCTGGTCGTCGGATCGGGCGATCGTGTGGTGGATCTCGGGCTTCGCAGGGTCGTCGAGGGGGCGGTCGGGATAGGGAAGATCCGCGAGGCCCGGCCCTCGGCGGAGCGTGTGTGTGTGGAGGCTGTCCTCGTGCGTCTTGTGGATCGCCCGGTGACATTCGCCGCACCGTGCCGAGCCGACGAACGGGGCCGGCTCTGGGGTGATCGCGGCCTTGTCGCGATAGAACTCGCCGAGGGCCAGGGCCTCGAGGGCCGAGGCCTTGTCGCCGGCCTGGAGCCAGGCGCGGCTCAAGAGCCAGGACGCTTCGGGGTCGGCGCCGGCGGCCAGGATCGTCCGGAGAGGGCGAAGGGCCTCGGCGGACCGACCGGTGCGGAGCCAAGTCCGTGCGAGGAATTTGAGCGAGGTTGGGTCTGGTGCGGCGTCGGCCTTTCCGTCGGGCCCATGCTCGAGGCTTCGGGTGAGGTGCGGCAAGGCGCCGGCGGGGTCGTCGTGGTCGACGGCGATTCGGCCCAGGAGGAACTCACCACGTTGTTCCCATCCCGGGCATTCGGCAAGCCGCTTCGCCAACTGCGTTGCCGGGGTGAAGCGTCCGAGGCCGAGATAAGCCTGGCCGAGGGCCGAGAGTAACTCGGGGTGGTTCGGGTCGGCACGGAGGCCGCTCTCCCAGGAGGCTCGGGAGGTCTCTTTATGGCCAGCCCGTTCGAGGGTCAGGCCGATGAGGTAATAATCCTCGGGCTCCATCGCCGAGGCGCCGCCGAGTCGGGCGTAGGTCTTCTTCACCACGGCATCGCGGCCCTGCCGGGCGGCCGCTCGGGCGATGATCCGCATCGCCTTGCGATCCTTCGGGACGGCCTTGAGGTGTCGATCGGCCAGGGTCGAGGCCTCGGCCCAGTCCCCGCGACCATAGGCTGCGGATGCGAGCGTGAGGTCGTCGGGGTGGAATCGAGACCAGGCGAAGTAGATACCCGCTCCGCTGAGGGCTGCGACCGTCGTGATCGCGAACAGGAGACGCCAACGCATTCGGCCGTCGATCCTCGACATCTCGCGACCCTCTTCGCAGTCCCACGCGTTCACGTCCGGCTCTGAGAGAGCCCCCGCCTCGATGTGCACCGCCAATCATAAGGCGATCCGGCCGACGAATCCAAGCGCGCGTCGGTCCAGCCCCGCCGGGCGCCAGGGGGGTGCCAGTCTTCCGGGTTGCAAAGTTGGGTGGCAAGGTTTGGTTCGTTTTTACGGATTGTCGCGAAATTTCATCTTGGGCGGGAGGTCTTGCCGAATAATGGAGACATCCCGGCGTTGAGCCGCGGTGATACGGACGCCTGCGGCCATAGGGTCCCGGGTGGTCCGTCCCGAAGTCGAGAAGGCGACACGACGACGTCGAAGGGTCGCGTTGAAGGGATCTTTCGATGGCCGAGAGCGAAAATCCATCGACAATACCTGAGCCACAGGGCGGACCTCCCCCTGTTCCGGCCTCGGTCGCTCGGCCGGCGTCTCGGCGAAGCCGGCTGCGCGCGGCGGTGTCGCTGGCGCTCCTCATCGCCACGACGGGGGCGCTCGCCGGTTGGTGGATATGGTCGCGGTTCCACGTCCGGACGAACAACGCCTACGTCATCGGGAACATCACCCCGGTCTCCTCGGAGACGGGGGGGAAGGTCGTGGCGCTGTATGCGGACGACAACATGATCGTCAAGGCGGGGGACCCGCTCGCCCAGATCGACCCGGTCCCGTATCAACTCGCGGTCGATGGGACCTTGTCCGACCTCCGGAACCTCCAGGCGGAGGTCCGTTCGGCCGATGTCAATGTTCGGTTGGTCCGCCGGGATCGCAAGGCGCTGCTCGACGGTGCCCGGGCGCGTCGTGGCGAGGCCGATCGTGCTGTTCGGGCGTCGGAGGTCGAGGTCCAGTCACGGGGGCAGATCCACGAGAAGGAGCAGGAGATGCTCGCCTCGCTCAAGGCCCAGCTCCCCGGCCTCCTCGCGATCCAGAAGAATGCCCGGCTGTACTTCGAGCGGTTCTCGAGGCTGGCGGCCTCGGGAGACGTGACGGTGCAGGAGAAGGACAACCGCGAGGCGACCCTCCGCGAGGCCTCCGCCAAGGTCGAGTCGCTCCGCAGCGACATCGCCGCGGCCGAGCGCCAGGTGCTCTCCAGCGGCTTGCAGCTCGAGCAATCCGGCGTCCGGCTCGAGCAGAGCCGACAGGCCCTGGCCAACGCCGACGCGGCGGTCGGCCAGGGCGAAGCGGCCCAATTGCAGACGGAGATCGCGACCGCCCAGTACGAGGCGCTCAGGAGCCGGGTCCGCCAGGCCGAGTCCGCGCTCCAGACGGCACAGCTCAATCTCAGCTATTGCCTGATCCGTGCCCCGCAGGGGGGGATCGTCAGCCGTCGGACGATCCAACTCGGGGAGACGCTCACGGCGAGGCAGCTCTTCCTGAGTATCGTCCCGCTCGATTTCGACAACGTCTGGGTCGTCGCGAATCTTCGCGAAGATCAGATGGACCGGGTCCGGGTCGGCAACCCCGTCGTCGTGACCGTGGACGCGATCCCCGAGCGGAAGTTCCGGGGATGGGTCGAGAGCACGTCGGGGGGCACCGGCTCGATCTTCTCTCTCTTCCCCCCCGACAACGCCACCGGGAACTTCGTCCGGGTCGTCCAGCGCCTGCCGGTGCGGATCCGGTTCGACGAGCCGGAGAACTTTCAGAACCGGATCCGGCCCGGGATGTCGGCCGTCGTGAGCATCGACGATTCTATATTCGTCAGGAAGGGCGATCAGACCTGGTGAGGTCCAGCCCGCCTCGGCGTGATTCTGGGAAGGGTCTCCACACGGACCTTTCGGAGAGCGTTGGGCAGAGACGCCCGGCCGGAGTGAGGGAGCGACGCGTGGGAACAAGGTACGGTATCCTCTGGCTTGCGATCGGGCTGCTCGTGCCGACCCCAGGAGGATCCTTCCTCCTGGCCGGAGAGTTGCCGACAGCGACGCGTCCGGAGGATCCACCCCTTCCCGAGGACGACCTTCCCCCGGCGCTCCCTGAGGAGCCGGCATCCGAGAGAGGACGCTCGACAACGCTCCCCGTCTCGACTCGAACGAAGCCGGGGCGGCCGATCCGCCTTGCCGACTCGATGGCGCTGAGCCTCCGGAACGTCGAGACGGTGCAGGCGAACCTCACGGTCCGCACGGCGACCGTCGCCCGGTTCGAGGCCCTCAAGGCATTCGTGCCGCTCGTGAATCTCCCGCAGCTCCAGGTCGGGTTGAACCGGCTGACGGGCACGGCCAACGATGGGCACTCGATCATCTTCCCCGACATCACCGGCGGCACGCCCTTCGTCGGCCAGCCGGGGCTCGATCACGCCGAGCTCAATCGTTTCAACATCCTCTTGCCGATCGACCCGTCCGGCCACGTGGCGGCCTTGCCCATCGCCGAGGAAGGGATCCGGGCCAAGGAGCTGATGGAACAGCTCGTGCGACGGGGGCAGGCGGTCCTCGCGGCCCAGCGGTATTTCGAGGCCAAGCAGATCGGCTACGAGACCCGGGTCGCCGACGCCGCGGTCTACGTCGCGGAGGAGACGCTCGGGCTCGTCGGACGGAAGCTCCGAGAACGCCAGGCGCACGACGTCGAGCTTTCGCAGGCGAAGGTTGATCGGAGCAAGGCCGGGGTCTTCCTCGCCAACTTGCAGAAGGCGGAGCGGGTCGCGGAGCGTCGGCTGGGGGTCGTGGTCCATCAGTGTCGACTCCTCGTCCCGCAGGAGTTGGGCCCGGTCCCGATCGATCCGGAGTCGGCCTTCACGTTCGACCTCGCCGATCCGGACCCGATCGACCTGGCGCTGGTGCCGGACTTCCCCCGTTGCCGAGAGGACGCGATCCTGCTGGCCAAGCGGCAGCGACTGGAGGTGAGGTTGATGCTCAACGGCCTCCGGATCGCCAGGCTCCAGCAGGTGAGGGACAAGACCCGGCTGCTCGGCATCGGCCAGCTCCCGCTCGGCATGAGCTATAAGAACACGACCCCCGGCAACGGCGGCGTCGCCTTCGGGATGATCTTCGGCTCGCTCTACGACCTCCCCGTCGTCGACATCGGGCTCTGGGCCAACCTGCGGCAGGCGAAGCTCGACGTGATCCGCTCGCAGCTCGACCTCGAGAAGTCGCTCCTTGATGCGTCGGAGGACGCAGGCAGCTCCTGGGACCGCTGGCAGCAGGCCGTCCTCGAGGCCGAGCAGAGGGAAGCCGAGTATCGCCTGAGGATCGAGTATCGCGATCGCCTGCGGCGGTTGTACCGCGAGAAGCAGGCGATCCGCCTCGACGTGCTCGGGGCCGAGGTCGACGTCCTCCAGGGGGACGCGAACCGTTGGAACGCCTGGTACAACCTCCAGCTCGCCCGGCTCGACATCTTGAGGGCGACCGAGCTCCTGCTCGACTACGTCGACAAGGCGGGGATCGCCTCGCCCCCTCTCATCGAAGACGGTCAGGCGGAGCCAGGGCCTCGGCGCGGCCTGTTCCACCGCTTCGTCCATCGCGAACGCAGCCGGACCCCCGACGGAAAGGGAGAGTGAGGGCATGAGGCTGTCGCCTAGGGGGAACATCCCCATGCTCCTGAGCCTGCTCCTTGCCGGAGAACCAACCGGATTGGCGCTCGGCCAGTCGGAGGCCCCGATCGCGCCGGCCGTCCCCGAGCCTCCCCCGGCACCGTCGCAGGCCGCCCTGCTCCGTTCAGGCGAGGCCGTGACCCTTCGCATCCGCCAGGTGATCCCGTGCGACGGGCTTAGCCCCGGCGAGCGGCTCCTCAGCGGGAGGAACGGGGTTTCCAAGGGGGATCGGGTCGTCGCGGAGGTCGCGGAGCCGAGGCAGGTGCCGCCGGCGCTCGTTGGAGGGACGATCGTCCAGGTCGATCCCCCCCGCCGATTCGCGAAGCCCGGGCGCGTGGTCATCGAGCTGGGGCAGCTCGTCCAGCGGCCCGATGGCCGAACCGGGATGGTCCCCTGGGTCTTCGACCTGGAGGACCGCCGGTTCAACGTCCAGATGCGGCGAAGGGTCCTCCTGTCCCTCTTCGCCGCGGAAGGTTTGGGAGTCGGGGCCAGCCTCGGGGCGCAGGCCGGCCAGGGACACCCCCTCTATATCGCCGGAGGGGCCGGCGTGGGCCTCTTGACGGGGATCGGCTACGCCAGCCTCATGCCGGGTCGCGAGGCCACGCTGGAGCCCGGGGATACCTTCCGGATCACGGTCGGGACCCTCTCGTACCGCCCGATCGAGCCCTCCCCTCCCCTCTCGCTCCACCCCGCGGCGGACCCTTCGAAGCGATCCTCGAGGAAACACCACCCATGAGCGTCGCACCCGCCTGGTCTCGATTCTCGCTCGTCGCGGTGCTTTTGATCGCGGTCGCCGGGTGTGAGCGGCGTCCCGCCGGGGAGCCGTCGGCCAGCCTCGAGCCCGCGTATACTCGGGACAAGATCCTCGACCCTGCTCTGGCGACGGCCGCCCGAGCCTTCATCGCCTGGGCCGGCAGCCAGACGGCCGGGGACGAGCCTGTCTTCGGACCCATCCAGGTCCTCCCCCCGGCCCCGACGCTCCTCCCCTACGGCATCGGGACGTATCAGAAGGAGAACCGGCTCCCCGCGGTCATGATCACGGGCCCCGGCTGGCCGTCACTCTCGCGCGAGGACCGCGAGGCGATGGCGGCGAAGGCGTTCGACGAACTGTCCCGGCTCTTGCCGAAGTCGTCCCTTCGACCGACCGTCACGATCCAGACGCCTCAAGGGCTGGAACTGGGCTGGATCAACGAGACGCAACCGGGAAGGACGCTCCTGCATGGCGAGGTCGATTGAGGACGCGGAGGGCCCTCGGATCGGGATGATGAGTCGGGCCTGGACGGCCCTGCTCGCGTCGCGGCCGGCGTTCGCGCTGGCCGCAGCCTGGCTGACGACCGCGGGACACACGATGAACTTCCGGGAGATGAACGCCGCCCGAGGATGGGTCACCGCGCAAGGCTACGGTCTCCATTCGATCTTCCTGTTCACGATCGTGATCACCATCCTCGCCGCCTCCCACGCCGCCCGGCGGTTCGGCAGCTATCCCTGCGTCGTCCTCGGCCTGGGGCTGCTCGCCCTCGGGGCGATCAGCAACATGGCCCTCACCGTCGACGTCACCGGGCTCGCCGAGTCCGGCCGGGTGGTCGCGGGTGTGGGGGCCGGCCTTGTGATCGCCCTGGCGCCTCGGATCCTTCATCCCGGTTCCGAGTCCTACGTCGCCTGGGCGGGGATTGTCCTGCCGGCCGCGGGACCCGTGATCGTCGCCTTCGCCGCGGACGGGTACGGTTGGTACTCATGGGAAGGGGGGTTCGTTTTCGAAGCGGTGCTCGCGATCCTCGCGCTCGCCGCGGTGCTCTCGATCGGCGAGGCGCCCGACCCCGATCGGGTACCGGGGATGCCCAGCCTGAAGGAGCGGGGTTCGCTGCGACCCTTGCCCGTGGTCGCGGTCGGAGCCCTGGCGGTCTGGCACATCATGCACTGGGGGCAACTCTACGGCTGGCTCGAGGGGCCGACGATCGTCGTGGCGTCGGTCGTCGCTTCGGTCTCGTTCTGCCTGGCGCTCTGGCTCGCATGGCCGTCCGTCGATCCCTTGGCCTTGCGCGAGGCGCTCCCGCGTCTCGGACTGATCACGTATGGCGGGTTCGTGCAGTACTTCAATGCCTCGGACATGGGGGTCTACGGCGGGCTGCTCATCAACTTCAGCCCGTTGATGCGGTCGTGGCTGGTCTGCTCGTTATCGATCGGCTCCGCGGCGGCCCTCGGGGTAGGAAGGCTCTTCTGGCCTCGGCGGTCGCCCGGCTACACCGGGGCGTGCCTCGGCCTGCTGGTCCTCGCGGGGGGGATGGCACTTTCGCATTGGAATACGTTGAATTGGCCGTTCTGGAGGTTGCTCAACGTCGTCGAGTTCAACTGGTTCGCCGCCCCGCAGCACTGGCAGCTCGCCCCCCCTCGGTTCCTGATGGGATTCGGGAGCGGGCTGGTGCTCCTGGCGATGACGACCCGCTCGAGCCCCGACCCTTCGCGCGAGGCGATGATCCGGCCGTTCTTGCCGGTCGCCCAGTTTACGGGAGGGGCGCTGAGCGTCGGGGCCCTCGTGACCGTGTTGCTCGTCGCCCATCAGCTCGAATACTCGTATGTCGCCGACCGAGGATATATCCAGCCGACCGAGCAGGACGACCGTCGCGCCCTGGTGACGGCCTCGTTGACGGAGCGAGGGACGGCCGCGCCCGCCCAGCAGGCGAACTCGCTCCTCTTCCGCGCGGTGAACTACGAGGCCGACAACTACGTCTTTGCCGATATCTACGGAGGCTTCTTCGTCGCCTCAATCGCTCTCGCCATCCCGTGCGGCTTGGGAGCCTTGGCGGGACGACTCCGCGCGAAGGGCCAGTCCACGGGGCCCACCGGGACCGTCGGCGGATAATAGGTGCCTCCCGCGATCAGGTCGGTACCCAACGACGTCGGCGCCCACAGGTAATCGGGCTTGCTTGCAGCGTCCCTCGGTTTTTTCTAGGCTGGCTTTTCGGGGCGCCGTCGCGCCCCGTGGACGCGACGGGGAGGGTTCGTATGGATTCGACCGCGAGTCGACCGAGGCGGATGCCCAGGTTCGCGAAGTGGGCCGTCGGATCGACCCTCCTGCTGTGCGGCACGGCCTATCTCGCGATCTCGTTGTTCGCTGCCGACATCCTCACCCGCCCCAACAATCGGATCCTCGGGGTCGACCCGAGGAAGATCAGCTCGGACGTGACGTCATGGTCGACCCGGACCTCCGACGGCCTCACCCTCCGCGGCTGGTACTTCCCGACCGAGGAGCGGCGCCACTTGATCGTGCTGATCCACGGGATGGGCGAGTCTCGGCTCGAGATGGCCACGCTCGGGCGCGACCTTCATGCCTGCAACTACGACATCCTCATGTTCGACCTTCGGGGGCACGGGCAGAGCGATCCCTCGAGGCTGTTCATGGGCCGCCGCGAACGGGGCGACCTCCGCGCGGTCCTGTCCTGGGCCCGCGACGAAGGATTCTCGCAGGACCGGATCGGCTGGCTCGGATACTCGATGGGGGCGTCGACTCTCCTGATGGAGGCGGCGCAAAACCCGAACATCCGGGTCGCGGTGGTCGACAGCCCTTACGGCAGTCTTCCGGAGTTGCTCGATGCGCAACTTTCCCGGCACAGCCACCTGCCGAGGTGGTTCAATCCGGGGATCCTCACCGCCGCGCGGTTCGCGTTCGGGGTGCGCACCGACGACCTCGTTCCGATCCGGTCGGCCAGGCGCTGGGGACACCGTCCCCTGCTCTTGATCCACGGCGAGGCGGATTCGATCGTACCGGTCAGCCAGGCCTATCAGCTCGCGCAGGCTGCAGGTTCAACTTGCCGCTCGGTCACCTTGCCGGGCGTCGAGCACGTCCATGCCTACCGCGAAGATCCCGAGCGTTACGTCGCCGCGGTCGACTCGTTCTTCAATCAGCATCTGACCCCCTGATCGAGATCGCGACCTGGCGACGAGGCGGTGGCGAACGGTCGGCTCACGCCTTCAGGGCACGAGCAGCTCGTGTCATCAAACGAAGACGGCCGGGCGAGGCAATAAGCCAGGCCCGGCCGTGGTGACCGAGTGGACGGTGGCGAGGGTACGATCCGATCAGGGACCGAGGCCGCCGTGGGTCCGGAACGGCGTCATGTGCGAGGGCTGGTCGAGGAACCAGAACCGCTCCCATTCGTCGCCGATCATTCGGAGGTTTTCCGAGTCGACGAGCAGTTCTTCCGCTCGTCGAGGGCCGTAAGCCGCGTAGTGCGGCAGGGGGACCGGGGCACAGCCCTCGCTCCAGATGGCGAGGGTTGCGACCACGAGCGCCATGGCCGCCAAAGGTTTCCGCATTGGGGGATCCTCCCGCCTTCGGTAACCGATCGGATCGGTCCGGCCGCGCGGTCCATCGCGCGAGTCTGGTCCCGAGGGCTCACACCCTCGACCAGGCCCTCCGGCCCGATCCCGATTCCTTCCGCGTCGATCAGCCATCGCGAGCCCAGGTCCCCGGGTCCCGACGACGATCGAAGCGTCGCGGGACTCGGCTTAATCCAGGGTATCGGCTCCCGTGGGCGATTTAGCCCCGGGCTCGATGGCCGACTCAACAGGTCCGTTGCTTTCTTCATCGGCATCCGAGTCGTCTTCCAATAAGGGAAGATCTTCCGGATTCATCTTTCGGACCAGTTCTTCCATCTCCTTGCCCGGTTTGAACGTGACCACGTTCTTCGAAGGCACGAAGACCTTGTCGCCCGTCCGGGGGTTGCGCGCCTTGCGAGGGGCCCGTCGCTTGACCTCGAAGACACCGAAGTTCCGCAGCTCAATACGTCCTTCGGAGACCAAAGTGTGGATGATTGCGTCGAGGGTCCGCTGGACGATGTCCTTGGTCTTGAGTTGGGTCAGACCGATGTCTTCGGAGATCTTCCTGACGATTTCTTTCTTAGTCACGACGACAAACTCCCTGCAGGGCCGGTCCTGTCCTCGCGTCGATTGGCTCAACTGTATTGGTGGCTTGGAGTAGTGTCAAGTCAAAATTAGCCCAAGGCCTGTCGCGAGGTGCCTTCGCCGAAGGCCACCACGGAGCCGATCCCTGCCCAGGAGGGGTCCTCGAAGGGGAGCGTGCCGCCGAGTCCTTGTCGACGACTGTCCTCTACATGCGATCGTCCCGCGGCGATCTCGGGAACTTGCCCCCAGCCAAGGCTCGCCGGAGGTGATCATGGAGGGGAGCATAATTCCATGCCAGGCCGAGCCGGTCAACTAGCTCGCGCAATTGCCCGAGGAAGTCCTCGGTAATCTCCGGGGCCTGGGGGAGATAGTTGGGGTCGCAGAAGAAGACCCGGCATCCCAGGGGGCGGGCTTCCCTCGCGCCACAACGACCGTTCGCATCTTGCCAGGGGCAGGTCGCCCCTTCGTCGAGAGGACCCGATGGTGGGGGTGCCTCGGCCACCAGCAGGGCCGCCTCGGGGGCGGTGAGGAATAAGGTGTGGTCGTACTCCACGAACCGGCAGCACCGCCCGCTCAGTTCGCAGACCGGGGCGCGGCGGGCGATCTCGGCGTCGAGATCGGCATACAAGGCGAGCAACGCGTCTCGGAAGGGCCCGACGTCCCAGTCGTCGCACGCCTCCTCGCTCATGACTCGATCCGGGCGGCCGCGGCCTGGATCTCCTCGACGGTGAAGACCCGTCCCCGCCCCGAACCGGGGCAGGCACCTTCGACGTCTTCCCAAGACTCGGGAGACTCGATGTTCTCGGACCAGAAGGGCCAGGTCTGGCATTGGACTGGGCGGGCGGCGTACACGGTACACCCCTTCCCTTTTTCCCAGAAGATGCAATCGCCGCCGGGCTTCTCGATCAGGCTGTAGCGGTCACCAACCCGGCGCACGAACGCCTTGGAGAAGCGCTGGAGCGTCTCGCCGCGGAATTCGGCCAGCCTAGCAATCTCGTCCGCGTCGACCCAGACGAAACCTGGGGCTCCGGTGCAACAGGCCCCGCAGCGGGTGCATTCGAAGGCCAGGCCGTCGCGATACCAAGGCGCATTCGTATCCGGTTGGCCCATAGGATGGATCCACAAGACAAAGAGGACTTTCCCAACTTGATCCCTGGTGCGATCGCTCCAGTCTAGCGAGAACACCTCGAGGGCGGCAACCCTGGTCGATCCCAAGTGGCTGGAAAATCAAGACTTGTGGGAGAGGATCCGGAGCCGTATCGGGAATGCGGGTATCGGTCACATCATCGGAGGACCGGTGGGGCCACTCCGTCGCGGGGCGGGTCGTGTCGTCAAGGCGACACCGATCACGTCAGAGGGATTGTCGATTGTTCCTCGGCCGCGTGGTCTAATGCTCGAAGAGGGAAGGACTCGCGTATGCCGAGTGGAGGAGTGACCATGACCGGACCGGTTGAGCGTGTCACTTTGACCCATCTCCAGATCCCCTTGAAGGAGCCGCTGCGAGCCTCTTGCGGAGACGTCGCCGTCAAGGACGCGATCCTGGTGTCGATCGAGACGAGGGACGGGATCGGACTCGGCGAGAGTTCCCCGATGGGTGTCGGGAGTGGGCCTCCTGGTGACACGCTCGGCCCGTGCTGGGACGACCTGGCCGAACGCATCGCCCCGAGTCTCGTCGGTCGTTCGTTCGCGAACGTCCAGGAGATCTCGTCGCTGGCCTCGAGCTGGTCGGGGAGTCGCCCGTACGCGGTAGCTGGGGCCGAGACCGCATGCTGGGACCTGCTCGGCCAGGCCCGGCACGCCACCATCGCCGAGATGCTTGGCGCATCGAGCGACCAACTTGCGATGCGGGTCGAGTCCGGACTGGCCATCGGCTTCTACCCGACGGTCGTCGAGATGCTTAAGGCGATCGAGACCCATCTGGAGGAGGGATACCGCCGGGTCAAGATCGCGATCGAGCCCGGTCGCGACGTCGAACTCGTCCGCGCCGTGCGGCAACACTTCGGCGAGATCCCGCTAATGGTCGACGCTGGGGCCTCCTACACGGCGGAGTCGCTCGACGTCTTCCGTGCCCTCGATGACTTCGACCTCTTGATGTTCGTGCAGCCGATGGCGGCCGACGACCTCGACGGCATGGCCACACTCCAGCGCGCCGTGGCGACTCCGGTCTGCCTCGATGACTCGGCGTCCTCGCCCGGGCGCACGGCCGAGGCGATCCGCCGAGGGGCGGGGAAGATCGTCTGCATCAAGCTCCAGCGTCTCGGCGGCTTCGGGCCCGCGCTGGCCGTACATGACCTCTGCCATGGCCAAGGGATCGCTTGCTGGATCGGCACCATGCCCGAGCTCGGCGTGGGCCGGGCCCAGGGGATCCACCTCGCCGCCCTGGGCAACTGCCGCTATCCGACCGACATCGAGCCCAGCGCCCGTTGGTTCGTGGACGACTGCGTCGTGCCGCTCCTGGAACTCGCGGCCCCCGGCGTCTTGAACGTCCCGAGTCGTCCGGGCCTCGGCTATCAGGTCGACCATGCGAAGGTCCGACGGTACCAAGTCCGCCAGCAAGAGTTCTCCGCGTAAGTCGACGGTCGACGAAGGCCGTCCTCCTTGGTTCGATGTCGGCGAGACGCCCGAAGGAGGTGCGATGATCCGACTGCCGCAGGCGATCGTGGCCGTGATGGCCTGTACCATGGCGTCCGGGGCTGCGGGTGGGGTCGTCGGGGCCGCCGTCGGGCGGTTCGCGCCTTCGTTCGTGGCCTGGTTGCGATCCCCCGGGGTCAATGGCGTGGTGAATTTCGACCCGACCGAGTTCGGCTTCGGGCTCGGCGTGGTCTCGGGGCTCTTCCTTGGCGCGGGGACGGGGTTGTTCCTCGTGGTCGTCCTTGCGCTCAGAGACGCCTGGCTGGCCCGCGCGGGGATCCTCGATTACCAAGGGTCGATGCACGAATGACCTCGCCACGCCGGGTCGAAGGCCGGCGAGGTGGCGTGGTCTCGGGCCCAAGCTCGTCATTCACCCGCCGATCGAGTGCATCAGCCGCTCGGGTTTGATGAATCGCGCGGTGTTGATCTCGTGGCCTTCCCACTTCCCGGCGACACTCTCACGGAGTACCTGAGCGAGCTCGGCGTCCGAGGCGCCTCCGCGGAGGAGACCTCGGACGTCGGCTTCTTCCAGGGAGAAGAGGCAGTTCCGCAGCTTGCCGTCGGCCGTCAGGCGGAGCCGGTTGCAGCTCATGCAGAACGGCCGGCTCACCGACGCGATCAGCCCGATACGACCGCCCCCATCCTCATAGGAATAGTCGAGGGCCGGTGACCTCGGATCCTGGTGCGGGTCGGGGACGAGCGGGCCGAACTCGGCGGTGAGACGTTCGAAGATTTCGCTCGCGAGCAGGACCTTCCCCCGCTCCCAGGCGTCGACCACGTCGAGCGGCATGTACTCGATGAACCGCAGCTCCAGCGCATGCTCTCTCGCGAACCGGGCGAGCGGGAGGATCTCCTCTTCGCTCATCCCCTTGATCGCGATCGCGTTGAGCTTCACCGGCTCGAAACCCGCCGCCTTCGCCGCGTGGATCCCCTCGATGACCCGTTCGAAGCCCGTCCTGCGGGTGAGGGCGAAGAACTTGTCCGGATCCATCGTGTCGAGGCTGATGTTGATCCTGCGCAGGCCCGCGTCCCAGTGCTCTTGCGCGACTGGCGCGAGCAGGATCCCGTTGGTCGTGAGGCCGATGTCCTTGATCCCGGGGACCTCGGCGAGCTTGCGGACCAGCTTGGGAAGCTCCCGGCGGACGAGAGGCTCGCCTCCGGTGAGTCGAACTTTGTCGATTCCAAGGGAGGCGGCGATCCGGACGAACCGCTCGATCTCCTCGAATTCGAGGAGGCTTCGGCTCGGGAGGAATTCGACCGACTCCGGCATGCAATAGACGCAACGAATGTTGCAGCGGTCGGTGACGCTGATCCGCAGGTTGTTGTGGACCCTGCCGAACGAGTCGATGAGGCGGTCGGTCTTGGGTACAGTCATGCGTGCCTTCGCGGCCCAGTCGGGGCCAGGTTGAACCTGTCCCCAAGTATATCCGGTCCGCCAAGCCGCGCACATCGGAACAAACGGCCGCGACATGACCTCGAGGTCGATCGTCAACGCTCCGGCGTCCGTCAGGGGGAGATGTGGGCGTTTCCCGACTCGTCGATATCGATGTTGACGGTGCGGGAGCCTACGATTTGGACCGAGACGCCGGACTCTTGTGGCCTCGAGAGTTTGACGGGAACGAGGTAGCGGTACTTCTTCCCCCCCTTGTCGGTGAAAAGCGGCTCATTGGCCCGGGCGGTCCTCCGAGCGGTACGGACCGCCGCCTGGGCCTTCGCCTTCATGAACCCCGCGCCGTCTTTGGTGGGATCGATCTCTTCCGCTTCGGACTTGGAGACGGGCTCGAGGACCGTGATCCCGACCATGTGTTGCCCCACCAAGGCCCCGTCGCCTGCGCTCTCGGTGGACATCACGAAACTACCGTCCGCGGTAAGGCTTCCGACCGCGGCAGGGCCGACCGTCCCTTTCGACTCGTCGGGCATGAAAAAGACGGTCCCCTTGGTGGCGGGCTGCCCCTTCACGGTCACCTTCCCCGAGACCCTGGCCAGGTTCAGGCCATTGTCGGACCAGCAGCCGAGGACGGTCACGACGGCGACCGCCGCGATCGCCTCGGCCCGGTGCAGGGCATGTGGACGAAGCATTCTCAAAGGTCGGCTCCTCCGGAGGCGAGGGTGCTGGACAGGCCCGAGCATCGAAGCCGAGGGGGGCCAGGAGCGTGTCGCGAAACTCGCCCGTCCGGCCCCGGTCACTCAGTAGGCGTCGGCGGAGACGACCTCTCCCCCGGACCTGGTGCCCAGCGCGTTATAGACCCTCGGCGAGATCGACTGCTTAAGGAACCGAACGGAGCCGTCGCCGAAGGTGAAGTTCGCGCCCCCCGGGTGATAGCTCTTGAATCCCCAATTGATCGTCTGATTTCGCCAGCAATGGAGCGCCTGGGTGAAGTTATTGAGCTGGGAGAGGTTGCAGGTCGAGCCGTCCGTCGGGTCGACCTGGCCGTCCTTGAGGTCGGCCTTCCAGTTCAGGGGGACGACGGTCGTCGCCCAGACGCCGTCGCCGTTGACCCAGGCGAGGGCACCATTCATGTTCGGCGACGACTCGCCGACGAGCAGAGTGTTGCTGGTCCCGTCGGTAATATCGCGGAGGCCGGTGGATCTGCCGTCGCTGCAGTCGCCGAAGATACCCCGGAAGGTCCCCTGGCAACCCCACGCCGGCGCCGTGCCGACCGGGCTCTCGCCGGAGTAGAGGTCGAACGTGTTGTTGCCGGTCTTCATGTCGCCCCAGTTCCCGACGTAGCAGGTGGCGGCCGCCGTGTATTGGGTGCCGATGAACGCCCAGTTCCCACCCGCCGTCAACCAGGAGAGGTTGGGCACGAGCCCGGTGCCGGCCGCGGAGTCGGAGGGGCAGAGATAGGTCTTGATCACCGATCGCCAGATGGTCATCTGGGGGTCGTTCGCCGCATTGTCATTGGACTGGTTGATATTGGAGAGTGAATAATTGATGGAATTGTAGACGTTCCCCTGCTCGAGTTGCGGCAGGATGAACGAAGGCCAACTCCACCACGTGCCGGTCCAGTTCTTGTCGCTGATCCCGCCGGGGGGGAAGCTCCCCACCACGTCGTTGTAGTTGTGCAGGGCCAGTCCGATCTGCTTCAGGTTGTTGACACACTGGGCGCGGCGGGCGGCCTCGCGGGCGGCCTGCACGGCGGGCAGCAGCAAGGCGATAAGAACTGCGATGATGGCGATGACGACCAGTAGCTCGATGAGCGTGAATCCGGGACGGACACGGACGCGTCGCGTGCGCATGAGCAGCCTCCGGGATGACGAATCGAACGATGCTCGATGAGAGGATTTGAGGAGACCCGGAGTCAGGACGGCCGACCAGGCCGATCGCAGACTCCGAATCCTCCTAAATATGATGTATTAGTCGAGCCGGTGAAAGTCCACAAGGGAAATCGTTTCTGATTCGATACCAATCTCAGGAAAGCGCCCCTCAAGATGACCTGCGCGAGGATCTCGCCTCTGATACCTTCCGCTGGTTGGTTGCGTGATCCCCCCCATGCTCCATCGATGGCGTGCTCCGCGATCGGGATGACTTCGCGCGTGCGGATGGTCCATGCGGAGAGGACCGGGGTCAGTCGGCTTTGGGGAGAAATCGCTTCCCAAACACGACGAGGGCGTCGCCATCGGCGTAGAAGTCGTCGAGGCGAGAAACTTCCACATACCCATGCTTGACGTAAAACCGCCGCGTCGGCTCGTAGTGAGGCGTTGAGGATGTCTCGATCAAAAGCATGCGGCCGCCCTGATTCCGGACCTCCGCTTCGACGGAATCCAGGAGCCGAGAACCGGTTCCCTGGCCCTGGAGGGGCTTGTCGATGGCGATCCAGTAGAGGTACCACCCGCGGTCGGTCATGGACGCCGGCGCGTAGTAGGCGAAGCCAATCGGTTTTCCCCCGCAATCCTCGGTGATCGACCGATGGCCGTTCTGCTGCTCGGTTTCGTGGTAGTCGTCAAGCACTTCCCGAAGGGCAACGATCTCTAGCGATTTGAAGACGCCTGTCTTCTGCGCGAGCTCGACAAGGGCCGGAGTGTCCTCGGGGGTCGTGGGACGGATCATTTCACCGTTCTCCAATCGATCGCTTCAGCGAGGCCGATCGCCGGCCCACCCGAGGATTCTCGCTTCCCTCGGGTCGGTTGGCAAATGGGGGTCAATGGACCTCGTGCGATCACCTGCGGGATGATGTTGTTGTCCAGGACATTGGTTATGACATCAGTCCGATATCTGAGTGGCTTCGACGGGCCCTGCCATCGGCCCGAATTAAGCCGGCCGGGCCGCTATGTGGTGGATTGAAGAATGGCCCAGCGGCCGCGGCCGAGTCTAGAATTCCGGGAAAAGTTCGGCACCGTACGGGCCTTGCTCGGAGCAGTAACTCCAGAACCAACCTTTGTTTACCCACTTGAGATCAAAAGTCTGGTAGAGATAAATTCGACGATGTTGCTATTTTTCTCTTTGGTTTGTGGCCAGACCTCAGTATGGTTTGCGAGGGCGGTGGAGTCCACCTCTCCCGAAAGTCACCGGCCCCTCCCCTGGATAACCTGACGGACTTGTCTGACTAACCGCCTCTCCCCCTTCCGAATCGTCCTCGATCTCATTGCCGTGAGTGCTCGTCATGCCACTATCCGTGCTCACTACGACCGCAGCTCTCTGCATGGCCGTCGCCTTCTGTTACTTGGCAATCTCCCTCCGTTCTCTCCGTCTTCGCGAGCGCCGTTGCCCTCGCTGTGGGAATGCGAACACGCCCCGACGCATCCCTCGCGGGTCCGTTGACCGAATCGTCAGTCATGTCATCGCGTGCCGCCGCTACAAGTGCTCGGCCTGCCGTTGGACTGGCCTAATCCGAGACTCCGCAGGCAAGCCGAACGGTGAACCCGCAACCTTGAGCGACCTCGAGATCCCGGTCATACCGACCATCTCGGCTATCCCGGAACTACCCGCGACCCCTGATCATTGACGACCACGACACGACCCAAGGAAGTCGGTCGCTTGAAGTCGAGCCCGGAATCTCACGAGTCCTATCACCCTTAACCTTTGACCCGCCTGAAGATTGTGTGCTCGCTCAGGAAGGAATGATCCGCGTCTCCGAAGCATGGGTACGCCAAGATTGACGAGCGCCCGATGATGTGACGCTTGCGATCCATCGACTCCGTGATCTTGCGAACGGCCTTGAGGGGGAGTGAGTCTCCCCGGCATCGTCGCGACGATTGCATAGCCCAGAGAATCTCTGCGAGACGCCGCCCGGCGTTGTCGGAGATTGTGCGTGCACGCGCTGGGGGAGGACACACCGTGATCGCCCTCCTTGCCAGCCAACTCTTAAAGGAGCCGGGGAAGACTGGTCATCTTACTCGGGAGGCGATCGAAGGCGTCCAGGTTACGAGTTTGAGACCGAGAGGCGAAGGTTGTCGAGGTGACCTATTGGTGCTAAGATCCGCAGTCTCGCAAGGGGTTTTGGGGTCTGATGTCTTGGTGTGAGGAGGAGACGATGATCCGGTTCCTCGGACCCGGCTCCCGCCTCTGTGACGGCCTGAACCGTCGCGAAGTGCTCCGGATCGGAAGTCTCGGCCTTGTCGGTTCCGGCTTGAGCCTGCCTGCGTTGGCTGGGTCGCTTGGCGGGGGGCCGTCGTCGAACGCCGGGGATTCTTCGTTCGGTCGGGCGAAGTCGTGCATTCTCCTATTCCTGATGGGGGGCCCGCCCCAGCATTCGACCTGGGACCCGAAGCCGGACGCTCCGTCGGAGGTCCGTGGGGATTTCCGCCCGATCGTGACGCGGGTCCCGGGCCTGTCGTTCAGCGAGTTGATGCCCGCGACCGCCCGCGTCGCCGACAAGGTCTGCGTCCTCCGCGCGATGTCGACGGGCGACCACGCCCATTCGTCCAGCGGCTATTACATGCTCACCGGTCGGCCCCATCAGCCGACGAACGTCGAGGACGTGAACCCCGGTGCGCCGAACGACTCTCCGAGCCTGGGGGCCGTGGTCGGGGCCCTCTCCTCGGGCCGATCCGCGCTCCCGCCGAGCGCGACTTTGCCGCAGAAGATCATGAATACGGGGGGGACCACCTGGCCTGGGCAGGACGCCGGATTCCTCGGCAAAGTCATGGATCCCTGGTTGCTGAATGCTCGACCCACATCCCAGGGGTATCGGATCCAGGAGATCGACCTCCCCGCCGACCTCGACCCGACCCGGATGGCGAGCCGTCGCGGCCTGCTCGACCAACTCGGTCGAGGGCTCGATGATGCTGGGCGATTCCCGGCGGCCGGAGTCTTCGACGGTCACACGCGCCGGGCGTTCGAGCTCCTCCAGTCCCCGGATACCCGACGCGCCTTCCGCCTCGACCTCGAGTCCGAGTCCGTCCGCGAGCGATACGGGCCGAGTCCTTTCGGCCAGGGGGTCTTGCTCGCGCGTCGCCTGGTGGAGTCGGGCGTCCGACTCGTGCAGGTCAACTGGTACCGAGGTCCCGACGAGCCGCCGACCAACCCCTGCTGGGACAGCCATTCCCGCGAGTCGGAGCGGCTCAAGGGCGTCCTGATGCCACCGATGGACCGGGCCTACTCCGCGCTCCTCGAAGACCTGGAGTCGAGGGGGCTGCTCGAGGAGACCCTGGTCGTTTGCATGGCCGAGTTCGGGCGAAGTCCCCGGCTCGACGTCAACGGCGGGCGAGGCCATTGGGGCTCGGTCTTCTCGGTCGCCCTGGCCGGGGGCGGTGTGGTCGGTGGCCAGGCCTTCGGCGCGTCGGACCGGATCGGGGCTTTCCCTCAGGACGGTATGGTCCGGCCCGAGGATCTCTCCGCGACCCTCTTCCATTGCCTCGGCCACGAACCGCAATCCGAGATCCAGGATCGACTGGGCCGGCCTCATCCCATCAGCCGCGGGACCGTGCTCCACGCCATCCTCTAAACCTTTCGTTTGAAACGGGTTTGGACCCGAGGCGGCCCCAACCAAGGGCTTGGCGTTCGTGGCATTCGTCGCGTTGGCCCTTGCCGGGCCCGCATAATGTTCGCAAAGGATCCCGGCAACCCTGCCGACGACCCTCGGGGGCGATTCCTACAAGAAGCGGCGATGTCTTGTAGGAAGGACCCCTCGGGGCATCCGGCCGGATCCGGTGTAGGGTTGGCCCGCTCATTGACACAACCCCTGACTCAATCATGAGTCGTGCACAAGCGGACGCCAGTTGGATGAACCTCGCGAACCTCCGGTCTCGGATTTGCGTCTGGGGGGTGCGACTTCCGCGGTGAACCGGCTGGAAGTCAGCGACCTGTCCGTTGAGCGATTGAGAAAGGTGAAGTGATGCAAAACCAAAAGGAGCACGCCCCCCGCGTCGAGGCACTGGAGCGGCTCATGGAAAACCTCTGCAACCCCGACCTGACCTTGGGAGAGGCGAAGTCGCTCCGTGGTCACCTCTTCGAGCTGCTGGAGACGAATCGGCAGGAGTGTGTCCGGGAGCGCGTCGCCGTACCGGCGCCTCATTTCGCGGTCCCGACTCTCAACGTGAAGAGGTTCCTCGCGGGATGCTGTGCTCCTCGCTCGCTTTGCCCCGTCTACTGAACCCGAACTTTGGAAGGGCCGAGTCTTCGGCGAGTCCGTGAACGGCTCGCCGCGTCCATCCCTCCGAAACCTCAGTCGGCCCCCCTCCGCTCCTCACTTCGGCTGATCACTTCTTCGGAACGAACTCGACTCGATCGATCAGACTTTCGGGTCGAGACCGGGATGGATCCACTCCGCGGTCCCGTCGGCCCAGCGTTCCTTCTTCCAGATCGGGACGACCTCTTTCAAGGTGTCGATCAGCCATCGGCAGGCTTCGAACGCCTGGTTCCGATGCGGGCAACTGACGACGACGACGACGCTCACCTCGCCCAGGTCGAGCGAGCCGACGCGGTGTACCAGCGCGAGCTCGAGGATCGGCCAGCGCTTGCGGGCCTCGTCTTCGAGCTCGGCCATCTTCTTGAGGGCCATCTCGGGGTAGGCCTCGTACTCGAGCGAGGCGGTGCGGCGGTCGCCGGTCATCTCGCGGACGGTCCCCAGGAACGAGCAGACGGCCCCGGCGAGGTTCGACCGCACGCTCTCGGTCAAGGCCGCGTGATCGATCGGGCCTTCGGTGATCTCGATCATCGTCAGGATCTCATGTGAAGAATCATTGCCGCGATTGGCCGCCGCTGACGGGAGGGATCGCGGCGACCTCGGACGCTTCGGTAACCGGGACCTGGTCTCCCGCGTATTCCGCGTCCACGGCAATCATCAAGTTGGGGACAAAGGGTGCGAGCTCGGGAAAGGCCGTCGCCAGCGCCCTTCGAACGTCGGCGACCGTGGCCGGCTCGAGCACGTCGACCGTGACGTCGCCCTGGCCGGCCCGTTGCTTGGCCATCGCGAAGAGTTTGACGGACACCCGCATCCCTATCCTCCTCGACGCCGAAGGTCGGTATGACTGAGAAACGGGGAATCCCCGATCCCGTGGACGCCCCTCGGTTGAGAGCCCGATCAATCGCTCAGGCTTCGGCCTCCGAGGCCCAACGTCGATAGTCCTCGGGGGTGTCCAGGTCGTCAACCACGCCGGGCTCGTCGACGTCGATTTCCACGACATCGGCGACGTGCAGTGCCACGAGCGCATTGATCCCGGCGCCGAGCGGTAACTCTTCGACCTCGCGAGCGATCGGCCAAGGCAGGACGATGGGATGGCCGCGTCGGCCTTGATAGGTCGGGACCAGGATCGACTCCGGCGCGGTCTCCGCGGCGTCCAGAAGTCGGGCCACGACCCCCGAGGTGATCCCGGGGCTGTCCGCTGGGACGAGGAGGATCCACGATGGGTCAGAGGCCTCGGCCTGGAGCCGCTTGAGCCCGAGCTCGAACGAGGCACGCATGTCGATGGGCCGTTCGGCCGGGACGACGGTCTCGGCCCCCGAGGCCTCGGCGCGTTCGGTCAAGAGGGCCGCGCCGGGAGCATCGGCGGGGGGCGTGACGACGACAACGCGTCGCACTCCTCCGTCCTTCAGTGCCCCGACGACGCGTTCGATGAGGGTCAGGTCGCCGATGGGGAGGATGAGCTTCGGGCGGCCCATCCGCTCGCTTCGGCCGGCCGCGGGGACGATGGCGGCAATCATGCGGGAGTCGGGTCCGGCGAGGGCGTGGTCGATCGTTCAGGCACGAGATTCACACGGGGCGCCATGCCTTTGGGCCCCAGATTCCGCCTCGCGATCAGTTCGGCCACGATGCTGATGGAGATCTCGGGGACGCTTTGCGAGCCGATGTCGACCCCCACGGGCGCCGCGACCCGATCGAGCACCGAGTCGGGCAGCCCGGCCTGGCGGAGGCTCTCGAAGATCAACCGAATCTTGCGACGGCTGCCGATCAGGCCGACGTAGGGGGCCCGAGTCGGGGCCAGGTGGTAGAGCGCCTCTTCATCATGGCCGTGGCCGCGGGTGACGATGAGGGCGTAGGTCTGGGGCGTGATCTCGAGCTTCGGCAGGACGTCGTCGATCGGGCCGACGACGATCCGGTGGGCGGTCGGGAACCGCTCGGCGTTGGCGTACTGATGGCGATCGTCGACGACCCAGACCTCGAAGTCGGCCTGGGCTGCGAGGTGGGCGACCCCCTGCCCCACGTGCCCGGCTCCGACGATGACGAGCCGGACGCGAGGGAGCGTCGGCAGCAAGGCGACGCCTTCCCGGACGCTTGGCCTGGGACGGTCCGGAAGCGGCGACACCGAACCGAAATGGACGGCCAGTCCCGGGTCCGCGACCCGAGCGGTTACGACCTGCCCCTCGTGATCGAAGAGGACTCGAGATCCAACCTCGATGCGGGAGTGGTCGGGCTCGATGGCGACGGCCTCGGTGAACCCGTCCCCTTTGTCGAGGAGGCGTTGGTAGGCCCGGTAATAGGCGAGTGGCTCCGGTCCTCGGACCGCCTCGACGGCGATCACCATCCGACCGCCGCAGATCAGGCCGTCGGCCCAGGCGTAGTCGTGGTCGAGGAGGAAGGAGTGGACGTCGGTCCCGTCCTGGCCGATGCGTCGAATCGCCTTCTGCTTGACCTCGGCCTCGACGCAACCGCCGCCGAGCGTCCCGAGTTGGCCGCCGTCAGGGTCGACGACCATCAGCGCACCCGCCTTCTGAGGCGTCGACCCTCGGGTCTCGACCACCTGGCAGATCACCTGTTCCCGACCCTGTTCGAGGGCGTCGGTCAACCGTCTTAGCAAATCGCGCATCGCACCAACGTCCCCGGGGCGACCCCGGCCGGATCGAAACCTCGATCGGGCCACAACCAGGCTATCCCGTCCCTCCAGCTTCGGCAATCCGAGACTGGTTCGAGCCTTTCGGCAACGCGGAATGGCCGCCACGTTTCGGGAACGGGCAGGGTCAGGCCTCGATTGGCGTCAACTCCGGGCCTTCGTCCGACGGAGCCGAAGGCCCGGTCGCGGCCGAATCCGATCCGATCGACCACGAGGACGTGGGAGGGCCGGCGAACCGTAAACGCTCGCCCCCGAGCCAGACCACGGCCATCGCGGCCAGCGTCCCTCCGACGACCCAGGCTGACCGTTCGTTTGGCGGCTGCATCCCGATGACGATGAGGGCCAGGCACCCCAAGACGCTCACGACCGCGAGCAGCCGATACCAACGCCCGAGGTCCCACGGGCCCATCCTCGTCCAGGTCCTGCCGAATGCCCAGGCCCCGAGCGCGGTGGGGAGGACGTACGAGATGTAGAGGAAGATCGTGCAGACCGCCGTGATCGTCGAGTAGAACGGGGTCCACAAGGTGAAGACCCAGGCCGAGGCCGTGACGGTCCAGATCGCGACCGCCGGCGCCTGCGAGCTCGCGCTGACGCGGCGGAGCGCCTTCGAGTACGGCAGCCCCCCGTCCCTGGCGAAGGCGAAGACCATCCGCGACGCCGAGGTCACCGCGCCGAGGCCGCAACCATACATCGAGAGCGCGATCCCGATCCCGATGCCGGCGTCGAGCCCGCGAGGGAGCACCGCTTGCAAAGCCCAGGGGAAGGCCCGGTCCCCCTTCGAGGCCAGCTCGCCGAGGTCGGGCACTGCCATCACCACCGCCGCGAGTAGGATCCAACCGGCCAGCCCCGCCACCGCGACCGAGCGGATGATCCCGAGCGGCACGACCCTCGCGGCCCCCACCGTCTCCTCCGCGGCGTGCGCCGAGGCGTCGAAGCCGGTCAGGGTATACGCCGGCAGCAGCAACCCCAGGGCGAACAATCGCACGAGTTGGCCGGTCTCGGGCCAGACGTTGCCCCCGGCCACTCCGCTGAAATTCGCGAAGGAGACGAGCCGTCCCGGCTCCAGACTCGGGGCGAACCCGAGCATTGCCGCCGTCAGGACGAACGTGACGCCGAGGATCAGGTACCCGCTCAGGTCGGTCAGTCGGGTCGTCAGGCGGATCCCGCGATGGTTCAGCATCGCCTGAGACCCGGTGATCAGAGCCACCGCAATCGCCTGGGCTAGCGGAGTCCGGGCCATCCGGGCGACGATGGAGGTATCCTCCAGCCCTGCGAGCGGGCCGATCGAGCCGACGACGAACGTCCACGTCCCGACGTTCACCGCCGCAATCACCGTGATCAGCCCGGCGAGGTTCAACCAGGCCGTCGCCCATCCCCAGCCGCGCCCGCCCAGCAGCGACGCCCAGTGATAAAGCCCGCCCGCCGTCGGAAACGCCGACGCCACCTGCGCCATGGTTGCCGCGACCGCCAGGGCGAACACCGAGACCAGCGGCCACCCCAGCCCGATGGATGCCCCGCCGACGCCACTGATCCCGAGGTGGAACGACGTCACCCCCCCGGCGAGGATGCAGATGATCGAGAACGACAACGCGAAGTTCGAAAACCCCCCGAGCTGTCGGTCGAGCTCCTGCTTGTAGCCAAGCCCTCGCAAGAGCCGGGCATCCTCCGTGATCAATTCTTCGGTCGATTCTCTCTCGCCGGACTCACTCATCGGGGGGAACTCGTCTGATGCGTTGGGGAGGGGGATTATTTAGTCACGGATTGAACACGAATAAGAAAAACAGGAAGGTTAAATTTAAACACTTAAAAGTTTTGAATTCGATCTTGAATCATCCGTGTTCAATCCGTGTTTCATCCGTGGCCAAATGCTCTTCCGGCAATTGCTCCTTGATCTCGACCCCGCCCACCCCCAGGCGGATCATTTGGTTCGCCAGCCGGAGGATGCGGTCCGTGGCATCGCGGGGAGAGGTGCCCCGTGTGTGGATGTTCGAGATCAGGTTTCGGTGGGCGTCGGTTTGTCCGGGTTTGGGGCGGTAGGCGAGGTAAGCCGAGAGGCTCTCGGCGGTGGCGAGCCCGGGGCGTTCGCCGATGAGGAGGATGGCGACGGTCGGGGCGAGGAGCCGGCCGATGTCGTTGAGGACGCCGACGCGGCAGTTGCGGATGAAGAATGGCCGGCCGCATCGGAGGCCGAGACGATCGACGCCTGCCACGAGCAAAGGCAGGAGCGCCGGGACCTGGGCGGCGACCGCCGTCGCCGAGAGCCCGTCGCCGATCGCGATCTGGATGTCGGCCTGGCGAGGGAACTCCGCGAGCACCTCGGCGGCCTGGTCGTCGAGCGAACGGCCAAGGTCGGGGCGGAGGAGGTATTCGGCCTTGGTACGGGCCCGGGTGCGGACCTCGGCGAGCGTCCAGCGGTCGACGAACTCGGCGCCGAGGTCGCGAACCAGGTCGATCTCGGCGTGGACGGCGTCGACGGCCGCGGCGTGGTCCTCGCGGAGTGCGAGCTGGGTCTCGGTCCGATACGACGTCCCGATTCTCCCGGCCAGGACTCGCGCGGGGGTCAGGGACCGCACCGCGTCGATCAGGGCGGCGAGGTCTTCGGGCGTGGGGTCGAGCTCCCTGGATTCCCGACTCATCCGACGGCCTCGAGGATGGGTCGGAGTCCCTGCAGCATCCGGCGATGGTCGGGGCCTTCGGAGGGGCGGAGGGTTCGGTCGCGGAAGATCCCACGCGTCTCGAGCCACTCGACGAACTCGGGGGCGGGCTTCATTCCCAGCAGCTTCCGCACCCCCGCGATGTCGTGATAACTGACCGACTGATGGTTCAGCATCACGTCCCCCGCGCACGTGATCCCGATCACGTAGTTGCACCCGGCGGCGGCGAGCAGCACCAGGAGGTTATCCGCCGAGTTCTGGTCGGCGTCCGCGTGGTTCGTGTAGCAGACGTCGCAGCCCATCGGCAGGCCGAGGAGCTTGCCCATGAAGTGATCTTCGAGGCCCGCCCGGGTGATCTGCCGCTCGTCGGCGAGGTACTCGGGGCCGATGAAACCGACCACGCTGTTGATGAGGAACGGGTCGAACTCGCGGGCGACGCCGTAGGCCCGGGCCTCGAGCGTAAGCTGGTCGACCCCGTGATGAGCTCCTGCGGAGAGGGCGCTCCCCTGCCCGGTTTCGAAGTACATGGCGTGGTCGCCGGCCCAGGCGACGTCGCGTTCGCGGTGGTGCTCACGGACCCGCTCGTGCCCCTCGCGGAGCATCGCCAGGCTCACGCCGAAGCTGGCGTTGGCCGCCTGGGTCCCCGCGACCGACTGGAACAGCAAGTCGACCGGGGCCCCGCGGTCCATCGCCGCGAGCTGGGTGCTGATGTGGGCCAGGCAGCAGGCCTGCGTCGGGATGTCGTACGCCTCGATCAAGCGATCGACCGCACGGAGGATGGCCGCGGTCATCTCCACGGACTCGGAGACGGGGTTCACGCCAATCATCGCGTCGCCGCAACCGAGCAGCAGCCCGTCGAGGGCCGCCAGGAGGATCCCGCCGAGGTCATCCCTCGGGTGGTTCGGCTGGACCCTCACCCCGAGCACCCCGCGCTCGCCCATCGTGTTCCGGCACCGGGTGACGATCCGAGGCTTGCTCGCCGCCAGGATCAAGTCCTTATTGCTCATTAACTTGGCGACGGCCGCCGCGATCTCGGGGGTGACCGCCCGGTGGAGCTTCGAGAAATCCTGCTCGACGCTGTCGTCGAGCAGGTATTCGCGGAACTCGCCGACCGTCAGCCCGGCGATCGGGGCGAACGCCTCCCGGTCCTGGCCGTCGAGGATCAGGCGGCTGACGTCATCTTCGTCGGGGTCGATCAGCGGATTGGCCACGATCTCGGCAAGGTTGACGTCGGCGAGGACCCGCTTGGCCGCGACCCGTTCGCTCTCCGACCCGGCGGCGACCTCGGCGAGCCGGTCGCCGGACTTCTCCTCGTTCGCCTTGGCGAAGAGTTCGCGGAGGTCGGCGAAGCTGAAGCGCTGGTGTCGCACGGTCGTGGTCAGATTCAACGGTGGGGCCTCCCGGAACGGCGTTCACTCGAAATTCATCATCCCCGATCGGTGGCCTCGACGCCACGGGGAAACCCTGTCGATCGTCGATGGCCCACCCGAGGCGACGCTCCCGAAGCGGCCGAGTCCCATCGACGACACGGCAAGTAGCATCCCCCCGGTAGGCTGGGCACCCTTGCCCCGCTCTTGCTGCGGGAGCCGAGTCAAAACCCGCGGGGCAAGGGTGACCCGTCTACCGGGGGGATGGTAGGCAAAAGTCGCGGGGCAAGAGTGCACCGCCCACGGTGATCGCGAAAGCCGCGGGGCAAGAGTGCCCCACTCACCGGGGGATCCTCCTCGCGCGAAGGTATCTGCACGGACGACCCAAGCTTGTCGCGTGGACGCTGCACCAGGAGCTTTCGAGAACGGCTCCGGGGCGATTTATAGGTAGGCAATCCCCCTCATTTGGCGACGTAAATACGTCGGCGATTGTCCGTTGTTGTGTGTACGCCACTTGACCAGTTGACCAAGCGGTCTAGTATTCTCGCATGAATGCCACGAAGGCGAGCCGACAGGCCGTGACGACCCGGACGGACCTCCTGGAGGCCGGGATCAACCTGATCTTGGAGAAGGGGTACAACCACTGCGGGATCGACGAGATCCTCAAGGCGGTCGGGGCCCAGAAGGGTTCCTTCTACCACTTCTTCAAGAGCAAGGAAGACTTCGGGCTTCAGATGATCGACCACCATGCCGAGGCGAGGCTGCAAAACCTCGACCGGCACCTGGATGACCTCGAGTACCAGCCTTTGGTCCGTCTGCGACGATTCTTCGAGGGGGCGTGCCGGAGGCACCAGGACCTCGGTTATCGCAAGGGGTGCCTCTTCGGCAACCTCGGCCAGGAGCTCGCCGACCAGAGCGAGGCCTTCCGAGAACGACTCGAAGAGGTCCTGAGCCAGTATCGTTTGAAGTTCGCCCGCTGCTTCCGAGAAGCCCAATCGGCCGGCGAGTTGCGTGCCGACCTCGACGTCGACCGCCTCGCCGGCTTCTGCCTGAATAGCTGGGAGGGGGCGCTCCTGCGGATGAAGGTCGCGAAAAGTTACGAACCTCTGGAAGATTTCTTGTTTTTTATGTTTGAAACTGTCCTGAAATCTTGACATTTGCGTTCAGTCGCGATGCCCGCCTCGCAGAGTCGATCGCCAGCCTGAGCCGAGATCGAGACCGAAATCGAATCGTATCGACAACTCTTAACGTAAGCGGTGTGCCCCCGCACCCTCTCCGCGGCGGGGCCTCCGCGCCCAGGAAGGTCTGCCGTCGCCATGTGGATCGTACGCCTCGCCTTGCGCCGGCCTTACACGTTCGTGGTCATGTCGCTCTTGATCGTCCTCCTGAGCGGCGTGACGCTCCTGCGCATGCCGATCGACATCTTTCCGGAGATCAACATCCCGGTCGTCGCGGTCGTCTGGACCTATCCCGGGATGTCGCCCGAGGAGATGGAGAAGCGGATCGTCACGGTCCATGAGCGCGGGATGACGACGACGGTCAACGACATCGAGCACATCGAGTCGCAGTCCTTGATCGGCGTGAGCGTCATCAAGGTCTTCTTCCAGCCGGGCGCGAAGATCGAGGCGGCGGTGGCCCAGGTGAACGCGATCAGCAACGCGGTGCTCCGCGTGCTGCCGCCGGGGATCACCCCCCCCTTCATCGTCCGCTTCAGCGCCTCGAACGTCCCGATCCTCCAGATGGGGATCAGCGGCGAGGGGCTCTCGGAGCAGCAACTCTACGACCTCGGCCAGAACTTCATCCGCACCCGGCTGGCGACCGTCCAAGGGGCCCAGGTCCCACTCCCCTTGGGTGGCAAGCCGAGACAGGTCATGATCGACCTCGACCCGCAGGCGCTCTACGCCAACAACCTCTCGCCGGCGGACATCTCCGACGCGATCAACGCCCAGAACCTGATCCTCCCGGGGGGGACGGCGAAGATCGGGGGGCGCGATTATCAGGTCCAGGTCAATAGCAGCCCCGAAGTCCTCGATGCGCTCAACGACCTGCCGATCAAGCACGTCGGGGCGACCACGATCCATATTCGCGACGTGGCTAACGTCCGGGACGGCGGTGCGGTGCAGACCAACATCGTCAACAAGGACGGCGAGCGGGGGAGCCTGCTCACGATCCTCAAGTCGGGCGGGGCGTCGACGCTCGACATCGTCGCGCGGGTCAAGGCGGCGATGCCCCTGATCAAGGGGAGCCTCCCCGACGCGCTCCGGACCGATTTTCTCTTCGACCAATCCGTGTTCGTCCGGGCCTCGATCGAGGGGGTGCTCCACGAGGCGGTGATCGCCGCCGTGCTCACCGGGCTGATGATCCTCCTCTTCCTGGGGAGCTGGCGGAGCACCTTGATCGTCACGATCTCGATCCCGCTGTCGATCCTGATCTCAATCCTGATCCTCGCGGCGCTCGGGCACACGATCAATACGATGACCCTGGGCGGCCTCGCCCTCGCGGTCGGGATCCTCGTGGACGACGCGACGGTCGAGATCGAGAACATCCACCGCAACCTCGCGATGGGCAAGCCGCTCAAACGGGCGATCCTCGACGGTGCCGAGCAGATCGCCGTCCCCGCGTTCGTCTCGACGTTGGCGATCTGCATCGTCTTCATCCCCGTCTCGTTCCTGTCCGGTGCGGCCCAGTCGCTGTTTACTCCGCTGGGGATGGCGGTCGTCTTCGCGATGATGGCGTCCTACTTCCTCTCCAGGACGCTCGTGCCGACGATGATCAACTACCTGCTCGGCAAGGAGGTCGAGCTCTACCGCCAGAACGCGCACGAGCTCGAGGAGGAAGGGATCCACGTCGAGCATACCCCCGAGCTCGACGAGTTCGGCAACCCGAAGCCCCCGATGAAAGGGGATATCTTCTGGCGGATCCACCGGGCTTTTAATCATGTGTTCGAGAAATTCCGGAACGTGTATACGCGGATGCTCGCCTGGGCCCTCGACCACCGGGCTTTCGTCTGCGTGGCCTTCATGGCGTTCGTCGGGGGGACGTCGCTCCTCTTCAGCGAGCTCGGGCAGGACTTCTTCCCCACGGTCGACGCCGGCCAGATCCGCCTCCACGTTCGGGCACCGTCCGGGACCCGGCTCGAGGAGACCGAGAAGCTCTTCCTCGAGGTCGACAAGGTCGTCCGGAAGATCATTCCGAAACATGAGCTGGAGACGATCCTGAGCAACATCGGGCTCCCTTCCAACGGCATCAACCTCGCCTACGGCGACTCGTCGACCGTCGGCTCGGGCGACGGCGAGATGCTGATCGCGATGAAGGAGGAGCACGGGCCGACGGCCGAGTACATCGCCAAGCTCCGCAAAACCCTGACGCACGACTTCCCCGACGCCTCGTTCTTCTTCCAGCCGGCCGACATTGTGGGCCAGATCCTCAACTTCGGGCTGGCCGCCCCGATCGACATCCAGATCAGCGGCAACCGCCGGGATGAGAACTATGTCATCGCCCGCAAGATCGAGAAGGAACTCGCCAAGGTCCCGGGCGCGGTGGACGTCCACCTCCACCAGATCGTCGACTCGCCCAAGCTCCTTGTGAACGTGGACCGGGTCCGGGCCGACCAGGTCGGGATGACCCAGCGCGACGTGGCGAGCAGTCTCCTCGTCTCGCTCAGCTCGAGCGGCCAGGCGGCCCCGAACTACTGGATCGACCCCAAGAACGGCGTGAACTACCCGGTGGCCGTGCAGACGCCGCAGCACCTCCTCGACTCGATCGAGGCGCTCAACAACACGCCGATCATCGCCCCGAACGCGCCGGCGAACTCGGCCCAACTCCTGATCAACGTGGCCGACGTCGAGCGGGGCCAGGGGCCCGCGGTCGTGAGCCATTACAACGTCCAGCCGGTGTTCGACGTCTACGCGAGCGTCCAGGGCCGCGACCTCGGCGGGGTCGCGGCCGAGCTCGACAAGATCGTCGAGAAGATCGCCGGGCCCGTCGACCCCGTCACCAACCTGCGGACGAAGCTTCCCAAGGGTTCGAACCTGGTCGTCCGCGGTCAGGTCGAGAGCATGCGGTCGTCGTTCAAGGGCCTGGCCTTCGGGCTGGTCTTCGCCGTCATGCTCGTCTACCTGCTGATGGTGGTGAATTTCCAGTCGTGGCTCGACCCGTTCATCATCCTCTGGGCCCTGCCCGGCGCGATCGCCGGGATCATCTGGATGCTTTACGTCTCCCAGACGACGGTCAACGTCCCCTCGCTGATGGGGGCGATCATGTGCATCGGCGTGGCGACCGCGAACAGCATCTTGATGGTTACGTTCGCGAACAGCCGTCGCCTCATGGGTGACGACGCCCGCACCGCGGCCCTCGCCGCCGGCCGGACCCGACTCCGGCCCGTCATGATGACCGCCCTCGCCATGATCATCGGCATGCTGCCCATGTCCCTCGGCGCCGGCGAAGGGGGCGAGCAGAACGCACCGCTCGGCCGAGCCGTGATCGGCGGCCTGACGGTCGCCACCTTCGCCACCTTGTTCTTTGTCCCGGTCGTCTACAGCCTACTCCGGCGCCAGGCGCCGACACTCCAGACGGAGGAGGATTAATCCCGTGTCCACGGCGAATCTCGTCTCGGATCGCGAACACGTCGGAGCCCGGGAGGTCATCGAACGTCCTCGGCCCCCCGCCCGCCGCTCGTTTCGCATCCTGCCGTTCATCGGGCTCTTCCTCGTCGTCGGGGCGGTCCTGGGCGGGCTGTACTACGCCGGGAAGCTCCCCCGCGTCGAGCACCGCACCGCCTTGCTGGCGGAGACCGCGGAGGCGATCGCGAGTGCTCCCCGAGTCAACGTGGCCGTTCCCTACCACCGCGACAAGCCGGCCGACCTGACCCTGCCGGCCGAGATCCGGCCGTTCCAGGATACCGACATCTACGCCCGGACCGACGGTTACCTCCGTCGCTACCTCGTCGACATCGGTGATACCGTCGAGCCCGGCGCCGTGCTCGCCGAGATCGACACGCCGGAGCTCGACCAGGAGTTGAAGCAGGCCCAGGCGACCCTGGAGCAATCGAAAGCCTATCGCGACCTGGTCGCCTCCCGGCTCGACCTCGCCCGGCTCAACCTCAAGCGGTCGCAGATGCTCCTCGCCCGAGGGGCGGAGACCCAACAGCTCCTCGACGAGAATAGCGCCGGGTACAAGGTTGCCCAGGCCACGCTCTCGACCGCCGAGGCCGATATCGCGGCGAAGGACGCCAGCGCCCGGAGGCTGGCCGAGCTCCAGAAGTTCCAGAATATCGTGGCCCCGTATCGAGGTGTCATCACCGCACGCAACATCGACAACGGCGACCTCGTCAGCGCGGGGATGGCCAAGCCGTTGTTTCGGCTCTCGCAGACCGACCAACTCCGCGTCTTCGTGAGCGTGCCCCAGGCGAATGTCACGGCCATCACGCCCAAGCAGGCCGTCGAGGTCCTCGTCCGCGAGTACCCCGGCCGGGCGTTCATCGGCCGGGTCGAACGCACGGCCGGGGCGATCGATACGGCGACGCGCACGCTCCTCACCCAGGTCCTCCTGCCGAACCTCGATGGCGACCTGTACGCCGGCATGTATGTCAAAGTGCGATTCGCCGAGGCGGGCGGACGTCCCCTCCTGGTTCCGGCGAACACCCTGGTGATCAACACCCAGGGGATCCGCGTTGCCTCCGTCGGCCCGGACAAGACCTTGCACTACCAGGTCGTCCAGCTGGGCCGTGACTACGGCAAAGAGGTCGAGGTCATCCAGGGCCTGCAAGGGTCCGAACGGCTCGTCCTCAACCCGACCGAGAACCTCGTCGAAGGGGTCAAGGTCGACGCGACCCTCGCCGCGCCGGTCGTCAAGTAGCGACGAGCTCGATCAAGGGGCACGCCTTACCCGACTCCACGTCGAACCAGGAGGCGTGCGCCAGGTCGAGGCCGATCGATAGCTGATCTCCCACGGCCGGTGAGGCCGAGGGGGGGCGGCGAAGATTCAACAGATAAGCCCCGAGCGCCACGGTCACGATGGTTTCGTGGCCGAGGCGCTCGAGTCGTTTTACCCGAGTCATCGCCCGACGGCAGGTGGAGTCGGCCGCGTCTTCAAGGCCCTCCCCAACGAGAGTGATCGCCTCGGGTCGAATCCCGATATCGATGGCGCCGGCGTGTCTACCCGTGAGGGGCTTCGAGGACTTCGAGACGTTCCAGACCGGACCCTCGTCGACTCCAATCAATCGCATCATTGTCTCGTCGTTCGATGTCTCGATTGCACATCGGAGAATATTCATCGGCGGCTGGCCCATGAATTCGGCGACGAAGCGCGTCGCGGGGCGTTGATAGACGTCCGCGGGAGAGCCGACCTGGACGATCCGCCCGCGATCCATCACCGCGATCCGGTCGCCGATGGCCAGTGCCTCGGCCTGGTCGTGGGTGACGAGTATGGTCGTGGTCGGAGACGTCCGATGGAGTTCGACGAGGTCGGCGCGCATCGAGGCCCGGAGCGGCGCGTCCAGGCTCGAGAACGGCTCGTCGAGCAGGAAGACCGAAGGCCGGCGGACGATCGCTCGCCCGAGCGCCACTCTCTGACGCTGCCCGCCCGAGAGGGTCCTGGGTCGGCGTCCCAGCAAGTCGTCGAGTCCCAGGCGACCGGCAACCGAGGCGACCTCAGCCTGGATCGAGGCCTTCGGCCAGCGCCGGGCGCGGAGCCCGAACGCCAGGTTGTCAAAGACGGTCAGGTGGGGATACAGGGCCGGGTTCTGGAAGACCATCGCCACGTCCCGATCCGCGGGAGGGAGCGGGTCGACCCGTCGGTCGCCGATCCAGACCGTCCCCTCCCCCGGAGACTCCAGCCCGGCGATCAGCCGCAAGAGCGTGCTCTTCCCCGAGCCCGACGGCCCGACGACCACGAATAACTCGCCGTCGCCGACCTCGAGCTCAAGCTCCGAGACCGCTCGGATCCCGCCCGAGTACGCCTTCGAGACCCCCCGCAACGCCACGTTCGCCAAGGTGCCTCCCACAAATCAAGCAACGATCGGACGTTCTAATATGGAGTGGATGATGATAAAAATCATTTGTTGATGAAACTGGACTTAGTTGATATTTGGCTCGGTCTCGGGGGTTTATTTCCATTCGTCCCTGAGCTGTTTGGCGTCTGCTTGCAGGTCTTTGGGCAAGTAATAGCGGACTCGATCCGACGGCGCCTGGGTCAGCGGGGTCAGTCGATCGCGGAGGTTGGAGACCTCGACCGGCTTCGACTCGCCCGGGATGACCACTCGTATGGCGTTCTTGACGCTCTGCTCGTCGCTCTCTTTCTCCGGGAAGTAGGGCTGGTGATACTTCGCTTTCACCCGGTCTCGGAGGCAGAACATCTCGACGGGGTCATATTCCGACCTCGAACGCACCAACGCCTTCAGGGCGGCCTCCCACCCGTCGCAATCGGGGGCGAGAGGATCCTTGAACTCGGGGGCCTCGATCATCGCAAACCGTTCGCGGTTCAGGAAGCGCCGGGCGAGGTCGCTGAGGGCCTTGTCGGGGTGGGCCATCCAGTTCTGGATTTGCATCAGGACGGTGAACTCTTCGATGGCGAGGAATTGCGGGACGGTCGGCCCTGAGCCTGGACTGGCCTGGGCGTCCCAGAACTCCCGGATGGCGGGCACGAGGGCAGCATCCTCGCCCTGGTCGTAGAACGATCGCGCCCGACGCCACAGCGCGTGGAGCATCGCCTCGAAGCCTCGTGTCGTCTTGTGGAGGTAGACGTTCTGATACATATGATGGCGGGAGACGATGTACTCCTCGATGGCCAGCAGGGACTTCTCCGCCCATACGATATCACGGCCGCCGTCGTCGTCCTCGTAGAACTCGAAAGTGCTGAGGAGGCGATACCAGTCGAATTGACCGTAGCCGGCGCCGGTGAAGAGGCTGTCTCGCCGCAGGTAGTCGAGACGGTCCATGTCGAGTTGGCTGGAGAGGAGATACTTCTGCCAGGCGGGCTGGTCGTGGTTGTTCGGGTCGATCAGGTTGGCGACTTGCCGGGAGAATGTCGGGTCGAAGTGACGTCGGAGGACCTTGTTGACCTCGGTCTCCTCCGAGAGCACGATCGCCCCGGACCACTCCTCGTGGTCGATCCCGAGGCACGGCTCGAAGACGTGAGAGAAGGGGCCGTGCCCGACGTCGTGGATCAGTGAGGCCACCAGCACGGGGGCACGCCCATGACCGGTCGCGGTGTCGTCGCCGGAGATGCGGCCAAGGTGGTCGAGCGCCTGCTGCATCAGGTAGGCGACGCCCAGGCTGTGCGCCAGCCGATTGTGGTCGGCCCCCGGATACGTCAGGTAGCTGACGCCGAGTTGGTGGATGCGGCGGAGCCGCTGCATCTCGGGACTGTCGAGCAGTTCGATCAGCCAT
This sequence comes from Singulisphaera rosea, assembly GCF_054877945.1. Taxonomy (NCBI): domain Bacteria; kingdom Pseudomonadati; phylum Planctomycetota; class Planctomycetia; order Isosphaerales; family Isosphaeraceae; genus Singulisphaera; species Singulisphaera rosea. Next base: position 719,540 of record NZ_JBTYIP020000001.1, on the reverse strand, counting down.
CGATCCTTCTTCTGATCGATGCTGATGTAGTTGTAGAGCGGGTCACGGACGATCTTCAGAGACATGATCGGCCCCGCTCATCCGGCGATCTGCCGGGCCAGTTCGTCGGCCCGCTCCACGACTCGCCCCCTCGGCGTCAGGCCCTTGAACCGGCACATCTTCTCGACGGCCTCAACCCACTCGTGGCCCTGCTTGCGGAAGAAGACGGCCGTCGAGGCGTACTCGAGGTCCTTGAGGTCGGCCAGGAAGAGTCGACGGGCCAGGTCTTCGTGCGGTGCCAACTCCGCCGCTGCGACGGTCCCCCTCGGCGTGGCCTCGAAGTCGGCCAGGTTTTTCCGGGCGACTTCATTCAAGCAGTAGGAGAACCGCTGCCCGACCATGTTCGACTCGGCCCGTTCGTCGAGGATGTGGGCCTGGACCATCGCGTCGGTGAGCCGGGCGACCTCCTGCGAATAGGGGCCGTAGTGGTGGAGATTGAAGTCGGCACCCAGGGGACAGCCGGCCACCTGGAGCAGATAGGCCACCTTCTGCATCCGCTTGCGAGTGTCGAGCGTCCCTGCCCAATCCACGATCTTGGCAAGCTGATAGCGGTTCATCCCAGGCTCCCCGGAGAGCTCCGATGGGGAGGATGTCACCCGTTCCCGATCCATCGAGGCGAGTGCATATCCCTTCCCAAGGCCCGAATCCGTTAGGGCGGACGGGAAAATGCGCAGACGCCTTCGCGATCCGACGTCTATCTTCCCGTGTCTATATACGAAAGTATAGTATTTTCGGCACCTGTCAAGAGCGAAATCAGATGAAGTGAAGGTGTTGGTTTATTCTCATCCCTCGACATGGTGCGGGTTTTGCATGAAATCTACGTTGGTAGATGCCCCAAAACACCTTTCGATCGAGGAGGACTGACATGGGCAAGAACCAACACGTCGTCCCGCACGAGGGCGGCTGGGCCGTCCGTGGCGAGGGGAACAGCCGAGCCACGAGCGTCCACCCGACGCAGACCCAGGCGATAAACGCGGCGACACAGATCGCCACCAATCAGCACTCGGAGTTGCTCATCCATGGCCAGGATGGGCAGATTCGTGAACGGAACAGCTTCGGCCATGACCCCTACCCGCCCAAGGGCTGACCCGAGGGCAGCCGCGTCCGGGCGGGGATCGGAGACCCGTCCGGAGTCCAGCCGGTTGGGATAGGCTCTGCTCCGATGAGTAGCAAATCTATCCAAGTGCCGCGGTGTCTCTCCCGAGAACTGTTTTTTCCTTAAAACAGGTTGGCACATGGAGCGAAATCGGTGATCCCATTTGAGGGTTAGGAATGTCGTCGTGATCCGTCGCATTTCGTAGGGTGGGCACTGCCCACCGAGCCTTCCGGAATGCCGGTGGGCAGTGCCCACCCTACACGGATCTCAGCACCGATTTCGCTCCATGAGCTAAACGGGTTTCTGTGGGAATCCACGAAGACGTCCCGAGAGGGTTGTCGTTGTCGAGGGCGTCAGAAACCCGGTTTTTCAGAAAGAGCAGGTTTCGGGACAGATTATCAATGGATGCTCACCTGATGTCCTTCGGGGGCGTTGGGGAAGCGAAGGCGCAAGGTCCTGGATTTCGCATCCCACTCTCGGGCGTCGGCGGCCAGAGGTCGGCCGTCGAGGGTGACTTCCTTCGGGGCTTCGGGCAAGGCGACCCGCATAACCGCCTCGATGTTGGCGGGCCCTTCGGCGTGGAACTGGAAGGCCCCTTCGGGCGTTTTCTGGGCTCCGAGTGTCTTGCAGGCGGAGGCCAGGACCGCGGGTTCCGTTGCGTTGACCTTGTCGAGGTCGATGAGGAGGCGACGGCTCCCCGGCGCGAGGGTGACTTCCTCGAGCACCGGCAGCTTGGCGTCGAAGAGGTCGAGGAACCGGCCGCGCAGGACGTGGGCGGGCCCGGGGATCGACTCGTCGAGCCCGGCGCCGACGACGTAGGGGCCTCGGCGGAGGACCAGGTGGCTCGTTTCCTTGTATTCGAGGCCCACGGCTTCGCTCGCCTTCCGGGCGAGGCCCCGGAGATAGTCGGCGCCGTCGGTCCGGTGGGTCAACGCGGCGGGGCTGGTCGCGTCGTAGAGGAAGACGCCCTTGCCGATCTTGTGGGTCCCCGGCTTCTCGTCCCTGGCGAGCCCCAACTGCTCGAACAGGTGCTCGCGGGGGGCCTTGAACGACATCGCCGTCGCGTTGTCGTTCCACCAGGCGCGGACGCCGTTGTAGGGGTCGCCGTCGTCGCCGAGGAAGACGAGCGCCCCCCCTTGCTTGACCCACTCGGCGAGCGCCTCGTGAACTTTCGCTGACATCGGCTTCATCCCCTCGTAGGTCATGAGGAGGACCTTCTGGGGAGTCAAGGCGCCCGGGATTGGCGCGTTCTCGAGCTGGACCGGCTCGGCGGGGATCCCGTGCTTGACCAGGGGGAGCGCCAGGCCGTAGAACGAGCCGAGGTCGGGGTCCGAGGGGGTCGGCTCCCCGCGCTGGAACATCATCGAGTCGGACACGACCACGCCGATCCCCCGCGTGCCGCAGTCCCACGAGACGTCCTTTTGGTCCATGTCGTTGAGGGCCGTGACGACGGTCATCATCTCGGTGCCGTATGCGGCCGGGATCGGCTCTCGGACGACGCGTTCGCCTCGCTTGCGATGGGCGCGGTCGACGGTCGGGTAGCGGCCCCGGAAGATCCTCTCGGGCCAGGGCATGACCTCGAACCGCCAGACCTGCGGCCAGAGCAGCGATGCGGTCAACGTGCTCTCCCAGTTGGTCCGGTAGTCTTCCCAGGAGTGGTCGGGGTTGTCCTCGATCGGGTCGTTGAGGAACCAGACGGTCCCGCCCGTCGCCTGGACGACGTTCATCATCGCGCCATATTCAAAGAAGGCGGCCTCGAAGGTCCGCTCGCGACGCGTCCCCTGGTAGACGTTCGGCGTCCTCGCGGTCCCGGTCCAGACCTGCGCGATGAACCCGTCGGCGCCGACTTCGATCAGGCTCGACTCGGGGCTCACGATGTTCCAGTGGGCGTAGTTGATCAGGCTATGTGTCGGCACGTAGCACTTCACGTGGCGGCCCGTCCGCGCGTTCTCGGCCTTGACGAAGTCGAAGACCTGTTTCAAGGCCCGTCGGTAGAGGTAATACTTGAGCTGCGAGGCGCGGTACTGGGCGTCGGGCGAGGTGTGGGGCGGGATCCAGTCTTCGTGATAATACGCCTTCCACTCGCGCTGGAACCCGGCGCCGTAGCCGCCTCGGACCCAGAACTCGGGCTCTTCGAGGTGGACGGCCTCGACCCCCGCGTCCATCGCCTTCTTGACCCCTTGGCAGAGGAACTTCCCGTAGTTCTCGCCCGGGGACATGTAATAAACGTCCCCGCCGTGCGAGATCACCTTGCCGAAGCGGTCCATCTGGGCCTCGTCGACGTGGTTGATCCCGTCGAAGCGGCCGTAGAGGTAGTCCTGATACTGGCCCCAGGAGACGCCCGTCATCAGGTGCGGGATGTACCCTTGGGCTTTCCACTGCTTGACCCGCTCGGGGAGGCTCGCGTCGACCCCGTAGCAGATCGCCACGTCGGAGCGGATCTGGAGCTTGGGATCCCAACGAGCGTGCGTCTGGAAGCATGTCCGTTCTCGGTCCTGGCCGGGGTCGGCCGGGCGTCTCGGGGCCTGGGGCTCGTCGGCCCGCACCTGGGGGGGACGGGACGCCGCGACGACCGTCGCGACGAAGAGGAGGAGCGCTCGTCCGAGTTCTGGGCGCATCTCGTAGGACCTCTCGAGTGGTGGAGCGACCGTGAAGGCGCCGAGGCGCTTCGATGACTTCGGCCTCGTCCTGGCGAGGCGACCGACCTGGTCCCCTCGAGGACGGCCGGGTTTGCGTGACCCTCCCCGAATATAAGAATCCGGCGTCATGAATTCGAGGGCGTTCCCTCAATTCGTTCGGTCGCACGAGCCGTCGAGTCCGGCGTGGTCTCGGTAGCGCCCCGGGGGAGGCGATCCTCGTGCATCGATCCAGGTTCATGGCTCACGATTTGCTGGCCCACACCTGTCCATGTGCGAGGTGCCGCCGAGACCAGCCCTGAGGACCCGCCTCGGGACGTTGCCCCGTCGAGCCTCTCGTCTGCGAAGCTGAATACCAGGGGGGAATGAACGCCGATGGCATCCGTCACGCCAGCCGATCGCGAACATTTGTCGAAGACATTGCGTGAGCACTTCGGATTCCGGAAATTCCGCCCCGGTCAGGAGCAGGTGGTCCACGCGGCGATGGAGGGGAAGGATACCGTCGTCGTGATGCCCACCGGATCGGGCAAGAGCCTCTGCTTCCAACTCCCGGCGCTCGCCCTCGAAGGGACGACCGTCGTCGTCAGCCCCCTGATCGCCCTCATGAAGGATCAGACCTCCGCGCTCTCGGGAAAGGGGATCGACGTCGTCGCGGTCAACAGTACGCTCACCCCTCGCGAGGCGCGTGAAGCCCTGGAGGCGATCGCGGCCAACCGCAAGGAGTTCGTCTACACGACCCCCGAACGCCTCGCCGATCCCGAGTTCCGCGCGATCCTTGGCCGAGTCCTCATCGACCTGTTCGTCGTCGACGAGGCGCACTGCGTCAGCGAGTGGGGCCACGACTTCCGCCCCGAGTTCGCGCAGCTCGGCGAGGCGATCGACGCCCTCGGACACCCTCCGGTGCTCGCCCTCACGGCCACCGCTACGCCCGAGGTCCTCGAAGACATCCGGCGGCAACTCCGCATCCCCGATGCCGAGGTCTTCCACACGGGCGTCTATCGCTCGAACCTCTCGCTCGGCGTCCTCGCGACCGAAGGCGAGGATGCGAAACGGGAGGAACTCCGCCGCTTGCTCCGCACCACGGAGGGGACCGGCCTGATCTATACCGCGACCGTCAAGGCGGTTAACGAGCTCACCGAATTCCTCACCGCCGAAGGCCTCGACGTGGCCGCGTACCACGGCCGGCTCAAGCCTTCCGAACGGGAGCGGAACCAGGACCGGTTCATGAAGGGCGAAGTCAAGGCGATGGTCGCGACCAACGCGTTCGGGATGGGGATCGACAAGCCCGACATCCGGTTCGTGTTCCACCATCACGTCCCCGCCACCCTCGAGGCCTACTACCAGGAAGTCGGTCGCGCCGGGCGGGATGGATCGCCGGCGCGTTGTACGCTCCTCTTCGACCCTTCCGACAAGCGGCTCCACGCGTTCTTCCAGGCTGGCCGTTACCCTTCGGGCGAAGATCTGATCAACGCCCACCATGCCCTCCTGCGGATCACCGACGGGCGAGATGACGCCACGTTCGCGGACCTCGCCGCGGTCTCGCCGGTCGGCAAGACGCGGCTCAAGCTGATCCTGAACCTCTTCAAACGGCGCGGGATCGTGAAGGAAGACAAGGGTCGCCTCACCTTGCTCCACCGTGAGACCACTCCCGACGACCTCGGACGCATGGCCCGCGCCTACCGCGAACGCGACGAGAACGACCGGCTCAAGCATCAGCGGATGCTCGATTATGCGGACCTGCGGACCTGCCGCTGGCGGCATATGGCCGACTACTTCGGCAGCGACGAGCCTTCGGATGCCTGCGATTGCGACCGTTGCGTCCCGACCTCGCACGCCTGAGGGACAAGGATGAGCGGCCTCGATCGTCGATGGACGAGTCCGTGCCGACGATCGAGGCGGAACGTGGGGCCGACCGAGCGATGTGATGAATCCGGGCGGCCCGAGAGGCTGTCGAGGGAGAGCCATCGGGTGGTGACGTGATTTTGACCCGAACGGTTTACGTCTCTGCATCGAAGTCATGCGATGCTTCTTTCCGTCCCTTACCCTTGGGCGATTTGGCAACGTTTTGTAAATTTATCTTGCGAGTGATCCGACACGCGGATAAACCCGATCGAAGAAATTCGAGCGACGGCGTGCGGGCGGCACGTCATGCCCGGCGTTGAGGCAAGGGTCTGCGGGGTCTCGCGGCCCTTGGCTCGCGTTCTGAATTGTTTCGTGATCGTGCACGAAATGGTTCGCGGATGAACACCAAGGGCCCTCGAGTTGTCCGGTCGACCCTCGCGCTCTCGGTTCGCCCACGTCGACTCACTCCGCAGCCGCCGACGCAAACTGTCCGAATTGAATCCTGTTTGAGTAATAGTTATGTGGATTTTAGGCGGGTATGCCTCGGGGAAGGGTCGCTCTCAAGTCTCGGGGCGGACTCGCCGTTTTCTCCCGAATCTGGTGGCACGAGGAACGCTCGACGGCTGGCTCCTGGAAAGCCGTTGTCTTCTCGCCACCGGAGGCCCGTACCTGTTGCCCTCGCCGACCGTCGATTGCCTCGGGAAGGTGCTGTATAACGGAGTGACGGGGACGTATCAGAAAACGATCACGATCACGAATAACAGTCCGACGCAGACGATCTACGCCTTCCTCGAAGGCCAGGTGAGTCGTCAGGCCGTCTCCCCTTATGAAGGGACCGGCGCGTTCGATCCATTCGACTCATCCAACCAGGAATATCGGGGCTATATCGGCTACACCGACGGCACCGCTGACTACGCGGGGCTACCCCCTCTTTCCGCGATCACGATCACGGTTCCGTTGGCTTTCTGGGATTCGGGGCGGATCATCTTCTCGACCGACGGCGCCGATCAGTTCTCGACGTATGGCGGATCCGGCGGCGGTTCACCGCCAGGTGCTCCCTTCTACTATCAGGACACGAACACCCAGGCGACGTTCTACGGTTCCATCGATCCCGATAACCTCAACCAGCTTGACTTCACTCCCGCCTACGACAGCTTCGACTCCCAGGACGGATACAAGCCGACGACGGCGAACTGGAAATCGCCGGTCGCCTCGGGCGCGTTGCCGACGAACCGGACCTTCATCCTGACAGGTCCCGGTCTGCCCGCAAGCGGCTTCCAGGTCACGGTCGATCCAAGCCATCCGGGTTACATTCAGTTGCCGGGGAACGGGATTGTTCAGAACACTCCGGTTCAAGGATATACGTTCACAACTCTGCCGAATCAGACGATTTCCAAGACGGACCGGTACATACAACCGGACTTCACCCTCACCACGCAAGGGTCTCCGAGCACCAACAACGGCGTGGTCATGTGGTACCATGCCCTGACGCCGCAGGCTCCCAACAACGACGCCCCTTTCCAACTCACCGAAGTCACCTTTCGAGGGGAGTTCTACGACCCCCAGATCAACACGACGACCGGCTTCCAGTACCTCCTCGGCGACGCGATCAACGGAGCGGATACCGATTCGGCCGACTACGACATCTCGTTCGTCGATACGATCAACATGCCGGTCGCCATGGAAGCGAGCAACGTCTCGATCCCGAATAGCAACGTGACGGCGCCGTTCGGATGGGTCGGGTCGAATCAGAGCCTCGAAGACTTCCAGGCGGCGCTCGCCGCCTTCACGGGCAGCAATCCGGCCGGCCGGAACAACAACTATCTGGGGACCTACTTCAACGGCCAGGGGTACCCCAGCTATCTTGCGGTCGACAACGGCAACATCAAGCTGCCGGCCGGCCAGAACCTCTTCCTCGCCAGCCCCGCGGTGCCCGGCGGCGCCGCCGATATCAAGTATTTCAGGTCATTCTCGGATAAGTCGGTCATCAACGAGCCGCTCTATGCCCTGACGAGCGGAGGAACCGGCCCGGTCTCGCTCTCGATCGGAGGCGATCCTGCCCACGCGAGCACGGGGCATTTCCTCGGCCTGAACACGGCCGCGATGGCGAATGCGTTCGCCCTCAACGAACTCATCGCCCCGAACGTCGCGGATCACGTCTCGTACACCGTGACCTACAACGTGGGCAAGGATACCCTGACCGCGGGCAAGGTCGTGGGGATGTACTACGACAACAACGGGAACATCATCGGGGTAGAACTCGACCAAGACGTCCCGGCGTCGGCTTCGACGCTCGTCTACAGCTTTACGCTTTCGCAGAAGGACTATGCAGCCGGGGGCATCGCCGGCCTCTGGTATTCCTGGGCGCAGTACTACGCGAACAACGTGCAGTCGACCGCGATGAACAACGCGACCGGCCGCGTGACCGACAACATCCTCACGCTGAGCAGCGCCGCCACCGGGTTGGTCCCCGGCATGGTCGTGACGGGTAACGGGGTCCCCGCAGGGTGCGTCGTCCTGGCCGTTTCCGGTGACGGGAAGACGATCACGTTGAGCGAGGTGATCTCCGGCAGTCCGACGTCGTTCAACTTCGCGACGCCGGCGTTCGGGTCGATCGTCGGCTACGATCCCAAGTTGACGCCGCTCGTCGACCTCTCGTTTACGCAAGCCGAACAGCCCTACGCGTTGGCGTTCGCCCAAACGGTCTTCACCGTGTTGAACGCGTGGAGCGTGAGCGTCCCGGCGGGGACCGCGAACCCTTGGGATCCGCTGCTGGTCAACATCATCGGCGGAAACCTCGGGCTCGACTACCTGCCCCTCGCGAATACGTCCGTGGTGAATCTCCTCACCGACCTGAGCAAATCGGCGTTGCGCGGGGTCCCGGACTTCACGAACCCCCTCTACTCCGACCCGTCGCAGTGGTATCCCGACCCGGCCTTGTCGGCGGGCGGGCTCGACTACAACGCCTATAATCTCGATCCCTTCGTCTGGTTTATCCACGAAAAGTTGGGGCTGAGCGCGTACGCGTTCGCACTCGATGACGACGTGGGCAACGTCAACGGGGGTGGGGCGAACCATATCGACATCAGCGTCGGTGGCCTGAACGGGCTCTCGAACAAGGACCCGTATACCCCGACGTCACCTTGGGGCGTCATCACGACCACGGCCGCCTCGGCGCCTGCCTTGTCGAGCCAACTCGGAGGCCTGTCGAACCCGCAGGCGGTCTATCAGATCGCCCAGTTCGACTACAACCACAACACCGTGGGGACGCTGGTCAATGGCCCCGGCGTCCAGATGGGGTCGGCGGTCCAGTTCACTCAAATCTCGCCCAATGTGGCGCAATCGCAGGTCGTCCTGTCGATGCCGCTCGCAAACGCTTCGAACGGCTCGACGTACGCGTTCTTCGGCCCTTTGGTTTTCACCGGCACGGTGCTCGGGACCGGGCAGGCGGGCAATACCATCATCCTCAACAGCCCGGATGCCTACAACACGCTGCTCAAGATCGGCCCGCTCCAGAACATCCAGGTCACCGGCGAGGGGATCGACTCGGCCAAGACGCTCTCGATCCTGAGCATGACCAAGGCGGCCGACGGGACCATCACGATTACGCTCAGCGGGAGCCTGGACAGCACCCGGATCTCGCAACCGGGGAGTTTCTATGCCTACACATTCGGCAGCCCGAATGTCGGCGTGGTCCGCGACGGCGGGTTCGAGTGGGCGACCGTCCTGGGTCTCGCCGGCAACTTCAACCACGGGACGCAATTGACCCAGAACACGGTGGACTGGACGTTCACCGACAGTCCACCCAATACGGGATGGCTCGCCGGCATCGCGTACGGCTCTAACAGCGACTACACCAGCAGTAATCCGGCCCCTCCCCAGGGCCTGCAGGTTGGTTTCGTCCAGGGGACCAGCAGCATGAGCCAGAAGGTGACGACGGGAACCGGACCGTATTTGCTCACCTTCTACGCGGCCCAGTCCTCCAATAACCAGTCGCCTCAAACGTTGAACGTGTTCGTCGACGATGCCTTGGTGGGGAGCATCACGCCTTCGGGCACGTCCTACGAAACGGTCGAACTCGGTTTCAACCAAGGGGCCGGTGCCCATACGATCACGTTCCAAGGGGCGCAGCCCATCGGGAGTTCGATCCTACTCGACGCGGTCGCTACCAATCCCGGGTCGCCGTCGGGAAATCCTCCCCAGCCTACGCCCCCCGCATCCCCGCCTTCCCGAGTGACGACCAACCCCAACGCGGGCGTTTCTGAACGGGCGCCGGCGGGCGTTCCTCTGGTGTCAGGGTTCGGCAGGGGCCGCGACGCATTCGTCTCGACGCTCTTTCGCGACTTCGGTCGGGACCCGAGCCTCCGTGAACTGAGGTACTGGTCTCGGTTGATGGCCGCCGGTGCCAATCCGCAGTCGGTCGCCCTGGGCATCTGGCGAGGCTCTCGGCATCGCATGGGGAGGATTCCTGGCCTCGCCGCCCCCATGACCTTCCGGCGCTCATTCAGCGACGCCCTGCTCGCGGCCCTTAAGGCCAACCGCAACCGGCCTATCGTCCTCGACGCACCGGTCGTTCTGGACTTCAAAAAGGCGCGGGGCTCGTGACGGCTGCAATTCTTGAACACGGAGAGACCCGCGAGAGATGCTTGGGCATCGTCCTTGATCCGACCGCCGATCTGATGTTAAACTTTCTTTGGATCGGACGACGATAGCCCGCGCACAGCGTCCGGGGTATCGTCGGTGCCCGAATATCGACGAAGCCTGCCAAGGGAGATGATCCCGATGTTCGAGCTAGCCCATGGGTCGAACCGGAGCTGCGACGGGGTGACTCGACGCGACATGCTGCGGGTCGGGTCTCTCGGTGCCCTGGGGCTCGGCTTGCCGGACCTGTTGAGTGGGCGGGCGAAGGCGGAGTCGAAGGGGAAGGACATCTCGTGCATCCTGGTGTGGCTGCAGGGCGGGATCAGCCACGTCGACAGCTTCGACCCGAAGCCCGAGGCCCCCTCCGAGATCCGCGGCGAGTTCGGCGTGATCGACACGAACGTCCCGGGGATCAGGGTCTGCGACCCGCTGCCGAAGCTCGCGCGACACCAGGACAAGTTTTCGATCCTGCGGTCGCTGAACCCGAGGAACGGCTCGCACGGGACGGCCGACGCCTACATGCTCTCCGGGCATGCGTTCAACCCGTCGATCGTCTATCCCGCGTACGGCTCGGTCGTCTCCCGCGAGAAGGGGGATCGGGCGAGCATGCCCCCGTACGTCCAGGTCGGCATCAACGTCGATCAGCGGTTCGGCGGCGGCGTGGCCGGATACCTGGGGGATCAGTACAACCCGTTCGTCCTCCCCGGCGACCCCTCGAGCCCCAACTTCACCGTCCGCGACGTGAGCTTGCCCGGTGGGGTCGATCGCGAGCGGTTCGGCCGGCGGATGAAGGTCCTCGAGACCGTCGACACGTGGCAGGCCCAGGTCGAGTCGGACTCCTCGGCGCTCGAGGCCGCGGGGACGTTCTACCAGAAAGCGTATAACCTGATCACGGCCCCCCAGGCGAAGCGCGCCTTCGACATCGGCCGCGAAGACCCTCGGATCCGCGATCGTTACGGGCCGCACGCCTTGGGCCAGGGGTGCCTCCTGGCCCGCCGGCTCGTCGAGGCGGGCGTCCGGTTCGTCACGGTGACCGACGGCGGCTGGGATACGCACGCCAACAACTTCCCTTCGCTCAAGAACACCTTGCTGCCCCGGTTCGACTCGTCCTTCTCCGCGTTACTCCAGGACCTTTCCGACCGCGGGATGCTCGAGACGACCCTGGTCGTCATGATGAGCGACTTCGGCCGGACGCCGAAGGTCAACCCCTCGGCCGGGCGCGACCACTGGGCGAGCGCCGGGATCGCGCTTCTGGCCGGGGGTGGGATCCGACCGGGGACGATCGTCGGGCAGACGAACGCCCTCGGCGAACAACCGACCGAAGCCCCCTACTACACCGAGGATCTTGCGGCGACACTCTACCATTGCCTCGGAATCCCGCTCGACACGACCCACCTGACCCCCGATGGCCGCCCGATCCAGATCAACGCCGATGGCAGGCCGATCCGCGAGTTGATCTGAACCCCGCCCGGACGGAGCACGTATCGGTTCTATGCCGATTTCGATTCCTTTCCCCGGTCGGTCGGCGTAGTATGATGGGGAGTTCGACGACCCTCCGGCCCGCAGGGGCCGCCTCCCCACGCCCTCTCCGAAGTGGGGATCGCCCTCCGTTTTCCAATCGATTTCGAAATCAGCCGGTCCTCCATTCGGGGAGCGACGTTCTCATGGCTCGTGACTACCGGAAATGGCTCGTCCCGTTCTCGGCCGTCGGCCTGTTGATCGTGTCGGCGGCCCTCGCCGCCGACCCCGGTCCCGGCCGTTCCGAAGTCGGGCCGATCGCCCCCCTCGAGACATTCAAGGACGACCAGCGTTCGCACTGGGCCTACCAGATCCCGAAACGTCCCGAGACGCCTTCGGTCAAGGAAGAAGGCTGGATCAAGAACACGATCGACCGGTTTGTGCTCGCCGGGCTCGAGGAGATGGGCTTTCGGCACTCGCCCGAGGCCGACCGCATCGCCCTGATCCGACGCGTCACCTTCGACCTGACGGGCTTGCCGCCGACTCCGACGGAGGTGGATGCCTTCCTTGAGGATACGAAGCCCGAGGCCTATGAACGGGTCGTGGATCGCCTCCTCGGCAGCCCTCGATATGGAGAGCGCTGGGCCCAGCACTGGCTTGATCTCGCCCACTTCGCCGAGTCGAACGGGTTCGAGCTCGACGCCGAGCGGCCTGACGCCTGGCGCTATCGTGACTGGGTCGTCGACGCCCTGAACGCCGACATGCCCTACGACCGATTCATCGCCTTGCAGCTCGCCGGCGACGAGGTCGCCCCGGGTGACTCCTCTGCACTCATCGCCACGGGCTTCGGGCGCTGCGGACCTCGCGAGATCGTGGCGGGGAACATTGACCCGAAAGTTAAACGGCAATCGGAGCTGACGGAGATCACCGGTACGGTCGGATCGGTCTTCCTCGGCCTCACGGTCGGCTGCTGCCGGTGCCACGACCACAAGTTCGACGCGCTCCCGACGACCGACTATTACCGCCTCCAGGCGTTCTTCGCCGGCGCGAACATGGTCGACAAGCCGATCGCCTCCAAGGCCGACCGCGACGCCTTCGAGGCGACGAAGAAGGACATCGCCGCGAAGGTCGCTCCCCTCCAGGCCAAGATGGCGGCCATCGAGGCCCCGTATCGCAAGGTGCTGCTCGAGGCGAGGACCAGCAAGCTCACCGAAGCCGAGAAGGCGATCCTGGCGATCCCCGAGAAAGACCGGACGCCCGTGCAGAAGCGACTGGCCGAGGGGATCGCCCAGACGTTGACCGTCCCCTGGGAGGATGTCGTCGCGGCCGTCGCCGCCAATCCGACCGACTTCCCCGTCCGGGAGCAACTGAAGCGAGAAATCCACGCGATCGAGGTCACGCTCCCGAGGCCGCCGGCGGAAGCCATGGCACTCTTCGACGAGAAGGTCGAGGCCCCCGAGACGCGGGTCGCCAAGCGGGGCGACATCAAGAACCTCGGCCCAGTCGTTGAGCCGAGGCCCCCAGGCGTGGTTTTGGCCTCGCAACCGAGCGATGCCTTCGTCCCCGACTCGATCCGCCCGACCACCTCAACCTCCGGGAGGCGGCAGGCCCTGGTCCGCTGGCTGACTCGTTCGGACAACCCGCTGACGGCCCGAGTCATGGTCAACCGGCTCTGGCTGAATCACTTCGGCCGAGGGATCGTCGCCACCTCGAGCGATTTCGGCGTCCGAGGCGAGGCCCCGTCGCATCCCGAACTCCTCGACTGGCTGGCCACCGAACTCGTTGCCCAGGGCTGGAAGCTTAAGCCGATCCACCGGCTGATGGTGACCTCGGCCACCTACCGGCAGTCGAGCGAGCCGGATCCCAAGCTATCGGCGGAGGATCCCGACAACGCGATGCTCTGGCGGATGAATCGGCGCCGGCTCGAAGCCGAGAGCCTCCGCGACGCGATGCTCGTCGCCTCGGGTGAGCTCAACCCCAAGATGGGAGGGCCGAGCGTCCTCGCTCCGATCGAGAAGGAAGTCGAGGACCTGATCTTCACCGAGCACGAGGTCATCGACCTCTGGCCTGAGACCCCCGATCCCACGGAGCACCTCCGGCGCTCTCTCTACCTCTTCCGCAAGCGAAACGTCCGCTACCCCTTGTTCGACGCGTTCGACGCCCCCGACACCCAGACCGCCTGTGCCCAACGCGGCGTGAGCACCCACGCGCTCCAGGCCCTGGTCCTCTTCAACAGCGACTTCTCCGCCCAACGGGCCAAGGCCCTCGCCGCGCGGGTCGCCCGAGAGTCGGCCGGACGCAAGGATGAGGAAGTGCGCCGGGCCTATCGGATCGTCCTCGCCCGCGAGCCGAAGCCGAAGGAACTCGAGCAGGCCCTCGCCTTCCTCGACGTCCAGTCCGCCCTGCTTTGCTCGAAGGCCCTGGCAAATCCCGACACCGCGGCGCTGGTCGACTTCGCCCTCGCCATGCTCAATCGCAACGAATTCATGTATGTGCCTTGAAGAAAATTTCTGGTGAAACCCCGTCCTCCATTCCTCACGGAATCATTCCGATGCGACCCACGAGCTGTCCCGGTCCGTTCGGGTGGATGCCGACGAGCCGTCGCGAGTTTCTGAAACGCGCGGGGAATGGATTCGGGATGCTCGGACTGGCCCACCTGCTCCAGTCGGAGGGACAGGCCCTGGGCTCGAGCCCGGGCCCGAACCCGAACCCGAACCCCATGGCGGAGAAGGCGGGGCATTTCCCGGCGAAGGCGAAGCGCTGCATCTTCCTGTTCATGACTGGCGGCCCGAGCCAGATGGACATGTTCGACCCGAAGCCGGCGTTGAACAAGCTCGACGGGCAGCATTTGCCCCCGAGCTTCGGGAAGGTCCATAGCGAATTCCTCGAGGATGACCCTCTCTGCCTGGGGAGCCATCGCAAGTTCGGCAAGTACGGCGAGTCCGGGATGGATATGTCGGACCTCGTGCCGCACATGCACCAGCACGCCGACGAGATTGCGCTGATCCGTTCGTGCGTCGCCGATAGCGTGGTCCACGCCCCGGCGATGTATCAGATGAACACGGGCCGGATCTTCATGGGTTATCCGAGCCTGGGGAGCTGGGTCACCTACGGCCTCGGCTCTGAGAGCGAGGATCTGCCCTCCTACGTGGTGATGACGCAGCCCGAGGGGACCCCCGAAGGCGGAGCCCCGTGCTGGGGGGCCGGCCTGCTCCCGGCGCAATACCAGGGGACCCTCTTCCGCAACGGCCCCACCCCGATCGTCAATCTGCGGCCCTCCGCCGAGTTCTCCTCGGCCGAGCAGCGGGCGACCCTGGACCTGCTCAACACGATGAACCAGGAGGGCTTCGACCCCTCCGACTCCGAGCTCTCGGCGCGGATCCAGTCGTACGAGCTCGCCTTCCGGATGCAGAGCGCCGCGCCCGATGCGGTCGACCTGTCGCGTGAAACCGCCGAGACCAAGTCGCTGTACGGCCTGGATAACCCCCGAACGGCCGAGTTCGGTACACGCTGCCTGCTCGCCCGACGCCTTGTCGAGCGCGGGGTCCGCTTCGTCCAGCTCTATTCCGGCGGCGGGCCGGTCGCCATGCAGTGGGACGCCCACGACGACATCGACGCCAATCACCAGAAGATGTGCGGCCTGACGGATCAGCCGGTCGCGGCCCTCCTCACCGACCTCAAACGGCGGGGCCTGCTCGAGGAGACGCTCGTCATCTGGGGAGCGGAGTTCGGCCGGACCCCCGTCAGTCAGAAGGGGGGACGCGGGCGCGACCATAATGCGACCGGGTTCACGATGTGGATGGCCGGTGGGGGCGTCAAAGGAGGGACGACCGTCGGCGCGACCGACGAGATCGGCCTCAACGCGATCGAAGACCGGGCGCACGTCAACGACATCCACGCCACGATCCTGCACCTGATGGGCCTCGACCACAAGAGGCTCACCGTCCTCCACAACGGTCGCGACGAACGTCTGACCGACGTCGCCGGACGCGTCCTGAAGAAAGTGCTTGCCTGACAGGCCCGTGGGCCCCGCGTCGTCGGGTCGCTTCCGTGCCTGGGTGACCCGGAGCGAAGGTCACCAGCCCTGCAGAGGTGGGATGGTTCGGAGGGAGCGGGTGATGGATCGCCCGCGAGAGATCGGACACAATCGACGGGGCGACGGTGAGTGGCCTCGGAGAGAAGGCCACTCCTCGCCGTGTTGGGGCTTGGTTCAGGAGCCCTGTCCGGTCGGCAGGACCTGGGCCGAGGGAACGACCACCGGGGCATAGACCGGGGCGTAGGTGGAGACCGGGGCGCAGGTCACGACCGTGGGGGCGCAGTGCTTCTTCTTGAAGAAGCCGGCGAAGAGCTTCTTGCCGCAGCACTTCTTGGGAGCCGGCTCGCAGACCGGGGCGGGGGCGCAGACCGGCTCGGGGGCACAAACCGGAGCGGGGGCGCAGACCACCGGGGCGGGGGCGCAAACCGGGGCCGACTTCACGCAGAGCGCCTTCTTCTTGAAGCAGGACGCCGAGGCGTCGCTCGAGAGCAGGAAACCACCGCAAAGAGCCGCCAGGGCAAAGGTCGTCAGGAAACGTCGCATTCGAAGGACTCCAGTGTCAAAGTGGTCAATCTGAGGCGGTCCAACCGAGGAGCCAGTGGAAATGGTCCTCACTTTGAGCAATATGAATGCCCGCCCACAGGATAGGTTAAAGATTCCGTCAACAACAGGCAACCCTTTTTTAAGATAGGGTAAGTGGGATAATTGGATTGAGTTTAAATTTGGTGAGCAACGAGGGCGACATGGATCAGAAGGCCGGTTCGGCATCCTCCCCGAGCGACTCTGGAATGACTCACACTGATGCCGATCCGGCAATGCGAGGCCTGACTGGTCGTGCCTGGTGGGGCGCGTGTACCTTGGTGTTCGCGGCCTCACTCGCGGCGACCTTGCCGACGACGGGGGACATCGGCCTGACCTGGGATGAGCCGGCCTATCGGTACAGCCAGGAGATGTCGGCGCAGTGGTGGGAGGGCCTGGCCTCGGCGCGTTCCTGGGACGACGCCTCCCCCTATCTCGAGCCGGATGCGTTGCTCTACTACTGGCCGTACGGCCGCCACGGCATCAATTTCCATCCGCCTTTCGCGGGGCAGATGAACCTGGCGACTCACGCGCTCGTCGGGCGTTGGTGGCAGGACACCCCCTCGAGGCGACTGGCGACGGTCCTCGAGTACGTGCTCACGATCACGATCGGATTCGGGTTTCTCGCCAGGCGGTACGGCGCCTGGGTTGCCGGCGTCTTCGCGGGCTCGCTCCTCCTGATGCCCCGGGTCTATGGGGACGGCCACATCGCGGCGACCGACACGCCGGGCCTGTTCCTCTGGGCGGCCACGACGGTTGCCTTTTGGAAAGGGCTCCACGACGCCAAAGGGAGGCGTTGGCGGGTCCTCGTGGGGATCCTGCTGGGCCTGGCCTTCCTCGAGAAGATGGCGGCCGTGATCGTCATTCTCCCGCTCTTTGCCTGGATGGTCGTGGGCCACCTGCCCCGGACGTTCTCGAGGCGAGGCGGGAAGGCGGACTGGGTCGACGGGGTGCTGACGACGGGGGCTATGCTCATCCCGTTGGGAGTGGCCTTTCGCGAGATCCTCCGCATCGCCCGGCAACTCCCGCCCCCCGGCCAGACGAACCTGTTCTTTGCCAAGGTCCCGAGCGACCTGCCGGGGGGGATCTTGGTGCTCCCGTTGGTCGTTTGGGTCGGTCGTCGACTCCTCGGCCGAGTCTTTCGATCGAGCCCGATTTGGGGAGCCGAGCGGCCTGCGCTCGAAACCTTCACGGCGATCCTGGCGTTTGCCCCGATCGTCGGCTGGCTCGGCAACCCGGCCTGGTGGCGCGAGGCATTGCCGAGGCTGGCGCACTACTACATGCTGAGCACCGCCAGGCGCGGGGCCTTGCCCGACATCCAGATTCTTTATCTCGGGCAGATCTACGAATATAGCCTCCCCTGGCACAACGCCTGGATCCTCCTGGCGATCACGGTCCCCGCGGGGATCCTCTTCGCGGGCGTGGCCGGGCTCGTCTACACCTTGCGCCACGCGCGGCAGGATCGGCTCCCGATCTACTTCCTCGCCCACTTCCTGACCCTCCCCGCGCTCCGGATGCTGGCGACCCCCGCGCACGACGGAGTCCGCCTCTTCCTGCCGACCTTCTTCTTCCTGGCGGCGTTCGCGGGGTGGGGGCTCGTCTGGGTGGCCGACGGCCTCGCCCGACTCGTCCGAGGGCGACCCGGCTGGACGCGAGCGGTCTTCGCGACCCTCGTCCTCGGCTCGGCGGGGTGGCAACTCGTGAAGGTCCATCCCTTCGAGCTCTCGTACTACAACGAGCTGATCGGCGGGGCCAAGGGGGCCTGGAAGGCCGGGTTCGAGTTGTCGTACTGGTACGACGCGTTCAACGACCAGACGCTCGACGCACTCAACCACAAATTCCCCAAGGGAGCGGCCGTCGACTTCTACAACCAAAAGAGCATGCCTCCGACTTTCGGAGACCTGCACGCGATGGGAAAGCTCCGGGGGGACGTCCAACTCGGCTCGACGAAGTGGGATGAGCTCGCCTACGCATGGCTCCTGACCCAGGACTCCAAGGCCTGGACGATCACCCGACTCTTGTTCGACATGAAGCCGTGGTACGCGCTCGAGCCGAAGCAACTCGATGGCGTGCGACTAGCCACGGTAGCCGACCCGGTGGCCGTCTCGCGTGCCTGGGCGCTCCAGATGCTCGTCGAGTGGGGCGAGGAGTGGCCGCTTCCCCCGGATGATGTGCCGGGATGGGTCCGCGAGAATGCTCCCTGGCTCGGCCGGTTCTGGGGCCAGGGCTTGACGAAGGTCCCCCTGCGGAAGGTCTACGAGCCTAGCTTCGACTGGGCAAAGAGGGCCCCTGATCGACTTCGAGTGGCGGCTCGAACCCTCGCCGAGCGAAAGCCTGTCGCCGAGGGCTCCGACGAGGCCAGGCTCCTGGCCATCATGAAACGATTCGACCGGCCGGATCAAGCCGGGGGCAACTTCAGCGAACGGCTTCTGTACGCCAAGCCCCAGTCGATCGTCGATGCCGTCGAGATCCTGATCACCCACCCCGATGCCGTCCGGGCCGTCCTCGGCCGGTACCCCTACACCGACCCGAGCATGATCGGCGGATACCTTGACCGGGATCTCCCCGACCCGCCCGGTCGGTTCGAAACTCCAACGCCGGCTCGTGATTGAGCCCGTCTTTCGAGACCCGGTGTTGAAGAAAACACCGGGTCTCGAAGCTGCGGCATTCAGCGGACCTCGAGCCTCTCGGTGTCGTTGCTCGTTCGACGCGGATCGTCGTCCTCGGTCGTGAGGGCGTTGGCTTCGCCATGGATCGAGCCGTTCTTCTGAACCGCGAACGCGAGGCCGAGCGCGATCGCGGCGACGGCCGCCCCTTCCAGGAACGGGGCGGAGGGGCCGGAGCGGGCGAGGAGAAGGTTGGCCGCGATGTAGTTCGACATCCTCGCGAAGGTCTGGACCATCGAGACGACGCCGAAGACGGCACCTTGTTCGCCGGCCGGAGTGATCCTCGAGAGGAGGCCCGAGATCGTGGGGCTGGCCAGGCCTTGGCCGATGCCGACGATCAGCGTTGCCCCTAGGAGTGCTGGGCCGTTCGAGGCGAACGCGAGGGCCGCCAGTCCGACCGACAGGGCCGCGACCCCGATGACGATGAGCCGGGGCTCCCCGTAGCGCGGGACGAGGCGGCGGATCATCCCCCCCTGGACGACCGCGCTCACGAGGCCCAGGAACGCGAACGCGAACGCGGCCCCGCTCGGGCTCCAGTGGAGCCGTTGGTGGAGGAAGAGGCTGTAGGTCCCCTCAAGGGCCGAGAAGCCCAGGACGACGAGCGACGCGAGGATCACCAGGCGGCCGACCCCTGGCAGTGACACGGTGCCGACGATCCCCCGCCAGCTCACGACCCGGGCCGCCTGCCGGGCCTCGGAGTCCGCGGGGAGTGATTCGGGAAGCCGCGTATAGGCCAGGATCCAAGCCACCGTCGAGAAGGCGGCCGCGACCAAGAACGGGAGCTTGAGCCGCAGGTTCGGGTCGATCGGCAGCGTGAGGATCAATCCTCCTAGCAACGGCCCGAGCACGAACCCGAGGCCGAACGCCATGCCGATGAGTCCCATCCCTCGGGAACGGTTCTCGGGCGTCGTGACGTCGGCGACGTAGGCCTGCGCGACCAGGATGTTCCCCCCCGACGCCCCGTCGAGCATCCGGAAGAGGAGCATGACCGTGAAGTCCGACGACAATCCGAGACCCACGAACGAAAGTGCGGTCCCTGCCTGGCTCACGATCAGGAGCGGGCGACGGCCATAACGGTCGCTAAGCCTCCCCAGGATCGGGCCCGCGACAAGCTGGCACATCGGGTAGGCCGCGTAGAGCAACCCGATCTGCCAGGGTTTCATCCCATATTGCTCCGCGAATGGCGCGAGCAAGGGCATGACGATGCTGAACCCGAGCAGATCCACCAGGACGATCGAGACGATAACCCCGAGCGGCGACATCAGCGGCCCTCCCCCATCGGCAACTTCGCCGCAACCAAAGCCCCGGCGTTGGGGCCCACGACCCACGGTTGTCTCGACGAGGCCCTGACCTCGCGCAGGAGACGCGACTGCGACGCCATCGCCGCGTACTCGGCGAGGAAGGCTCCCAGATTGAATGAGACCGTGGCCGAGACCAAACCCACGACCCCGGACGTGTCAAACCCTCGGGCAGCGACCAGGAACGCCGATAGTGCCGTGAGGACCGTCGCCGCGCAGGTGAATGGGATCGCCTTGCGAGCGTTCTTGAAGGCATGTGGCCCGATCCAGTCGGGCAGGTCATGCCCCCTCATCATCCTCAGGATTCGACGTGTCATGATGGCCGAGCCGAACTGAGCGAAGCCGTGGGTTCCAATCGTCGGGAGCATCAAGAGAGCCGAGGTCGAGCTATCGGGCCCGAGCAAGGAACGCCCTCGACCCGACATGGTCTCGCTCCCCGAGAGGCCGATCGCGAGTGCGACGGCAAGGAGCAAGCCGGCCGTGGAGGCGAAGATCATGAACGCTCGGAGCATGGAGTCCACTCGGCGGAGTTTCGAGGCGGGGCGAGGCGTCGACGAAGACCGCTCTAGGGTACGCGAAGCTCCTCATGCCTGACAACTTGGCTTCCCTCCGCGCCCGGCGACCCGGCGTGTTACAATCGACCCTTCGCCCCGTGCGAGGATGGGGCCCAGAAACCAACCAAGCCGAAGTTGCCGGAGTTCGACAGTGAACGACGCCTGGATCGCCGACCGGATGCGCCTGATCGAAGCCTCGGGGATCCGCAAGGCGTTCGACATGGCCAAGGCCATGAAGGATCCGATCAACCTCTCGATCGGGCTCCCCGACTTCGACGTGCCCGAACCGGTCAAGGCCGTGGCCATCCGCGCGATCGAGGAAGGCCGCAACGCCTACACGGTCACCCAGGGGATCCCCGAGCTGAGGGGGAAGCTCCAGGCCGCCGTCGACGAAGAATTCCACCACTCCGATCGCCAGGTCCTGATCACGTCGGGGACCTCGGGCGGCCTGCTTTTGGCCCTCTGCTCGGTGGTGAATCCCGGCGACGAGGTGATCATCTTCGACCCGTACTTCGTCATGTACGGCAACCTCGTGGCCCTGGCGGGCGGGACGACCGTCCTGGTCGACACCTATCCCGAGTTCCGGATCGACGTCGAGCGGGTCGCCGCCGCGATCACCCCGAGGACCAAGTGCATCCTGGTCAACTCGCCGGGCAACCCGACGGGCGTCGTCGCGTCGGCCGAGCAGATGAAGGCGTTGGCGCTGCTTTGCAAGGAACGAGGTGTTTTGCTCATCAGCGACGAGGTCTACCGGTCCTTCTGCTACGACCATCCCTTCGCGACGCCGACGACCTGGAACGACGAGGTCATGGTCGTCGACGGCTTCAGCAAGGCTTACGGGATGACCGGCTGGCGGCTCGGATTCGCCCACGGGCCCTCCCGGCTGATCCAGGAGATGGCGAAGCTCCAGCAGTTCAGCTTCGTGTGCGCCCCGAGCCACGTCCAGTACGCGGGCGTCGTCGCCCTGGACCAGGATCTCCGCGCTCAGGTCGAAGCCTACCGCCGCAAGCGGGACGCGGTGGTCGAAGCCCTGGGCGACTGCTTCGAGCTGGCCGCCCCCGAAGGGGCCTTCTATGCGTTCCCGAAAGCCCCCTGGGGCACCGGCACCGAGTTCGTCGCCGAGGCGATCCGCAGGAACCTGCTGATCATCCCCGGAAACGTCTTCAGCCGACAGGACACCCACTTCCGGATCTCGTACGCCGTCGACGACGCGACCCTGGCGCGAGGGCTCGACGTTCTCCGCGACTTGGCGAAGACACCAGCGACTTCGCGTACGTCCGCTTGACGTTGCAGGCTTTAGCCCCGAGGATTTGCAGTTGCAGCGATTCTGGCTGTGAATTCCGCATGCTCGGGAGTGGCGAGTCCCGCTTCGAGGCCCGCGATCAACGCGTCGATGTCCTCGCGGAAAAGAGCCTGGGGATCGAGCCAGAGGCCGGGGAAGCGCTCGGATCGGTACCAGCCGTCGGGACCGGGCTCCGTCCGCATGTATTGCTCGTCGCGAAGGAGGAACCAGAAGATCTCTTCAGGCTCGAGCGAGACGACGAGGTATTCCGGGACACCCGCTTTCAAGTAGCTGTCTTTCTTCTTCCCGAGATCAAGCTTCCGACTCGATCGAGAGATCTCAATAACCAATTCGGGAGGACCATGGGCGTAATCGTCGACGATACGGGCGAGGCCACCGCATGCCGGTGGAATCTGGAGTTGCTGATCGGGCTGGACTTCGCAATCTGGCCCGAGAATGGTGGAGAGATTGGCTGCCCCAGTCAGGCCGGGCGTCGCTTGCTCGTATTGGCAAAGCCAGAAGCCCAATATCCTGTCGACACAACTATGTTTATATCCCAGTGGCGAGGGCATGTAGACCACGCCTCCGATGAGCTCTGCCCAAGTACCGAGGGGCATCGCCTCGTAACGCTCGTGGAAGAGGGGCTGGCCGAGACGTTGCCCTTCCTCGAGCGGAGGCAGTATGCGATGGTCCGGTCGATCGATGGTACTCAAGGAGTTGCCCTCCCCTCGAAGTAGGTCGGGACTTTTCACCGCCGGAGTTGACGAGCAATTTCGTGAAGAACCGGGCCGTTGCGGGGGTTGGCGACCCAACAGGAGGGGATGTCGGCGCTGAGAGCGTGAGAAACCCGGCTTTGAAGAAAAAGCCGGGTTTCGAACTCCAGACTCAATCAGGCTCAGGCGCTTTCCTTCTTCCGCTCGGCCTTGGTGGGCGTGAGCGGGAGGGGGGGCGTGTCGAAGAGGCTCTTTTCCTTCCTCACGATTTCGGGGGTGACGACGAAGCGTCCCTTCTCTTTGTCGGAGCGGTCGGGGAGCTCGTACATGATGTCGAGCATGATCTCCTCGACGATCGACCGGAGGCCGCGGGCGCCGGTGTCCTTGGCCTTGGCCCGTTTGGCGATCTCCTGGAGGGCCTCGGGGAGGAACTCGAGGTCGGCGCCCTCCATCTCGAAGAACTTGCGATACTGCTTGACCAGGGCGTTGCGCGGCTCGGTCATGATCTGAACGAGTGCGTCGGTGTCCAGCGGCATGAGCGGACACGTGACGGGGAGTCGTCCGACGAACTCGGGGATCATCCCGAACTCGAGGATGTCGTCCGAGGTGACGCGGTCGAGCAGCGCCCCGATTTCGCCGTCGTGCTCGACATCGGTCTGGCTCCCAAAACCGATCGTCTTGCGGCCGACGCGGCGGGCGATCAGGTTGTCGAGGCCGACGAACGTCCCGCCACAGATGAACAGAATGTTAGTTGTGTCCATTTGGATGTACTGCTGCTCGGGGTGCTTGCGTCCCCCTTGCGGCGGTACATTCGCGACGGTCCCTTCGAGCATCTTCAAGAGGGCCTGCTGGACCCCTTCGCCCGAGACGTCGCGGGTGATCGAGACGTTGTGGTTGGTCTTGCCGATCTTATCGATTTCGTCGATGTAAATGATGCCACGCTGGGCGCTTTCGAGGTCGAAGTCCGCGGCGTGCAGGAGCTTCAAGAGGATGTTCTCGACGTCCTCGCCGACGTAGCCGGCCTCGGTTAGCGTGGTGGCGTCGCCGATCGCGAAGGGGACGTTGAGGATCCTGGCGAGCGTGCGTGCCAGGAGCGTCTTGCCGCAGCCGGTCGGGCCGATCAGGAGGATGTTCGACTTGTCGAGCTCGACCGAGCTCTCGGAGTCCTCACCGGCCACGAGCCGCTTGTAATGGTTGTGGACGGCGACGGAGAGGACCTTTTTGGCGCGGTCCTGGGCGATGACGTAGGCGTCGAGCTGTTCCTTGATCTCGCGAGGGGTCGGGATGTCGGTGAAGAGGGTCTTGGGGACCCCGCGTCGCCGCCGCTCCTGGTCGAGGATCGATTGGCAGAGCTCGATACATTCGCCGCAGATGTAGACATCGCCGGGGCCTTCCACGAGCGGGCCGACGTCGCGATAGCTCTTGCGGCAGAAGGAGCAGTAGGCGTTCTTCTTCGACCCACCGGTCGTTCCCGAGGGCGCATTCCCGCCTCCGCCGCCTCGCTTCCCGCCGCCCGACGAGCCACCACCCGTGATGTCCTTACCCGATGGCATGCCTGGTCCTTTCGTCCCTCGATGGGGCAGAGACCCCGTCGGCGCAGAGGCCGCCGCACGGTACGTGTCGAATGCCGGGCTCAAGCGAACTGTGGAACGCTCGGATGATTGGAAACGTCAAGAATTGTGGGGGAAAGTTCTGATGGCAACCTCACCAGGAGGAGCGCTTCATTTCCCCAACGAACGATCGAGAAACATCATCCGAATCCACCGGCTTTGAAGAGATCCCTGCGCTCCCTCGCCGTCCGCCAACTGACTCATTCTAAAATACGAATCGACCTCAAGCAAGGCGGCCGGAGGGAATCTCCTCAGCGTTTCCCAGAGATCTGGTCGGCGGTATTCCGGCCCATTTTCTTTACCTAGTTTCCGCAAATCCCCGTGAAATGCGTTGGAGACGATGAACGTATCGCGAATCCCCGAATTCAGCGACACGAACCCTTCTGTAACGCGAAAAGCCTTGCCCGGTGACAAGGATTGTGCCTACGAGACGTCATCGGTGTCGGTTTCCCGCCCGGCTCCCTGAGTCGCGACCCAGGTCGAAAGGCGACGACTCGCGGAGCCGAACGGATATTTCTCGAGATCCTTAAGGTCGGCCCATACGACTCGGGCGAGCCCAGGACCTGGTTCCAACTCGCCCCCGATGGCCCGGGCCCGATGAGCATCGAGCTGGACGCGATGCTTGGTGACCCCGAATCGGATTGTCTGGACGATCGGGCCTCCGCGGACTTCGAGGCCGGTCAGGAGTCGGACCCCATCTTCCAGGGTGACGGGCCTTCCGAACGATCGCCCGGCCGGGTCGGCCCCGGCCAGATGGATGGTCGGGAACTCCCAAAATCGCTCCCAGAGCCCCCCTACCCCTCGTTGGACGATCAGGATCTGGCTCCCACGCACGACCAGGGCACACGCTTCGGAGACCGCCAGCGGAGGCGGCTTCGGCGCGAGGACCGGGAGCTCATCTTGGATCCCGAGCCCTCGGGCTCGACAATCCGAGGCGACCGGACAGACGAGGCACATCGGCGTCCTCGGCGTGCAGACGATGGCCCCGAGCTCCATGAAGGCCTGATTGAACGTCCCGGATCCACGAGGAGGGACCAGTCGCCCGGCGGCCTCCCAGAGCCTCGCCTGGGTCCGGGTCGACTTCAAGTCCTCACGCCAGGCCAACCAGCGCGCGAGGACGCGCTGGGTGTTCGCCTCGACGATCGGGGCGGGCTGATCGAATGCGAACGACTGGATGGCCCCTGCGATGTAGCGGCCGACGCCCGGAAGGGCGCGGATTGATTCGGGATCGACCGGGAACGTCCCGCCGTGATCGTGGACGATGGCGCGAGCGGCCGCGTGGAGCTGTCGTGCCCTGCGATAGTAGCCGAGCCCTTCCCAGGCCTTGAGCACGGCCTCGTCGTCCGCATCTGCAAGCGCCTTGACCGTTGGGAAGCGGGCGAGGAACCGTTCGAAATAAGGGACCACGGCGGTGACGGTCGTCTGGACCAACATCATTTCGGAGACGAGGACCCGGTAAGGGTCGCGATCGGCCCGCCAGGGGAGCGGCCGGTGCGCGTGCTCGTACCAGGCGACGAGGCGTTCGCGGATCCGCTCGACCCATTTCGGGTTGAGGTCGGGGCCGTCGTCAGGGGGGCCCGTGGACGAAGACTTCGCGTCGGCTGCGCTGGCTTTTTTCCGGCCCAACGAAACACCGTCCCCGCGACGAGGCTCGGGACTCGCCCTCGGTCGGGAGGGCGAGTCTCGTCGGAATGGTTCGGGCGTACGGAGGACGCCTCATGTCCCATAAAGGGACGCGTCGCCTCGCGATTCACGCCAGCCGAAGGCCTAGAAGGAATAATCCCTTCAGGCGGCCCGCTCACCCGCCTTCGCCTGTTCCTCGAAGAACTGCGAGATCGACCGGACGACGTGCTGCTGCGCCGCTTCGGCGAGCTCGGGGTACATCGGCAGGGCGATGGTCTCGTGGGAGGCGGCCTCGGCGTGGGGGAAGTCGCCGGGGGCGTGTCCGAGCGAGGCGAAGCAGACCTGGAGGTGGAGCGGGATCGGGTAATAAATCTCGGTGCCGACGCGACGAGCCGTGAGGTAGGTGCGGAGGGCATCGCGAGACGCCGCCGGGACGCGGATCACGAATTGGTTGTAGACGTGAAAGTATCCCGACTGTTCGGTCGGCAGGACGACGTCGCCGACGAAGTCCTTCGACTCGAAGAGTCCGCGATAACGTTCGGCGGCCGCCCGACGGCCTTCGGTCCAGGCGTCGAGGTGTCGGAGTTTGACCCGGAGCACGGCGGCCTGGATCGCGTCGAGTCGCGAGTTGAAGCCGACCTCGTGGTGGTGGTACTTCGGCTCCATCCCGTGGACGCGGAGCCTGCCGACCTTGGCCGCGAAGTCCGAGTCGTTGCTCGTGACCATCCCGCCGTCGCCGAACCCGCCGAGGTTCTTCGAGGGGTAGAAGCTGAACGCGGCGGCGTGGCCGAGTCCTCCGGCCCTCTTCCCCTGATACGCGGCCCCGATGGCTTGCGCAGCGTCCTCCACGACTGCGAGCCCGTGCTTCGCCGCGATCGCGTTGATCGGGTCCATGTCGGCCGTCTGGCCGTAGAGGTGGACCGGGATGATCACCTTGGTCTGGTCGGTGATCGCCGCCTCGAGCAGGGTCGGGTCGATATTGTACGAGACGGGGTCGATGTCGACGAACACCGGCCGGGCACCCGTACGCCAGATGGCGCCGGCGGTGGCGAAGAACGAGTACGGGGTCGTCACCACTTCGTCGCCGGGCCCGACGCCGAGGGCGAGCAGCGGGAGGAGGAGCGCGTCGGATCCCGACGCACAGCCGATCCCGTGGGCCACCTGGCTGTACTGCGCGACTTCGGCCTCGAGCTTGGAGACCTCGGGCCCGAGGATGAAGTATTGACTCTCGACGACCTCGCGGAGCGCTCGATCGATCTCGTCACGAATCGACTGGTATTGGGCCTTCAGGTCGAGGGCGGGAACGCTGAGCGAATCGATCGAGAGACTCATCGGCCGTCAACTCCGTTTGAAGCTCCGGGAAGCCCCGGTACGCGTCTCCATCCCTGGAGGAAATCGGTCGACGCACGCTAGTAATTCGGTCGATTTGTGTCAAGAGAGGCCGAGGAGGGTGCGGTCATGCCGGACCTTGGTGGTCCATCGGGGCGTAAAGGTCAGCCAGTTCTTCGGATGAGGCGAAAGCGGGGGCTTCATTCACGCCGTCGAGCTGTTGGATACGCTCCAATACGAGCTCTTCGAGGAGGGGGTGCGGGCCGAGCGCGGGGCCGAGCCGGAACTCGACTTCGGGGTGGCGCCCGCGGAGCTCGTCGCGGGCCGCCGTGAGGTCTCGGAGCAGGTGGACGCCCGCCGAAAGGAAGTAGGGGATCATCAGGACCCGAGTCGCCCCCCTCGCGACACAGCGATCGCCGCCGTCCGGGATGCTCGGGTCCGCGAGTTCGAGGAAGCTCGCCTCGACGATCGCATGGGCACCTCGTGCCGAGAGGCTCGCCACGAGCTGATGCAGGTCGTCGTTGGCCGGGGCGTGGCGACTCCCGTGGGCGATCAGCAGGATGGCGGTCGATGCGTCGGCTAGGGACATGGGATCGGCTCGGAGGGCCGTGGGGAGGACTTCCGCGGGGCGCATCCGCTCGAATCTTCTCGCGTAGCGCCCCATCCGCCTTTCATTCTAGACAGCGTGGGCCGACCGTCAATCGGCCCCGAGGGTCGCCTAAGTTCGAGCTCCGAAAGTGTTCACATCGAGCCCCCGGTCACTTCCGCGGGGCACGCTCCAGTCGGAGCATGACGCGCCCGTCCGTGCTGAACTCGACTTCTTTGATGAGTTCCTTGAAAAGGTGCTCAAGTCGTTCGGAACCTTGAATAGCCGGTCCAGGTCTGGGTCGCCCGTCTTCTTTTTCCTTCGGGATTGGTTCAAGGTGGCCGAATGTGTCGCCCGGGATGGGTTCGAGTTCTTGAACCGGTCCAGGACGTGGCTGGACATGGTCCTGGAACTGGCGGAGAGTCCTGAGCAACCTGGCCACTTGCTCGTGAACCTCCTTCGAGTGTGCAATCGTCAGGCTGATCATCTCGGGGGCTGCAGAAATCGTTCCGACATCCTTCGCGACAGGATTTTCGGGCGTGATTTCGGCTGGTTCCGACTCGTTGATGGTCAACCCGGAGCCGACCCATTGTCCCGGTGCGACTGAGGTCGTCAAAAGCTGGATCATGGGCTTTAGGTCCACATACTTGCCTGGATTCGCCCTGGGATGTGGGACTTACGGAATGACCAGGTCGGCGACATAATACGTTTTAATAATATGTTGGTTTTTACGGGTTGACTCGGTTGTGATCACTAGCGTGTCGCCATCGGCTTGATAGCGAAGTCTCAGTGGACTCAGGAGCAAGTTCAGAGCCGCTTTCAGGCTGACGTTTTTAACCGTGAGGTCGACTGGTGTCGAACTCTTTAGACCGATGGCATGGATAGCCTTTGTGTCAAGGACGATATTCTGTCCCGTGTAATTCGCGAGCGCGTTGAGGGCTTCAGACAGCGGCGCTTGCTTCAAATCAAGACTGACCGGTTCATTCAGCTTGGCTAGGTCACCTTGCGACGTATTTCTTGGCCTGATCTCCTGGGCCTCAGTCTCTGGCCGTTGGGACGATACCCTGGCTGCGGCGGTGTTCGGCCCCTCGGCCCTCGCTTTGAGTGAATGGACGACGACGCCTGTGGCCAGCAACCCTGAAGCGACACAAGCGATTGCGGTAGATTTGAGTGAGTTCGCAAACATGGATCTCAGGACTCCTTCCGTGAGGCCGGCGACAGGGCCGGAGAGCATCCCCGCAGCCCGACCGGCACCGGCTTTGAGGATGACTACGGAGAGGCCTCGGGGGATCGTCGCCGAGGCCGACGAGGTTGACAGCTCTATGCTCAACGCGGTGGCCGACATGGCCAGGCCGCGCCGTGCGAGTCGTACTCGCAATAGGCCGCGGGCGCGGGACAGGCGGCTCCTGACCGTCCCGACCGGCCACCGGAGTTCCTGGGCGGCCAGGTCGTGGGACAGGCCCTGGAGGTGGCAGAGGACGATCGGGACCCGGAACCGTTCCGGGAGCCGGGCCAGCTCCTCGTGGAGGATTGGCACGAGCTCGTGCCGGTCGAGGTCGACGTCCGGGGCCAGCCCCTCGATCTCCGTCGCCTGGAGTTCGCGAGCATTCCGCCGCTTCGCGGTCGCCCTCGCTCGCACGGCGACGCGATAGGCGACGCCATAAAGCCAGGGCCCCAACGAGTCGTGAAGGTGGATCGAGCCCGCCTTGCGCACGAGGATGACGAGCGTGGCCTGGAACGCATCCTCGACGTCGTTCGGGTCGTGGAGCAACCCCCGGCAGACGCTGAGGATGAGCCTCCCGTGTCGGATGACCAAGGCCTCGAACGCGACCTCGTCGCCGAGACTCGCGAACCGTTGGAGGAGTTGTCCGTCCGTCATCCCCGCCACGCTTCCAGACTGAAAGGCGTGGAGGATCAGGGGTAGGACCGAACGTTTGCACCCGCTCGCCATCAGGTCGACTCTCCTCGTCGTCGGCGTCTCTACGGGATTAATGCAGCGAGCGGGCTCCCCAATCCGAGTTTTTTGGAGTCTTCTCCCAGGAACCTCAATCTGGGAAGAAGTCAGTCACCGGGCAGCGAAAGCCGGGGATGACCTCCCCTCCAGCAATCTCGTCGTCGACCGAGAGGTTCACCACAGCAATTCTCTCGTGATGAACGGCGACCGTCCGGCGCTTCGGCTTCACGACCCAAACGACCTTAACCCCGGCTGAGACCCATTCGGTGGCTCTGCCGTCGACATCCTCGGCCGTGTCTTCGGGAGAGACGACCTCGACGACAAGGTCCGGTGCTCCCGGCCAGTATGTCCTGGGTATTCCTGAGGCTGGGATCCGTACTTGGCGCACGAACGCGACATCCGGAGCAAGCACGGTGTCGGGGTTTGTCGCGGTTTTAAACCCAGTCCCTGCCCCGAAGACGACACCGAGCTTGCTCCGTCCGACATGATGGCCCAGAGTCATCGCGACCCTCGCGTTGATGGCTCCGTGCTCGGCCCCCAACAACGGCCTTATCCGCAACTCCCCACGGAGAAGTTCCCTACGCACGTTGGCCCGAGGCATTCTCCAGAGATCGTCAGCGGAGACGGTCGGTCGTGTTGGGAGCATGGCCTTGCCTCGAGCTTAGAGAGGCTTCCTACTGGGGCGAAACCAGACGAGGTTATGGGTGGCTCCGCCGATCGCGACGAAATCCGGCGTGCCGTCGCCGTCGATGTCGCCGCCGCGGAGGTCCTGGGCGGCGATCGCCGGGTCGAGGAGGGTACGCGTCCAGGACTTGCCGTCGAAGTCGTAGCCGACGACGCTCGTCCCGGGGCCTCGGAAGCCGGAGAAGATCTCGTCGTCGCCGTCGCCGTCCACGTCGGCGACCCAAAGGGCATGTCCATCGCGCAGGCTCGTGTCGATGACCGTCCTCGCCCCGAAGCTGCGGGGGCCGGTCGCGAGGCAGACGGCGACCTCGGTCCCGTGCCAGGGGTCGATGGTCGCCAGGAATCGCGTCCCGTCGGCCAGCTTCCCGACCTGGATTTCGCTCGACCCACGTTTGGGCATAGCCCCCTTGGCTCCCGGGATCAGTTGGGTCGAGCGCCAGGTGCCCGTGGCTTGGTCGCGGTCGCAGAGCGTCACTCCGTTGCCTGAAGCGAGGAGGACTTCGGAGCGGCCGTCGCCGTCATAGTCGAGGACCTTGATCCCGTGGAGCAAAGGCCCTCGCCCGACGATCTCGCTCGTGAAGGACCAGGCGGCCGATGGCTCAGCTCGGGGCGTGGTGCGGTAGGCAAGGACCGTGGTAGCCTCCTGGTCGTATGTCGGCGCCTGCGCCGAGGGCCCCACGATCGGCGCGATGATGAGGTCGGATCGGCCGTCGCCGTCGACATCTCCCCATCGAAGCCGGTGGATTGTCCCGATCGAGCCGAGCGGTCTCAGCGACCAGGGGCCTTGCGGCTGCCCCGGGGGACTCGCGAGCGTGAGCTCACCCTTCGTGGGCTTCTCGAGAGCGAACTCATAAGCGATCGCCAATTCCGCCTTGCCGTCCCCATTCAGGTCCGCCGTGGCGCTGCTGATGACCCCCGGTGTCTGCTTCGGCGAGGTCACGACCCGCTTCGTCCAGGTCGGATTCTCGTACCACGCGCACGTCCCCCCGCCGACTCCGACGATGTCCAGCTTCCCATCGCCGTTCACATCGGCGACCTCGACCTGGTAACCGCCGGGGATGGCGTTGTCGATGACGATGCGGTCGAAGGCGGGGAGGGGCCGGTGTTGGTTGAGGGGGAGGATCTCACCACAAAGGCACAAAGGGCACAAAGAAAACAAAAAGAAAGAGCATCCTAGAAAAATAGAAATTTGAGTATTCTTCACCGAATTTTTCTTCATCTTTGTGTCCTTTGTGCCTTTGTGGTGAAATCCTCCCCCCCAACTCACCCTGGATCCTTGATCCCCCACCCCGAAGGCGGACCAGCCGTGTCTTCCGGCTTGACCCGGAACTGTTTGAGGTCGACGTCGTTGTGGAGCTCGGCCTCGGCGGACTTGAGGCGGTTTTCGAGCTGGGCGACGCGGTTTTCGAGGAGCGCGATGCGTGCCTCGGCCTCGTCGGCTCGTTTGGGGCGGGGGACTTCGGGATAGCCGAGCTGGCGTTGGAGCGCGGAGAAAAGATAGAGGGGGTCGCGACCTCGGTTGGCGCGGGCGATCTTCCCTTCTTTTTCGCCGAAGAGGATGGCGAATTTGGGGGTGAAGTCGGGATTTCGCCGACGCTGCTGGGTGACGTAGTATTCGGAGCGGACGAAGATCAGGTCGGCGAAGTCGACATCACCGAGTCGGGCGCGAAGGAGGATGATGTAGTCGCGCCAGTCTTCGCTGAAGAAGGGATCGGCGGCGATCGACTCGAGCCCCTTGCCGTAACCGAGCCGGTTCCTCGAGACGGCCTCGAACTGGAAGACGAAGAGCCCGGCCGGGGAAGGGCCGTCGGCCTTGTATTTGGCCTCACGCTCGAGGATCAGGAGGGCCTGGTCCATCGGGAACCGGCTCACGTCCAGCTCGGCCTGGGAGATCACGTGCGTCTGGAACCGGGTGAAGTAGTGGCTAAGCCGTTCCATGGCCGGGCCGAGCAGGCCCGACGTTTTCATCTCGGTGTGGAGGAATGAGATCGCAAGCGGGAGCCTGGTCGTCGAGAGGAGCTCCTCGCCGACCCTGGCAAGGATCTCTTGCGAGGGCATCCCGTCCATGATGCGTTCGCGGAAGGCGTGGAAGAAGTACGCCTGCTCGATGCACTCCTCACGATCGAGCGAAGGCATAGGCGGACCACTCCTGCACCGGGATGAGAAAATCAGTGGGTCGAGTCGAGTCCTCGAGTGCGAATCCCAGGTCGACTCACGGGGGATTTGCCCTGGCCAAGGTCGAGGTTGTCCCCGTTCCGAAGGCCGCTATCATTGCCGGGCGACCGCACCCGCGGCGATAGCATCGCCCGAGTCGATCGCGAAAACCTTCGGCCGGGACCATCACGTGGGGGATCCCCGCTTGCGAAAAGTCGTCGTGACCTTGCTGCTGGTCGCTTACGGCATCCTCTTATTTTACTTGACGCTGTACGCCGGCACCACGCACGTCCCCTGGTCGGGCCGCGTCCGACTCATTCCGCTGGAGACGATCACCACGGTCCTCACCAAGGACGCGATGGAGATCCTCATCAACATCGTCGGGAACTTGGCCGTCTTCATGCCCATCGGGCTCCTCGTGCCATCGTTGCGCGACGAGCCGACGTCCGCGCGACGAATCGCCGCTCTGAGCGCCGGGGTGAGTCTCTTGATCGAAGTCCTCCAGCTCTTTTCGGGCCGACGCATCGCCGATGTCGACGACGTGTTGCTGAACACGATCGGCGGACTCCTCGGCTTTGCCGCTTACCTCGCCGCGTGCCGGCTCCTCACTCGACTCCGGCTCCGTCCCGTGCGCGCGTAAAAGGGCGGGACGTCACCAGGTGAGTATGCCTTCGGGGACCTCGGCCAGGGAGGGGACGACCCAGTCGGCCTGCGTGAGCTTGTCGGCGGAGAACGACGTCGTGACCGCAAGGCAGCGCGTACCGGCAGCCTTCGCGGCGGCGACACCCGAGATCGCGTCCTCGACGACCAGGCACGAGCCCGCTTCGAGCCTGAGCCGGCGGATCGCCTCGAGGAAGATATCCGGGTGCGGCTTCTTCCTCGCGACTTCACTCCCGTTGACGACGACGTCGAACGTCTCGGGGGGGATGCCGATCTCGCGCAGGTTCCCCGCAACCTTGATCGCGTCCGCGCTCGAGGCCACCGCCAGGGCGAGCCCACCTCCCCGGCATTCGGCGATGAAGTCGCGCACCCCCGGCAAGGGCGTCAGCCGCCCCTTGATCAGTTCTAGATAAATGGCATAGGTGTGCGCCTTGTCCTTCTCGGGGTCGAGCGGGATCCCCCGGGCCTCGGCCACCCCCCCGATGAACCGGTCTTCCCCCATCCCGATGAACGGCCGGAATTCCTCGTGCCGGACCGTATACCCCTTCTCCGCAAACATCCTCATCGCCGCTTCGGCGATCAAGGGCTCGGAGAGGACCAGGACCCCGTCCATGTCGAAAATCACACCGCGCAGAGTGCCGGAGTTTGACAAGATTCGATCCTCAGGGGGGCACGTGATAGGAAATAACGCCTGGACTTCGGGGGAAAATCAGCCACGGATGGGGCACAGGGTCTATTGGCCGCGGATGGAAGAGAACACTTTTTAGCCACGGATTGAACACGGATCATTCAAAACAAGAATTAAAAAATTAAGTTTTCAACTATTGAAATATTGGCCTTCTTCTTTTAGCCGATGATGTGACGCTGATGGTAGAAAACATTTAAAAGATTCTATTTTTAAGTGATTTTTGGCCTCGTTATTTTCTTACCTTTGTGTCCTTTGTGGCCTTTGTGCCTTCGTGGTGAATCCTCCCCCTGCCCTCCCCTTTCACCCGGCCAACACTGGCACCGGCAAGACTGGGAACGCTTTCGCCAGGTCGTCATGCGTCAGGAAGGCCTTCGGCGAGAAGTGGCGATGGGCGAGTCGTGCCGAGCCGAGGCTGCATTCTTTCTCGAGAAGGTAGTAGCGGTTGTACTGGTCGATCTGCCGGTTCGCCGCGTCGAGGTTGAGGCCTTGCAGGAAGGCGCTCCAGCGTTGATTGAAGCGCTCGACGCTCGCGATCAGGTCGCGAGCGATCGAACGTCGGCGCCAGTTCGACGCCGGTCGATTGGTCCAGGTTGGCGGGGCGACCCCGCAGAGGGGCCAGAGGGCGTCGATTGGAGGATGGAAGATCGGGTCGGATGAGCCGGGCCCCCGGTCGGCCGCGGCCCATTGCTTGAGGCGAAGTCTTACCATGTCGAGGAGGGTTTCACGCTCGCGTCGGCAACGCGCATGGATCCGTTCGAGTGTGGATTCGAGATCCTGGCCTCGGCGTACGTAGGCCGGGACGTCGAAGAGGCCGAGCAATTGGTTGATCTCGGCATCGACGTTGTTGGTGACCAGCGTCGCATCATCGGATTCGTCGGGTTCGGCCATACCGGCGCCTCGCGGCTCAACTCTCAGCGATCGGGCGGTTGCGGGAGGGTGGCCAGGCTGTTGCTGATACTCCGGCGGTAATACCAGAGCTGGCGTTTGACACCCAGTCGTTTCGTTCGCTCGGACCAGGCTTTCTCCACGGTCTCGAGGGCAGACTTCGCCGGGGTACCCGCGACGGCGGCGAGGCGTCCCTTGGAGAGCTCGCCGAGGTAACCTTCCGCCTCGGGGATCCGCAGGCCGGCGACGACCTTGGCGGCAAGCAGCGTCCGGCTGACGGCGTCGGCCCATTGCCGGCCGTCGATTCCGGGGGTTGCGGCGGGGTCGGGAGGTCCTTGGAGGGCCTGCTTGCTCCGGATCGGCAGCATCGGAAAGGTCCGGTCGGAGCGGATTCGGCTCGAGATCTCGGGGCTGACGAGATACTTGGCGAAGTCGATCGCGGCTTCACGCGACTCGGACGAAGCCGACGCGGAGACCGCGACCACCCAACCTCCGCCATAGGGCAGGTAGCTCGGCGTGTTCGGCGACGAGACCGTCTCCCAACGCGAATTCGCGGGGTCGTAGACTCGATTCGAACCCGGAAGGGGCGCGACCCCGATCGCCTTGCTCTTTCCCCAAGTCGCAAAACGCTCGGCGCGGTCGATCAGCATGGCCGCCTTCCCGTCCGCGAAGGCCTTCCTCGCCGCCTCCGCTCCGAAGCTCGCGGCTTCGGGCGGGGCCGACGCCTGGAGTGCGACCATGGCCTCGAGGGCCTCGACGAAGGGGGGGGAGACGACGCGAGGGGCCATCGTGTCGGAATCGAAGAGGAACGAATACTGGTCCCGATGGGCCCCGAGGCTTGCCGCCCTCGCGAGGTAGGCCGAGTCGCCGAGCCCTTCGAGGTCGGATCCGAAGGCGATCGAAACCCCGTGGTCGTTGGTCCCGTCGCCGTTCCAGTCGCGCCCCTGGAAGAACTTCGCCAGGGCGTCGAACTGTTCCCAGGTCTTCGGCGGCTCGAGCGCGAGCTTAACCTCTTTGGCCGCCGCGCGATTCGCGTCGCGCTCGAAGGCCTGGCGGTGGTAAACGAGAACGAGGGCGGTTCCGCCGTATGGCAGGGCCATCCTCTCTCCGCCGAAACGCGTCACCTGCTCGCGCAAGACAGGGAGGATATCTTCAAACTCGAGGGGATCGGCCGGGACCTTCTCGCCTTCGGAGCCGGACGAGGGTTCGACGGGCTCGGTCGGGGCCGGGGGGCGGGTCGTCGACTCGGGAAGACCTCCGATCGCACCTGAATCGATCAGGTCGCCGAGGCGGTCGGCGCGAAACACGAGGACATCGATCCCGCCCGTCGACTTGGGCTCGACCGCCGTTTCCTTCACCGAGAGCTCGGCCCCTCGGGTCGCCGTCCACTCGCCGCGCTGGGCGGCCAGGGACTTGAGGATTGTCGTGTCGCCGACCGCGGCGGCGACGATCGTTTTGCCGAGGAACGGTTGCTTCGGTGGGGTGGGGGTGCCACCGCCGGAGCTGCACCCGAGCGTGCCGAAGAGGACGATCCCCAGAACCCATCCTAGACCGTCCCGAAGCCTCGACATCCCGGCGTTCCTCTTGTCCCGAGCCACGTCTCGGCCCTTCGCCGAGCGCCTTCGAGGGTCCATGTTACGACACGCCGGCGCGGTCGGTCAAACCGAGCGATCGGTGGTTCGCCGATCCGGCATGAAGATCCGTTCCGGTCTGGATGCCGAGGGATCGTCCGAGTGAGTCGGGAGCGGATCGGGTCGGGTCGGGCGAAATGTCAGCGGGGCGGGGTTCCGGCGAACCGGAGCCCCGCCCCGCGGGCTGCTCATCGAAGGGTGCACGAGAGGTGGAGATCGCGAGGACAGCTCAGTGGTCGATGCCGAGGCGGTAGCGGAGCTCCTCGAACTGGTCGCGGTAGACGTCGTCGGTCGAGTGCAGGTGCTCGGCTTCGGAGAGGAACTTGATGCTGTCGTCTCGCTTCAGGCCGTGCTCGATGAGCACGGCCTCGAACGGCTCGAGGTCGTTGGCATACACGAAAAGCAGCTTGTGCTCGTCGAACTGCACTTCCATCGGCCCGTTGGGATTGAGCGCGGCGAGCCCGGTGCATCCGTCATTGAGGAGGAGCTGCTCGTAGTCGTAGAGCGTGCTCTTGAGGATGACCGTGTCCATGTGCTCCCGGTATAGGTCCGCGTGGTCGCCGGGGGCGCTCTCGTGGCTCGACTCCATGACGACGTCGACTTCTTCACCCAACGGGTCGAGGAGGTCGATCAGGACGTCGAAGAGCCGTTCGGCCGAGACCGCGGCGGCAAGCACGGGCATCTTGTTCCCCGTCTCGGGGTCGCTATACACATCGCGGCGATAACCTTCGCGGGGGATGACTTCCAGCCCGAAGGAGGGCCGGACCGCGTCGGTCAGAGCGAAGTTCCCATAGCGGCCGATGCGGAGGTGGGCATCAAGCTGGTCTTGGCTGAGGTCGTCGAAACTGGTTCGAGGCATACGGCTCGTGTTTGTACGCAAAACCCGCTCGAGGAAGCGCTGGATAAAACTCATTGGAAAGGGTCCCCTCCTAACCGCGACGAACACTTTGGGAATGTTTCGTTTGAGCATCCTCGGTCACTGCGCCGAACGATTCCGGAGCTCAAAAAGCCCGAACCTAGCCATCCCAGGCATTCGTTCGACACCGCGCCCAAGGTAGCGGAAACCCACCCCGGGGACGGTCGCCTTTCCGTTGGCACCGCTTCAATGCCGTTGTTCTATATATACCACGTTCCGCGTCGAAATCCCGCCGATGATGAAAAACAGAGTGAAGGGGACCTTGGGAGCGGACCGACGTAGGAACGTGATCTCCGGGACATCTGTTGATGGCAGACGCCCGGACGGCGTCTCGAAGCTGAAATTGGTTAGTCGCAATTCCGATACCACTCCTCGCCGTTTCTTGGTCGGCCATCGCCTTCGGCCTGATCTGCCAGAAACTTGAGTCTTTTTTTGGGAACCAGGACTCTCGTGGTGGACCATCTCATTCTGCGGAATTCTCTCTCTTTTTTGTAAACTTTGGATGTTCCGTGAACAAGACTTCCGGCCTCGGCACCGAGATTGTGCTTCGGGAACGCAGCGTCCAAGGTGGGCGACGGTCGGGGCGACGAAATGGGGTGGGCTCGCGAGAGGTCCGAGGTGACAGTATCGACCTGCCCGGCGTCGGAGGTGATCCACGATCGAAAGAATCTGACATGAGATCCCGCCCACCTTCGGAAAGGAACTCGCTCCTCGATCGATCGTTACAGGTGGGCGGGGACACACTGCTATTTGTGAAATTGCCGATGGGAAGGATACGCCCCGGGTTCAGATCTCCAACCAGGCCTCGCAATCGCGTGAGCGGCGACGTCCCACCGGGCCCGCATCCCCCTGCCCTTGGCTAATCCCGAGATCGACAGTCGCCCGGGAGTTGAGGCGCTGCTATACTAATGGCTCGCGCCGGGGGGCGGTCTCAACCCGGCTCAATCCAGGACGTCGACGAGGGTTTCGGAAATGGCGATCGACCGGGTGGATGCCTACCTGGACGCCCACCGTGGCGACTTCGAGGAGCAGCTCAAGGCGCTCCTCCGGATCCCCAGCGTCAGCGCCCAGCCCGCCCACGACGCCGACACCCGACGCGCCGCCGAGTTCATCCGCGACGACCTCGTCGCGATGGGACTGGATGCCGAGCTGATCACGACGAAGGGCCACCCCATCGTCTACGCCGAACGGCTGGCCTCCCCCGGCAAGCCGACGCTCCTGATTTACGGCCACTACGACGTCCAGCCCCCGGAGCCCCTCGAGCCCTGGGTCTCTCCTCCATTCGAGCCGACCGTCCGAGACGGCAATCTCTACGCCCGGGGGGCGACCGACGACAAGGGGCAGATGTTCACCCACCTGAAGGCCACGGAAGCGTGGCTCAAGGCGGTCGGCAGTCTTCCGCTCAACCTCAAGATTCTTATCGAGGGCGAAGAGGAAGTCGGCGGGGCCAACCTCGAACGCTTCGTCGCCGAGAACCGGGCGCGACTCGCGTGTGATTACGCCGTCATCTCGGATACGAGCCAGTTTGCTCCCGGCATGCCCGCGATCACCTATGGGCTGAAGGGCCTGGCCTACTTCGAGCTGATCGTCCGGGGGGCCCGGACCGACCTCCACTCGGGGACCTTCGGGGGCGCCGTCGCGAACCCGTTGAATGCCCTCGCGACGATCCTCGCGAGCCTCAAGGGGGCCGACGGTCGGATCCTCATCCCGGGCTTCTACGACCCGGTCCAGCCGCTTGAAGACTGGGAGCGGGCCGAGTTCGCCAAGCTCCCCTTCTCGGAAGAGGAGTTCCGGGCGAACCTGGGGGTCCCTTCGGTCGAGGGCGAGGTGGGCTACACGACCCTGGAGCGGAAGTGGGCCCGTCCGACGTGCGACGTCAACGGGATCTACGGCGGATACCAGGGGCCGGGCCCGAAGACGGTCCTGCCGGGTCGGGCCGGCGCGAAGTTCAGCTTCCGACTCGTGCCGGACCAGGATCCGAAGACCGTCGCGGAGCAGCTCCGAGCCCACGTCGCGGCCGTCTGTCCGCCCGGCGTGACGTTCGAGCTGGTCGAGCACCACGGGGCACCCGCCGTGCTGGTCGGTGTCGATAGTCCCGGGGTTCGCGCCGCGGTGCGTGCCGTCGAGGCCGGATTCGGGAAGGCTCCCGTCTTCATCCGAGAAGGGGGCTCGATTCCGGTCGTCGGCCTCCTCAAGGATCAGCTCGGCGTCGACACCTTGCTCCTCGGCTGGGGGCAGAACGACGACAACCTCCACGGCCCGAACGAAAAGTTCTCGCTCGCCGACTTCCATCGGGGCATCAAAGCCAGCGCCCACCTCCTGGCGGAGTTGGCCACCGGGGAGTGAGCGGCCGGACCGGACGCAGGGACGCTCGGCCCAGGGCGAGTGATTCTAAAGCAAGGCGACTCGAGCCGTCCGGACCCGAACCCCGTGGGCGAGGGGATCCTCTCCATAGAGTCAGTCGACGACGATCCCCCCCTTCTAATTTAGAGGGGGAGGTAAGGATCTCAGGGGACCTAGGTTAACTCGCGGTCACAATGCCAAAGGTCAATCGATGCTTGATTTGAAATGGGTCACGGGCTGGAACGACCAGGAGAACCGGTCCAATCTCGAGATCGTCAAAGAGAACTGCCGCAACCGGAACGTCGGGGAGGACATCCTCGCGGCGGTCGACAGCATCGCCGACCTCGACCGGAAGCGGAAAGAGCTGCTGCATCTCGTCGAGGAAAAGCGTCGCCTCCAGAATGCCAACGCCCAGGCGGTCGGCAAGGAGAAGGATCCGGAGAAGCGCAACCTGCTCATCGCGGAAGGAAAGAGCCTCCGGTCCTCGATGGGGAGTGACGACGCGGATCTCCAGGCCTTGGATAAGCAGCTCAAGGACATCCTGGCTAGGATCCCCAACCTGACCCACCCCGACGCTCCGATTGGCGCGACCGAGGACATGAGCGTCGAGCTTCGCAAGGTCGGGACGCCCCGCACCTTCGACTTCAAGGCGAAGGACCACGTCGAGCTCGGGAAGGCGCTCGACCTGATCGACTTCGAAAGCGGGGCCAAGGTCTCGGGGCACGGCTTCTACTTCCTGAAGAACGACGCCGTCCTGCTCGAGCTCGCCCTCCAGCAGTTCGCGGTCCGGAAGCTGGTCGAGGCCGGGTTTTCGCCGATCATCACCCCCGACCTCGCGCGGAACAGCATCCTCGAAGGGATCGGGTTCACTCCTCGGGGCACCGAGACCCAGATCTATTCGGTCGAGGACTCGGACCTCAGCCTGATCGGTACCGCCGAGATCACGCTCGGGGGGATGCACGCCGACGAGATCCTCGACGAGACCGCCCTGCCCCTCAAATACGTCGGGCTTTCGCACTGCTTCCGCACCGAGGCCGGGGCCGCGGGTCGGGCGAGCAAGGGGCTTTATCGGGTCCACCAGTTCACCAAGATCGAGATGTTCGCGTTCACGACCCCCGAGTCCTCGGGCGCTATGCACTCGGAGTTGCTGGCGCTCGAAGAGGCGATCTTCACCGAGCTCGGGATCCCCTACCTGGTTCTCGACATCTGCTCGGGCGACCTCGGCGGGCCGGCCTATCGCAAGTTCGACCTCGAGGCGTGGATGCCAGGGCGGGGCGAGGCGGGCGAGTACGGCGAGGTCACCAGCACCTCGGATTGCACCGACTATCAAGCCCGACGGCTCAATATCCGCTACCGACCCACCGGGCAGAAGGGGACGAAGTTCGTCCACACGCTCAACGGCACGGCGATCGCACTGAGCCGGGCGATGATCGCGATCCTGGAGAATTACCAGCGGGCCGACGGCCTCGTCGACGTCCCCGACGTCCTGCGGCCGTACCTCGGGAAAGACGTGATCGGGACCGCGCGTTGAGAGTTCCGGACCTCGTCTCGGGCGAGCGGACGTACGGGCCGAAGGATTGACGGCCGACCTTGGGGAAAGGTGCCGAATGCGAAATCCGCTGCTGGTACCCGACCTTCGGGAACTGATCCAGGCCGGCGAGACCGCCGCGCTCCAGGACTTCTTCGGCGACCTCCACCCGGCGCACATCGCCGAGGTGATCGAGGATCTCGAGCCGGATGAAGGGGACACGATCCACGGCCTCCTTCCCCCTCGTGCCCGAGCCGAGGTCATGAGCTACCTCGACGCCGACCGCCAGGTCCGGACCGTCGAGGCGATGTCCCCCGACGACGCGGCACTCCTTCTCCACCTGATGTCGCACGACGAGCGCGCCGACCTCGTCAACCGGCTCGATGAGGACCGCGTCGACCAGATCCTCCCCCACCTCGCCCAAGCCGAACGGGACGACATCCGTAGCCTCGCGAGCTACGAGCCCGGCACCGCCGGCGCCGCGATGACGACGGACTACGTGACCCTCCCCCCCGACCTGACCGTCCGGGAGGCCCTCGAGCGACTCCGGCACGAGGCACCGGACCGCGAGACGATTTATTACAGCTATGTCGTCGACTCTCGCCGCAAGCTGATCGGCTTCATCTCCCTGAAGCGGCTGATCCTCTCCCGCCCTTCGTCGCGGATCGAGCAGATCATGCAGCGGGATGTCATCTTCGCCCGCGTCGACGAGCATCAAGAAGTGGTGGCCCGGCAGATCGGCAAGTACGACCTGATCGCCATCCCGGTCGTCGACGCGTCCGACATGCTCCTCGGCATCATTACGTATGACGATGCGATGGACATTCTCCGCCGCGAGCAGACCCAAGACATGCTCGCCTTCGGCGGCGTGTCCAAGGACGCCGAGGCCGACGAGGAGTCGTACTGGCAGAGCCGGATCACCGAGGCCGTAAGGCGCAGAATCGGCTGGCTCCTGATGCTCTTCCTCGCCGGGACGATCACCCGGTACGTCGTCGTCTCGTTCAGTTGGGTCGGCGACCGTTTTCCATCCATAGATTTTGATGCGTTTATCCCGCTCCTGATCGGCACCGGGGGTAACGCTGGGAGCCAGACCGTCGGCACGGTCATCCGAGGCCTCGCCCTCGGGGAGATCCGCCAGCAGGATACGCTCAAGGTCGTCGGCCGCGAGGTCCTCACCGGGTTGGTCCTGGGGATCCTCCTCGGCGTGCTCGGCTTCCTCTTCACCCGATACGCCCTGGGGCATTCGGCGATCTTCGGTCTGGTGATCGGCCTCGCGATCCTCGGGATTTGCATCTGGGCCAACGGCGTCGGGGCCCTCGTCCCCCTCCTGGCCACCCGCTTCCGCATCGACCCTGCCCTCGTCTCGGCCCCTCTCATCAGCACCCTGGTCGACGCCACCGGCCTTGTCATCTTCTACACGATCGCCATCGTCCTGCTGATC
The DNA here is from genome assembly GCF_054877945.1 of Singulisphaera rosea. Taxonomy (NCBI): domain Bacteria; kingdom Pseudomonadati; phylum Planctomycetota; class Planctomycetia; order Isosphaerales; family Isosphaeraceae; genus Singulisphaera; species Singulisphaera rosea. The sequence goes on along the minus strand of NZ_JBTYIP020000001.1, from coordinate 676,668 downwards.
CACCTCGCCTGAAACGAGGCCGGAGCGGTTTCTCTTTGGGCGGCTACTCTCCGATACAAGCCCGAAGCGCAAGCGAGTGAATCCTCCTCGATTTCCTATAGCGGATCACGCACGCGTTGCGAACGTCGGAGGAAAACGGGGACTGGCTCCCGGCAGGATCAGGCTGGGGTTTTCGCGATCGACGTCGAGGCCGGGTGCCTGTCCCCATTTTCCGGGCCGTCGCCGTCCGCTGCGGCGGAAACGGAGACAGGCACCTGCGCTTCGCTGCGGAGCCAGTCCCCGTTTTCGCCTCCGCTCTCGGGTCACAGACACGCCGTACCGTCTGCAACCCAACCGTTTGCCGCTCCAATTAGGAGGATTCACTCGCTTGCGCTTCGGGCTTGTAAGGGATCTCACCGGGCTGTCGTGAAACGAGTGCAACCCCTGTCTCTTCCACTCTTGGCAATCACGAGTTCGTGTAGATCCGTCCCGGACGCATGGGCGTGGCCCACTTGGGTCGCCGTCGGAACCAGACGAGATGGACGGCGTGCGAGTAGTAGGTCAGACCGAGCATCCGGAAGACGACGATCGCTTCGTAGAGGGCAAAGATCCAGAAGCCCCAGAGGGCGAGCGCCGCGAATCGGAGCGACTCGATCCGGAAGAGGACCGACCAGAGGGCTTGACCCGCAAGCATTAGAGCGACCCCGGCGACGATGCAGGGGAAGAGGTAGTCCCAGCCGATCTTCAGGATCGCGACGAACACGGTGTACGGGTTGGCGCCGAGGATGTCGTCGTGGAGGAGGGCCGCCGCCAGGGCCATCTGGGAATACCCCGCGCAGAGGATGACGAGGTCGGCGATCACGAACCAGTCGAACCAGTCGATGTCGCCGCAGTGGAGCCAGTAGAGGGTGATCGGGAACCAGCCGATGCCGACCCCGACGATCCCGGCCCAGATCCAACGACCCAATCCTTCGGCGATCGAGTGAGGGTTCCACTCGGGCCAACGCGGTTGATCGACCTCGCCCATCGCGCTCGAGACCATGAGCTGCCCGAGCACCAGGAGGGTATATCCCAGCGTCATGGTGAAGCTGATGATCAGCGGCAGGAAGATCGGCAGCGCCAGGAGGCCAAGGGCCCAGTTCGCGCGTCGGAACGGGTCGACGAGGGCGATCCAGTCGAAGAGTGGGAGTGAGAGGAGGAACAGGGCGGGAGGCATGAACACCAGGAGCGCGACCGAAGGCCCGTCGCTGAGGGGATAGAGGAGGCAATGTCCGAGGGTCGCCTTGGCCTTGTGCCTTCGGAACTTGGGCCGCCAGGTCTCCTCGGGCCGGAGTTCCGCCGCGGTCATGACCTTGACGTAGGTGTTGGAGTTGTACCAATCCTTTTGCATCTCAAACGCCCCACCTCGGTCGGTCGCGGAACCAGCCCAGCACCCGGGCGTTGCGGTGGTAGAACAGACCGAGCACCCGGAGCACGACCATCGACTCGTAGAGGACGGCAACCCAGAAGGCCCAGTAGGCGACCGCGGACAGCGGGGGGTTGGTGATCTGAAGGAGACCCACAATACCCATCGCCGTGAGCATCAGCGCGAACCCGATGACCAACGACGGCCGAACGCAACACCACCCGACTCGACGAATCGCCCGGAGGACGGTGATCGGATTCGCCCCCAAGGGGTCATCGTGCAAGATCGAGGCCAAAAGGGCCATCTGGGCATAGACGGCTCCCAACGCGATCAGCTCGATGAAGATGATCTGATCGACCAGGTCGATATCCCCACAATACATCCAATATGCGACGGCGGGAATCCCTCCGATCGTCCCGCCGATGATGAAGGCCCAGACCCATCGCCAGAGGCCACGGAACATCTCGGTAGGATCCCACTCGGGCCAACGCGGGTGGTGGACCTCCCCCTGGGCACTCGCGACGAGGACTTGCCCCAAGACCGTCAGGATGAAGCTGAGGGTCGGCAACAGGATCAGGATCGCGGGCAGGACGCTGACGAAACCGAAGGCGCGGACGGCGGGATTGCCTTGAGCGGGCGTGAAGAAACCGATGAAGGGAATGGTCGCGAACCAGAGGATCGGCGGGAAGAAGATCAGGATCGCCAATCCAGTGGTGCCCCAGAGGGGATAGAGCAGGCTGACGCGGAGTTGGGTCTCATTCTTCGAAGGGGGGAGGATGAGGCCGTCGCGGATCGGCTTCGAAGGCTTCGCGGTCGGCCGGTCGGGCAGGACGAGCCCACGCTTTGCGTCGTAGGTCGACGTCCGTGCTTCGACGACATAACCCGCCGGCCCGTCCGAGTCTTCGGAAGCCGGCGGAGTCTGCGGCGGAGTGGTCTCGGGAACCCGAAGCATCCCGCCGCATTTGGGGCACTTGCCGACGCGGCCGGGGACGGCCCCGGCCGCTTTCAGTCGCATCCCACAGGGACAGACCAGGATCGTCGAGTTCGCCACGGGAGTGGTCTATTTCGAGGCCAAGGTCGTCGGGGCGGCGGGGACCGAGGGGGCCCGCAAGGTTTTCAGGAACGCGACGAGTGCACTCCGCTCGGAGGCGGGCATCTCCTTGAACCGAGCGGCCACGTCGATAGCCTCACCGCTGTGGAGCTCGATTGACTCCTCCAGTGTCGCAGCCCGGCCGTCATGGAGGTACGGGCCGGAGTCGGCCACACCCCAGAGCGGCGCGGTCCGCCACTCGGCGGGGGTCGGCTGCTCGGAGACGGCGAAGTTATCGTTACGAACGGCCGGCTGGGGGACGATCGACCCGTAATACCCCGTGCTCGACTCGAGCTCGACGCCCATGTCGTGAAGGAGCATGTCCGAGTAGATTCCGGCGATCGGGCCGAGCTTTTCCGAGTGGCAGTCGGCGCAGCCGGTCTTCTCGAAGAGGGCCTTGCCGCTCGTGACCAGTGCGAGCGACTTCGAACTTTCGGGAAGAACTTGCTTGGGAGTGGGCAAGTCGCGGATGAAGTCGGTCATCATCACGCATTGCTCGTCGGTCAGGTCGGTGCCGGCCGACTGATAGTCGAGCTTGCCCAGAGGAGTGGCCTGGGGCCGCCCGGGGTTCGAGAGGCCGAGCTCGTTGGCGCAGGCCGCCTTGACGAAGTCGCTGAGGGTGGCGAATTCCGACTTCCAGCCGAAGCGGCCGATCCGGCCGTCGGCGAGCCGGGCGATCCGGCCCCGGACCTTCGAGTCACGGGCCCCGTTCAGGCCGACGAGGCGGGCCGGGGTCGAGTGCTCACGCTGGTGCGAGAGCAGGGTCTCGTCGGAGACGGCGTCGATCTGGCCGTCGCCGAAGAGGGCCGGCGTGTTGCGTTGGGTGACGACGACCTCGGGAGAGCGAGTCCGGGCGCGGTCGACCAGTTGGGGGAGCGGGATCGACGGGGCCTTCGGTAGCGAGGCGTGGACGAGGTTCAACGTCTCCTGGTATTCGGCCGAGATCGCCTTCTGATGGACGACGCCCGAGGCGGGGATGCCGTTCGCACCACCGGCGACCAGGCCATAGACCGTGACGTTCTTGCTCACGGGGCCGCCGCCGCCGGGACCCCCCTGGTTGTGACACTCGAGGCAGGATTTGGCGTTGAACACCGGCCCGATCCCATCTCCCCTGGTGAGGGGATCGCCGGGGGTCCACTCGTGGTTGAACAGGGTGCGGCCCTCGGCGACGGACCGGGCCGTGACCACCTTCGGCCCCGGCCGGGCGACCCGCTCGACGAGCTTCCACGCCGGGGCCAGGGCGAGCGCCAGAACGATCCAGTGTGCGGGGCGCATGCGCGAACGTGAGGCCATGCTCGGTCTCCGTTTCCGAAACGGGATTGAGGACGTGCGGTCGATGCGAGGGCGGGGCCGGTTTCGATTGCAAGGAGACGGCAGGGAGGCCGCATGCGCGGCCTCTCCGGTCAGGACGTCGTCGGGGGTTCGGTCCCCTTCTTCTTCGAGGCGCTACCGGTCATCTCTTCGAGCACCGCCCGGACTTCCTTCGCCTGGCGGGCGTCGAGCGGGTGCGACTTGAGCAGGTGGAGGACCAGGAGACCGGGCTCGCCCTGGTAGAGCTTGTCGACCAGGTTGCTGACCCGCTTCTGGCGGACCTCCTGGGTGGTGATGACCGGCTTATAGACGAAAGCGAGTTCGCTCCGGTCGCTGGAGACCACCCCCTTGGTCTCGAGGCGATCGAGCAGGGTCGCGACGGTGGCGTAGGACCACTCACGACCGGCACCTCGGAGGGTATCCAGGACTTCACGAACCGTCGCCTGGCCCCGATCCCAGAGGACTTTGAGGACGTCGAGCTCCGAATCGGGGATGGATAATGGACGCTTGGCCATCGGCGATGATCTCGAATGATCGAACGGTACAATGACGCCCCGCCTCACACCCCGTCGGCATGCTGCGAGGCCAGGGTTCGGGGTCGCCTTTCTTCCCCGACGCTTGATATCCTAAGACAAGTGTCTCATAACGTCAAGGTGCCCGCTTTCGGCACACCCGGATTTTCGCCCTAAGAATCGCGAGGACCGGCTCTTGCAGGAGGATCGCGCGGCCACGAGATGGCTCTCCGGACGGACCCAACCCATGCTTGTACCCTGCGAGATGGAGCGTGGGGCCCTCGCCTCCTCGGGAGAGAATCGCGATCGCTGGCGGAGGCGGAGAAAAAATAAAAGGGGATGTTCGCCGAAGTCGATCAGGGATACCTTGGTTTGGGGATGGTGAGGCGAACGTGGCGGAGGTCAGCCGGCACTCGAGATGAGCCAGGGGGCGTCGCGGAGAACCTTGGAGGATCGCAGTCCGCCCCCGAGCGGGTTGCGCTGCCCCGCCTGTGGGGGCGCCTTGACGTCGCTCGACGAGCGCGTCGGCGACGATTTCCGGTTCCGATGCCCCGACTGTCGCGAGACGTTCCGCGCCCGCCGTCGGCCGCCGAGTGAGGAAATCCCGGCCCTTCCCCCCTCGGAGTCGGTGATCTTGGGTCCGTTCGCCTTATTCTGGCGAAGCCTGTCGCTGCGTTGGCTCGAGACCTCGTACCGGGGCGTGGTCGTCGCGGGCACGGCAGGTTTCATCGCCTGCGGTGGCTTTGTCCCGGTCCTCCGAGGCTGGCTCCGCGACGAGTTCGAGGGGTGGGCCGGCCTGCTCGAGTGGCTCGGCGGGGTCGTCGTCGTGACCGAGACCCGCGACCCCGACGCCGACCTCGGGCCGGTGCTCGCACGATCCGACGCCCCCTTGATCTTCTCGACGGTCGACGAGGTTTCGCGACGCCTGGGCGTGAAGCCGCCCGGGCAGATCCGCCTGACCTATCTCCCGTGCTGCGGGGTCGTGGCCTGGGGACGCTCTCAGGCCTTGATCCTCGGACTCCCCCTGCTCCGCGTCCTGACCCTGGCCGAGCTCCGCGCCATCCTCGCTCACGAGCTGGCCCACCTGGCGAAGGGCGACGCTACCCGAGCGGCACGGTCCGTCCGATTCGTCGAGGGCTTGCGACAGGCGCTCGACCGCGCCTCGGGACGCGAGCACGGCCCGCTCGGTTTCCTGGCGAGGACGACCTACCGCTGGTCGGCCAGTCTCATCGGCCCGATTGCCCGGGGACAGGAAACCCGCGCCGATCGTTCCGCGGCCTCGATCGCGGGAGGAGGCCCGGCGGCCTCGGCCCTCGTCAAGGTCGCGCTCGTCCAGCCACTCTTCCGCGAGGTCCTCGAGCACTACGACCATTCGGACCCGGATGCCCCCAACCTCTACGCCTTCTTCCGCGCCTTCTGGTTCCGCCTCCCTCCCGAGGTCCACTCCGCCATGCGGCTCCAGGTCCTCGCCGACGGGGCCGGGACCGACGACCCGGCGCACCCCCCACTGCCCGACCGCCTCGCCTTGTTGCAATCCTACCCCGACTACCACGGAGTCAACGGCGACTCCATCCCCGCGACCTCGTTCCTCGGCGACCTCGAAGCCCTCGAGCAGATGCTCCACAACCGACTCTTCGGCCTCCCCGCCATCGAGCCCAGCGTCTTCCACAGATCCCGCGTTTGAAAAACGAACATGGATTGAAGAAAATTTAATCAACAGATGGCACGGATGATCATAGTTTGAAAATTGTGAATTTTAATTGAACTTTCAATTTTAAGTATTTTTAAATTATCTGTGTTCATCCGCGTCATCTGTTGATTGCCGATCTTCGTATTCCATCCGTGTTCCATTCGAGCTCAGTACACGGGCTAGATCAGCTCCCGGATCGGCTCGCCTTCGGAGAGGATCGGGATGGGTCTGCCGGCGAAGTCGGGGAACTCGCGCCTGGGGTCGATGTCGAGGTGGCGGTAGATCGTCGCGAGCAGATCCCTGGGCGAGAGCGGGCGTTCGACGGGGAATTCGCCGCGGCGGTTCGTGGCCCCGACGACCTGTCCCATCCGCAGGCCGCCGCCCGAGACGAGCGCCGACTGGGCGTCGGGCCAGTGGTCCCGGCCGATCAAGCCGCTCGACCGGACGAGTCGGGGCGTGCGGCCGAACTCGCCGACCGCGACGATCAGGACCTTGCGGTCGAGGCCGCGCTGGTACACGTCCTCGATCAGGGCCGAGAGGCCCTGGTCCATGAACGGGGCGCGATGCCGCATGGCGTCGCCCATGTCCCAGCGCGTTTCCGCATTGATGTGATCATCCCAACTGAAGTACCGCTCGTTGAGCGATGGGGCGAGGGCGTCGATCGTGATCGCACTCGCGCCTGCCTCGGCCAGCCTGCGGGCGAGCAGGCAACTCTGGCCCCAGAGGTGGCGTCCGTAGCGGTCGCGGAGCTTCGGATCCTCCTTCCCGAGGTCGAAGGCCGACGCGATCTTCGGGTTCGTCAACATTTGAAGCGCGGCGTCGCGGAAGGGATCGCCGCCCGTGGCTCCCGGGCGGTCGAGGTCGCGTTGGAAGCCGTCGAATTGAGAGATCAAGGCGCGACGGTCGTCGAGGCGACTGCCGTCGACACCCCCGACGAGCGAGAGATTCGGGGCTCGAAAATTCGGGGCCGATGGGTCGCCCGTGCCAAACCCGCGGTGGCTCACCCCCAGATAGGTCGGCTGGGTCATGAACGGCTGCTGGGGGATCCCGACATAGTGCGGCAGACCGTCGGCCCGCATCCCGCGGAGTCGGCTCGTGAACATGCCGAAGTCAGGATGCTCGGAGCGCGAGGTCGATGTCGGGTCGGGCGGCGAGGGGGTCTTCCCCGTAAGAAGCTCGATCGAGGCGTCATTGTGCGCGGACATCGTGTGCCGCAGCGATCGGATCAACGAGACCTTGTCGCCGAGCTTGGCCTGGAGGGGAAAGAGCTCGCAGATGTCGAGGCCGGGGACGGGCGTGGAAATCGGACGGAAGGGGCCTCGGTATTCGCTCGGGGCGTCGGGCTTCAGGTCGTACGTCTCGAGCTGACTCGGCCCGCCCCACATCCAGAAGAGGATGACGGAGGTGTCGGGGGTCGTCGCGGCGGGGGCTCGGGCGGCGAGGAGGCCCGGCAGGCTCATCCCCCCCATCGCGAGGTAACCGAGCCGGAGGAACTCGCGACGGGAGACGACCGGACCACCGCAACGACTCGTCATCATGCCCGTCTCCCGCCCGGGGATACTTGTTGGACAATTGGTGGATCTTAGCGGTCGGTCCCCGGTTCTTGCAACCGGACAACCGTCGAGTGGCTTGCGGAGCCGGCGGCCTCGGCCCAACATGGGGGTTGGGATCGTGCCCAGAGAAATCCGCTTGAACCGCGTCGGGGAGGATCGAGGATATGGCGGAACGCCCCAAGGCGACCGTGCGTCTGGTCGGGGAGTCGGAGGCCACCGGCCGTGTCGCCGCGGTTTACGAGGACATCAAGGCGACCAAGGGGATCGACTTCGTCCCCAACTTCTGGCAGACCCTGGCGACCAACGTCGACCACCTCGAGCTGGTCTGGACCCGACTCAAGGCGATCATGCATCCCGAGGCCGAGGGGCGTACGGGGAAGCTCGACCCACTCACACGCGAGATCATCGCGCTGGCCGTCTCGGCGACCAACGGTTGCTCCTATTGCGTCAACTCCCACACGGCGGCCGTGCGCAAGCTCGGCCTGGACGTCGAGGCACTTGGGGAAGTCATGGCGATCGTCGGCCTGTTCAACTCGACCAATGCCATCGCCGACGGCTACCAGATCGAACCCGACGTCTTCCCGCCCCAGGACTGACGATCTTCGAAACCCCGAAACCCGGTGTCTTCTTAAACGCCGGGTTTCTGAACCACCATGTGATGTCGTCCCGAGTGGGGAACTCGGCGTTTATCACGTCTCAACCCCGGCGGTCTCTTCAAAAGCTGGGATTTCGCAACAAAGTCCGATAGCGACGAAAGGATCCTTTGATGTTGAAACGAGTCGGACGAAGCGCATTCGTCCTCCTTGCGGCGCTAATCGGCCTCGAGGCCTCGACCGTGAGTGCCGCCGAACCCTGGTCGGTCGAGCGGGCGAATGCATGGGCCAGCGAGAAGCCCTGGCTCGTGGGCGCGAACTTCGCGCCCGCATACGCGATCAACCAGTTGGAGATGTGGCAGGCCGACACCTTCGACCTGAAGGCGATCGACCGCGAGCTCGCCCTGGCGGAAGGGCTCGGGTTCAACAGCCTGCGGGTCTTCCTCCACCACCTCCTCTGGGAGCAGGATTCCGCCGGCTTCCTCCGCCGCATGGAGCAATTCCTCGAAGTCGCGGAGAAGCATAAGATCGGTGTGATGTTCGTCCTGCTCGATAGCGTCTGGGACCCTCACCCCAGATCCGGCAAGCAGCGCGAGCCGAAGCGGGGGCTCCACAACTCGGGGTGGTTGCAAAGCCCCGGTGTCGAGATCCTCAAGAACCCGGCCCGGCACGCCGAGCTCGAGCCTTATATCAAGGGCGTCGTCGGCCACTTCCGCAACGACCGCCGCGTCCACGCCTGGGACATCATCAACGAGCCCGACAACCGCAACAACAACAGCTACGGCCGCCACGAGCCCGAGAACAAGGGTGAGCTCGCCCTCAAACTCATGACGCACGCCTTCGCCTGGGCCCGTTCGGCCGAGCCCTCGCAGCCGATCACCGCGGGGATCTGGATCGGTGACTGGGCCCACCACGAACGGCTCAAGCCCTGGGAGCGGTTCTCACTCGAGCAATCCGACATCATCACGTTCCACAACTACGCGGGACTGTCGGAGCTGAAAGGGCGAGTCGAACACCTGAAGCGCTACAAGCGGCCGATCATCTGCACCGAATACATGGCCCGTCCGGCCGGCAGTCGGTTCGACCCGATCCTCGCCTACTTCAAGGAGGAGAAGATCGGAGCCTACAACTGGGGCTTCGTCTCGGGCAAGTCCCAGACGATCTACCCGTGGGATTCGTGGCAGAAAGCCTACGACGCCGAGCCCCCCACCTGGTTCCACGACATCTTCCGCCAGGACGGCACCCCGTACGACCCGAAGGAGGTCGATTACATCCGCCGCATCACAGGCGTGGAACGCCCCCGAGGGCGCTGACCCTCGCCGAGCGTGCACCTGAGACAATGCCCGACCGTTTGATGAGGCTGCGGTTTGTTGAAGGAGTGGGACCGGGGCGGGACGTGAAACTCTCTTTAGCACCTGGGTACGCGGGACAACGGGAATCGGGGGCCGTTTCAAAGCGTCAAAAGGGGCCGTGAGATCAGCGGAGGGACGATGCGACGACTGCTCCCGGTTGTGGCGATGACAGGCGTCATTGCATACTTTGCTGGCGGCTTCGTCTCCGGTGTTGTCTCGTGTCCCGATGCGAATCAGGATTTCGTCGCCAACACGCTCAAACGTCGACTTGTAGGCGGGGTCTATTGTGTGATGTCCGCCATGACTCTGGGTTTCCCGCCGACGGATTTCGCCGAGGGAACTCGGCAGAACGCATGGCCTTATATCATCGAATGCTGGCTGGTGTTGATGTTGATGGTTATTGGAGGGGCAGCCCTTCGGAAAAAGCCCGAGAGGTCGTAGGAGCGGCTCATCCGCTGCCAAGCCGGAATGGAAACGAGAACCGAAGCCGAAGCCCAGATGCTCAGGGGCCCGAAGGCGGCACTGGCCTGGCGTCGCGCTCAGCTTTTCGCATCGATGATGGCTTTTCCTGCCTCGCCGCCATGGCGGCGATTTGGGCGTTGTGCCTCGCCGTCATCTCGTTGACCTGGGCGGCGAACCGCTCGGTCTGCTCGACGAGTTGGGCCTTGTGCCTGGCCGTCGTTTCGTTGATCCGGGCATTCTGTCGGACGGTGATCAGGATGAGTGAGAGGCCTAGCGCTACCATGGCGATGAGCAGTCATCGTGTCGAGAGGGGAAGCCGAAGGCGTTTCCGTTCGGTCACAGGGGAGGACTCGCCTGGCTGCGGGAGTTGACCCGAATCCAGGTTACGCCGAGTCGAGCGGCGGTTCCTAGAAACTCCCGTGGTAATCGGGGATGAGGATTCCAGGTCGGGGGCCTTCCGAGCGAGCACGACGTGATCGGCGCTCGCCCTCGTCGTTTCAAGGGCGTGCTTTGAGGTAACGGTCGAAGAAGGCGAAGGTCTCGGTGTTGGTCCGCTCGAGCTCGGCCCCTTGCCAGCCGTGTCCGACGCCGATCAGGAGCTCGACGCGTCCGGGGACCCCGACCGATGTGAGCTTGTCGGTGAGCTTGATCGCCTGGTTATACGGGATGAGGTTGTCTTTCGTGCCCTGGAAGGTCAACGTCGGGGCGTCGTCCGCGGTGACGAAGGTCAATGGGGAGGCTTTCACGGCGGCCTCGGGCTTCTCCTCCTGCGTCCCGCCGAGGAAGTCGCGCAGGAGGGGCTTGGAGACGTCGGGCAAGTCCTTGGCCGCGAGGTCGATCGGCCCGAAGTAATTCACCACGGCCTGGACTTTGGTGCTCGTCGAGGTGTCGGTCGTGGGCCCCTCGAGGCCGTCGTCGGGCCCCGTGACGCCGAGCATCAGCGCGAGGTGGGCCCCGGCGGAGAACCCGATGGCACCGATGTGGTCGGGGTCGAGGTGGTAGTCCTTCGCGTGGGCCCTGAGCCAGCGCACGGCCGCCTTGACGTCGTGGACCTGGGCCGGGAACACATCCTTGGGACAGTGGCGATACTGCGGCGCGACTGCCACATACCCTCGGCGCGCAAACTCGCCCAAGGCCCCCCGCATATGGTCCTTCTTCCCGGTCCGCCAGGCACCGCCGTAGAGCACGACCACGCCCGGGAACGGGCCATCCCCCTCGCTTGGGCGGGCGACGTCGAGCTTGAGCTCGGTGTCGCCGACCTTGCTGTAGACGATGTCGAAGTCGGCGGCGACCTTGGGTCCGTCGTCGCCGTGCAACGGGAGTGCCGTCGCGGCGAGCAGCGTCGCCGCCAGGCCGAGGCTGGTGCGCGTCTTCATGGTGTGCGTCTCGGTGCGTCGCGTGCGATCGAACTCTCAGATCAGGGGTGTATCCCCATCCCTAACCCGGAGAATCGTTGCATTCTAACCCGACCCGAACCACAACGCGACGGTGGGGGCACGGTGAGGGGAATGGATCTCGATCCGTCGACTGTCGGGGCTTATTCGCGAGTCCGGATCGTCTTCGACGTCTTGGCGGCCTGGGTGGTGACGAGCGGGGTGAGGTCGTCGATGACCGAGGTGATCCCGACGGTGTTCTTGGTGAGTTCGACGGCGTGGGCCCTCGCTGCCTCGTCGGGGACGGTCCCCTTCAACAAGGCCGTGCCGTCGCGGAGCATGTGGACCTCGATCGACGAGTTGTGGAGCATGCTGTCCCAGTGGAGGCGGGAGTAGACGCGGGAATGGGTCTCCATCCGACCGACGTCCGCCCGGACGATCTCGAACCGCTTTCGGACCGCCCCGCTGACGTCTTGCACGCCTCGCTTCAGGCCACGGCCGACCCCCTGGACCTTCTCCGCGACCCGCTCCCCGAAACCCGGTTGCGCGAGTCCCACGCAGGCCATGCTCCCGAGGATCACCAGCGTCAACGCGCCCGTCTTCACCGTGGTGGCTCGCATTCGTTCGGCTCCTTCGCGATCGAACGTAAAGTCGGGCCCTTTCGTCCGGGGCCGAAGGTTCCTCCACGCGAATGGACACCCCTTCGGCGCAATCGCGAACACCGAAAGGGCGAACCTCGCCCAGGCCGTCCGACCCGTCCAGGATCGACCGGCGGTCTCGGCCGACAAATTACGAGCCGTCCCAAAATTGGTCAAGTCGAGGATCCGTCCTGCCGACAGGGCCCTGCCCCTTGGTTTCGGGGGCGAACGAATTATCTCCGACCTGCTGCCCTCTTCAACTTTGTGTCTTTGTCCCTTCGTGGTGAATCCGGAACTCGGCCATTCGAACGAAGGCTTGAACGCAAATCGATCGCCCAGATCCTGGCCCTCGGTTTCGGGTTCTCGTATAGTGCCCGAGGTCCTGGTCATTCCCCACGTCTTGCGAGTTCGCGCGCATGTTCGATGTGCTCATCGTCGGCGCGGGCGCGACCGGTGCGCTCGTCGCACAACGGCTGTCGTCGCGAGGGTTGTCGGTGGTCGTGCTCGAGGCCGGTCAGAGATTTGGCGGCCACTCGGCGTTGCAGAACGTCGAGGCGAACGCCGGGAAGATCTTCTGGACCGAGCCCAGGAACTTCGTCGGCTCGGATTTCGTGATCCCGAAGGCGGGGACGGGCGTCGGCGGCGGGACCCTGCCCTGGCTCGGGGTGGTCCCCCGGTTCCATCGCGACGACTTCCGGACCCGATCGACGGAAGGTGTGGGGGCCGACTGGCCGATCGGGTACGACGACCTCCGTCCGCACTATGAGGCGGTCGAGCGCGAGTTCGGGGTAGCCGGCGAATGCGGGCCGTTTGCCCCCGAGCCCTATACGCTGCCGATGCCCCCGCACCGGATGAACTGGCACGCTCAGGTGCTCGCCCGGGGGGCGAGGCAACTCGGGGCCCATCCGTTCGCACCTCCCATCGCGATCAACTCGGTGGAACGCGACGGCCGCCCGGCGTGCGTCGCCTGCGGTTGGTGCGGGTCGGGGTGCCCGACCGAGGCCAAGGCGACCGCCACGAACACCTACCTCGCGAAGGCCGAGGTCCTGGGGGCCCGCGTCATCAGCGAGGCGTTCGTCCATCGGGTGAATTACGACGGGGCCAAGGGCCGAGTCACGGGAGTCGATTACCTCGACTCCGGACGCCGCGAACGCCGGGTCGAGGCGAGGGTCGTGGTCCTTGCCAGCCATGCGCTCGAGACGCCCCGGCTGCTCCTCCTCTCGGCCCAGGGGGCGTTTCCGGATGGCCTCGCGAACTCCAGCGGGCTCGTCGGGAAGAATCTCATGAGCCATCCCACCTGGCAGGTCTTCGGCACGTTCGACGAGCCGATCAACGCCTACAAGGGGATGCAGATGGGTCACGTTATGGTGCAGGATTACTACCGGCCGGATCCGCGGAACGACTACGCCCGTGGGTTCATCCTGCTCAGCTACATGATGACCCCCATCACCTTCGGCAACCTGAGCGGGCTGATGTACGGGCAGGAACTGAAGGACTTCCTTCACGGCTACACCCACACGGCGGCCTGGTGGGCCCACGCGGAAGGGCTCCCACATGAGAGCAATGCGGTCACGCTCGACCCGGAGTTGAGAGACCCCCGCGGCCTGCCCGCCGCGCGGGTGACCTACCACTGGGGCGAGAACGATGTCAAAGTCGCCGCCGCGGCCCGCGACAGGGCCGCGGAGATGATGGAGGCGTCGGGGGCCCGGAAGGTCCACATCGGCCTCAACTACGGGGCCCACGCGATGGGCACCTGCCGCATGGGACGCGACCCCGAGACCTCGGTCGTCGACGAGTTCGGCTGTTCTCATGACGTGAAGAACCTCTATATCTGCGACACGAGCGTGTTCGTGACCGGCTCGGGGCTCAACCCGACCCTCACGGCGATGGCGATCGCCGACCGCGCCTCGGGTCACATCCTCGCCGAAGGGCCTTGAGCAGCCGGGGAAACGACATGAACGAACCCATGGTCACCCTCGACGACGTCGGCACGCTCGCGGCCCTGGCCGACGGGATCATCCCCCCCGACGACCGCGATGCCGGGGCGAGCGCGGTGCATGCCGGCGCTGGCCTGGCCGAGCGCATGAGGAGAGGTCCGGCCGTGGCTGTCTATGTCGAGGGCCTCCGGGACGCCCGCGAGATCGCCCGTGAACGCTTCGGCAGGGGCGTCCGCGAACTGGCCGCCGCGCAGGTCCATGAGCTTCTCGGCACGCTCCGAGACCGGCACCCCGCGTTCTTCCGCCAGCTTCGGGCCGATGTTTGCGCACTCTACCTCGGAGACGAGGGCGTCCAGCGGCTCATCGGCTTCCCCGGGCCGTCGTCGAAGGGCGGCGGTTATCCCGACTTCGATCAACCTCAATCGTGAAACGTCTTATGAGCACATCACCCGAAGCTTCCCCGGCCGTGCGGTCCTTCCTCGCCAAGCCCGCGAAGATGCTCGTGGGCGGCCGTTGGCGCGAGGCCTCGAGCGGCGAGACCTTGCCCTCCCTCGACCCCGCGACGGGGGAGACGCTCGCGACCTTCCCGGCCGGCGGTCCGGCCGACGCCGACGAGGCCGTCTCCGCCGCGCGCCGGGCGTTCCCCGCCTGGAAGAAGATTACGCCCTACGATCGGGGGCGGCTCTTGCAGAAGGCGGCGTCGCTCATCGAGCGGAACGGGGAGGAACTCGCGCAACTGATCACACTCGAGAACGGCAAGCCGCTCGCCGAGGCCAAGCGCGAGGTCGCGACGGCCGTGAGCTGGACCGAGTATTACGCGGGCTGGACCACCAAGTTGCTCGGCGACACGATCCCCTTGTCCCTCCCGGGCCAGTTCCTGAACTACACCACGCGAGAGCCGCTCGGTGTCGTGGCGGGGATCACGCCGCCGAACTACCCGTTGACGATGCCGCTGTACAAGGCCGCGCCGGCTCTCGCCACGGGCAACACCGTGATCATCAAGCCGTCCGAGGATACCTCGCTCGTCGCGATCAGGCTGGGCGAGCTCTTCTCCGAGGCCGGCCTGCCCGACGGCGTTTTCAACGTGGTCACGGGTCTAGGCGAGGCCGCCGGCGCGACGCTCGCGAACCACGACGACGTAGACAAGATCACCTTCACCGGCAGTACTGAGGTCGGCCGAATCCTCGTCCGTGCCTCGGCGGGGAACTTGAAGAAAGTCTCGCTCGAGCTCGGCGGCAAGTCGCCGAACATCGTCTTCGCCGACGCCGACCTCGAGGCCGCGCTCAAGGGCGTGTTCATGGGGATCTTCTTCTGTCAGGGGGAAATCTGCTCCGCCGGCTCCCGCCTCTTCGTCGAGCGGAGCATCTACAGCGAGTTCGTCGACCGACTCGCGGACATGGCGCGGTCCGTCACGCTCGGGCACGGCCTCGACCCGGCGACGAAGATGGGCCCGCTCGTCTCGTCGGAGCAGCAACGTCGCGTGCTCGACTATGTGAAGATCGGCCGCGACGAGAACGCCATGGCCGTGACCGGCGGCAAGGCCCCGGCCGGTTCGCTCCAATCCGGCTTCTTCGTCGAGCCGACGGTGTTCTCCGGCGTCAACAACCGGATGCGCATCGCCCGCGAGGAGATCTTCGGCCCGGTCGTCTGCGCGATCCCGTTCGACGACCTCCCCGACGCGATCGCCCAGGGCAACGATTCCCCCTTCGGCTTGGCCGCCGGCGTCTGGACCCGAGACATCCGCAAGGCCCACCAGGCCGCCGCCGCGCTCGATGCCGGCACGGTCTGGGTGAACTGCTACAACGCCTTCGACAACGCGTCTCCATGGGGAGGCTTCAAGCAGAGCGGCTGGGGTCGCGAGAAAGGGCCGTACGGGCTCGACCTGTTCACTCAGACCAAATCCGTTATCATCAATTTTTCTTAAAACGAAAATCTATTGACATATCTGTGTAAGGATGTGCCCGTAGGGTCCCAGTCTCCCCGGCGATTTTGCAGGATCGAGAGTTGAGGTGAAAGCCGGCCTAGAGGTGCGTTAACGCTAAAGTTGGGGTCGTAATCACGGCTTCATTGGGTTGAAGATGATCCCCTCTGCCGGGGGGATGTCAGGAGGAGCGGGACAGGAGCGTTCCACCTACCGGGGACATGCCAGGAAGAGCGGGGCAAGAGTGCCCTACCTATCGGAGGAACGCCGGTGCGGAGTTATGCGTCTGTTGACCTCGAAAGCGGTCACGGAATACGCCGAATCAAGGCATGACCGGGCACTTGGCCGCCACGGGGTTCGTCCGCGAACTCATGGGTCCCCAAGCTCCGCCGACGACCGCCGGTGTCTTCGGGTTGGGTTGGCTCGGGTGAGAGGTCCCATCGCAACGGCGACCAAGACACGAAGGGGCCAATTTGGATGCTCGACACCATCGGAGCGATGTCGAATCGATTTCTCGGCGGGTTCTTGCAAACCAAAGGCAACAGATGTATTCTAATCCGTCGAAGGATTTCCGCAACGAAGCGGTCTCTCCTCTTTCAGCGGCCATGAATCTCGGCTGCGTACGATTGATACACCGATGAACCCGTCGATCCGTTGGCCAATGGTCGGGCGCTACGCCTGGACGCTCCTCGCGTTCTGTGCGGCCGGCCTCCTCATGCCAACGGCCTCGTCGGCGGGATGCGTCGGGCACGCGGTCTCGAAGCCGAGTCCGCTCGATGCGGCAACCCTGGTGGGATTGGCGCAGTTCGAAGGTCTCGGGGCGGCCGATCGCTCGGGAAATCCCTCGGATCGACCTTCGCCTTGTGCCGGCCTCTCATGCTCGAGAATGCCAACGATCCCGATGGTCCCAACCTCGACCGCGTCCGATCGCGTCGAACAGTGGGGCTGTCTCCCGTCGAGCTTCCCGACTCCTTCCCAGCCATTTCAAAGCCTTCTCGAAGCTTGTCGCGTGAAACCGATCCACGTCGGCCTGTCTCTCGACCGCCCACCCCGCCCCTCTTAATTCCGCCATCTTGCCGAGGCTTGGATCGGTCGCGATTCGTCGTCGCCCCGCAATCTCTCCCGATTGCGCGACAGCGGCCAGTCGTCCCCGTTCAACAGGCTCGTCACCCTCTCGCCGATCGCGGCCCGTCGTCCGTGCGGCGCAATGGCTGTCCCGAGACCCGGTAGTTTCTCAATAACCGGGTTTCTGACCCAATCGGCGTTCATAAACCTTCCAAGGTTCTCGTCGACTGGTCCCACAGATCGGGACTGGCTCTCCCTCCCGAGTTTGGCCTGTGCCAATGATCCGGGGGGTCGTCGGGTCGAGCTCAGGGCTCGGACCGATGTGATGCTCATGCTCCGACTCCGTCGTTTCATTTGATGATGTAAGTGTCTGAATCCGTGAGCTCTTATCTTTTATCGTTTCGACAATCGTCGGGCGATCGCGGGCTATTGTGCGCGCCGCGTTTTCGCGGCCATTCCGTTCATCCCCTCTTTCGACCCCCCTTCACGGAGATTCTGATGAAAACGCATCGCTCTGCCTTCACCTTGATCGAACTCCTCGTCGTCATCGCGATCATCGCGGTCCTGATCGCCCTGCTGCTCCCGGCCGTGCAGGCGGCCCGCGAGGCGGCCCGCCGGACGCAATGCGTCAACAACCTCAAGCAGATCGGGCTCGCCCTCCACAACTACCACGACTCGATGGACTGCTTCCCGATGAGCATGGGGCTCGACTCCCCGGGCTTCGGCTACCCGTCACCGGTCTCGTACTCGGGTCTGAGCATGCTCCTGCCCTACATGGAGCAGACGTCGCTGTTCAACATGATCAATTACGGGATCATTCGCACCGACCTGGGCAACAACACGGTGATCGCCACGGTGGTGACCGCCTTCCTCTGCCCCAGCGACAAGCAAAACAGTCTGCCGGCGGGGCAGGCCGGGACGAACTATCGGCCGAACTCGGGGAACGGGATCCAGTTCGTCGCCGGGGCGAGCGATCCCTGGGGCTTCAACACCAGCCTGCCCCCGTTCAACGGCCCATTCTTCCCGGTCAGCAAGACGAGGATCGCCGACATCACCGACGGCACCAGCAACACCACGGCCTTCTGCGAGATGGGCAAGGGAGACATGTCGAACGCGATCGCGACCGAGAAGACGGACGCATTCTGGACCCAGACACATCCCACCACCCCGGACGGGGCCATCTCCGACTGCCAGTCGTTCCAGGTGTCGAACCTCTCGTTCCAGGGCCTGTCGACCGGCGGGGTCCCTTGGATCACGGGGAGCACCTCGGCGATGTATAACCACGTCAACGTCCCCAACAAGCGGACGTGCATCTTCCCGCCGGGCCGGATCATGAACTCGGCCAACAGCTACCACCCGAGCGGCGTCAACGCGACGTTCTGCGACGGTTCCGTCCGGTTCCTCAAGGAATCGGTCAACCTGTCGATCTGGCGAGCGATCGGTTCGATGAACGGGTCCGAGGTCGTCAGTGCGGACGCGTATTGATCCCTGGAGAGGAGACGATCCCGTGGAATCGACAGGTCCCCGCAAGAACGTCGGCCGCTACGGCTTGATCCTGCTCGCAACGGTGTTGGCCGGGTGCGGCGACGGCCTGAGGGAGGCGGACCCCAACCTGGCCAAGCAGGCGCTGGTGACGGTCCTGGATGCCTGGCATGCGGGCCGGACGCTCGAGGAAGTGACCAACGACCGACCCGACACGACCGTGTCCGACCCGGCGTGGAAGGCCGGGTACAAACTCTCGAAGTACGAGGTGGCCGAGGCCACGCAGACGGCGGGCTTCGACCGGACGATCCCCGTCGAGCTCTGGCTCCAGGATCCCCGCGGCAAGGCGGTCCGGCAGAAGGTCCGATACACGGTGAGCCTCGAGCCGACGCGGACCGTGCTTCGCTCCCCGCTGTGAAGAATGGCTCGCCGCCTCCACCTTGGGTGTGGGCGGCGAGCTCCTTTCCTTTCCAGGCATTTACACCCGACATCGCCCGTGCCACGGCCTCGACCCGCGTGTCCGGGCCGGCTCGAAACCATCTCTGCGAGGAAATAAATCATGTTTGACATCAAGATGCTGGGGAGCCTTCTCGCGTTGGGAGCGGTGCTCCTGCCCGTGGCGGTGGTCGCGGCAGCTCCCGGCGAAGGGACCAGGCCTGTCCCCATGCTCGACGAGGCCGAATGCTGGAAGCGGATGCCCCCTACGCTTTCCGGCGGCGGCCAGCCCTTGCCGAGCTGGGCGTTGGCCGTCGCGTCGCGGTTGCCTCGCACCGCGGCCACGATGCTCGAGCTCGACCTGGCGCATCGCACCAAGAGTCCTCTCGACCCGGCCTTGCGTGCCAAGATGCGTTGGGTGATCGCCCACGCGAACCGTTGCGCCTACTCCGAAGCGTATGCCCTGGCCGACCTGAAACGCGTCGGCGGCGATGACGCTGCGGCGAAGGCCCTGACCGGCGACCCGGCCGCCTGGCCCTCGGCCGACCGCGAGCCCCTCGAGTTCGCCCGGCTGATGACGGTGGCGGCCCCGACCGTGCCTGATGAGCTGTTCGCGAAGCTCCGCGCAACGTATGGCGACAAGCGGGTGGCCTCGATGGTCCTCCTCTGCGCCTACGGCAACTTCCAGGATCGGGTTGTGCTTGGCCTGAACCTTCCGATCGAGCCGACCGGCCCCTTGCCGCCGCTCGAAGTGAAGTTCGACCCGAAGAGCTTCCAGCCGACGCCGATCCTCCCGGTCCAGGCGGCGCTCCCGAAGCTGCTCACCTCGGGCACGAACGTGGTCGAGCGCGATCCGGAGTGGTCCGAGTTGTCGTTCGACGAGCTCCAGGCCCGGCTCGAGAAACAGCGAGCGCGGATGCCTCGACTGCCGATCCCGGCCTGGGAACAGGTCAAGAAGAACCTCCCCCCTGCCCTGGCCGCTCGCCCGACCCGGATCGTCTGGAACCTCATATGCTCGGGTTACGTCCCCGAACTGGCGGTCCCCTGGAGCGTCGGGACCCGAACGATGTGGGCCGAGGCGAAGCCTGACCGCGTCTTCGAGGAGAGCCTTTTCTGGATCCAGACGCGGAGCATTCGCTGCAACTACTGCATGGGCCACTGCGAAATGCTATTGGAGGTTGCCGGGCTCGACAAGGACGCCGTCGCCGAGCGGACCAGGCGCCTGGCTAGCGACGACTGGTCGGCCTTCCCGCCCGCCGAACAGCACGCCTACGCCTATGCCCGGAAGTTGACCAAGACCCCTTGGGAGCTCACCGCGGCCGACTACAAGATCCTCGAGCAAGACCTCGGCCCCGACAAGGCCATGTCTACCTTCTGGTGGCTCTGCCGAGGACTGTACATGACCCGCGTCTCCGACGGCTTCCAACTCCCCCTGGAACGCGACAACGTCTTCGCTGACTTTTATGGGAAGCCCGCCAAGCCCGCCGCGTCGACTCCGAGCGCTTCGCGCTGAGCGGTTGTCCCTCGAGCTCTTGTTCTCAAAGACCCGCGATCGGGTTGAGTCCAGTCATCAAGGGAAGACAGACCCGAAAAGGCATTTCTATCCGCAGATGGCGCAGATGGGCACAGATGAAATCCCAAAACATTCGATTATAACGATGTCGATCTGAGTCGTCTGCGGATCGTCCCCGACCTCATATTGAGGGTCGGGGGACGAGACCTATGAAAAACGCCGACAATGCCCCAATCGTGTGGAGGCATTGTCGACGTCATGTTGTTTTGGTCGCCTTCGTTCATCAATCGAACCGGAGCACGTTCTCCGGCCGCTGGGCGTCGCTCAGGAAGCGTTCGAGGGGCGTCCGGCCGTGACGGCCTTCGGGGCGTCGTTGGAGGTGGTCCTGGCCTTGGCCTCGACGACCGACTTCATCTGGACGAGGCCTTCCTCGAACGAGCCCCCGACGACCTTGTCCATGTTCATGAACATGCACACGGCCTTGCCGAGGAAGTTGCTCCGGCCCGACATGGTCCAGGTCACCCGGGTCAGGGGGCCTTCTGGCTTGAAGGTGAACACGGTCTGGGCCGTGTCGGCAAACGGCTCGATGAACTCGAGCCGGATCCGGATCAGGTCGTTGGGATGGCTCTCGGTCAGCGTCATCTTCCCCACGCCCACCTTGTCGTTCCCCGCCCAGGCGAAGACGGCCCCCTGGCCTGAGGATGACCCGGAGAAGGTCGACTTCGAGGCCGGGTCGAGCTTCGCCCAGGGCGACCAGGCGTCCCACGCGTGGAAGTCGTTGACCTGTGTGAACACATCCGCGGGCGAGGCCGCGATCGTGGTCGACCGCTCGACCTTATATTGAGAGGGTCGCAAGGCGACCACCACGACGAACACCACCACGACGGCCACTACGCCCAGGACAACTTTCTTCCACACGGGACGTTCCTCCATGAACTTGGTTGGGAAGAGGGAAGGCACGGGACGCATGCTGGGGTTCCCGCTGGGCCCCCCGAAACGGCTGGCTCCTGCCCACTCATTGGGCGATCACCCCCCGGATCCTCCCTGAACAAAAGAACTGATCGGCCGGTTCGAGTCGTTTCTCTACGTCGATTTCGAGAAAGTGAGCGTCTGTCACCCAAGAGCCGACGGTGGGGTATCCAAAGAAAATGCGAAACGGTGTCGATCCGCGGGCCGACCGATCGACCAGTGATTAGAACCGAGGTTTGCGAGCGGGAGCCCGCAGGGGGACGGCCTCGACCCGGAAAGTCCCACAGGGAAGGGAGACGACGATGCGTTTCATGGTGTTCGTGATCCCAGGGAACAAGGACTACGAAGCGGGTGTGCTGCCGGACGAGGCGACGATCGCCACCATGATGAAATTCAACGAGGAGCTGGCGAAGGCTGGCGTCCTTCTCGCGCTCGACGGGCTGCACCCGACGTCGAAGGGGGCGCGGATTACGTTCTCGGGCGGGAAGGGTAAGGTGATCGACGGGCCTTTTACCGAGACGAATGAGGTGATCGGCGGATACTGGCTCTGGCAGGTCGAGTCGAAGGAAGAGGCGATGGAATGGGCCTCGCGCTGCCCGGCCGCCGAGGGCGACACCCTCGAGATCCGCCAGTTGTTCGAAACCTCGGATTTTGGTCCTGAGGTTGTCCAGATGGAAGCCGCCCTGACGGAGGAGATCGGCAGGTATCTGGATGAGAAGAAGGAGCAGCCCGCCTCCTGAGCGAAGCCTGAGTTGTCGCCTACCCCGGCTGCTCGGAGACGACGGGGTAGGAAACCCCTACGAGCCTGGGCTCTTCGGGGAGCCTCTCCTCCACGCTCGCGATGCGGCCGGGATGGCGCCGGCCGTTGAGCCACTCGCCGATGAATGTCGTGCGAACCATGTGGTGATAAGCCACGAGGAGCAAGGACGTCGCCAACACGATCAGCAGCACAACCTTGACCGGCGAGGCGAACGGTAGTGGTGCCAGGATGGCGGCGAGCCAGAACAAGAGCGGGAGGTGTGCCAGGTAGCACCAGTAGGACGCGTCGGTCACGTAACGCATCCAGCCGAACGATCGGTTGAAGTATCGGATGAAGAGCCCCGTGATCCCGAAGACGAACAGCCAGGTGGTCAGAGCCCCCGAGATGACCGTGAGCGCATGGGCAACGGGATCGTAGCCGGGCTTTGCCATCAAATACATGACCATGGCGAAGGTGCTCAGGGGCCATAGGACCATCGCCAGATTGACATACTTCCAGGCGTGCCGGGAGAGTCTGGGCAGAAGGTCGACGTGGGCGTGGAGCATCCAGCCGAAGGAGAAGAAGACGGCGTAGGCCGAGAGGATCGCAAGGGACGGCTTGAACGTCTCGGGTGTGTCCAACAATCCGGTGACCATCAACAGGTATGTCAGCATGGTCGGGATCGCGAAATAGACGGGGCGGATCGGCGATTGCAGGGTATGGCGGAAGCCGGCGTCGAGTCTGGCCCGGGTCGCCGGCCCGAGCCGGCTCCACAGGGCGGAGGCCCCCAGCGCAAGCGGGTAGAGGAAGATCAGGTAATAGAGGAACCAGAGGTGGATCGGGCTGGCCTCGTGATAGAGCCGCCCTCGGAAGAATTCGGTCACGACCTCGCGACGCCCCTGGGAGCCGCCCCCCGCCTGGAAATAGGCGGTCGTCCCCGAGAGGAGCGGGAAGAGGATGACCCAGCCGACAGCGAACGGGACCACGATCCTTTGGAACCGGTTAAACAGGAGGGCCCGAGTGCCCCGTCGTTCCTGCATCATGGCGGCGAAGAAGCCCGCCATCACGAAGAAGACCGGCATCCGGAACGAATGGATGAAAAAGACCACGAGGAGATAGGCGAGATTCGCCGCACTCTCGTCGTAGAAGGGGAGCTTCGACTCTTTGCCGGGCTCTGGCGGCAGGTAGGGGAGCACCGCGTGGATCGCGATCCCCAGGAGCATCATCACCGCACGCAGGCTGTCCAACGAGTGATGACGCACCGGCGGCTGAGTTTGGTCGAGGGCCTCGCTCGTACTCATCGCCCGTTTCTCTCCTCGAGCCCTCGTGAGGCCGGCCTAGAACTCTCGACAGGGCCGAGGCTCGTCGGGGATGGCGCCGTTCCCTCGGGATTCCGGTGCCCGTCGTCTCGACCATATCGAGACGCAAGGACCTGTACCTCGCTCGCGTGTCTGGAGATTCGCAGCACCCGCCTTTTTATTGCGACAGCTCGGAATAACTCGGCGGGGAGTCGGGCCCGTTCCGGACTCAAACGGGCCCGACTACGGGTCTTGGAATGAATTTTACAAGCCCGAAGCGCGAGCGAGTGAATCCCACCGCGGGACATCGCGGAGGATTTACTCGCTCGCGCTTCGGGCTTGTATCAAAGTGAGGCCACTCAACGTTAACCGCTCTATCCCGGGAAGTTCGTCGAGGCGAGGAGATTCAGCAGTGCGTCGTGGTCGAGCGGCTTGACCAGCAGATGGTCGAAGCCGGGGGGGACGCCGCGGTCGCCGTAGCCGGAGATGGCGACGATCAGGGTGTCGGCGGAGGCCTCGTTCTTGCGGAGTTCGGCGGCGACTTCCTGGCCCGACATGCCCGGAAGGGTGAGGTCGAGGAGCACGATCTCGGGCTGGAAGGATGCCGAAACCTCGATGGCCTGGGGGCCGTCGTAGGCGGTCCGGGCGTCGAAGCCCTCGCGCTTGAGCAAGAGCTTCATCATCTTCGCGGTGTCGACGCTGTCGTCGACGATCAGCACCCGCCGGCCCGATCGGGTTGCGTCCGAAGCGTTCATCGGGTGGGCCTCCTCGAGGCTATCCAGGGTTCAGGATGCGCCCGTCCGTCCGGCGAGGCTTGCCACCACCGCCACCAGCTCGGCCGGGTCCACGGGCTTGGCTACATGCGTTTGAAAACCGGCGAGCAGTGCGCGCCTCCGGTCCTCGACCCGGGCGAAGGCGGTGAGCGCGGCGGCGGGGAGGTCCTTGGCGGCGTGGGACTTCCTTACCTGCCTGATGAAATCATAACCGTCGCGATCCGGCATGCCTACGTCGCTAACGATGACGTCGGGGGCGAAGCTCTCGACGAGCGTGAGCGCCTCGTCCACCGATGAGGCGACCCTCACCTGGGCATTGCCACCGAGGAGGACCTTCCGGACGAGCTGGCGTGCGTCCGGCTCGTCGTC
The DNA here is from genome assembly GCF_054877945.1 of Singulisphaera rosea. NCBI lineage: Bacteria > Pseudomonadati > Planctomycetota > Planctomycetia > Isosphaerales > Isosphaeraceae > Singulisphaera > Singulisphaera rosea. The sequence continues at coordinate 652,209 of NZ_JBTYIP020000001.1, read as the reverse complement.
GACGACCAGGATCTTGAGACCCTCGAGCGTCCCGCCGTCGCACTCGTCCGCGGCCGGCTCGGCGGGCTTCGGGCGATTGGGACCGGATGCAGGGTGGCTCGGGTGGACGACCGTGATCGGGAGCATGACCGTGAACATGGACCCATGACCGTCGCCGGGGCTCTTGGCCCGGACTGTCCCGCCGTGCATCTCGATCAACTGCTTGACGATGGAGAGCCCGAGCCCGAGGCCGCCGTGTCGTCTCGTTGACGTCGAGTCGGCCTGGCGAAAACGATCGAAGACGTGGGGGAGGAATTCCGGCTTGATCCCCATGCCGGTGTCGACGACGCTGATCTCGATGTGCGAGTTGACCCGCTCGAGGAGGATCTGGACCTTGCCCCCCTTGGGGGTGAATTTGACGGCGTTCGAGAGAAGATTCCAGATGACTTGCTGCAATCGCGCCGGGTCTCCGGAGACGGGGGAGGCGAGCGAGTCGAGGAGTTTGTGGATCCGGATTTCCTTCGCCGTCGCGGCCGGGGTGACGGCGGCGATCGCCGCGTCGATGATGTCGGGAATGTTGACCGACTGGACCTCGAGGCGGAAGTTCCCCGAGACGATCCGGGAGATGTCGAGCAGGTCTTCGATGATCTGAGCCTGAGCGGTCGAGTTCCGCTCGATCGCCGCGAGGCCCTCCTCGAGGTCTTCCTGGTCGACGGCGCCCGAGCGGAGGATCTTGGCCCATCCCAGGATCGCGTTCAGGGGAGTTCGGAGCTCGTGGCTCAGGGTCGCGAGGAACTCGTCCTTCATCCGGTTCGCGGCCTCGGCCTCGGCCCGGGCCGTCTGGGACGCCTGGAGGAGTTGCTCACGCTCCTCCTCGGCCCGTTTGCGCTCGATGGCGATCGCGGCGGTGCGGCCGACGACGTCGATCATCCTCAGGTCCTGAGGTCCGATCTCGCGCGACTCTTCGTGGTACATGGCAACCGTTCCCAGGACCTCTCCGTCGCTCGACTGGATCGGCTGCGACCAGCAGGATCGCAGCCCATGCGCGAGGGCGAGGGCCGCGTAGTCGGCCCAGAGCGGGTCGCCGGCAATGTCGGTAGTCGAGACCGGGGCCCGGCGATAGGCGGCCGTCCCGCACGCGCCCGCCGAGGGGCCGATCGTCATCCCGTCGATCGCCCGGCGATACTGGGCCGGCAGGCTCGGGGCTGCGCCGTGCCTGAGGTGGAGCCCGTCGCGGTCGAGCAGGAGCACCGAGGTCCGCCAGTGCTCTTCCATCCGGTCCTCGGCCATCCGGCAGAGGGCATCCAGGACCTCGGGGAGCCCCGCCCCTTGCGCCATGAGTTCCAGGACTCGCTTTTGCTGCTCGAGGAGCGTCTCCTCCTGCTTCCGATCGGTGACATCCCGCGTCGAGCCGGCCACCGCCTCGACCTCGCCACCGATCCCGAGAACGGGAGTGAAGATATATTCGTAGATGCGTGTGCCGTACGTCCCCGTGAAGGGCACTTCGCCTTTGATTGGTCGGCGGGATTCGACGACCTGGCGGATCTCTCGCTCGTGCATCGTGGCGTGCCACGGGGGATATCCCAGCTCGAGGCAATTCTTGCCGATCGAGTCGTCCCAGGTGCGGCCCCACATCCGGAGGAGGGCCTCGTTGGCGTATGAGAACCGCCCGTCGAGGTCGAAGACGTAGATCAGGTCCGGGGTGCTCGAGAGCGCGGCCTCGAAGACTCGGCGCTGGCGGTCGGACTCGGCGGTCACCCGGGCGCGATCCTCGTAGGCATTCTTCAGCTCGGTGATGTCGACCATCGCTCCGGAAAGGCTGATCGGGAGGCCCGTCGCGTCAGAGTCGACTTTCCCTCGGGCGACGACCCAGCGGTTCGAGCCGTCCGGAGTGACGAGGCGATACTCGAGGTCGAACGGCTTGCCCGTGGAGATCGACCGGTCGATGGCGCGAGCGACCTTGTCGCGATCGTCCGAATGGATCGCCTTGAGGTAGTTTGCGAGCGGGCCGCCGGCCGCGTCCTCGGGGGAGACCGAGAACTGTCTCGCCAGGCCAACGTCGGCGACGACCCGGTCGTCCTGGATGTCCCAGGTCCAGGTGGCGATCTCCCCGGCCGCGAGGGCCGACTCGAGCCGACCCCGCGCGTCGCGGAGGTCCTCCTCGATGCGTTTCGATTCGGTGATGTCGAGGTTCACCCCGACCATGCGGTTCGGCGGCCCTTCGCCGTCCTCGTGGACGACGCGGCCGCGGAGCATGACCCAGTGGGTCGAGCCGTCGGGCCAGACCGTCCGGTATTCGAGGTCGAGCTCGGGGTCGGGATCGTTCCCGGGTCCCCGTTCCAGGGCCTCGGCGATCCGGGGGCGGTCGGCGGAGTGGGCCACCCTGAGCAATTCCCTTCGCGAGAGTTCGCCGTCGGTCGAGAAGGCGAAATTCCGCCGGGAGACGGGCGAACACTGCATCACGCCCGAAGTGAGGTCGAGCTGCCAGGCCCCGAGGTTCCCGGCCTCGAGCGCGAACGAGAGTCGCTCCTCGCTGGCCCGGAGGGCATTGGCTTGCCGCTCGCGTTCCTCCAGGTGGTCTCGCATGGCGTACTGCCGTCGGCGATCGCGGAGGGCGGCGCGGATGGTGCTTGCGAGGGCCGCAACCTCGACCGGTCTGCGGACGAGGGTGGTATGTCCGATGGCCTCGAGATCGGGCACCGACCCGGTCGACCAATCGCGACGCGCCGTGAGGACGATGAGCGGGAAATCGGACCAGGCGGGCTGCTCCCTCAGGATTCCCGCGAGCGTCGCGCCTCGCGAGTTCAGGATCGCCTCCTCGGGGACGACCGCGGCGCCTGCGCCCTCGGCAATCCTGAGACAGAGTGCGTCAAGATCCTCGCAGTTCACCGAAGAAATCCCGTAGGCGGCGAAGATCTTGGCCGCCGCCCCGGCATCTTTTGCGGTCGGTGCGAGCAGCAGGACCCGCATCTCCATTTCCGGTGTCGGCTCGTTACTCGGCATCGGTCCTGCCCATCAGTGGCCGTGCCGGCCCGAAATAGGTCGGCGTCCCCGCCAGGACGCCCTGGAACTCGCGCAGCGGGGGCCCGACGTTCAGGCCCTGGTGGTCGAGCTTGAGCTCGCGGATCGTTCGCTCGTGCGGCCCGCTTCGCTTCTTGATCACCGAGAGGGCTTGCCTCACCTCTCCCATCGCCTCGAAGTACCGGAACAACACGACCGTGTCGGCGAGATATGTCGTGTCGATCGGCGTATCCATCCGCGACCCGACCACCCCGTGCTGGGCGACGACCAAGAAAGTCACGACGCCCAAGTGCCCGAGATACGTCAGGACCTCGTGGAGCTGGGAGAGGAGCACGCGCTCTTCCGGCATGGAATTCAGATAACCGTTAAGGCTGTCGATCACGATAATCCGGGCCCTCGGGCTGCCGTCGGTCCCCTCGGCCGCTGCGCGAAGGTAATGAGCCAGTTGCCCGGGAGAGAGTTCCGCCGTGTTGACCGGATGGACGGTGACCCTGCCGGAATCGAGCTCCGTCGAGAGGTCCATACCCAGCCCCGAAGCCCGCTCGCGGATCGTTTCCAGTCGCTCGTCGAACGCGAAGATCGCCGCACGCTCGCCCCTCTGGGCCGCCGTGATTGCGTATTGGAGGGTCAATGTCGACTTCCCGCTCCCGGCCGGGCCCATGAGCACGGTGCTCGTCCCGTACGGAAGACCGTCACCGAAGAGCGCATCGAGCTGCACATTGCCGCTCTTGAGCAATCCCCTCGTCAAGGGTCGGAGATGTTCGGCCGCGACCAGTCTCGGGAAGACCTGGAGACCACCCCGTTCGATCACGAAGTCGTGGTACCCACCCCGATACTTCTGACCTCGGAGCTTGGCGATCCTCAGCCTCCGCCGTTCGGCCCCGTATTCGGGGAGGAGTTGCTCCAGGTCGATCACCCCTTGGACGATGCTCTGAAGTTGGGGGTCATCCGACTCGGAGGTCAGGTCGTCGAGCAGGAGGACCGTGCATTCCCGGCCGGTGAAAAACTGCTTGAGGGCCAGGATCTGCCGACGGTACCGCAGCGGCCTCATGGCCAGGAGCCGCATCTCCGAGAGCGAGTCGATGACCACCCGGCGAGGCTTGACTCGCTCCACTTCCGAAATGATGGCCTTGGTCGTGACGTTGAGCTCGACCTCGGACGCCTCGAACATCGCATACTGATTGTCGCCGTCCAACTCCGCTTCGGTCGCGACGAGATCGAGGAGGTTGATCCCTTCGAGCGACCAACCATGCGACTTCGCGGCCGAGGTGAGCTCGGCACTTGTTTCCGAGAGCGTGACGTAAATCCCCTGCTCGCCGGTTCGCACGCCCTCGAGCAGGAATTGGATCGCGAGCGTCGTCTTGCCGGCGCCCGGTGAACCCTCGATGAGATAGACACTGTTTGGGTTGAGGCCACCCGCAAGGATGTCGTCGAGTCCCCGAATCCCGGTTGCCACCTGACCTTGAGGCTGCGTCGTCTTCGGACCCACGCTCATGAATCCCTCAACAGCGGCCGAAAATCGGCCTGGTCGATTTCGTATTCGTACGCACGAGGGTTCCCATGTCGACCGGGACGAACCCGGCGACCATCGCCCGATGTCGGCGTGTCGCCACCTTCCTCGGAGTCACCGTGCGGGGAGTCGAAAGCCTCCCCAGGTCACGGCGCGAGCGAAGCCCGACGCCGAGCGACAGGCCTTCGCACCGACTCCGCGACCAGGGACTCGGCCCCCGACGACCAAGTCGGTATGCCGCCTGCCGCCCGATAGCAAAGGCCGTCGGACTGCGAGCTTACGAGGACGTTGTCTTGCAATTCCGGCGCCAGAGCGCTTTCGCTTCGGCCTGGACTCGATCAGGACTTCGGGGGAGAGGGCGAGACCGCCGGGGTTTTCTTCATGAATTTCTTCGCGGCGATCGGGTTTCCAGCCTGGATCCGAGTCGTCGGCGGGAGGAACCCCTTGAGGTCGGCTACGGCTTCGGGGCTGGCCTGGATGCCGTTCAGCGTGAGGAGCTTGAGGAATCGCAGTTTAGCGAGTCGGAATAGGCCCACATCGGTGATGGCTGTCCCATCCAGATAGAGATGCTCCAGACTTGTGAGGTTCATCACGCTGGATAGTCCGGCATCCGTCACCTCGGTACCGTTCAGATTCAGCCAACGGAGAGTCGGGATTTCGCCAAGCATTGCGACACCCTCGTCGGTGATCGCCGTGTCACTGACTTGCAACCACCGGAGCTTCTTCAGGGCCTTGAGTCGGGCGATGCCGTCATCTGTCAGGGCACTCCCCCGGAGGTTCAAGACTTCGAGCCCGGGAATCGTCGAGAGCGATGCCACTCCCACGTCGGTGAGTTTCGCCCCCTGCCCCTCCGCCTGGACGCCGTCGAGCCTGGGAAGCCCTTTCAACTCGGCCAGGCCGACGTCGGTCACACCGGTCTCGCCGACCATCAGGTTCGTCAGGCCGGGTGCATTCTTGGACAGGATTTTCATCCCAAGATCCGTGACACCCGAGTTTCCGTTGAGGTCGAGAATCTCGAGCTTCGGGAGCGAGGCCAGGTGCGAAAGCCCCTCGTCCGTGACGAAGGCGTGGTCGACCCACAGGCACTCGAGTTCACGCAAGCCCGAGAGGTGAGCGAGGCCGGCGTCGGTGACGTTCGTAGTCTCGAGCCGGATCTCTCGCAAGGACGTCAGGTGTGCCAACTCGCGGACGACCTCGTCGGTCACCCCAGGTCCATTCAGGAAGATCTCGCGCAGGGCCGGCAACGAGCGCAGGCGGATTGGGGAGTTCGTGGCCGGGCCGTTCATCGTCACCCTGAGTTGCGAGAGGCGATCCAGCCCCGAAAGGGTCGTCCCCGGGGGCGGGTCGACGGCCACCAGGCTTTCCAACCGGTGGAATCGGCCGATCGCCTGCCACGCCCTTCGGGCCGCATCAAGATCGCTTCGGGTGCCCTCCAATCTCACGACCCGCGTTACGTCGTGAAAGAACTCGGTCCCGACGTAACGGGCCAGCCACTTAGGGACCCACGACGTCCCCGATGGGATGAACACTCCCGCTCGATACCGAAAATCGAAGTAGGGCGTCCCCTTCGCGGCGGTGATGGCTTCCACGTCCCGCCGCCGACTGTGCGCTCGTTCCGCAACCCAGCCCATCCCGCCGCCGACGATCAGCACCAGGACCATCAAGCCCCGCAAGCTCAAGGTGCGTGCCTTCCGGACAGCCGCCCTTCGGAACATGGCCACTCCCCCTCGCGAGCTCCGGCGATCACGATCGGGAGCCAGTCTAGCGGTTCGGGATTACAATTGTAAGAGAAGGATGGGATCGATCCGCGTATTGACGCCGATGAAATTGAAGATTTTCTTTCTTTTTATCTGCGTCAATCTGTGCCATCTGCGGATCGATCGAGTTTGGTGGCTAGGACTTCTGGGCACCGGGCTTGCCGGTTTCGACGACGAACGAGCCTTTGGTCACGGCGGGGGCGCCGGGGGTCGTGACGTTCTCGACGACCACGTAGTCACTCTTCCAGGATTCGGGGGTGACGGTGCAGCGTACGTAGCCGCGCTGGGCGTTGTGGAAGCGGACGAACGGGTTCTCGGCGAGGAGTGCGGGCAGGTATTTCGGCTCGGCGTTCCCGTCGCCCCCGCTCGAGATCGACGTGCCGACGAACTCGGTGGCCACGATGGGGGTGTCGGCCTTGCGGTCGTCGACGCGGAGGTCGTTGACCCAGTTGGTGTGGATGTCGCCCGTGAGCACGACGGGGTTTGGGATCCGCCGCTCGGCCAGGAACCGGACGAGCTCCATCCTTTCGTGGGCGTAGCCCGGCCACTGGTCCATCGAGTAACGATGGGTTTCGCCCGCGCCACGGTCGACCATCCCCATCATCACCTGCTGGGCGAGGACGTTCCACGTCCCCTCCGACTCGAGCAGCGCGGCCTTGAGCCACCCTTCTTGCTCGGCGCCGAGCATGGTGCTCTTGGGGTCGAGGGCGGCCTCGTTCAGCTCCGAGGCCTTATCGCCGTTCGGCTGATCGGACCGGAACTGCCGAGTGTCGAGCACGAGCAGCTCGGCCAGGCGGCCGTAGGAGAGCTTGCGGTAGAGCCGCATGTGCGGCCCCCTGGGCAGCGAGCGTCGGCGGAGGGGCATGACCTCGTAGTAGGCCTGGTAGGCGTTCGCGCGACGGGCGAGCAACTCGGCGGGGCCGACCCCTTTATGCTCGGAGATCTCGCCGGCGTAGTTGTTGTCGACCTCGTGGTCGTCCCACGTGACGACCCAGGGGCAACGGGCGTGCGCCCCCTGGAGCAGCGGGTCGGAACGGTATTGCGCGTACCGGATCCGATAGTCGTCGAGGCTGGTGATTTCCTTACCGACGTGCTTGCGGACGCGCCCCTCCAGGCCACCATCCTCGTAGATGTAATCGCCCAGGTGGAACACCAGGTCGAGCTCGTCCTTCGCCATGTGCTCATAAGCGGTGTACAGGCCGGTCTCGTAGTGCTGGCACGAGGCGAACGCGAAACGAAGCCGGTCGGGGAGGCTCGAAGCCGAGGGGAACGTCCGGGCCCGGCCGATCCGGCTCTCGGCGTCGCCGGCGCGGAACCGGTACCAGTACCAGCGATCGGGCTCGAGTCCCTCGACCTCGACGTGGACCGAGTGCCCGAGCTGCGGGGTCGCGAGGGCAGCCCCACGCTTGACCACGCCCTTCATCGCCTCATCCCCGGCGATCTCCCACTGGACCTCGATCGGCTCCGCGACGACGCCCCCTCCCGGCTCGAGCGGCTTAGGGGCGAGGCGGGTCCAGAGCACGAAGCCCGAGCCGTCCGGGTCGCCCGAGGCAACGCCCAGGGTGAACGGGTCGGACGCAAACGAGACCCGACGCAGGGCCGCGCCCTCGGTCCTTCCCGCGAGCATCGGCAGCGACGAAAGGGTTGCTCCATAGGCGAGGAAGAGCCGCCGACTGATCCCGCCCTCGCTGCGGACGGCCTCGTGAAGCCTGGAGAGGTTCAACATGGAGATCTACTCGCGTGTTTGAAGATCGTCGACTTTCGTTCGACCGCCGCGCGAGCTTAAGGGATACGGAGTCGCACTTCAAGCGCACACGTCGCGCCCTTCACGCAAGTCGCACAAACCTTCTGTCCTGTCAACGAATCTATAGGGATCTTTGGGTCGCACCCGATTCGTCATCGACGGCTTCAGACGAGGGCGACTTCGGGATCTCCCGGCCGGTCAGGCGCTCGAAGAACTCGCGGAGCCAGTCGGGGCCGGGACGTGGGGGGAGGTCGTCGGGGTGGTGTTCGGCCCAGTCGAGCGCGACGATGAGCGGGACCCAGCGGATGAACCGTTTCGTCGGATCCTCGCCGATCCTCGAGAGGGCCCGAGACGCCTTGGCGGCGAGCGGGACGCAGTGGACGGACTCCGGATTCGGGTTCGAGCAGTTCGCGACGGGCGAAGTCACGAGGTATTCGCGGCAGGCGATCGGCCGTTCCTCGTAGATCGAGCACGACTCGTCCTCCAGGAACGGACACGCGATCCCCTGGGCGAAATACTCGAGCGCGAACGGCCGGAGTTCCTCGTCCGAGAACGCCTCGGGGTTCAAAAGCTTCACGAGGAGGCCGCTCGAGTCGAGGCGACGACGGGCCTCCGCGAAACGTTCCTGGATCTGAGAGCGTCGGGGTTCGGGGAATTCCTCGACCATATCGCGGATCATCCGCGCCTCGACCTCGCTGATCGGCACAAGCTGTCGGCAGCAGGCCCCGCACCTGCTCCGGCAGGAGACCGTCAACCCTTCGGCTTTGACCCGCTCGACCGACTGGTCGATGATCGCCTCGGCGAGCGACCGGAAGGTCGGCATGAGCAGTTGCAACGGAAATGCACTCGTCGGGACCGTGATCTCGGCCGACATCGGAGTGCCCGCCAGGTTCAGGGTCACGTTCGCCGTGACGGTCTCCGCCCGCGATTCGGGCGTCGGTCCGGTTTCGGGAGCCATGGGATCCTCCGGCCGAAGCCCTCGTGCGTCGGGGTCTTACGCCAGGATTCCCATTCTCACAAGTAGGGGGCGTCGGTTGTTGAGAAAAATCCGGGAACTGTTGTCGAGGGTATGAAGAGCTCTTCACCACAAAGGTACAACGAAGAGAATGCTGAGAAGGGGAAAGACCTTTCGGACCTTTTGCCGGGCCTCTTTGTGCCTTTGTGGTGGGTCCTCGACAAGATCTCGCGGAGTGCGCGGGTTTTCAGGCCAACGCGGCAATCGCCGAATGGGCGGCTTCGAGCGACGCGGCCCTGTTGTCGCCCATGGCCAGGCCCTCGGCCCGCACGACTGAGACGTCGGTGATGCCGAGGAAGCCGAACAGGCTCTTGAGATAAGTCTCCTGGTGGTCGAACAACGCCATCGGAGAATTGTCGACGTATCGACCGCCTCGCGTGGAGACAATGATCAATTTCTTGCCCCCCGCCAGCCCTTCGGCGCCCTGCGGTCCGTAACGAAAGGTGCGACCGGCGACGGTGATGCGGTCGATCCACGACTTGAGCTGGCTCGGGATCGCGAAGTTGTACATCGGCGCACCGACGACGACGATGTCCGACGCGAGGAACTCTTCCAGCGCCGCCAGCCCGGACGCGACGTCACGCTTCAAGTCGTCCGGCAACTCCAGGCCACTCCCCTGCGCCGCCCCGAGGTGGGCGCCCGAGATGTGACCGAACGGTTCGCTGGCCACGTCTCGATAGACGACCGTCAACCCGGGAACGAGTCGACGTTCCGCCTCGACGACATCGGCCGTGAGCTGCCGGCTGGCGGAGTTGGCGCCGAGGATGCTCGAATCGACGTGGAGAAGTTGCATAGGGCCTCCTAGAAAGGTTCGATTTGTGACGGTCAAAAATTGAACTAATCGGGCCAAAAATTAGGACGGAAGGCGATCCGCTGATGGCGCAGATAAACGCAGAGAAAATCTGAAATTTTTACGATTTTATCTGGGTCAAACTGCGTCATCCGCGGATAGATCCGCCCTTCCTTGCGAGTCGTCATCCTCGTTGAACGTGTCGTCGATGCGGCAGAGCAATTCGTGCAGGGTCTTCTGCTCGGCCGGTGTGAGGGCTTTGAGCATGCGGCCCGTCATGGCGATGCGTTCGGGGAGGATCTCGGAAAGCTTCGCCCTGCCCGCCGACGTCAGATAGAGCCGATGGAAACGCTGGTCATCCGGGTCCGACCGCCGTTCGATCAGGGCGGCCGACTCCATCTTCTGCATGATCACGCAGATGTTGCCCTTCGTCACCAACAACCGCTCGGCCAGGTCCTGCTGGCTGACGCCCTCGCTCTGGTTGAGGCACAGCAGCACCTCGAGATGCGAGAGCGTCAATCCATGACGCTTGGCCATCTCGGAGGCTCGGCCCGTCATCCGACCGAAGATCCGCATCAGGGTCATCAGCGCGGCGTGTCCCCGTTGCTCCGGCGGCACGCCGTGCCCGCTGAGGATCCGCAGTTTGGTCTTGCGCCCGGGTTCCATTGGTTCGATTTTAAACTGTTGGCGGGCCTCGTCAAGGGTTCATGATGGAAACACAACGATCCGAGCCGGCGCCCGCGTCTCTTTGATACAAGCCCGAAGCGCAAGCGAGTGAAACTTCTTTGATTTATCGAATGAGAATTCACTCGCTCGCGCTTCGGGCAAGCAAGCGGTCGCTCCAAAGCTCTTTCCGGCCGAGTGTTGCCCTCACCCGCGAAGCCCTTCGAGCCGCTTCGAGAGGAACCGACGTTCGGGCTCGGTGCAGGGACAGTCGAGCGCCTCGCGGTAGCAGGAGGCGGCGAAGTCGTCGCGACCGAGGCGACGGAAGAGGTCGGCGCGGACGGCGGGGAAGAGGTAGTAGTTCTTCATCGAAGGGTCGTCGACGAGCGGGTCGAGGGAGCGGAGCGCGGCCTCGGGGCCTTCGACCATAGACAGGGCGATGGCGCGGTTCAAATTCACGATCGGCGAGGGCGACGTCTTCAAGAGCTCGTCATACAGGCCGAGGAGGTAGGGCCAGTCCGTCTCCGCGAATGACGGGCTCGTGGCGTGGACGGCGGCGATGCCGGCCTGGAGGTGGTAGTCGCTGACCTCATCCCCCTGCGAGGAGTGCTCGAGTTGCCCGAGGCCCTGGGCGAGGAGAATTCGGTCCCACGCACCTCGGTCCTGTTCCTCGAGTAGAAGGAGATTGCCGTCGCCGTCGACGCGGGTCGAGAAGCGGGCGGCCTGGAAGAAGAAGAGCGCGAGCAGGGCGTGGACCTTCGGGAGCGCCGTCGAGGGGCGATTGGCCAGGAGCTGGGCCAGGCGCATCGCCTCGCCGCAGAGGTCCTCGCGGACGAGGTCTTCGCCCGCATGGGCTCCGTAACCCTCGTTGAAGAGGAGGTAGAGGACCTGGAGCACCGAGTCGAGCCGCCCAGGGAGCTCCGATGGGGGAGGCAGGACCAGGGTGATTCCGAGGTCCCGAATCCGCCGCTTGGCCCGGACGAGACGCTGGGCGATCGTCGACTCCTCCGCGAGGAAGGCGCGGGCGATCTCGGCCACGCTGAAGCCGCTCACGGCCTTCAGCGTCAACGCGACGCGGGCTTCCGGCGTCAGGTCCGGGCTGCAACACGCGAAGATCATCGCGAGCTGCTCGTCACCGAAGTCGTCGTCGGGGGCTTCGAGTTCCCCGGAGCTGGCCTGGAGCTCCTGGAACCGCTCCTCGAGGGCTCTTTCTTTCTTCTTCAGCGAAGCTTTTCGGCGCAGGACGTCGAGCGCCTTGTTGCGGGCCACGCGGAGCAGCCAGCGCCGGGGATCCTCGGGGACCCCGCAGAACGGCCACTGCCGCAAGGCCTGGAGCAAGGCCTCCTGGACCACCTCTTCGGCCAAGTCCAGGTGCTCGAAGCCGAGGATGTGCGTCAGGACGGCGAGCATCCGCCCCGCCTGGTGGCGGAACAGATGCTCGACCAACTCGTCGACCCGAGGTTCCCGGACCATTACTCCGCCCCGCATCCCATCGGGTCGGTCTGCCGGAGCTCGATGCGGCCGAAATGCAGGTGCGGGCAGTCTTGAATCAGTGCAATTGCCTCGTCGTAGTCGGCCGCGCGGAGCATGTAGTAGCCCGCGACGACCTCCTTGGCCTCGCTATACGGGCCCGCCACGACATTCACCTGTCCCTTCTGCATCGTGAGGACCTTGCCCCCTTCATCCATCAGCTTATCGCTCACGACCAATCGGTCGGCGGCCTGGATCTTCTCCCGCCACGCCTGGTACTTTTCGAAGACCCGCTGCATCTCCTCGGGCGAGAGGCCCTCGAACGTGGCCGGGTTCGAGTGGAGGATGAGCATGAATTTCGCCATCGATCGCCTCCTTGATCTTGCGACGGTTGAGTTCAGTTCACGGCCCGGAGTTCGCCGACGAGACGCCCGGTCATCAGGGCTTCCTCACGAGGTCGAGCTTGACGGTATGGCACGCGTTGCCGTCTTTGCAAGCCACCCATTCCGCCTGGAAGCGGTCCTTGCCGACCAGATGGAACGTCGCCTGGTTCATGTGATTGTCGTTCTCCGACTTGAGGTTGCCGCAACTGGTGAGCTTGAATGCGATCGTCTTCGAGTCCGTGGCCGGCTCGGCCTTCATCCTCGGCTGGTTGCCCAGCACGCAGAAGTGCGTCAGGACGAGGTCGGAGCCGTCCAGGTGATACATGGTGACCATCTCGTGATCCGACCCGGGGGCGATCGTCTCTTCCACCGCCGTTCCGGCCGCAGTCACCCGGAAACGAGAGACGAGCTTGTCCGTCGGCTTCCCGTCCTTGTCCGCCTCGACCCAGTCGCCCGCCAGCCCCTTGAGGGCCTCGAACCGGGCCTGATTATCCGACAACGTGGCCTCGCCCGCATGAGCACCCGACGCGAGGACGACGAGCGCAGCCAGGGTCGCCAGGGAAATCGTTCGAAAGATCATCGCAGGACTCCTTGTCCGTAAAATCTTGAGAACACGGGCCGAATCGGCACTCTTATGCCGTCGGCTCTTGTAAGACGAACGGCGAGCCAGCGAATCGACACCTCCTCCAAAAAAATCGAACGTGCCCTCTACCTCCAAGACACAAGGCCACAACGAGAGACTCTCTTCAGGAAAACCTTGTGTCTTTATGATGATTCTTCCAGCCACGACCTTGCCTTGACGCTTGCGCTTTTCTCGCCGGGGGGGATGTGCGTATGATCATGGCGACGGGAGTCGAGACCTCCTCTCCGACCGATCGAGGACGGTGCCCATGGCCGAGCCACGCGACGCCTCCCGCGACCTCCTCTTCGGCCTTGTCGCCCTCGAACAAGGGCACATCGACCGCGATCGACTCGTCGACGCCTTCCGGGCCTGGAGCCTCGACGAGGATTCGTCACGGTCGTTCTCCGAGATCCTGGCGGACTCGGGCCCCTTTGCGAGCCGCACGAGGCTCTCGATCGAGACGACCGTGGAGCGTCTCCTCGCGACCCGAGCATCGTCGGCGACAGGCTCGGTCGGGGAGCATGAACTCGCAGCGACGGTCGCCCACGTCGGCAAGGAGCCGGCGGACGAGACCGCGACCCGCTCCGCTGTCGAAGACCCCGGTGTCCGCTATCGCGTCGTCCGGCCGCACGCGCGAGGCGGCCTGGGCGAGGTCTTCGTCGCCCTCGACCCCGAGCTGAACCGGACCGTCGCCCTGAAAGAACTCCGCGCCCAGCGTGCGTTCGATCCCCCGAGCCAGGCCCGGTTCCTGCTCGAAGCCGAGCTGACGGGCCGGCTCGAACATCCGGGGATCGTGCCGGTCTACGGCCTCGGGCGATACGCCGACGGCCGGCCCTACTACGCCATGCGATTCATCGAGGGAGAGACCCTCCGCTCGGCGATCGACCGATTCCACTCCTCCGACAAGGCCGAGGCCCACGGACCCGGCCGGGACCTGGAATTCCGCAAGTTGCTCGGTTGCCTCATCGACGTCTGCAACGCCGTCGCCTACGCCCACAGCCGAGGGGTCGTGCACCGCGACCTCAAGCCCGAGAACATCATGATGGGGCGGTTCGGCGAGACCCTCGTGGTCGATTGGGGCGTCGCGAAGCCGCTCGGCGACGCGGGTCTCGACGAGGGCGAGTGGCGGTCATTCCACGGCCCCGAGGACGAGGCCTCAATGACCCAGCCCGGCTCGCTCGTCGGGACCCCCCGGTACATGAGCCCCGAGCAGGCCTCGGCCGACCACGAGCGGGTCGGCCCCGCCAGCGATGTCTACGGCCTCGGCGCGACCCTGTACTACCTCCTCGCCGGACGTGCCCCCTTCCCCGAGGACAACCTGAAGGGCGTGCTGAGTCGAGTCATCCGCGGCATCTTCCCCGCGCCAGGTCGAGTTAAGCGTGGCGTCGATCCCGCACTGCAATCGATCTGCCTGAAGGCCATGGCGCTCCGGGCGGAGGATCGCTACGAATCTCCCCTCGACATCGCCCAGGAGCTCGAGGCCTGGCTTGCGGACGTCCGCTATCGGGGCGAGCAGGAGCAGGCCCTGAACCAGATGAAGGGGACGATGGCCCGCCTCTGCCTCGAGCGGGCCTTCGGATTCCTCGGCCGCGACAAGCTCGCCGAGGGGATGCTCTGGATGGCCAGGGCCCTCGAGCAGGCTCCCCCGGAGCTCGACCGCGTCATCCGTGCCAGCCTCTCCGGATGGCACGTCGGGGCCAAGCTCTTGGAACGCACCCTGAAGCACGGCGCGGCCGTCGACGCCCTCGCGTTCGCCCCCGACGGTCGCCGACTCCTGACCGCGAGCCGAGACGGGAACGCCCGAGTCTGGGATCTCGCCACGGGCACCCCCCTCTCGGGTCATCTGCCCCACGACGGCCCTGTCCGCTCCGTGGCGTTCCACCCGGACGGAAAACGGTTCGCGACGGCCTGTGACGACGGGACCCTACGGCTCTGGGACCTCGACACAGGCGAGCTATCGGGGAGCCCCTTCGCCTGCGGTGCCCCACTTCTCTTTGTCCGTTTCAGCCCCGACGGCTCCTTGCTCGCGACCGTTTGCCAGGCCGGTGGCTCGTTCCTCTGGAACCACGAGGACGGCGTGCCGGTCGTCGCCCCTGAGGACTTCTCCGGGCCGATCCGCGCCTTCGCCTTCGCGCCCGACGGGACTCTCGTGGCCACCGCCGACGACGAGGGGCACGTCCGGTTCTGGGAGACGGCGACAGGCAAAGCCTGGGGCGAATCGCTCCGTCACGACCGCTGCGTCTCGTCCCTGGCGTTCGCGGCCGACGGGCGGATGTTGCTCACCGGCTGCCACGACGGCAAGGCCCGCCTCTGGGACCTCGACCGCCGCGTCCCCGCCCTCAGCCTCGACCACCGCTTCGCGATCCTCAACCTCGATTTCGTGCTCGACGGCTCGACGATTGCAGTCTCGGGCGAAGACGGCACCGCCCGCCTCTGGGACGCCGCCGCCGGCCTCCCGATCGGCGAACCCCTCGTCCACGACGATCCCATCGTGTCCCTCGCCTTCAGCCCCGACGGCACCACTCTCGCCACGGCCGCCCGAGACGGAACCGCCCGTCTCTGGGACACCCGCACCGCCCTGCCGATCGGCCCTCCCCTGTCGCACCGAGGGACCGTCACCGCCCTCGCCTTCAGCCTCGACGGCCGCCGCCTCGCCACCGCCTCCATCGACGGCTTCGCCCGCTGCTGGAAGGTTCCCACCTCTATGGAAGGGGCTCCCGAACGGATCCGTTGCTGGCTCGGCGTCACCACCGACCTCGAATTCGACGAAGGCGACGCCATCCGCCGCATGGACAGCACCACGAGCTGGGACCTCCGCCGCCGATTGGTCGAGCTTGGCGGAGCGCCCGTCCGATAGGGTTCGATTTTATCGCGGTGAGCTCGTATCGTCAGTCACGTCCCTGTGTACGCCTCGCGATGCACATCGTTGCTCTGGTCCCAGAGAGACGTGTGGCTTCCACTTCGTGATTGAGATCGGTAAGAGTTGAAATTGATCCTTTGGCGATCTAAGCCTGGCTGGTGAGGTTAGCTGTCCAACAGGGGCGGTTTCAGACTCGAATCGACCCGCACCAGTTCCGTCTGCAACTTCGTCTTGAGTTCCTCCAGAACACGGGCCGGGATATCGCTGCCGAAGTACTCTCGTTCCGCGACGAGGCCTGAACCACTATGCACCAGTCGCATCAAATATCTACCGCCGGAATGAGCTCGAAAGCGATGGAGGACCAAGCCGGCACCCAGATCTAGCGAGTAATAGGCGATATAAAAATTCTTGATTACGTCAGTTATGATATCGATATTGGTTTGTGTAGGGTGGGCACCGCCGAACGGCTTTTGGAGGATCAAGCAGGAGCAACCGACCGCAAGTATTACGCCCAGCTTTCAAAATCCTAATTTTAGTGGCGCTCAATTTTGATCACAAAGCTCGCTCCAGGATCCGATCAGGTCCAGGTGACAGGTTTTAATTCCGCCGACTCTTCTTCCATTCGTGAAAGGATAATCTGCTGCCCTCCTGAGACCACTCGACCCAATCCCGACGGTCCTCAATCGTCTTCGCAAGAAACTGATCCCACCACGTATCCCACGCACCGGGGAAGCCTGCTTCCTCCCAGGCCTCGATCGCATACACCGTCAGGAGGGCCTGATGCTCGCCGGCGTCATCGAGCCAGTCATCGTGGGTCTTCGCCTCCGTGAGGTTGGCGAACACTTTTTTAGCCTCCCGAGGATCTTGGAAGCGCTGATAGGCTTTCAACTGCGTGGTTGGGGAGAGAAGCAAGATGGGAAAACTCCCAGACTGGCACGCCACGCTCATGGGTAGACCGAACAGGTTGCTCCTCGATCGGCAAGCACTTCGCTCCCAGATATGGGTGTGTTTCGGCTCGACGTGGGCTGCGTACCAGAGGCTGCATTCGGTCTCGGCGTAGGAAGAACGGAGGAGTCCGAGGCACTCCGCATCAACGCGTTCGAGTCGACAGATGACGCAGGTATGGCGCAATCGAGAGATGCACATACAATTTGGAACGAAAACGAGGATGATTCCTACCGTGACGAGTCCATCCCGCCATCGCATGCTCTCAACCTCCTCGATGCCACACTCCCACTCACTCCGGCGGGCTGACGACGATTCCTTCGACGGATCAAACCTGGACGTTACCTCTTTGACTCCTGCCAGACGATTCGGTTCCATACCGAGTGAGATTCGGGGGAACGACCTTTCACGGCGGACCGAAGGTCCGTCGAGAGGCTCTCACGGCCCAACGACTCAGACTGACCGAGTTGATCAACGAGGTGTCGAGAATCTGATTCGCTCGTTGGGTCAGCCATTCGGCTTCCCTCGCGAGATCGCTCACAGGATAAGGATCAGGCAAGCCTTCGAGAAATGCGATGAGATGTCCGAGGGGCCACCAGCGCAGTGGCTTGCGTGGCCCTGCCCGGACCTTTGTGCCGACAGTAATCCACTCCTTACCACGATCACGAACGACCGCTAGCACGAACTCTTCGGATTCAAGGCGAACCAGGGCTCCGAAGCAAGAGTCTTGGTCGCGGCTGATGAACAGCGAGAACCTGCTGCGGTCGGAAACGAAGGGGCCGAGATGGCGAGCGGCCAGGTCGATCAGAGGTTCACACCGCATGAAGCGTCTCCGCCGGGCTGCCCCGAATCCCAATGGGTGCGGCTCTGACCAAATCCTTTGGTCGTAACGAGACCCGTTAAGCACAGTGGGGTTCACCGGAGTGTTCCTCGACGGCGTCGTTGCCTCCTCGATCTGGCCACACAACCAACCCCGCTGTTAACCTAATCGAGTTTGTCGGCCTCGAACTCCTCGAACCATGGGTCATCAGTCGCGTTTACCGTACCGCCTCATCGCCAGTCCACTCCATAGGGTCTTTTGCCCTGGGGCAAGGGGTACGATGCCAGCTTTTTACCTTGTAGATCGATGATCTCGATCCGTCCGTGGGGGGGCACATCCAGTTCCCCGTCGGCGAGATTTGCCCTTTCGTTCTCTTTGGGAGGGGCGTCAACGGGTGCTGGGGCTACTGCCGCGTCTTCAACCCTACGTGGGGGGGCGAAAGGCTTGGCCGCGTAGTCGTCCGTCGCGATGGCAAGACGATCACCTTCGGGCGACCAGCACGCCAACGCGGATGCGTGATGAATTCGGCGCCGGTTCGATCCGTCCGCATTGATCAAGAACAAGCCATGATTCTTGGGGTCTTCGTCCGCGTGGGTATAGATGATCTTGGATCCGTCTCGGGACAAGCGGCCTCCCGTGGCTCCGCCCATCGCGGGTTCCCTCGTGAGCTGGCGTTCTTCGGTGCCATCCAGGCGCATTCGGTAGAGCTGGCCCGCCTCACTGTCATTTCGCCTTCCCCAAGTTAAGATCCAACGGCGATCGCGGGAAATATCAAGAATGCAGTGGGTTTCCGGTAAGCGCAACGCCGTGAAGTTTCCTCCGTCGATCTCGCAACGGAACGTGGTAAACCGCGATTCGAATTCTTTCAGTGGGGCGCTCGCGATCACACTTTTCCCATCGGGCATCCAGGCCAATGTCCTGGATGGGTCGTCGGCGGCGTTGGGGTTACCGACGTTTCCGAGCAGAGCCGGCTTGGAACCGGGTTTCAATGCGCAGAGCCAGAGTTCCGTCCCGATCGCGTAGGCAACCATCGTTCCGTCGGGCGAGAGGCGGCAATAAAAGGCCGAGGTCGTGACTTCTCTCCACTTCGCGGTTTCCGAATCGAGAGCGATGATCGAGAGCGTCCCCTCTTCGCCCTCCGTGATGGTCACGAGCTGCCCGGGGGTTCTTTGGTTCCCAAGGGCCGGCAGTCCGTCGATGGCAAAGGACGCTCTCACACTTGAGAAAGAGGCTAAGCCCATTGCCCCAGCGAATCGCAGGAAGGCGCGTCGAGATTCGAAGTGAGATCTTCTCGGCGTTGGCATTGGATCAACACCTTTTATAAAATGAGAATAGCTGATGAAATTAGGGCCCAAGTGACATCCGATTGAATCAGTCCACGTCGCACCGTTACGGTCGCTGTGCAGAAATCGGCTGAAATGAGAGCCCTCGAATACCTGGCTGCCTTTCAAAGATACGGTCTATCCAATGAATTACAAGGCGTCGGCATGACCGTTGGATAAATGCTTGCAGCTTTCTTGGATTTTGCCGGGGATGGGCTTGTTGTGCGACCCCGGGCTCCTCGCGAGGAGAGGATGACGCGATGACTGAGCGTTTGCAACCTGGCCGCGTGGTGATCGCGGGGGGTAGTGGCTTCCTGGGAGTTGCTCTCGCCGCCCATTTGGCCGAAGCCGGGACGTCGGTCGTCCTGCTTTCTCGCCAGCCCCCCAAGTTGAGCGGGCCGTGGCGCCACGTCTGTTGGGATGGTCGCACGGTTGGCGATTGGCGCCGAGAACTGGATGGTGCTGTCGGCCTGGTGAACTTGACGGGACGAAGCATCGACTGCGTCAAGACACCTGACCATCGGGACGAGATCCTTCGTTCTCGGGTCGAGGCGACGCGAGTGCTGGGCTTGGCCCTCAGAGGGGTCGACAACCCACCTCCGGTTTGGGTGCAGATGAGCACAGCCCACATTTACGGCGACCCGCCGGAGGTCACTTGCACGGAGGAGTCACCCTTCGGATACGGGCTTGCGCCGTTCGTCGGGCGCGCGTGGGAGGGGGAGTTCCACGCAAGCGTCCTGCCCTCGCAGCGGTCGGTCCTCTTGCGGACGAGTTTTGTCCTGGGGCCTGACCGAGGGGCCGGGGGTGGTGCGTTGTCCCGGCTCGTGAAGTTGACGAGAATGGGCCTGGGTGGAGCGATTGGATCGGGAACTCAAGGGATGAGCTGGATCCATGAATTGGACATGAATCGCCTTTTCGAACGCGCCCTCTCCGACGGTGCCATGCATGGGCCGTATATCGCCTCCTCGCCAAACCCAGTCCCCCAGCGGGCATTCATGCGAGAGCTACGCCACGCCGTCGGCATGCCATTCGGGCTACCGGCGTTTCCCTGGATGGTCCGAATCGGAGCGAGATGGTTGCTGCGGACCGATCCGGAACTCGCCCTCTATGGACGGTATGTGGTCTCGAAGCGACTCGAGGAGGAGGGATTCGAATTTCGATTCCCAAGGCTCGACGGTGCGCTGGGAGATCTACTGGAGCGTCGTCGGAGCGAACCTGGGGCGACGGTCTGAGAAGGATCGCAGTACCGTCCGAGTACCTCAACGGATTTGATTTCGGAGTCAGACAGCCGCCGTCGTGTAGAGCGGGGTCATGACTTCGCCGCTGGTGAGTCGAAGAGGTCGGCCGAGGCGGTCGCGGACTTCGGTCTCGGGGTCGACGCCGAGGGCGTGGTAAATGGTGGCGGCGAGGTCGGGGGGGCCGAAGGTTCGGGAGATCGGGTAGGCGCCGAGACGGTCGGACTTGCCGATGAGCTGTCCGCCGACGACTCCTCCGCCGGCGAAGACGGCCGGGAAGACCGCGGGCCAGTGGTCGCGGCCGGGGACGTCGCCCGGGGTGAGAGGAGCGATCCGGGGCGTGCGGCCGAACTCGCCGAGCATGACGACGAGGGTCTCGTCGAGGAGCCCCCGGGTGCTGAGGTCGTCGAGGAGCGCCGAGACGGCCCGGTCGAGGGGCGGCATGAGCTCGTCGCGGAGCCTGGGGAAGTTGCCGACGTGGGTGTCCCAGGTCTGGACGATCCCCATCGTCGCCTGGACGATCGGCACGCCGACTTCGACGAGGCGCCTGGCCATCAGGAGCGAGCGTCCGAAGAGATGCCGGCCGTACCGATCGAGCTGGCGGGGGTCTTCGTGGTCGAGGTCCAGGGCCTTGCCGACCTCACCGTTGCAGAGTAGCGCGAGCGCGGCGTCCTGCTGGTCGACGAATGAGTCGCCGCTGGAGGTGAGCGACGACTGGCTCATCAGGTGGCGGCGGCGATGGAGCCGCGCGGGGTCCAGGCCCTCGGGCAAGGAGAGACTGTCGTCCTTCGCCTCGGGGCGGGCCGGGTCGAGTCGGAGCTGCCAGGGGTCGTGACGGGGGCCGAGGAAGCCGGCGTCCTGACCCGGCCAGGTCAGTGGCCCTTCGACCAGGCGAAGCGGAAGGGCGACACCGTTGGGGATTCCGTCGCTACGACGGCGGGCGAAGTCGACCCCGGCCGCGTAACAGGGGAAGTCGTCGCGCGAGGCGACCCGGTCGAGGTCGGTGGCGCCTCGGGGTGCGGAGGCCTGACCCGTGAGGATCCGGTGGACGGCGGTCAGGTGGTTCCCGTCGGGGTGGGACATCGAGCGGACGATCGCGAGCTTCTCCGAACGCGCCGCGAGGCCGGGAAGGTGCTCGCACATCCGGATCCCGGGCACCTTCGTGGCGATCGGCTTGAACTCGCCGCGCAACGCCTCGGGGGCCTCGGGCTTCATATCGAACGAGTCGTGCTGACCCAAGCCTCCGCTGAGGAGGATCACGATCACCGACTTCGCCCGCCCCGTCGCCGTCCCCGACGCGGCCACCGCCTCCCGGCCCGCGAGCAAGCCCGGCAAACCCATCCCCAGGAGGCTGGAGCATCCCACCTGAAGGAAACCCCGTCTCGTCGCGAAGCCGTCCGCCCAGTTGATCTCGCGATGGCCCATCGAACACCTCCGAAAGCTAGGACCCAATCGGGGTACGTGCCGGGCCGAAGGACGACCCCGTCTGTCTAAAGTTTAACATTTGATGGTAATCCGTCCAACTCGAATTTTGGCTGGGCTTCTGACGGCCTTGGCGGAGATGACCTCGAGGTGGAGTCGAAGGAGTTTGAGGGAGATATCGTCGAGTTACGGGCCAGGCTCAAGTTTCAATAAAGCCGAACCCAAGTCGAACCCCGTGGGTGGTCGCCACTTTCCACGTGCCCGGGTTGCCGGCTCGACATCCGTTAGATATTGTAAAAGAATAACGGGTCGACAATTTGACGACATGCGGAAATGAGTCAAGAGGTGCTCCCACGGTGGCCTCGGAGCATGTGGCCAAACTGGGATGCACTGGGCTGGGAGAGTGGATATGGCCCGAACGATTCGCTTGATCGCCGTCTTCGCGAGCGGGACCATACTCTTGAGCTTCGTGGTCCTGGTGGTCAACCAGACCGCTCAGGTCGTCCAACTCGCGACAACCTTGCACCCCTTGTGCGGGACTGTGACGCTACTGACACTCTTGACGGCGTATAGCGTGCTGATCGGAACGCCGATTGTCATGATCCTCAGGCTCCCGAGCCCACTTGAACCTCCGCTGACCGACGAAGGTCCGGAGTTTGATGCCCATCTCGGCCGACTCCGCAAGCGACTGGCGACCAACCCGCACTTGAAGGACCACGACCTTGCCGGTCGAATGGGTGTCGAGGCCGCGATCGGGGTGCTGGGTGAGAAGTCGAACAAGATCATCGAACAGGCGGCGTCGACCGTCTTCATCTCGACGGCCATTTCGCAAAGCGGGCGGCTCGACAGCCTCCTGGTCCTAGCCGCGCAGACGCGAATGGTCTGGTCAATCGCCCATCTCTATTACCAACGACCTAGCGTCAAAGACCTATCTTATCTGTATGCAAATGTCGTCGGTACCGCATTCGCGGCTGGAGAGATCCAGGACATCGACCTGAGCGAACAGGTTGAACCCATCCTATCTTCGGCCATTGGTGCCCTCGGGGCGAGCGTGCCGGGATTTCACACCGCGGGGACCGTCTTCACCCACTGCGTCCTGAGCGGCAGCGCGAACGCATTCCTCACTCTCCGGGTCGGCATGATCGCCAAGAAGTACTGCGGAGCACTTGTGGTGCCGCGGAAAGCCGCCCTGCGTCGGGTCGCAACCGCGGAAGCCGCGTTGCATCTCGGTACCATCGTGACCGAGGGGAGTGCGCGAATCGCCAAGGCTCTCTTCCACGCGTCGGTCGACAAGGTCGGTGGCGCCCTGACGAGCGCCTCCAATTACGCCAAGGACACGGGGGCAAAGCTATTCGCCGGCCTTTGGTGGACCCGGACCGTCGATCCTACCGAGCCGGGTTAGGATTGCGGTTGACCTCGCCAATCATAGGTCCTTCCTGGTGAACTGCCGAGGTCGTCTCGTATCCGTTTTCGAATGGTCCAGTAAGTTGCTTGTTCTTTAGGATGACGTCGTCCCGGTCGGCAGACGCCGAACGCGTGATCGCACCTGAGACCCGATCCTCGTCGCGATCAATGCCGTATCGTCGTACAGAGGAATCGTTCGACCTGGCTGGGGCGTCGCGTGGGCGATCTCTGTAGAATGGCACCGATTGGGACGATCGGGGATCGCCCTAACAAGGCAGGACATCTCGAGGAATCGAAGTGATGAAGACTCACGGTTCGGCCGTCTGGCAGGGCGGGATTAAGGACGGGAAGGGCGCGATCTCGACCCGGAGCGGGGCGCTCAAGGATTATCCTTACGGCTTCAGCAGCCGCTTCGAGGGTAAGCCGGGTACGAACCCCGAGGAACTGATCGGGGCGGCCCACGCCGGATGCTTCACGATGGCCCTCTCGCTGATCCTCGGAGAGGCCGGCCTGACGGCTGAGCGGATGGAAACGCAGGCGGACGTGACCTTGGACAAGGTCGGCGATGGCTTCGCTATCACGTCCGTCCACCTGACCTTGAAAGCCAAGATCCCGGGCGCGGATCAGGCGAAGTTCGAGGAACTGACCGGGAAGGCCAAGGCTGGGTGCCCGGTCTCCAAACTCCTGAACGCCGAGATCACTCTGGACGCAACCCTCGAGGCTTGAACTCGCGCCTTCCCTTGTCCACGACTTAAGGAGCTAAGAGCCGAGGAATTCTCGACGATGGACGAGGCCAGTCGCTCGCGACATTGACCTGACCGTCCGGGCTTGCTCCTATTCTAGAGCGGATCTCACACGCGTTGCGCAGGTCTGAGGAAAACGGGGACTGGCTCCCGGCAGGATCAGGCCGGGCTCTTCGCGGAGGAACCTCGAGGCCGGGTGCCTGTCCCCATTTTCCGGGCCATCGCCGTCCGCTGCGGCGAAGATGGGGACAGGCGCCTCCGCTGCGCAGCGGAGCCAGTCCCCGTCTTCGCCTCCGCTCTCGGGTGACGGACACGACCTGCCGTGTGCATCCCTACCGTATGCCGCTCTAGATCGGCTAATATGTGGCTAGCACACGGCATGACCAGCCTACGATCCGAGAGCGGAGGCGAAGACGGGGACTGGCTCCGGAGCGAGGAGCGGTTGCCTGTCCCCGTCTTCGCCGCAGCGGACGGCGATGGCCCGGAAGATTGAGACAGGCACCTGGCCTCGACGTCGATTCGCGAGAGCCCCGGCCTGATCCTGCCGGGAGCCAGTCCCCGTTTTCCTCAGACGTGCGCAACGCGTGTGAGAAGCGCTAACGTGTCGTTCCCCAGGGCTCTACGCCATCGAGGAAGTGCCGACGAGTGGATCGGCACAGGAGAGCCAAAAGGCGCGGTCATTCGCCGGCATCTTGTGTTTGCTATTCAGTCATATTTGATGAAGTTTGTACTCTTTGATGCACATAAAATCCGGGGGACACGAGGTTCATCGCCCGGACGCTGGATCCCATTCCAAGATGGCCCGCATCTGCCGCGTGACTCGGAAGCCGTCCTCAAGATCTGGTTCATCAAAGGAATGACCACAGAAGGTTCGGGCTTGGAATGACTCGTTGTCAAAGAATGTCAGAGGAGTAGGACCCCGCACGAGTGACACGATTTCGGAGGCTGTCGGTGGATCTTCACGAATTCTCCAAAAACCTGAGCGGCCTCCTCTACCCCTCGAAATACCGTTCAGGAGCAAGCCTCTATGCCGATCCCTTCACGCTTTTGCTGCGTGATGTAAACTGGTTGGCTCTAGGGCGATACGCCTTGGGCGTCCTGTCTTGGGAGGCCGTCAAGGACCAGCCGGATCTTCTGCTTGCGGCCCGAAGGGCGACGAAGAGGCACTTCTTGACGATACCTTACTTCTATCAGGTGGGCCTCTACCTGGTCGTCGCTGGCCCGAAGGCGGAGTGGTCTGCTGTCGCATCCGAGATTCGCGCGGATCTGACCGGATTTCACGCGGTGATCGTCCAAGCCGTGCATTTCCTCGACCTGGACACGGGGGACGACCTCGTCCGCCGCTCCAAATGGGGCTCGCGGACCTTTGGCGGCACGATTTCCGTGACGGACGCCATCGACCAAGCCCGTGGAGCCAGGCAGCAGTACCGGCTTCGAATCTGAGCACGTCAGGAGCCGGATCGCCGACCTTCCCCGGGTATCGACACTCCTCCCCGATCTCCACACTCCACCGGGCTCTCGCACTACGGTCTTACGCACCACAAAGCGAGCAGGGGTGAATCTCGTAGGAGTTAGGCAGTCTAGACTTTCGTTCTTGAAATCTGCCCATCCGTGGAGAGTTTGCGACCGTTGGGGTTCCCCGGCTGTTTCGGGAGCGGCCCAACCGATCGAAATCAACGGACGGGCGAATACTGCTGCGTAACTCCTATGGTCCCTTGCGCTTGATGTTTTGAGTTATTATGTGAAAAATAATGGAAATTTGAGTTGATGGCCGATCGGGCCTCGAATCGAGGCTCACCATCGACGATCTGGCACTTCGGGTTGTCGAGGAGAACAATGCGATATCGACAACCTCGCACCAAATTTACGGGATTCGCGGTGTGAGGGCCTCGGCTTCATCCGGGTGGCCGGCGTGGCTGCCGACCTCGAGTCGTGGTCTCACCAGGGCGCCGGGGAGGGTGAAGTTGATATGGAGACCGGGTTGGGCGTTGCGGGCTTGAACGTGGCCCCGGTGGAGCTCGACGGCGCGTCGGGCGATGGAGAGGCCGAGGCCGACGCCGCCGCTGGTGCGGCTGCGGTCGCGGGCGACGCGCTGGAAGGGTTCGAAGATCGCGTCGAGCATCGGCTCGGGGACGCCGGGGCCGTGGTCCCGGATCGAGATCAAGGCCGAGTTGCCCTGCACGTGGAGCGCGATCTCGACCGGCGTTCGGTCGGGGGCGTAACGAATCGCATTCCTGAGGGCGTTCTCGAAGGCCCGGTGGAGCAACTCTCGGTCGCCCTGGACGACCACCGGATCCTCGGCGAGGAGTTCGAGGCGACACCCCTTGGCTTCGGCTTCGAGGCCGCAATCCTCGACCAGGGACCCGAGGAGCTCGTCGAGCGGGACGTCTCCCATCCGACGAGTCTGGGGGTCGCCTTCGGCGGAGTAGAGTTGGAGGACCTCGTCGACGAGGGTCGAGAGGCGGTCGACGTCCTTCTGGATCCGGTCCATCGCGGCGTCGCGGTCGTCGCTCGAGCGGGCCAGGGCCACCGCGAAGCCCAGCCGGGCCAGGGGCGAGCGGAGCTCGTGCGAGATGTCTTGCAGGAGCCGGCGCTCCGAGGTCATCAGGCTGTCGATGCGCCCGGCCATGAGGTCGAACGCCCGACCGAGCTCGCCGATCTCGTCTCGGCGCTTCGAGCCGATCCGGGTGGCGAGGTCGCCATGCCCGAACCGATCGACCGCGTCGCGGAGCCGTCGAAGCGGCCGAGCGAGGTGGTGGGCCAGGGCGTAGCCGAAGACGCCGATGACCAGGAGGATCCAAAGGTAGTACGGCAGGAATGTGCCAGGACCTCGAGGCGGGGGAACCCTCACGAGGAGGCGAGCCCCTTTGGCTTCCGGCTTGCTCGCGAGCATGAAACGGCCGCCGAAGGGGCTCGGAGGCTGGGGAGGTGTCGTCGCGCGGTTGAGTAGGTCCGAGCGATCCTCCCCCGTGACGAGGTCTCGTCCTTTGGCATCAATCAGGGTGTGCTCGGCTTCGAAGAGTTCGTCGAGACGCCGGAGGTAGTCGGCGAGCCTCCCCTGCCCTCCTTCGTCGAAGGCGCGTCGGGCCCCTTCGACCTGGAGCGCCAGGGTTCGGGAGATGAAGTCGACTCGTCTCGGCTGGTACATATCGAGGATTCGCGAGGTCGCGAAGACCCCGACGAGGGACAAAACGGTCATCCCGATGGCCCAGAGGACAATCTTGGAGAAGATCGAGCTCATCGCCCCGCCCTGTCCGGGAGCCCTGCGCGAAACAAGTAGCCCGTCCCTCGCACCGTGTGGATCATCTCGCTCCGTGCCCCGAGCTTCTTCCGGAGGTTGCTCACGTGCATGTCGATCGCCCGGTCGAACGGCGACACCTTGCGCCGATAGATCGTCGTCGTGAGTTCTTCACGGGTGACCGTCCGGCCCGCCGAGCGGACCAGGGCCTCGAGGATGTCGTACTCGATGGCGGTCACGGGCACCGAAGTCCCTTCGCAGAGGACCTCGCGCGCCGAGGGAATGAGCTTGATCCCATCCGTCTCGAGGACCTCGACTCGTTCCGGGGCCCTCCTCGAGCGGCGGAGGACGGCCCGGATCCGCGCCAGCAGCTCCTCGGGGCCGAAGGGCTTGGGGAGATAGTCGTCGGCACCCGCGTCGAGCCCGGCGACCCGATCGACCTGCGAAGTCCTGGCGGTCAGCATGATGACCGGCACCAGGCTTTGCCGCCTCACGTGCCTCAGCAACTCGAACCCATCCGTTCCCGGCATCATGACGTCGAGCAGGACGAGGTCGTGTCCCCCCTTGAGTGCCCTGGCCAGGCCGAGCCCGGCGTCATTGGCGATCTCGAGTCGGAGGTTCCTGCGGCCGAAGAACTCCTGCATCAGCTCGCAGAGCTCGAGGTCGTCGTCCACGAGCAGGACCGAGATCGGCTCGTGGCCCATCTCCGGCCCGACTCGGGCATCGTTCGAGGCGGCGCGTCCCATCGAGGCCTCGCCTGGTTCGGTGACGACCCTCGTCGAGTCCTCGGACAGTCCCATCGAAGTGTGCCTCCCGTCGATCGAACCTCGAGGTGGACGCGTGAAGACCGGTCCTCGATCGGAGAAAGCCTCGGCGAGCCCGGGCCTTCCATTATGATGGCCTGGGGCAAAGCACGGCGTAAAGCTCTGTAAAGTCGTCGCCTCGCTTCCTCAACCTTTCGGCTCACGCCCCCGGGCTCCGGCCGATCGAGATCGAGGTATGGCCTCGCGTGGAAAGGATGCGACGGATCGGGGAGGACACCGGTTCTCCTCGAAGAAACGGTCGCTCGAAGACCTGAGAAAACCCCGTTGCGGCCAACACGCACAGCGGCGTGACCGCCAAGATCAGGGCCCAAAGCCGGGCATCCGTCCCCATCCCCGCTCGGATCAGGAACGCATCGGTAAGGGCAAGCACAGGGAAATGGGTGAGATACAGGCTGTAGGAGATGGAGCCGAGCGCGACGACCTTTCGAGATTCCAGGAGTCGGAGGACGGGACGCTTCGGCCCTGCGGTCATGAGCATCGAGAGGCGTGACAGGCGGACGAGCAAAGCGGCCGACAGGGCACCGACGAGGGGATCGGCGATCATGATATCGCGATCATTCTGCCCCGCGAACGCGGCTCCCGCGAGGATCACGGCGGCGAGGACGAGGCCTGGCCCTAGCATCGGCCCATTCGTTCGGGGCTCGACGACAACCAACCTCGGTCTCGTCGAAGCGACGGCCGCCGCCATTCCGAGTGCGAACAGGCCAAGATACCAGGGGCAGAGTTGTCGGAGGGCCGGATTCCGGAGCGGTCCCGAGAGGACCGCGACCCCGAATCCGATCGCGAACCCCGCGCCTACGGCCGCTAGAATACCCCCTCGCCGCCGGATGCCCAGCAAAAGCGGGAAGAGGAGATAAATCTGCCATTCCGTGGCGACGCTCCACATCGGGGGATCGACCCTGAAAATCCAGCGTTCGTCGAGGTTATGGACGAGGAGCAGGTGCGAGACCACGACCCCCGTGTCGTTGGCGGGCAAGGCGCGAGTCCAACGCCCCTGGGCGGCTCGTCCCAGGGCCGGGATCATGGCGATGGCGACCCAGCAGAGGAGGAGCGCCGCCAGGTAAGGGGGAATAATCCTCCTGGCTCTTC
Organism: Singulisphaera rosea; assembly: GCF_054877945.1. Classification (NCBI taxonomy): domain Bacteria; kingdom Pseudomonadati; phylum Planctomycetota; class Planctomycetia; order Isosphaerales; family Isosphaeraceae; genus Singulisphaera; species Singulisphaera rosea. The sequence continues at coordinate 623,353 of NZ_JBTYIP020000001.1, read as the reverse complement.
GACCGAGATACTTCAAGAATCCGCCCTGGAGCCCCGCCGACGGGTCGTCCGCAATCGGGCGCATCAGGCAATAGCCCGAGAGGACGATGAAGACGGCCACCGCGTAGTGCCCGTGGCGGAGGAGGAACCTCGCGGCGACGGAAGGCCCCGATAATCCCGAGGGGGGCACCATCAAGGCGGCATGGTGGAGCACCACGTACAGCGCGGCCAGCCCGCGCATCCCATCCAGGAACGGGAGCCGAGTCGCCGGCGACTCTCGCCGCAAACGTGTGTGCAAGTCCAGCATGAGGCACCTCCGTGTGATCGCAGTCGGGCGACGTTCCCTCCCCGACGTTCGAGCCTGCACGCCCAGTATGCGTTGATAGGCCCTCGGACGCGAGGTCAGTGACCCCCTCGAGTCCCAGTTTTTCGTCGAGACCCGGGGCGCCAGGCAAACCCACGTCTTCGAGGGGGTAACTCCTTGACTCGAGGACGGGGTTCCACGCCACTCGAAGGGCGGATGAAACGATGACGCGTTCCCGGCGCGTGGGGCTGGGACGTGTTGGGGCCATCATTACCGGATGAGAAACCGATGAGTACGATTGGACTCTGGATCGCGGTCACACTGGCGGCCCAGGCACCCGAGGCCAACGCGCTTGGCCGTCACGTCGACCTCGGGGATGCCACGCTCTTCATCCCTCCGGCGTATCGGCCGGTCGGCGACACCGTCGACGTCGTGCTCCATCTCCATGGCGCTCCCACGACAGTCGAGCCGGCGCTGGTCGACACCGGTTGGAGCGCGGTCCTGATCGAGTTCAATCGAAAGGGACTCTCGCGGGTCTATACCGAGCCGTTCAAGGACGAACGCCTGTTTGCTCGCCTGCTCGACTCGACTCTCCAGGCGACGAAATCCGCCGGGCTCACCCGAGAACCGAAGGAGGGGCGGGTCGTCGTGAGTTCCTTCAGCGCGGGTTTCGGCGGCGTCCGCGAGATCCTCAAGGTTCCGGCGAACGTCGCGAGGATCGACGCCCTGGTGATGGCCGACTCCCTGTATTGCGGGTACGAAGGCGACCCGTCGAAGAAACAGGTGGACCACACGCTCATGGAAGGCTTTCGACGGTTTGCCGACGAGGCCGCGGCGGGGCGCCGTACGATGCTCCTGACGCATTCCGCCCAGGTCCCCGAGGGTTACGCGAGCACGACGGAGACGGCCGACGACCTCATCCGCGAAGTCGGTGCCCCCGTGGAGGCAACCGGGATCGACTGGGGCGACGGCTGGTCACAAACCCGACGTGCCGCGAAGGGACGATTTCTCGTCCTGGGCTTCTCGGGCGTCGAAGGGCCCGACCACCTCAAACATTTGCGAGGCATCGCCAAGATCTGGAAGGCGATCCCCGCGCCCTGAACGATGCCGAGGGAAGGATGGGGAGGACGTCGTCGGTCAAACGGTCGAGGGCCTCTCGCGAGGGTCGGCCTCTGAGCGGGAGATTTCGGCGGAAGGCCGGCTCCGAAGCGGGGGTTGGTCTCGAAAGAACGTGTAGATTTGGTGGATTTATGACGACTGCGGATCTTATGGTTCATGAATTAAGGAGGCCGTATTGCGAGGATTGAGCCTCTCGCATGTTGGTCGAGAGTTTGTACGATGTCGGACGTCGAACGGTCGTGATTCAACGGCAGGTGGGGATCGTCCAAAAGTGTTCCGACAAACAATCGCCGCGTGGATTGTCATATTCGCCGTCCTGGGAACGCCGAGGGCCTCGCAGGCCGAAGGGGAACTGCGGGCCCTCGACGCGAGGGGGCTGCCCCAGGCGAGCCCTCTGGGCGAGACCAAGGTTGGCGAGGACTGGCTGGTCGACGGCTCGTTCTCGAAGGCGAAGGTCTATCGAGGGGAATCGGACCGCGAGCTGGTCCTGGATAACGGCCTCGTGCGCCGAACGTTTCGGCTGCAACCGAACGTCGCGACGGTCGGCCTTGACCACCTCGGCACTGGCGAGTCGTTCCTCAGGGGTGTTCGCCCGGAGGCCATCATCGAGGTCGACGGACACCGCCTCGACGTCGGGGGATTGAGCGGCCAGCCCGTTCACAACTTCCTGACTCCGTCGATGCTCGAGTTGATGAAGGACGACCCCGTCGACTGGCATTGCGTCGGGATCCGGATCGGTGCCACCGAGCCCCGATTCGATTGGAAGCCTCGCAAGAACTGGATGAGCGGTCCGGCAGTCTGGCCCGCGCCCGGGGCGAGGCTGACGTTCGCGTACCGAGCGACCCCGGAGATGATCAAGGCGGTCGCCGAGGCCGCGACGGGGAACCGGAAAATCCTCCTCGAAGACGACCTCTTGAAGGCCTCGCCCGAGTGGAAGATCCACGCGAGCGCCGCGTCGGATCGGTCGTCGTTCCGGAACGAGGGCAAGTTCGGCGAGATCATGGCGTGCGAGAACACCTGCGTGTTCGCCGAACGGCCTTTGCCTCCCGGCACCCGGGTCGTCGAGTGCCGAGTCGACCCGGGGACCGACAAGAGCACGACGTGGGGACCCGGCATGACCCTGATCTGGCCGGACCATGTCATCAAGTGGTACCTCCGGATCGCCCCCGGCCACTTCGGGGTCACGATCGACGGGCACCAGGAGGACGTTTCCAATATCGAGCCGGGCAAACCCTACTGGCTCCGGATGAGGGTCGTCGACGGGGCCTTGATTTGCGAGTTTTCCAAGGACGGCTCGCGTTGGCAGGTCGGTCGAACCCTTTCTTTCGCCCAGCCTTTGGGGAGTCCCTCCTCTGTCCGACTCGGCAAGACTTCGGATCGGGGCGCCTCGGTCGACTATCCCGAGAAAGGCCCGCTCGAACGCTGTCGGGTCGAGCGTTTCTCAGCCTATGGTGACCCCGACGCGGGGACGAAGCCGCCACGCTCTTCGCTCTCGGGCCTGCGCGTCGAAGTCCACTACGAGCTCTATGACGGCCTTCCGCTCCTCTCGAAGTGGCTTACCATCCACAACGAATCCAACAGCTCCGCGCACATCAACGCCTTCGTCGCCGAGCAACTCGCGGCCGTCGAACCCGAGTCGAACGTCGGCGGCAAGGCGGCCGACTTCCGCCGCTCGCTCCGAAACCTCGAAGCGTTCACCGACTACTCGTTCGGCGGGGGGATGACCCGCGAGGTCGACGACCCCGCCGTGGCCTGGAAGAGCGACCCCCTCTACGAGACCCAGGTCCACTACGAACGCCAGACCCCGTGCTTGCTAGAATGCTCGCCGAAGCTCGGGCCGGATGTGGACGTCGCCCCCGGGGATACGTTCGAATCCTTCCGGGTCTTCGAAATCCTCCACGACGGCACCGACCGCGAGCGTCGAGGTTTGGCCGTCCGGAAGGCCTATCGGGCCCTGGCCCCCTGGGTGACCGAGAACCCGATCTTGATGCACGTGCGGAGCGCCGACCCCGCCTCGGTGAAGGCGGCCATCGACCAGTGCGCGGAGGTCGGCTTCGAGATGGTGATCATGACGTTCGGGAGCGGGTTCAACATCGAGAACCCCGACCCGAAGTATCTCGCCGCGATCAAGTCGCTCGAGGAGTACGCCCGTTCCAAGGGGATCGAGATCGGGGGGTATTCGCTCCTCGCGAGCCGCTCGATCGGGCCGGCCACCGACTGCATCAACCCCGCCACGGGCCAGACCGGCGGCATGACCTTCGGCGAGTCGCCCTGCCTGTGCAGTCGATGGGGCGAAGGGTATTTCGCCAAGCTCTACCACTTCTTCGAGACGACCGGGGCGGGCATCCTCGAGCATGACGGCTCGTATCCGGGGGATGTCTGCGCCTCCACGTCGCACCCTGGGCACCGCGGGCTGGGGGATTCGCAGTGGAAGCAGTGGGAGCGGATCCGGGACTTCTATCGTTGGTGCCGCGGCCGGGGAATCTACTTGAATGTCCCCGACTGGTACTATTTGAACGGATCAAATAAGTGCGCGATGGGCTATCGCGAGACGAACTGGTCGTTGCCCAGGGCGCAGCAGGAGTTGATCGAGCGGCAGAACATCTTCGACGGCACCTGGGAGAAGACGCCGAGCATGGGCTGGATGTTCGTGCCGCTGACGGAGTACCACGGCGGTGGCCCTTCGGCGACGATCGAACCGCTCCACGAGCACCTCGACCACTACGAGAGTCGGCTCGCCAACCTCTTCGGCGCCGGGGTCCAGGCGTGCTATCGGGGCCCTCGGCTCTACGACTCGGAGGAGACGAAAGCGGTGGTCAAGAAGTGGGTCGGCTTCTACAAGGCCCATCGCGCCATCCTCGACTCGGACCTGATCCACCTGCGACGCGCGGACGGCCGGGATTGGGACGGCTGGCTGCACATCAACCCTCGCTTGAAGGAACGAGGACTTGCGTTGGTCTACAACCCTCGAGACGTCGCGATCGTCAGGAAGATCTCGCTCCCCTTGGCCTTATCGGGTCTGAAAGACCGGGCCCGCGTCCGCGTCGACGAGGGGGCTACCCAGGACGTGACTCTCGATCCGGAACGTCGGGCCCTGGTCGAGGTCAAGATCCCCGCGAGGAGCCGTTCGGTTGTCCTCATCGAAGCCCCTTGAACGATATTCGGCACTCCCGGGCCGATCGTGAGCCGATCGGCCCGGGAGGGTCTGCTCAATTCAGGAAGTGGACACCTCGGGCATTCTTCGGGATGTCGAGGTGTCTCGGATCAATTTAGGGGATCGTGACGGGTGGGGCGTCAGTCGATTGCGGCCGCACTTCGGGCGCGACATACTGTGGGGCGTTCGAGCTCCTTACCACTCCGTGCGCCGGAAAGTCGGAAAGTTTGGGTCGCCGTTCGGGCTCGCGCTTGCGCGAAGGTCGGCCCCGACGATCGGGCCGCGCGAATCTTCCGAGGAGAACCTTGAAGATGTTCGTCCACACTCGTCGCAAGTTTCTCGTGCAGGGCGCAGTGGCCGGCGCCGCGGGCTCGGCCCTGCTGGGACAGAACCCCGCCGCCGCCCAGGAGCCGAAGGCCGACTCGCCGAATGGAAAAGTGCGATTCGCATGCATCGGCGTCGGTGGCAAGGGTGATAGCGACACCCGCGAGGCGGGGAGGCATGGAGAGATCGTCGCCCTCTGCGACGTCGACGAAGAACGACTCGACAAGATGGGCGAGCGCTTCCCCAAGGCCAAGAAGTATTTCGACTATCGGAAGATGCTCGAAGACCTCGGCGAGAAGATCGACGCGGTGACCGTCAGCACGCCCGACCATAGCCATGCGCCGGCGAGCGTGATGGCGATGAAGATGGGCAAGCACTGCTTCTGCCAGAAGCCGCTGACCTGGTCGATCGAGGAAGCCCGCGTCATGCGGACGCTCGCGGCCGAGAAGAAGCTGGCGACCCAGATGGGCAACCAGGGGACCTCGAAGGACGGGTTCCGCGAAGGCATCGAGGTGATCCGGTCGGGCGCCCTGGGCACGATCAAGGAGATCCACGTCTGGACCAATCGCCCGATTTGGCCCCAAGGCGTCCCCCGCCCCAAGTCCACCCCCGGCGTCCCCAACGGCGTCCACTGGTACGAACTGCTCGGCCCCGCCCCGGACCGGCCGTATCACCCCAGCTACTTCCCCTTCAACTGGCGCGGCTGGGTCGACTTCGGCACCGGCGCCCTCGGCGACATGGCCTGCCACACGATCAACATCGCCGCCATGGCCCTGAACCTGTTCGACCCAGAGTCGGTCGAGGTCGTTGACACCTCGGGGATCGTCGACCACGAGACCTACCCCCTCTGGTCGATCATCCGCACCCAGTTCGGCGAGCGCGACGGCCGACCCCCGCTGACCATGACCTGGTACGACGGCGGCAACAAGCTCCCCGAGGACAAACGTGCATTCAAGCACCTCATCCACGACGAGAAGCTCGCCGGCAGCGGCCTGATCATCGTCGGCGACAAGGGCACCTTCTTCTCGAAGGACGACTACGGCTCGGAGTACGTGCTGCTCCCGAAGGAGCGGTTCAAGGACTTCAAGCCCCCCAAGCCGACCCTCCCCCGCTCCCCCGGCCACGTCACCGAGTGGGTCGACGCGATCAAGACCGGCGACTCGACCAAGGCGCTCTCGAACTTCGAGTACGCCGGCCGACTCACCGAGACCGTCCTCCTCGGCGTCGTCGCCCTCAAGGTCGGCGGCAAGATCGAGTGGGATCCCGCGGCCATGAAGGTGAAGAACAACTCCGCGGCCGACCAATACATCCGCCGCGAGTACCGACCGGGCTTCTCGATCCACTGATCCGACGAAACATCAAGGCCCCGGCCCCTCGCTAGCGAGGGGACGGGGCTTTTACCTCGGATTCGATCAGGGATTCTTGGCCACGGATTGAACACGGATAATTAAAATGTTTAATTTTAAATATCTCTTGCGATTTTCATTTCAGCTGTGACCATCTGTGCCATCTGTTGAAAAAGCCATCTTCTCTTATCCGTGTTCCATCCGTGGCTAGAGCGGATCACGATCGGATTGCATCCACCTGGTGCTTCCCTCGTGATGACTTTTACCAGGCCGAAGCGCCAGCGAGTGAATCCCATCGCAAGAAATCGAAGAGGATTCACTCGCTGGCGCTTCGGGCTTGTGTCAATGAGGTGCTACCCGGATGTTAACCGCTGTAAAAGACCCCCTTCTTCTTGATCACATCATCGCCGAAGAGAACCCGCCGTCAACTTCGACCGCGACGCCCGTGACGTAGTCGCTCGCGGGGCTGGAGAGCCAGACGGCCGTGCCGGCGATGTCGCGCGGGTCGCCCCAACGCCCTTGGGGGATCCGGGCGAGGACTTTTTCATAAAGCCCCGGGATGACATTCCGGGCGCGGTCGGTCAGCTCGGTCTCGAACCAGCCGGGGAGGATTGCGTTGACCTGGATGCGATCCGCAGCCCAGGCCAGGGCGCAACTCTTGGTGAACTGGACGATGCCCCCCTTGCTCGTGGCATAGACCGGGGCGTAGGCGATCCCGAACGTCGAGGCCATGCTGCCGATGTTGATGACCTTGCCGCCCCCGGCCTGCCTGAGCGCCGGGTAGACCTCTTTGGACATCAAGAAAGCACTCGTGAGATTGACGTCCATCACGGTGTGCCAGTCTTCGAGGGTCAGTTCATGCGGCGGCTTCCGGATCGAGGTCCCGGCGTTGTTGACGAGGATGTCGACCCGGCCGAATCGCTCGAGCGTGGCGGCGACGGTGGAGGCCACTTGATCCGGCTGGGTGACGTCGGCCTTGAGCGTGAGGACTTCGGCACCGGTCGAGTCGATGACGTCCTTGGCGGCAGCGAGTGACTTCTCCGCGTTTCTCGCCACGATCACGACTTTCGCCCCGGCCTGCCCCAAGCCTCGGGCGATCCCCAGGCCGAGTCCCCCGTTGCCCCCGGTCACGATGGCCACTTTCCCCGTGAGGTCGAACGGATTCAACTTGGGCTCACCTTTGCGCCGGGCGCGTTGGGTGGATCGTCAGGAGAGATCAGAATCTACGGTGGTCCCGAGCCCGAGGGCTGCGGGCAGCTCGTCGAGCGAGCCGATCAAGGCCGAGGAGGGATACCGGGAGAGCTCCTCCCGGCTGTGCGTCCCACTGGTGTAGCCGATCACGATCCCGCAACCGACATTCTGGCCTTCCTGCAAGTCGACCGGAGTGTCGCCCACCTTGGCCACGTGTCGAGGGTCGTCGACGTGGAGTTGTTTCATCAAATGGTGAATCATGTCCGGATGTGGCCGGCCGCGGGCGACCTCGTCGCTCGCCACGCTCGCGTCGACGAGGCCCTGTTCGGCCCAACCGAAGCGGTCGATAATGATCTGGGCGATCTTGCGGCTGAAGCCGGTGTTCAAGGCAATCTTGATCCCCCGCGCGTGGAGCGACTCGAACAGTCGGCGGGCGCCGGGCATCTCTCCCACGGACGGGTCGGATTCGTAGAACCGGCACATCCTCGCGACGAAGTCGTCGTGGATCGCGTCGACCTTGCCTTTGAGGTGCGACGCGTTCGCCCCGTCGACCAGGGTCCGAATCGCCTCGGGTTTGTGAAAGCCCATGACGGCGTCGACGGCCGCGGGCTCGACCTCGAGCCCCGCGCCGGCCAGGGCCTCGCGGAAGCAGCGATTGACGGCCCCTTCGTCCACGACGGTCGTCCCGGCCATGTCGAAGACCACGAGTTCGATCGCCATCTCAGCACTCCCCGAGGGTCTTGTTCACGACCTGCTCTGCCAGTCCGAACGAGAGAGTCATGCCCATCCCCCCCGTCGCCATGATCGACGTGGCTCCGGGGGCGAGATCCGTCACGAGATAAGGCTCCGACGGATGCTTGAGGTACGTGCCATTCCAGCGCGACGCGATGCGGAAGCCCGGGACCTCGAGGAACGTGGCGAGGTAACCGAGGATCAAGTCGTCAATCTCTCGCTTGTCGAAAGGTTCGATCTCGCCGCGATACTCGTGGGAATCGCCGACGACGACTTCGCCCCGGCCGTTCTGGGAGGCCATCACGTGGATCCCGAATCGGTCGAACTCGGGATATTCCGCCGCGATCCGGGCCCGGAGGGCGGGGAGGCCGGGGCAGGCTTCGAAGGCCCGATAGTGCCGGAGCGTCGGCCCCGCCGCGAGCATCGGGCCGAGCCGCCAGCCCCCGCCCACGGGCTCCGACCGCATCATCTGGAGCTTGCAGCGGAAGAGCTGGCTGGCCTGGTAGGCGTCCGGGTAGAGGGTCTGGAAGTCCTCCCCGGCGCAGACCCAGAGGGTGTCGGCCCGCCATTCCATCCCGCCGGCGAGCACGTGAGGCCGGTCGTAGCCGACCACCGTACGGTCGAACTCGAAGCGGACCCCGTACGTGTCCGCCAGGAATTTGGGGAGACTCCCGACGATAAGCCGAGGGTCGACGCAGACCTCGGTCGAGCTCCAAAGAGCGCCGAGGAGACCTTGGGACTTGATGCCCGGGGATCGCTCGCGAACTTGCCTCGGGTCGAGCATCTCGCAGTCGATCCCGGACTCGCGGGCGAAGGTCGAGAACTCGCGGAGGACCTGGATCTCGTCGTCGTGATACGCGACGTGGAGCGAGCCGACGGGGTCGTGCCAGAGGCCGCTCAGGCCCAGGACCTCGCGCCAGATCTCGACGCTCCGGACGGCCAGGCTCCTGAGGGCACCCGGCGGCTGGCCGATCGGCCAGAGCATCCCGAAATTCCGGACCGAGGCACCGGCCGCGCGGGGACTCCTCTCGAAGACGACGACCTTTCGCCCCCGTCGCGCGAGATGGAACGCGTGCGCCAAACCGATGATCCCCGCCCCGACAACGGCATCGTCGAAGCGCTCGCTCATCGCAGGACCCTCTTCGATTCTTCCCGAGGCGGGCATCCGGTTGCACGAGGTACCCCGACAACGTTCGAGGTCGTCGGGGTGGTCATGCCCTCGATCCGCTCGATTGGATCAACGGCGGGTGGCCAGGTAGATGCCCCACTTCATGTCGCCGGCGTTGCAGAATCGGACCTTCATCTCCCAGCGCTTCACCAGGTAGTCCAGGTCGGACTCGCTGAAAGACTTCAGGAAGTCGGCCCGCTCCGATTCCATCCGGCCGAGCTCGCGGGTCAGGATGTCGACGAACCTGTCGGTCGCATCTTCGACGACCACGTCCTGGAACCCGGCCGCTTCGAGGAACTTGCCGTAGCTCGCGGGGTCGGTCAGGTTGTAGCCGGTCTTCTCGGCGTAGGCCAGGAACTCGGGGGAGCGCTGGCCGGTCCCCTTGGCGTAGTCGGTGATGATGAGCTTGCCGCCCGGGTCGAGGAGCGAGTAGAGCCTCGAGAAGAGGACGGCCTTATCCGGGAGATGCATCAAGGCATCTCGACTCCAGATGATGTCGAACTTGTCCGGGAACGGTTCGGCGAGGATGTCGCCGAGGATGGACGTGACGGTCTTCGGGGCGTCGGTTTCCGTGGCGCGTTCGAGGGCGATGTTGATCATCTCGGGGGCGAGGTCGATCCCCGTCACGACGGCCCCATACTTCCGAGCGAGGAAGAACGCCGCGCCACCGATACCGCTGCCGACGTCGAGGATGCGGACCCCGGGGCGGAGCGCGTCGCCCAGCTTCGAGACGAGATACTCGGTGGTCTCATGGCCACCGGTACTGATGTATCCCTCGCCGAAGACCTTCTCGTACCTCAGGATGCCCGTCCGAGTGTACTGCCCGTTGTTGTCGTAGGTGGGTGCTGCGGAATCGGTTGCGGGACTCGGCGTTGTCATGGGGTTCCTTGAAATTCTGAGGGGCACCGCCGTACGCAGTCCGTCGTCGGACGCGGCAGGGAGTCCACGGGACGGGCGGGTCGGACAGATGGACAGTCCGGGACGCGGTGGGCGAGCGTCGCGGAAAGGAGAGATTGTACCCAGGCGATGTCGGTCCTTCCAAGCCCCAAATGGCTCCCGGCGGCGATCCTCACGAGCTGTTCACCTCGTCTTCAAAAAGGCGCGACGCCGGCCCTTGCAATAATGGTCCGGGTTGTTAAATTCGGTCGTGAAAAGACGGAGCGCCAAGGCCCCAGGTCGGCTCGACTCCGCGGATTTTCACGGTTTCGGTCCTTCGGGGACTTGAGGGAGTCATCGTTCGGCCAGGCTTCTTACCTCAGTCCGCGCGAATATGAGGAGCACTTCCATACTTCACCCGTTATTCACCGACAAAAGTCGGAAGGTCGACCAGCGGGCGACCCTCCCCATCCAACACGGTGGCAATCAATCGGCGATCCGGGCGAGGCTGAAGCTGGGGAACCAGCCCTTGCTGGATTTCTCCGCTCCGCTGAACGGACTGGGGCCGCCCCAGGGGGCTCGGGAAGCCGTACGCGCGGCGACCGAGAGCATCGACCGATATCCTGAGCCGGGCTCGCCCCGCCTCTTGCATCGGTTGGCCGAGTATCATGACGTCCCGCCCGATCGGATCCTCGTCGGCGCCGGGACGACCGAGCTGATCAGCCTGATCGGCCAGATCTACCGGGAGAAGCTCGACCTGGATCCTCGCGACCCCGAGGAGCCGGAGGTCCCGCTCGCCCACCTCTCCGAGCCCACCTACGGCGAATATCGCCGGACCTCGGCCCAGAACGGGCTGCCCCTGAAGACCTGGGGACACCACATCCTCGGCTGGGAGCAGGACGTCCTGCCGCACCACGCGTCCGGGATCTTCTGGACGGGACATCCGAATAACCCGACGGGCCGGGCCTGGGAACGCGAGCGTCTTCTCAGCCTGATCGACCATCACCCGGACCTGATGACGGTCGTCGACGAAGCGTACCTCCCGTTCCTGCCCGACGAGGCGGATCGGACCCTCGTTCGCGACGTCCTCACGCGAGAGAACCTGGTCGTCCTCCGCTCGATGACCAAGATCTACGCGTTCCCCGGACTTCGGATCGGGTACGTGGTCGCGTCTCCCGAGGTCATCACGCGGCTCCGGCGGGCCCAGCAGCCCTGGACCGTGACGACCGCCGCCGAGTTGGCCGCCCTCGCCGCCGTGGACGACGAGGACTACCTGAAGCGGACCGTCGAGTTCATCAAGGCCGAGTCGGTTCGCCTGACGGAAGCCTTGTGGGACATCCCGGGACTTCGGCCCGTCTGGCCGAGCGAGAAGCGTCCCGAGTCGGCTCCCGCCATGCCCAACTTCGTCCTGGTCAGCCTGGTCGACACCCCCTGGACGTCGACCCAGTTGCAAGACGCCCTCGCCAGGCGTGGCATCCTCCCTCGCGAATGCTCCAACTATCGCGGACTCGAGATCGGCTCCATCATCAGTGGGCACGGCCAGAAGTTCGAGACCCAGGGGCACCTCCGCTTCTGCGTCCGCAAGATGGAGGAGAATGATCTCCTGTTGAAGACCTTGAAGGGGCTCATGACCGCTCCCCCCTGCCATTGACCCGAGCGGAGTGCGAGTCCCCCCCTCCCGGTCGCCGTGACCGGATTCGCGCTCCGAGGGACTTTGACGATCCGTCGACCCACCATCCTCGCTCGCAATGCGGAGGCCGACCCTCCTCTCCCGCATCCGCATTGACGCGATGGCTTTCCTCAATTCGAAACGACGGATGCGTCAACGCCAAGCAGTTGAGGTCCTATTTGCGGCCTCATTCGGATAATGATGTTCCCCCGGTCGGTGGGGCACTCCTGCCCGGCTCTTGCCGCGGAAGCCGAGGGCATGAGTGCCCCACCTGCCGGGGGAACGTCCGTGGGGTATTGTGAGTCTGATGGCTACGAAAGCGGCCTTGACACTCTCGAATCAAGGCTTGACGGGCCACTACCGGCTCTCTTTGGTCGGAGATCCCGCGGCCGGCTCCAGCTCTCCGAGGATCTCCTTCCGGTCTTCTTCGCCGAGGCTCTTGTCTTTCGAGACGACCCCCGCGACGATCTTCCGCGTTTCGGATGAAGATGTCTTTTTAATCAAAGAGAACTTCTCGACCGTCTCCTCGACGACGTCGCCGATCGTCGTGGCGATTTCGCGCTTGGTCGCCTCGGACCCTGCCGCCTTCCCCTTCTTCTCGGGGAGTCGGCTGGCGATCTTGGCCTGGGCGTTCTTCGGAGTAGACTTCGAGCTTCGCTTCAACGTCTTCACCCGGAAGATCAACTCCTGCGCGAGCGCCTCGGGCGTGTACTGGGTGGCGGGATCGAACTCCACGGGCTGACCGCAGCCGGCGACGAGAAGGGTGGCGCCCCTCATGATGACGATGGTCAGGAGTTTCCGAGCCGAGCGATTCATTCCGAGGGTCCCTGGGCGGAGTTCGTGTTGTCGGGATCGCGGAGCCTTCGAGGCAAGATCGAGCGGATGGGTCGCCATCCCCGCGATGGACCTCGATGGGGATTGACCAGCCCGCGCGGGCCGCGTGCCGCTCGGTCCAGGATGAGACGATCCCCGCGAGACCGGTGAGGGGGGAAACTCACCGGCGCCGGGGTACGGTTGCAACGGATTGGCGGACGACGTCGTCCGTCCTGGGATGGAAAGGACGTGCCGGGGCCGAGATCAGAGCGAGTCGGCGGAGATGATCTCGCCGCGACCTCGGGTCCCCAGGGCCCACCACGTCTGGAGGTTGATCGTGTTCTTGATGAAGCGGACCGAGCCGTCCATCATCGAGACGTTGACGCCGCCGGGGTGGTTCCCGGTGGGGTTCATGGCGCCGTCGCCTTCGGAGCAGCGGAACGTGTCGCTGTAGTAGCTCACGATCGGCGGGGCGTTGGGCGGGAGGAGGTGGGCGTACACGTGACGCTCCCAGGCGTCGGTGTAGGACCAAGTCAACCCCTTGACGCTGCTCCATGGCTGCCAGTTCACGTAGTTGGCGAGCCCGTCTCGGACGACGTCCATCGCGGCGACGTCGATCTGCTCGACGAGGGCCGAGTTGGTGTAGTTCAGATTCCGGCGCGGGTCGGGCGAGTTGCCCGAGCCGTCGTTGATCAGCGACTCCGAGACCGCCGCCGTGTTCGAGGTGCCGTCGGTGATGCTCGCCAGGGAGACGACGACGTCGGTCGTCGCGGCGAAGGCATCGCTCCGACACGAGCCTTTCTCTTTGTACATCCTCGCCATCGTCATGATGCCGGTCAGGTACGGGGGCGTCCCGGAACCGATGGGAGAGTCGCCCGGGAGGAGGATGTTGCGCGGGTGGCCCGTGTTCCCGGCGTAGCTGAAGTTGCCGACGTCATACGCGACGTTCTCATACCCGAACCCCGTGCTGGTCATCCCGTCAGAGGGGCAGATCAGGGTCCCGACCCTGGCCTTGTGCACGGTCGCGTCGACCCCGGTGACCAACCCGCTCCATTCCTCGGTGTAGGAGAAGTTCATCGCGTTGTAGAGGTTGGACTGCTCGAAGAACGGAGTCAGGCCGCAGAGCCAGGAATGGCAGCCCGAGGCACCTCGGGGGTTCGGGCTGGTGATCTCATTCGCATAGCGATATTCGTGCATTGGCGTCGTGCCGTAGACGTCGATGTAGTTCGCGATCGCGAGCGTGATCTGCTTGAGGTTGTTCGTGCATTGCGCCCTCCGGCCCGCCTCGCGCGCCGCCTGCACGGCCGGGAGGAGGAGCGCGATCAAGATCGCGATGATCGCGATCACGACGAGCAATTCGATCAGCGTGAATCCACGCCGATCACGCTTCAAAGATGAGGTTTTATCCACGTCGCAACTCCTGAGGCCCCGCAGAGCCGACCGAAGGAAAAGTTGGAAATATGAAAGCAATGAGATCTTGGCCGACCGATTGAGTCGCGAGCCCAGGTCCGTCACCGACCCGGTGCTCGCACGCTGGGGAGCAGACTCGTCGAGGAGTCAACCACGCTCCACGACATGGATTCTCTTCGATGTCGAATGGGGTTGTGTTAACCTATCGATGCAAAATTCTAGAAGCGTTGCGTGAATTTTGTCAATCAGGAAATGAGAGGGTTCTGTGAATAATCGATGAAGGGTGGTGCGTGCAAGCATTTTGGTGTGGGCGAAGTGGTGGGAGGGTCCGTCGAGGTCTCGCCCGATATCAGATCAGGATGATCCCCCGGTCGGCGGGGCACTCCTGCCCCTCGGCTTTTGTCAGGGCTTCTGCAGTAAAAGCGGGGCAAGAGTGCCCCGCCGAGCGGGGGGAGATTCGGAAAAGCGGGGCAAGAGTGCCCCGCCGAGCGGAGGGACGTCGATAATGCGTTGCTCGTGTGATGACAGGGAAAGCGGCCATCGATGACCTTGATTGTTGATCGAGAGGGCAAGTTCAGCGGCTGTACCAGGCCACGAGTTTATCCAGCTCACCACGCTGCGCCATGGTCCGCAGCAGATACTGGATGTGCGGGAAGCCGAGCATGGGGTTACCACCGAAGTGGTTGTCAACGATCTGAATCGCCAGCTGAACCGCCTCTTTTGGTGGCCGGTCACTGAGGGCACGACGCAGCCAAAGGATCATCGGCAGCGTGAGGATGAGCGATTCAAGGCCGGCCAGGAGCGGAAGATTGAAGTTGGGTGGGCCGCAAAATTGGAGCGAGTTCAGCTTGACGACATAGTATCGTTCCAACGTCTCATCCAAATCCGGTTGTCTCCCAACCCGCTGCTCGACATCATCGAAGGTGATTTTCGGGAGAAACTCGTTGACGCGAGGGACCGATCCACGCCCCCTGACGAAGCGACAGCCCGAGATCACCCGGACCAAGCGATTCCAAAGGCCCGAGGCCCGACGGACGTTCAGATCCCGTTGGGCACAGATCGCCAGGAAGACGCGGAACAGGATCCCGCCAAACAACCGGTCGGGGGGCGACAGGTCCTCGGCCGCCCGGGGGAGTTCCGTATCGACGGCCGAGCGCACCGCCTGCAAGTATTTGCTAAGCCGGTTGCCTTGGAGGTTATCGAATTGGGTGTAGCCGCAGACGCGGGCGACGGCCAGACACTTGCGGAGTCGCCGTTCCAGGGGATCGCTGCGGTCCTGAACGATCTCAACCAACACCTGGACGACTCGGTGCAAATCCGGCCATGAGATGTTCTGATCGGCCCGTAGCTGGGGGGGCGGCGCACTTTCCCCCGACCTGCCGACGTGTTTCTCCAACAAGCCCGAGAAATACACCAGGTCATCTTCGGCCTCGACCAACGGTCGGCCCTGATTGGCCGCGGCCGAGGGGCAAGAGTAGCGCATGCCGACGCGCCAGTGACTACCCGCCGGGATGAGGATGTAGGGAAACAGGCGGCATACGAACGGTTTGATGCCGGCGCCGAATCGTTCCTCGAGCCGACAGCGGTTGTTCGCCGTCAAGAAGACACATCCCCCCTCGGGCCGATGCGCCAGCTTCCATTGCTTGGAACCCCGACCTGCGGGCGAAAACCACGGCTTGGGGCCGACCTGGGGATCGTCGGTCAGGTCGAGGGACTCGATCCGACGCTTATCTTCGTCGGTGATCACGGCCTCGAGCGTCCGGCAGCAGTCGCCGCAGCCCTGGCAATCCCAATTCTGAATCAAAGGTAAATGTTTTATGGGGATAGACATAAATCAATGATCGTATAAATAAAGTCGCGTGAACGCTGCCCTCGGCAACCCTCTTGCCTGGGTCAACCCCGTGAACCTCGTGTCTCGGGGTTGGAGGAGACGGCTCCGGTGGAGTCGGTCCCCTGTCGGATGACCGCTCGAGGCGCCGATCCCGAACCGGGAGCCATTGTCCCAGGTCGAGCTCCCGGGCGATACGTGGCAAGTGGCGAAGCGGTCGTCACGTCGGTAATTTCCCCGAAACCTGTTGTTTTCTTAAGCGACGGGTTTCCGAGGGGCGCGACGACGATGTCTCCAAGAGAGTCGTCCCCATCGATAATATCAGAAACCCGTTATTTAAGAAAATAACGGGATTCGGGGAAGGGGCTCAGTGCTGGAGTAAAAACTCGGGGTGGTTCAATAGGGTCCAGAGCAGATCCTCGGCGGCACGTCGGCGTTCGTGCGAGCGGGCCGTGAGCTCGGCCACGGCGAGAGAGCGTTCGGCAGGTTCGGGGTGGCGGGAGAGCGTGGCGAGGAAGAGCTGGTCAACGAGGGTCGAGTCGTCCACGCCCGACTTGAGCAACGCCCCGATTCGGTTCCCGGGGGCGATGACCTTGCTGTGGAGCGTGCGGCCGCCGACGAGTTGGAGCGCCTGCTCCAGGGTTGCCGTGGTCCCGCGTTCGCACTCGCAGGCCTCGGTTCGGGCCGGTTGGCCGAAGTCCTTGAGGAAAGGATGGACGAGCTCTCCGTCGGGTACTTGGGCGGCCCTCGACCCTTCCGGGAGGTTGAACAGGGGCTCGGGGACCCCCGTGGCGCGGCAGGCCGAGTCCAGGAGCTGCTCGGCGGACAGGGTGCGCACGGTTGCGTGCGAGAAGTAACGCCGGTCGGACTCGTTGAATCGGTTCGGACGCGAGGAGAGCTGATAAACCCGACTGTTGAGGATCAGCCGGGCGGTCCGCTTGCCGTCGAATCCGTGGGTAACCAGGTCGTCGGCGAGAGCCTGCAACAACTCGGCCGAGGCGGGCGGGTTCGACTCGCGGAAGTCGTCGACCGGCTCGACGATCCCACGCCCCATCAGATGATACCAGATCCGATTCACGGCCGCCTTGGCGAAGAACGGGTTCGTCGGCGAGAGGAGCCAGTCGGCCAGGGCCTCGCGGCGGTCACCATCGTGCGGGATCCTGGCCGGTTCCGCGCCGAGCGGCTTCGGGGGCATCACGGCGCCGGTCCGGGGCTGGCGGATGTCCACGTCGGGTCGCAGGTAGACCGTTTCTTCCTTGTTGTACTGGGCGAAGGTCTGCGGCCCGTTCTTGTACGCCACCTGGCTGAAGAAGGCGGCCATGCTGTAATAGTCGTCCTGCGTCCAGCGCTCGGCGACGTGGTTATGGCACTTGGCACAGCCAAGCCGGACGCCCATGAAGAGCTGACTGACCGACTCGACCGCGTCCTCGGGCGTCCGGATCCGGCGATAGAAGCTGGCCGGCGGGTGGGTGAAGTTCGGCCCTTTGGCGGTCACGATGTCGCGGACGAACCGGTCGAGCGGCACATTCGCAGCGACCTGGTCGCGAATCCAGCGGTGGAATCCGATCGCCCCCTTCACGCCCACGAACCGACGATTGCATCCGAGCCGGTCGGCCCACTTCAGGGTCCAGAAATCGACGTATTCCGGCGTCTCGAGAAGCGAATCGATGAGACGCGACCGCTTGTCCGGCCTCGCGTCCTGGAGGAATGCGACGACTTCCTCGGGCGAGGGGATGAGCCCGGTCGTGTCGAGGTGAACCCGCCGGCAAAACTCGACGTCGTCGCTCAGCTCGGACGGAGGAATTCGTAAGCTCTTGAGCTTGGCGAAGACATGGTGATCGATGACGTTGTTCTCGGGCGGGTCGACCCAGGCGAGCCCCGGCACAGGCTCCTGGAACTGGATGCGGACCGTGGCGACGAGGTGCTCGAACGAAACGAGGATCGTCGCCTCGCCCCGCGCGACCTTGACGACCCGGCCTCCTTCGTCGACGTCGGCGATCGTGGCATCGGTGGTGCCGAATCGGGCGAGCCGAGTCACGTCCCGGTTCGAGCCGTCTGCGAATCGGGCGCGGACGACCAACTGCTGCTCGCGGGCTGGGGCCTCGAGCGTGCGTGACGGAGGGGTGACGACGAGTCCGACAAGCGAGGGGGCACCCGCTCGATCGGGGTGGGCGCCTTCGGCGACCCAGTCGCGGAGGACGGCGTAGAGGTCACCCCCGGGCTTGAGTCGGGGCCCGCCCTCGTGCGGGACGTGCCCGGTCCCTTTGAGGAGGATCAGGCTCGCGTCGGGGGCCAACGGGTCTGTACGCCTGCCGCCGGATTCTCGGGCCAGCGTCGTGATGTCGAGCGCGGGGTCGTAGCCGCGGAGGCTGAGTCGGAAGCCGTTCTTCCCCGTCGGCGTGCCGTGGCAGGCCCCCATGTTGCATCCCGCCTTGGTCAGCGCGGGCAGGACCTCGCTGGCGAAGGCGATGGGGCGGACGTTGGCCGAGTTCCGGACCCGGACGACGGCCATCGCCTCGGTCGAACCGACTCGCGCGTGAATCTCGGCCTCGCCGTCGCCTCGTGCTTCGACTCGACCTCCGGGCAGGACCGCGACGATCGCCGGGTTGGAGCTCGACCACTCGGCCGGAGTGGTCAGGTCTTGAATGGCTTCGCCGGGAAAGTGCCCGGTCGCGATCAATTGGGCCGAGCCTCGCCGACCGTCCAGGAGCGTGTCGGCCGGCTCGACGACGATGCGGTTTGGCCCCGAAGCCGTCTCCTCCGCTCCGGCCGGTGCCAGGCACCACCCGAGGACGAGCCAGCTCGAAAGTCGGACCAGGCGCGAGCACATGGGCGGGCTCTCCACGGCGAGGCGGGTGGTCAGCGGATTCGTTGTGATGCCGAGACAATTGCGGTGGAGGTCGACATCGTCATGATCGACACGAGCCGAC
Source organism: Singulisphaera rosea (assembly GCF_054877945.1). Taxonomy (NCBI): domain Bacteria; kingdom Pseudomonadati; phylum Planctomycetota; class Planctomycetia; order Isosphaerales; family Isosphaeraceae; genus Singulisphaera; species Singulisphaera rosea. Next base: position 604,510 of record NZ_JBTYIP020000001.1, on the reverse strand, counting down.
TTCGTTCGCCAGGCTTACCGAGCCGGGTTCGCTGCCGAAAGTATTGATTGCATTTGCAGGGTGGGCATTGCCCACCGGATTCATGGGGAGGCCCGGTATGCAATGCCCACCCCACACAGATCGGTCGGAGGAAATCACTGCGGGAAGTCAGAGGTCGAGGCGCATGGTATCGAGGCTCGATAATTTGTTATACTAAAGCATCGGCGATCTCGTAAGCCCCATGAATCGCCGCGAACGAGCGATCCTCGGCATCGATCGAGGACTCGAGCTCACCGGCCAAGCCGGAACGGATGCGACGCCGGGGCGGTGGCTCCTCGTGAGGGCGACGACGATGTCCGAAGGGCGAGCGTGCTTGGACTTTCGGCGCGGAGGGTTCTCGCGCCGGCAGATGCTCCAGGTCGGGGCCCTGGGGAGCCTCGGCCTGACCCTGTCTTCGGCCTTGCGTGCCGAGGCCACGTCGGGCCTGAAGACGCGGGCGAAGTCGGTGATCTTCCTGCACCAGTTCGGCGGCGTGCCGCAGCAAGACACCTTCGACATGAAGCCGGACGGCCCGACCGAGCTTCGCGGGGAGTTCAAGCCGATCTCGTCGAGCCTGCCCGGCTTCGGCGTCTGCGAGCTGCTCCCCAAGGTCTCGCGGATCATGGACCGGATGACCGTGGTCCGCTCCGTCAACCACCGCACGAGCGCCCACAACTCGGCGGCGTACTATTCGCTCACGGGCCAGCGTCCTCGCGTGGACATCGTCTCGGCCACGGCGTCGGCCTCGGACTACCCCGCCTACGGCTCGATCGTCAGCAAGCTTGCGCCGAGCACGAAGCGCGTGCCCACGTTCGTCTCATTGCCCTGGATGATCGCCGACGGCGTGTTCCGGACCCCCGGGCAGTTCGCGGGCTACCTCGGCAGCGAGCACGACTCGCTGTTCATCACCAAGAACCCCAACGCCTCGGATTTCTCGGTCGAGGAACTGACGTTGCCGATCGAGGTGCCGTTGGAGCGAGTCTCCTCGCGCAAGGCGTTGTCCGCGGGTCTTTCCGCATACTCTCGGCTCCAGACCTCGCTCGCGGCGGTCCGCCGCCTCGATGCCTACCAGCAGAAGGCCCTCTCGCTATTAACCTCGACCGAGACCCAAAGGGCGTTCGACATCCAGGCCGAGGACCCTCGCCTACGAGAGCGTTACGGCCGCACCCCCTACGGCCAGAGCGTGCTCATGGCCCGACGTTTGGTCGAGGCGGGGGTCCGGTTCGTGACCGTCTTCTATTCGCCGGGGATCGTCGGCTGGGATACCCACAGCGACAACTTCCCCTTGCTTCGCGACAAGCTCCTGCCGGCGACCGAGCAGACCTTGCCGACCCTGATCGAAGACCTCGAGGCCCGCGGCATGCTCGACGACACCCTCGTCGTCTGGACGGGCGAGTTCGGCCGCACCCCCAAGATCAACAAGGACGGCGGCCGAGATCACTGGCCACAGTGCTACACCCTCCTCATGGCTGGCGGCGGCATGAAGCGCGGGTTCGTCTACGGCGCCTCGGACCGGTCCGCGGCCTACCCGACCGACGACCCCTGCACGCCCGACGACGTCGCGGCGACCATGTTCTATTGCATGGGGATCGACCCCGCCACCGAGCTGCGCAACCACCTCGATCAACCCGTCCCCGTGTCGTACGGGTCGCCGATCCTCCCGCTGCTCGCCTGACGCCTTCCCTGCCTTCTCGGTATGCTCGCGCTCAAGGAGCGCGGGCGACGTCCACCGCAATCAGGGCCGAGGCGACCGCGACGTCCGACTTCGCTGCTTGCACGACCAGTCCGAGCGGGATGGACCCGACGGGGGCATCCTTCGCCGCCGAAATCTTGAGTGTTATGCTCGACGTGTCCTCGCCGATCTTCGCCTCCGCGACGCTCAGCCCCGTTGGGGGGGCCAAGGCCACAACCTTGTAGGTGGCCCGGTCGTTCCCCGTCCTCTCGACCTTGAGCGTGGCTTCGACGGACCCGCCACGTGTGACGGCGAGTCGTTCGGCCGTGGGGACCAGACGGATCGGGCTCGCCTTGGCCATGGCTGCGACCAAGCTCAGCACCGGTCTCGAGTAACTCGGGATCGTCCCCGACATCCCGAATCCGGGATCCGCCATGGTTTGCTTCGCGAAGACCACCGACCCGCTCGCGACGACAACCCGTCCGTCTTCTCCCTTGCCCACGACCTGAAGCTCTTGAACCTGCGAAGTCCCTTCGGCTCCGGCTTTCAATGCGAGGATTCCGCGAGCGTGGCCGGCGGGCACCGTGGCTGGGACGGCCGACAGTCCGGTCCCTTCAGCGATCCCCTGGACGTCGAGCGAGATCGGGCCTTCATACCCTGACCGCGTCACCGTGACGGGGATCAACGCGAGGCCATTGCGAGGGACGGAGACCTGCCAATCGTCGAGGGCGAGTCGGAAGCTGGGGACGGCCGGCTCGACGACCAGTCGATAGGAGAAGCCGACGCCGCCTCGGTCCGCCAGGTCCTTGATCACCAGCTTGACCCGCCCCTGGTCCTTGGGCATCGTCAGGTCGAACGCCGGATCCGTCGAGGTCGGCCCCGCTCGGCGCCCTCCTCCCCCGCCCCCCTGGCGACGCCCCGGCGCGAGCTTGCCGTCGTCGCTCTCGCCCAGGGGCTTCCCAGACTCCGCGAAGACCCGCAACTGCCCGTCGAGCGCGGAGCCGAGTCCCCAGGACTCGACGCGGACCTCGAGCTTGCTCCCGCTCGGCGCCGCGACTGTGTACTCGTCCCGCTCTCCAGCGTCCGAGAGCCGGCCCACGATCGACGCCGGAGGCGAGAGCGCGGGGAGTCGTTGCCCAGGATCGGCCGACTCGAGCACCGCAAACGGCGACCCGAGAGGGATCGGCGCGGGGAACTCCACATCCAGGTCCGACCCGGCCCATGCCGGATCCCCGATCGACCGGGCCGGGATCGCTGGGTGGAATGTCGCCAGGCGAGGATCCGATGGCGTCCGCATTGCGAAGAGACACCCGACGGACAATGTTCCGCCTCGCAGTTCGAATGCCGTGTTCTGGCCTCGAGGAGCCACGAACGGGTGGACCTCTCCCGCAAACGGGACAGCCCCAATCGTCAGCCGATACGCCGTACGTCCCGCCCCCGCAAACCGCGAGTCGCAGAACTCCACCAGATACGCCCCGTCCTCGGGCAAGACCGCGGCCAGATACGCGTCCGTGAGCAAGCCCGGCGTGTCATCCGCCGAAGCCACGAGTCTCCCGTCGGCGGTCGTCAGCCTGACCATCGGGTCCACCTCCGACCCGATCCTCGCGCCCAACGCATCGACCACAACCCGCTGACCCCGCTTCGCCTCGAATCGAAAGAAATCCCGGTCGTTCCCGGGACATTCCCCTTCGACGATCGCAGGGTTGGCGATGACCTGTGCGTTTCCCGGAGCGTTGTTCGGCTCAACCTCCGCGACCTGCCCCACCTGCCCGACGGCCAACAGAATCGGGTTCGAGATCCCCGAGTCCGTGACGACGTGTACCGGATACACCCCCACCGCCGTCCCGTCCTCGACGGCCAGCCGGACCTTCCATCGCGTTCCATCACCTCCGCTGTTGCCCGACTCCTCGACCCGGAACGCGAACGGTGCATGAAGCCTCGGATGCTCGCCCAGCCCCGCACCCTGGAACGTGACTACAGTCATTTCACCCCGACGCACGCCGAGCGGCGAGTTTCCCGTCAGCCGGGGCGGGTTGGCCCGTACGGATGACCCCACTCCGAGCAGCCCGATCAGGAAGACGATTCGCAACCCGTGCATTGGTTCCAATCTCCCAACGTTGCCCCGGCCCAATTCTCAACGTCCCGACTCGGCGAGGTTCTTCTCATCGCTCCAACGGGCGGGCTCTCGGTGGTCTTCCGGGAATCACGGACTTCTCCGAACCATGGGTCTCTTCAAAGCCGGGGTTCTGCCTCCGTGAACGCCAACCACGTGCAAGTAAGCGTCGAAAATCCCCAGTGAGGTCCGTCCTCGGGAAAGCCATCAGAATTGGGACAAGCATGGAAACGATCGGACCCAGGAGATTTCGACGAAGAACGGACGTTGGGCCATCGACCGACGTTCCTATCGCGTTAATCGTGATCGAAGTGTGTGAGCGACGCAAGCGAAAGGCGGCGTCCGCTGGTACGATCACCAAGGCGACAGCGAGTGGACTTCAATCGGTTCTCGGAGCCGAACTAACGCTCAGGCGGTTAGACTCCATTGATACGAATCATTATTTGAGGGAATCGCTCGGTGGATCGTCGGCGCATCACGCTCCGAACCTGCATGGCGGTCATAGCCGCCTCGGCTCTCATGCTCTCATGGGTTCGATCGCAGGGCTCGTTCAGCCATGCCCTGATCGCCGTTTCGCATTTGAATATCGCCAGGGGCCTTTGTTTCGCTGCAACCTTGGGGATGGCCCGCTTGTTCGGGCCTGTCATTCTCGGAAGGTGGCGACGCTCGGCAATCACGGGACTGTTCGGCTTGACGCTCATTGCATCCGTGTATTTGGGGTGGGTGCAATACCGCTGCATGCACTTGTACATTCACGGACTCGGTCACGGATTTCCTTATCCTGACTCGGCGATCAACTCGCTCGAGCGGTGGTTCGACGCTCGGAGACCGGCGGCTCCCGGGATTCTGAAACTCCATGGAGAATATCCGACCGTCGGCTTCGTCCTGGGATTACTTGCCCTCGGATCCATCTCTATGTCGGGGTTGATGTTCGGCCTCAAATCAAACCAATCAGACCGATCCGTAGTCGGCCCACTCGAGAGGGCAAGTACTCCTCCCGAGTAACGTTGTCTTAGACGCTGTGGTGTGTCGACTTGACCAAAGTGTGTGTCGCGAGTTGTTCCGCCGAAGGAAGGAGCAAGGGTTTGTGAGGGGAAGGCAGCCTACGCTCTGGGGACGTCCTGCGGCGGTTTCTGAATCTACCTCCGCCTCATGTGCGACCGCTGGCCATCCTCTGTTGGGGAATCTCAGCCGAAAAACCAAGTCGCGATCCATCCTGGGTCCCACGCGGAGAAGCTTATCGCCGCCATCCACGGGGCGAATGCGATTAGTAAATGGATTAGTATGGTCGTGTGTTGTTGAAATTCGGGCTTGTCGTTGTTTATTGCTTGCCTTGATGATTCTAATAGCCTAAATATCACTGCAACTAGGCTGAGAATTAGCATCTCGGGGGCCAGATGTAGTGCAATCCAAGTCAATGCGTGCGAAGTCGTGGTGACTCTGCCGATGTTCGTGGGATCGTCCAGATTCGGACGCGGGAGGTGTCCGAGTTCGATTGCGGCGATAAGCCACGTGCCGACGATGGCGAGCGTTGACAGAATGGGGTAGCAGGCTGATATCCAGGTGAGAATCGTGATCCATCGCGACGTGGTGAGGCATGACGCGAGGCATGCCACCAAGGCGGCACAGTTCAGGATCGGCGAGTATTCGTTGAGGATCCTTGCTCGAATTGCGAGGAGGACCAGCGCCACAACGGCGATGAGCTTCTGGTAACCGACGAGGCGGAACTGCATGGTTGGCCTTGCCCTGAGGCCAGTCCAGGTTCGCGACGCTCCGGAGCTGGCGAGATGAGGTACCTCGTCCCAGTCGACCGGCTTGGAGAGGACTCCGTCACGTCGCACTCGACTTATGCCATGAGTATTGTCGTGGCGATTCGCTTGTTCAAGCCGTCGATGTCACGACCGCCGGCTCCTTCGAGGCATCGAGGCTAGGTCTGGTCTCGACTTGATAGGCATAGACTCCGACGGGAAGTCGCGAGAGGCGGTACCAGGCGACGAGCCCGCAGGCGAGGATGGCGACGCTGATGTTTTGGGAGAGGGTCATCCCGGCGAAGATCGGGGGTTCGTCGTCGCGGAGGCCTTCGATCAGGAACCGCGTGACGGGATAGGTGACCATGAGGAGGGCCATGACCTCGCCGTCGCGGCGACGGAGGGGGAAGTAGGCGGTGAGGAGGGCGAGGAGCAGGAGGCCGTCGAAGACGGAGTAGAGCTGGGTTGGGTGGACGGAGAGGGAGTGGAGCTCGGACGGGGGAATGAGGCCGAGGTAGACCTGGTGGATCCAGGGGAACGAGCCCGAGGGGAAGCGGACGGCCCAGGGGAGGTCGCATCGGCCGCCGAAGCAGCAGCCGTTGAACCAGCAGCCAAGCCGACCGAGGGCCGCGCCGAGGGCCAGGGCCGGGGCGACGGCGTCGGCCATCGCGCGGAAGGGGAACGGGTGGCGGTACCAGTAGATCACCGAACCGATCAGGCCGCCGATGATGCAGCCGTAGAAGACGATGCCCCCTTGCCAGATCTTGAAGATATCCCAGAGATGATTGATCGATTCGCGGTGCTGGGCGATGTAGAGGAGTCGGGCACCGACGAAGCCTCCCCCCATCAGCCAGATGGCGAGCTCGAAGACCACGCCGGGTTCGATCCTCTCGCGGCGGGCCCTCCAGGCCGTCAGGTACAAGGCCCCGAAGCATCCCAGGAGGAGCATCGCGCCGAAGCCGTAGATCTTGTGGTCGAGCCCCGGGATGACGAACAGGACCTTGTGCATGTCGGACTCCTTCCCTGGGCAGATCGGACTTCGAGGACCCGCTCCGGCGGGCATGGATCGTGGACCGTTGCGAGCGCGACAAGTTGGGACGTGAACCCGTGAGATCCGTGTAGGGTGGGCATCGCCCACCTCGCCTTCCGGAATGCTGGTGGACGGTGCCCACCCTACGAAATGCGTATGGATCGTGCGCGTAGCGTCCTTTAAACCTCGTTCGGATTTGATATCTCAGGTGGTGGGGCCCCTGCCCCGCGACTGGGCGATCGGATCGTTGAGGATGCCGGGAGGGGGGAATTCGATCAAGGCCAAATCGTGTGGCCTTTGAAAATAGGAAAGCCCGGGCGACTGGCGTCGTCCGGGCTCGTGTTGCTTTGGTTTGGAAAGCGTCGGTCAGGCGAAGAGCCGGGTGACGGTCTCGGCCTTGACCAGCTCTCGGGGCTGGTTGAGATGGTTGTAGACGATGGTCGCCGGGTCGATGCCGAAGGTGTGGTAGATGGTCGCGAGCAGCTCGCCGGGGTGGACGGGGCTGTCGAGCGGGGCGGAGCCGGTCTTGTCGGACTTGCCGTGGACGTAGCCTCGGCGGATGCCCGCGCCCGCGACGACGGCCGTGTAGCAATACGGCCAGTGGTCTCGGCCGTCGGCCGAGTTGCCGTTGCCGGAGGTGCTGATGCCCTTCTGCGGGCTTCGGCCGAACTCGCCGACGGCGACGACGAGTGTCTCGTCGAGGAGGCCGCGGTTATCGAGGTCGGTCAAGAGGCCCGAGAGGCCGGCGTCGAGCATCGGGCCCGACTGGTTCTTCATCCGCTCGGAGAGGCCGCTATGGTGGTCCCACGAGTGGTTGTCGGAGTTGGCGACCTTCGGCCACACGACCTCGACGACTCGGGTCCCGGCCTCGACCAGGCGTCGGGCGAGGAGGCAGCTCTGGCCGAACGTGTTGCGGCCGTACATGTCGCGGATCTTGTCCGGCTCCGCGGCGATGTTGAAGGCCTCGCGGGCGCGCCCGGAGATGATCAGGCGGAGGGCCTTGTCGTAATACTGGTTCAGGTTGTAGTCGGAGACCGCCTTCTCGAGCTCGGGCATGCCCGAGTCGATCGCCTGACGGAGCTTGGCCCGGCGCTCGAGGCGGACGGAGAAGACCTCGGGGCGGAGCTGGAGGTCGTCGATCTTGATCCGGTCCATCTTGGCCAGATCCATGTCGTCGCCGTCGGGGTAGAGCGTGTACGGGTCGAACGCCTTGCCCAGGAAGCCCGCCGTGCCGCCTTTGCCGACGACGCCGCTTTCCTGGAGCGGCCTCGGGAGCATGACGAACGGGAGCATCGGCTGCGTGGGGGGCTGGAGCCGGATGATGTTCGAGCCGAAGTTCGGGAAGTCCTTCGGGCTCGGGGGCTCGAGCTGGCCCGACGGGCTGACCTTGTCGGTCGTATACCCCGTCATCATCTGATAGATCGCGGCCGTGTGGTTGAAGAGGCCGTTGGGGGTATAGCTCATCGCGCGGAGCAAGGTGAACTTGTCCGTGATCTGCGAGAGCTTGGGGAGGATCTCGGTGAAGTGGGTCCCGGGGGTCTTCGTCGGGATCGCCTTGAAGGAGCTCCGGACGTTGTCCGGGACGTTGTCCTTGGGATCCCAGAGGTCGAGGTGGCTCGGTCCCCCCTGGAGGTAGACCATGATGATGCTCTTGGCCTTTCCCCAACCGGGCCGGCCGGCGATCCCCGCCTGGTCGGCGCCGACGGCAGCCTTCAGTTCGAGCATCGAGCCGAGCGACATGCCGAGCAGGCCCGATCCGCCCACCCGCAGCAGGTCTCTGCGGGTGACGCCGAGGGAGCGGTCACACAGGTCTTTTCCAGGTTGACCGGGGACGATGATCATCGCGGTACTCCTCGTCGACGGGTTGGGGGTTGAGGGACCTCTCGAGTCATATTCGGCGTGCCCGCGCTCAATGATTGAACAGGAACGCGGGGCTGTTGATCAAGGCCCAGGCGATATCCTGCGCGGCGGTCAGCCGCCGGAACGTGGATTGCCGGACGCTCATCTCCAGGTCTTGTCGCAGTTGGGCAAGCTTCGGGTCGAGCGGGACGGGGCGATTCGCCGCGTCGAGCTTGGCCTGGAGCTCGGCGATGCGAGGATCGGCCGGCGGGGCGACCCGGCTCTCGGCGATCGCCTGGTTCCGCTGCCGGAGTTCCGGGTCCAGCGCCCGGAAATAGGCCAGGAGGGTGGTCTTCTGCGCCTCGGTCCGGACTTCGGGGACGGTCGAGACGATCGATCGCAGCTCCTCCGAGAGTCCCAGGCCGACCGGGTGGGCGACTCGCGTGACCGAGAGTCGGAACCGGCCGAGCATGTAGGGAGCGTCGAACTGGTGGTGGAGCTTGAAGGTCAGGACGGTCCCCTTGTCGAAGCCGACGGGCTCTTTCGTCTCGAAGGTGGCCCAGTGGCCCACTCCGGTCGTGGGCGAGACGGCCCAGCCGCTGTTCGGGTCGTTGGGGTTGCCGTCGATGACCTTCGCGACCTCGAACCCGGCCTGGCTGAAGTCGGCGAGAGGGGCCTGGAAGGCGACGGGTTTCGACGATTTGGGGTCGGCCTTCGAGGTGGCGGTCAGCTCGACTTCGTTGAGGACGAAGTTGCCGTCGCTGGCTCGTCCCGGTCCCTTCTGAGGGTATCGGTCGTCGGTCAGGACCTCGAGCCGGACGCCGGTGATCCCGGTGAAATCGGTATCGGCGACGACGGTGAGGACGCCCTTTTCGTTCTTGCCGGAGACCGTGATTGAGAGGTCGGCCTCTTTCGTCAGCATCGCGCCATTTGAGGCCTGGAGCGAGCCCGGGTTGAGGGGGATCCATCGGTTCGTGGTCGACTGCGACTTCTCCCAGGCCGCGAGCTTGGCGGGGACGGTCGCCTCATAGGTCTTGAGTTCGGCCTCGAGCTTGGCGGTCTTGGTCGCCTGCAGGCGTTGGGCCTCGGCGGCCTTGGGAACTGCCTCTTTCTGATAGTCGGCCAGGGCCGCCTTGGCGGCCGTGATGGCAGCCTCGCGCTCGCGTTCGGCCTGGGGGCGCTGGAGTGCGACCTCGACCTCGCGCTTGCCGAGGGCTTCGGCGAGGCGCTTGTGGTCGTCGTCCACGGCGGCGAACGACTGCTGGCAGGCGTCGATCTCGGCCTGCGTCGCGGGACGGTTGAGGATCCTGGTGAAGAGCTCGTTGATCAGGGCCGAGTCGCTCGGCTCCCGGCGGGAGAGCTTGGCGAGCTCGTTGTTCGGGTCGGCAATCGCGTCGCCGACCGTCGGGCCACTGACGAGGGCCATGACGGGCCCGAGCTGGAGGCCGCTCGACCGTTCGCACTCGCAGGCGCTCTCGCGGACCGGCCGGCCGAAGGTGGAGAAGAAGCCGCTGGGGAGCTCGACGCCCGAGTCCGACAGCTCGGCGGCCCGGGTCCCGGCAGGGGCTCCGGGGATGTTCGACACGGCGCCCGTCACGCGATAGACGGCGTCGTAGAGGACCTCGGCGGGCAGCCGCCTCGCACTCGCGTGGGAGAAGTTGATCTTGTCGTCATCATTCCACTTGTTGGTCGACACGGCGAGCTGATAGGCCCGCGACTTGCAGATCAGTCGGATGATGTGCTGGGGGTTGAAGTCGTTGCGGATGAACTCGGCGGTGAGGTACTCGAGCAGCTCCGGGTTCGTCGCGGGGTTCCCCGCGCGGATGTCGTCGAGCGGCTCGATGATCCCCATCCCGAACAGGTAACCCCAGAGGCGGTTGACGTAGCTCTTGGCGAAGTACGGGTTGTCCTTCGAGGTGACCCAGGCCACCAACTGCTGGCGACGGGTCGCGTTCGTCGGGGTCGCGGCCGGCGTCGGGTATGGGAACTGGGGCGGGGTGAGCTTGCCGGTCCGCTCGTGCTTCATCTCGCCGGAGCCGGTGTCGTAGACCTCTTCGAAGAGCGGCTTGCCCGCCTCGACGTCGGTCGCGCCGATCTGGCGGTTGCCGCTGACCGGGTCGGCCTTCAGGCCGACCTGCGAGAAGTAGGCGGCCGTCTGGTAGTACTGGTCCTGGGTCCAGCGCTCGAACGGGTGGTCATGGCACTTGTTGCAGTTGAACCGGATGGCGAGGAAGAGCTGGGTGGTGTTCTCCATCGTCGCGGCCGGGTCGCGGAGGATCTTGAAGTACGACGCGGGCGGGTTCTTGAGATTCGAGCCGCTGGCGGTCAGGACCGACTCGACGAACTTGTTGTAGGGGACGTTGCTGGCGACCTGCTCGCGGATCCACTTGCGGAAGGCCACGGCCCCTTCGACGCCGAGGAACTTGCGGTTGACCTGGAGGAGGTCGGCCCACTTGTTCGTCCAGTATTCGACATATTCCTTATTGCCGACGAGCTGATCGACCACCGCGTCGCGCTTGACGCGGGTCTCGCGGGTGTCGGCGAGGAAGGCCCGGACCTGCTCGGCGGTCGGGGGGAGTCCGGTGAGGTCGAGGTAGACGCGGCGGAGGAACTCGACGTCGTTGCAGAGCTCGGAGGGCTGGATCCGCATCCGCTCCCACTTCGACGCGACGAGGTCGTCGATCTTGCCGTAGCTCGCGGGCTGCTTCCAGGCGAAGCCGGTGCGGTCGCCCATGACGGTGAGGGTCGTCGCGGCGTAGGCCCCCTCGAAGCGGGCCAGGATCGGGGCTTCGCCGCGTCGGATCGCCGACATCAGGCCGGAGCGGTTCGCGGTGGCGACCTCGCCGTTGCCGCTCTCGATGAACGCTTCCCGCGTGACGTCGCGGATCTCGCCGTTGGCGTAGGTCGCGAGGACCCGCATCTGCTGCTTCAGGCCGATCTTCTGGACGATCGGGTTGGCGGGGGTGAGCTCGATCTTCGTGACCTTGGGCGAATTCGAGTCGAGCGTCGCGCCCCGGGCGATCCAGTCGCGGAGCGTCTCGTAGTAGGGCTCGCCGGGGTGCATCAACTGGCCGCCGACGTGGGGGACGATGCCGGTCGGCTTGATCAGCATCAGGCTGTCATCGGGCGAGGCGAGGTTTACACGCCGGGAGGCCTGGTCGTCGGTGAGGGCCCGGACGTCGAAGATCGGGTCGTAGCCTCGGAGCGAGAGCTTGAACCCGTTCTTGCCCTGGGCGGAGCCGTGGCAGGTCCCCTGGTTGCAGCCGAGCCTCGAGAGGATCGGGTTCACGTCATGGACGTAGTCGACCCGGTAGTCGGTCGAGAGGCCGGAGACGGTCACGGGGACCTCGAGCGACTGCCCGCCGAGGCTGAAGGCGAGGACGCCTTTGCCGTCGGCCTTGGGCCGGACCAGGCCCGAGCGGGAGACGTCGACGAGCGGCTCGGAGAGCTTCGGCTCGACCATCCGGGTCACGTCGATCTGGTCGCCGTCGGCGAGCTTCGCCGTGACCTGATACTGGACGTAGGCGAAGCGGTTCGTCAGGGTGATGGCCGGAGGATTCGCCTGGAGCGAGGCGATCGAGACGCCGGCGGGGAGCGTTTCGGACTCGACGGCTTCCTCGGTCTTCGGCGCGACAGTCGCGGTCGCCTCGGCGGCGGAGGAACCGCCGTCGCCTAGGGTGACCGGGAGGAATTCTTTGACGACCGAGCCGGTCTCGGGGTTGATGAGTCGGACCTTGCCGTCGGAGCCCGCCGCGGCGAGGAGTTGGCCGTCGGGCCGGAACGCGACGGCGAAGACGCCGCTCTGGGGCAGGTCGGCCTTCGAGATCAGCTTGCTCCCGGCCTGGCTGTAGGCGGCGAGGGCCGTGTTCTCCTCGGCCGATCGCGAGGCGGTCGGCTTGGCGTAGATCGCCTTGATCTTGTCGTTGAGCGTCGTGTCGAACTCATACGAGTAGACGTGGATCTCGCCCGAGCCATCCAGGCTGCTGCCGGCGACGATCCGCTTCCCGTCGCCGCTGAACGCGACGCAGTTGACCCGGCCCTTCATCGGCTCGAACGCGCGAATCAAGTTCGCGTCGTCGCCGATCACGCGGGGGATCAGCCGAAAGATCCGGTAGAGCTTGGGAATCCCGTCCGAGCCGCCGAAGACGATCTGGTCTTCCTTCGGGTGCCGGGCAACCGACAGGATCCCTCCCTTGAGGGCCCCCGGGGTGATCGAGGTGACGTTGTCGACGAACCGTTGAGTCGCCACCTCGGTCAGCTTGGACGACATGTCGCGGCCGACCGAGACGACATTCGTCCCCTCGGCGGAGAAGGTCGTGTCGAGGACCCAGTCGGTGTGGGACCCCATGAACAGGACCTGTTCGCCGGTCTTGGCGTCGATCGCCCGGACGCTGTTGTCGCCGCAACCGAACGCGATCTTCGTCCCGTCGGGTGACCAACTCGCCCCGTAGACGGTGTCATAGGTGACGGGCACCGAGAGGGCCAGCTTCCGCTTGGCGACGTCCCAGACCTGGACCTCGCCCATCCTGCCGGGGCTTCCCCCCGTGACGGCGATCTTCGTCCCGTCCGGCGAGAACCGGAGCGACTCGATCCGGGCGGAGAGGCCGACGAGCCGGGCCACCGGCTCGGTGCCGTCGGACTTCCACAAGAGGGCTTCGTGGAACCCGGCGACCGCGAGGAGGCCGCCGTCGGGCGAGAAGTCGAGGGCCGGGATGACGGTCGGCCGGCTGTAGACCGGGGGATGATCCATGTCATAGCGGATCTTGGCCGCCGGGGGCGTGTCGTCGGTCGCCCCTTCGGCGATCCATCGGTTGATGATCTCGAGCTCGGGAGGAGTGAGCGGGGGCTTGCCCTGGGGCATCTCGGCCTTGCCGTCGTGCGGCGTGATCTGGTCGATCAGGTGGCACTCCGCAGGCCGCTTCGCCAGGATCGCGGCCTCTTTCGAGTCGCCCCCCGCCAGGAGCCGGTCGAAGCTCGTCATCACATATCCGCCGCTCGGCTTCGCGGGCTGGTGACACCCCTGGCACTGGCCCTGGAAGATCGGGCGGACCTGCTTGTAGTAGCTCACCTTCTCCGCCGGCTTCGCGGCGACATCGGCGGCGTTGGCGACCGGCGCGAGTAAAGCCAGGCCGAGGCCGAGAAGAAACGTCGTGTTGCGGATACGGGAGGTCTCGACAAGCATCTCGTTCGGCTCCTAGACGTCACTCGGCGACGCATCCGATGGCCGGAAATCAGGTGAGGACGACTTCAATCACCCGAACAAAGGCAGGCGTACCCGGTCCGCCGCAAAGATGAGGCGGGTCGGTCGCGAATCGGAGATCCCCGGGGCGGGCACGATCGTGTGGAAGATATCGAGGGCTTGGGCATGGCGGGTTTGCGCCATGTTGAACAATCATAACCGAAGCGCGCGTCATTTCCAAAGAGGGTCTCGATCTTTTTTCGCCAGCCAGCAAGATCGACCTCGACGGAACGGTCGCTGTCGTTGTGCCCGCCTCGGACTTTCGCGCGTCGTAAGTCGTTTGACGGCAGAAGCAGCTGGGCTTGCGCCGAACCCCGGTTTTTTCACAAACCGGGTTTCGGGGCCGGGCCTCAGGCGAAGAGCGAGGCGAGGGGCTCGCCATTATTGATACGCAGCGGCCGGCCGACGGGATCGAGGAGTTCTTGCGAGGGGTCGATTCCGAGGGCGTAGAGCATCGTCGCGCCGAGGTCGTCGGGGCTGACCGGGTCCCGGGCCGGGTAGGCGGCCCAGCGGTCCGAGGCGCCGTGGACGAGTCCGCCCTTGATCCCGCCGCCGGCGAGGACCGCCGAATAGCAGCGGGGCCAGTGCTCCCGACCGGCGTTGGCCCGGGTGATCCTCGGATTCCGGCCGAACTCGCCGGCCCAGACGATCAACGTGTCGTCGAGTCGTCCGCGTTCTTCGAGATCCTGGATCAAGGCGGCGAATCCCTGGTCGGCGGGGGGCATGAGCCGGTTCTTCAGGTGGTGGAAGTTCTCGCCGTGGGTATCCCAGAAGTTCTGGCCGTCGTCGTGCCAGTTCACGGTGACGAGCCCGACACCGGCTTCGACCAGGCGCCGAGCCATCAAGAGGCATTGGCCGTGGATGTGCCGGCCGTAGCGGTCGCGGGTCTTGGCGTCTTCGCGTTCGAGCTCGAACGCCCCTCGTGCCTCGGCCGAGGCGAGTGCGTCGAGGGCCCTGCCCTGGAACCCGGACCACGACCGGGGACCGGTGCCGGAGAGATCCGAGCCGGATCCCAGGCTATTGAGCAAGGAGCGGCGATCGACGAGCCGGTCGGTCGTCACCCCTTCGGGCAAGTCGAGCCCGCCGACGCGGAACCCGCTGACATTAGGGTCGCCGTCGATGCGGAAGGGGTCGAAGCCTTTGCCGAGCCATCCCCCGTGCTGGCCGGGGGCCTTGCCGCCGGGAGCGGCCGGGTGGGCGACCGTCCAGGGCATCGTGACCGCCGGGGGCATCGCCCCATTCTGCGGGTGGCAGCGCGCGACGATCGAGCCGAGGGAAGGCCAGTCGTGCGGAGACGGGCCCGCGGCGTCGGAATAGGGAGTGGGGGCGAGGTGGCCCGTGAGGAGCCGATGCGCGGTCGAGAGGTGCGCCGGGTCGTCGTGGGTCATCGAGCGGATGATCGCCAGGCGGTCGGTCAGGGCGGCGAGCTTGGGGAAGTGCTCGCTGATCCGGACGCCGGGCGTCTTCGTCGCGATCGTCCCGAACTCGCCTCGAATGTCATCGGGCGCATCCGGCTTCGGGTCCCAGGTGTCGAGCTGGCTCGGCCCGCCCCATTGGAAGATCAGGATGCAGGCCTTCGCCCGCCCGAACCCCGATGGCATGCGACCGGCCGCGACCGCCTCCTTGGCCCGGAAGAGCTGGGGCAAGCCCAGGCCGGTCATCGTCAAGGCGCCGGCCTTCAACGCCTCGCGACGGGTGCGAAGGCCCTTGCGGAACGCGCGACATCCCGTGGGGGAGGTCCCATTGGTTTCGCTCATCGTTCGAGGTTCCTCTGCCAAGACGGCATCGTTCCGGGCGGGAGGCGATGTTTAACCTTCGATCAACATCGCTACTGGAACTCTAACGCATCCTTGCTGACAAGTCCACAGGGGCTGTCGACGGGCGGGTGGGCTTGGGAAGTCGGGGAGGCTGGCTGTCGAGTTTTCGGGGGTTCTGAGCGGGGAGAGTCGGCGGAAGCTCTGGGGGCTGAGGGACGGCGTCGGCTGATGACAGGAACCCGGCCTTGAAGAAAAAGCCGGGTTTTGAAAAGGTTCGAGTCTTCAAGGATTCATCACAACGAGCACTTCGAGGGTCCTGGGGCCGTGCACCCCTTCGACCCGGTTGAGCTCGATGTCGGACGTCGCCGAGGGGCCGGATATCCAGGTAATCGGACGTCCCGGCCCTTGGGCTGAAGGGGCGAGACGACTGACGGCCTCGGGGATGAGGCCGACGACCTGGTCTTCGTGGATCACGCAGAGGTGGTAGTCGGGGACGAGCGTGATCGCGCGGCGGCCCTGGCCGGGGCCGGCGTCGAGGGCGATCGTCCCGGTCTGGGCGATGCCGAGGGCACAAGCGGTGAGGACGCCGTCGCAGGAGTCGAGCTCGGCGTTCGACGAGGCCCGATCCACGAGGATCTCGACCCCTTGAGGCTTCCAATCCTCGGGCAGGTCCGGCGGCACGACGAGGCGCTTCACGCCTCGGGAGGCGCAGGCCGTGGCGATCGCTTCGGAGAGGCCCGCCGGCTGAACACGGTGGACCACGGCCTTGTACTCCGTGACCCGCTCGATGAACTGTTCCAGCAGTGCGTCCCGACCGGCCGGGTCGGATTGCCGGTAGTGGCGTTCGACGACGACATCCGTGGGCAACTCGCTGGCGGGGACGTCCGCCAGGGCCCCTTTGATGCGACGGAGGATCTCGGCTTTGGCCTCGCTCACGACCGGGTCCTCCACCACTCTCGGAAGGTCTGGGGGGCGACGGGGTAGACGTCGCGCATCGCGGTCCAGCCGCCGAGCTGGCCGGGCAGCGACTCGATATAACCCCGGCGCAGCAGGAGCTTCTGCCCGAAGCGGCCCATCTTCTGGATCCTCTCGAACCGTTTGGGGTCGGCGAAGACGTGCGCGAGGTATTTCATCGCGAGCCCTTCCGGGTCGGGCCAATGACCGCGTTCCGGAGAGTCTTGCTTGTGTCGGACGATCTCGCCCCGGAGGTGAATGAGGACCTCGGGGATGTTGATCTTGACCGGGCAGACCTCATAACAGGCCCCGCAGAGCGAGGAGGCATACGGGAGCGACCCGGCGTTCTCGACCCCGGCCAGCAGCGGGGTCAGGATCGCACCGATCGGGCCGGGGTAGACCGAGTTATAGGCGTGGCCCCCCGTTCGCTCGTAGACCGGGCAGATATTGAGGCAGGCACTGCAGCGGATGCAGTTCAGGGTCTGGCGACCGATCGGGTCGGCCAGGACTTTCGTCCGGCCGTTGTCGAGGAGGACGAGGTGGAACTCGCTCGGGCCGTCGCCGGGGGTGACGCCGGTCCAGAACGAGGTGTAGGGGTTCATCCGCTCGCCGGTGGACGAGCGCGGGAGGAGCTGGCTGAAGACCTCGAAGTCCTGCCAGCTCGGGATGATCTTCTCGAGCCCCATGACCGAGATCAACACCTTCGGGAGGGTCAGGCACATCCGGCCGTTCCCCTCGGACTCGACGATGCAGACCGTCCCCGTCTCGGCGACGGCGAAGTTGGCGCCGCTGACGGCGACCTTGGCTTCGAGGAACTTCCTTCGCAGGTGGGTGCGGGCGACGGCGGCGAGGGCCTTGGGCTCGTCGGTCAGCCCTTTCGCCCCGAGGCGACGCTCGAATAGCTCACGGATCTCGGAGCGATTCTTGTGGATGGCCGGGACGAGGATGTGAGAGGAACGCTCGCCGGCGAGCTGGATGATGAGCTCGGCGAGGTCGGTCTCGATGGCCTCGATCCCGAGCTCGGCAAGATGCTCGTTGAGGGAGATCTCGTCGGTGGTCAATGACTTGATCTTGACGACATCTTTCGTCTCGTGACGTGTCGCGATCTCGCCGATGATCCGGTTCGCCTCGGCGGCATCCCGGGCCCAGTGGACGTGCCCCCCTGCCCGCTCGACCGAGGCCTCGAGTTGCTCGAGGTAGGTCCCGAGGTGGCGGAGGGTCCGCTCCTTGATCGCTCGCCCAGCCTCGCGGAGCTCCTGCCAGTCGGGGAGCTCGGAGACGACCGCCGCGCGCTTGCCTCGGATCGTCTGGGTCGCCTTCCCCATGTTGCGCCGGAGCTGGGTGTTGCCCAGGGCGATCCGCGCGGCGTCCTCGAACCGGACGGCCGGCTTCGTGGGAATCGGCTCGTAGGTCATCGGACCTCCTCTTCGGTGGATGCGAGGATCTCGGCGAGGTGGATCGCCCCGACGCCGGTCCGCTGGCGATGGAGCGCCCCGCCGATGTGCATCAGGCAGGAGTTGTCGGCCGAGGCGCAGTATTCGGCCTTGGTCTCGAGGACGCAGCGGAGCTTCGAGCCGAGCATCGCCATCGAGGTATCCGAATTCTTGACCGCGAACGTCCCACCGAACCCGCAGCATTCCTCGGATTGGGGCAGCTCGACGAGGTCGATCCCCCGGACGGCGCGGAGGAGCTTGAGCGGGGCGTCGCCCACCTTGAGCATCCGCAGCGAGTGGCAGGTCGGGTGGTACGTGACCCTGTGCGGGTAATACGCGCCGACGTCTTCGAGGCCCAGGCGGTTGACCAGGAACTCGGAGAGCTCGTAGACCCGAGGGGTGACGGCCCGGACTTCCTCGGCGAGCGCCTCGTCGCCGGCCAGTTCGGCCGCCCTGGGGTAGAGGTCGCGGATCATGCCCACGCAGGAGGCGGAGGGGGAGACGACGGCCTCGGCGTCCTTGAAGACTTTGAGGAAGTTCCGGACCAGGGGGATCGCCTCGCGCTGGTAGCCGGTGTTGAAGTGCATCTGCCCGCAGCAGGTCTGCTCGAGCGGGAAGTCGACCTCGTGGCCGAGTCGCTCCAAAAGCCGCACGACCGCGCGGCCCGTCTGCGGAAAGAGCGTGTCGTTGAAGCACGTGATGAACAGGGAGACCCGCATTCTCGCTCGACTCCGCGACTCCGATCCCGGCCTTTGAATTCGGGGACGCCCGGCCGCTCGGGGATCATCCGGCAAGCTTCGCGGGCACGTCCGCAAGGATGATACTCGAATTCGGGCCGGGGCGTCAGTCTCGGATGTCGATTCCGAGGTCGGCGCGATCTGGCGTTCAGGCATCGCGGTGGCCGCGGTTCGCAGTCTCATTCCTCAGACGGCGAGGGGCGTGTGGCGCAGGGAGTTTCCCCTCGCCTCCGGTCGTGTCACAACGTCGGCGATCTCTAAAGGGACACTCAAGTCTTGGTGAGTGGAGATGGGACCCCCGTCCTCCGCTCGGGTCGCCGGGTCGTGTCGGGATTGGATGGACCGCAGCACCGGGGCGTTCGCCGACCGGGTGCCACGGTCGGGTGTCATGTTAGCCGAACCCGTCCGGGCCCGAGCAGGGTTCGTCGGTCGGTGCCGTGAATGGTTTCGGAGAGGGCCCGTCTCGGGAAGATATTTGAACCCGACCTTGGGCGCGATCGTAGAATAGCCTGTAGGTCGAAGGGTCTTCGAGGCACGCTCGGGAGACGACCATCGTGAATACGGTGCAGGCCTACGTCGAGAAGTACGGCCCCGTCCACGGCCCCAAGCTGTATCGGATCATGACACGGCTGGCGTCCGATGACGGGAGCAAATACAAGCGTCGTCACTTGATCGAAACCCTGACGGGGAGGCCCTATCGGCCTCGCCGGGCCTCGGGAGCGTGAGGCGGATTTATCCGCTCTCGGTCGTCACTCGCGTTCTGTCGTAGGGACGACCCGGCGACTGAGGACGTCCCGGCCTGGTTGGCCGGATGACATTCCTCTTCGCAAAACCTTGCGGCCTCAGAAAGGGGGTCGCCCATGCGTATCGAACGGATTGCCCATCAGTCGGCGTGGTGGTTTGCCCTTTTGCTCGGTCAGGCCTCGGCGATCCTTGGCCTGATGATCGGCCTCGGCTGGACGTTAGCCTTCGGCCTGATCCTTTCGTCGAGGTTGGGTGTCGGCACCGCCGGAGTGACGTATACCCTGCCGTTCGGCCCGCCGTTGATCGGCATGGCGATCGGTGCCTTGGCCCTGATGATTGCCCGGTGGAGCAGCGAGCCGATCTCGCGATTCGCCATCGCGGGCCTGGTTTTCAACGCCATCCCGCTTGCCTTGGCGATCGCCCTCGTCCTATTCTAACCGACGTCGAATCAGTCTCTGGGGTCCACGGGGCCGGCCCGCCGCAAGGCGAGCCGGCCTCGTGTGTTTTCCCCCCTGTGATCTCCGTCCTCCGTCTCCTGTCGTGGCCAGACCAATCCTCCCGCGAAATAAACGACCCCCGGGAGGCGGGGCACTCCTGCCCCGCACCCCGAGACAATGCCGCTCAGTCTTATTCACGACTCTCTGTCGCGACGTCGACGTCAGG
Organism: Singulisphaera rosea; assembly: GCF_054877945.1. Lineage (NCBI taxonomy): Bacteria > Pseudomonadati > Planctomycetota > Planctomycetia > Isosphaerales > Isosphaeraceae > Singulisphaera > Singulisphaera rosea. Next base: position 584,563 of record NZ_JBTYIP020000001.1, on the reverse strand, counting down.
GCGATTCAGACTTCGTCAGGAGCTTATTCGCCCCGAGCCACTCCTCCAGTCGGTCCATGAAATGATCGGCCCCGCCGCCTTTGTTCACAAAACCATGCGCACCCATCTGAAACACGTGCAGTTCCGCCGGACCTTTGGCCTTCCGGTAGGCCGAGAACAGGTCAACAGTCCGGACGACCGAACCGGCGTCGTCGGCCGCGACCGCCAGGAAGAGCGGGGGCGCGGGGCTCGGAATCTCGTTGACTGCCCGGGCTCCATAGACGATCGCCGCGAAATTCGGGCGTGAATCCGCGGGGCCGAAGAGGGCATCGGACGTGACCATGCCGCCCGCCGAGAACCCGATCATCCCGACCCGCTCGGGTCGATACCCGAATTCGCCGGCCTTCCCTCGGACGAGCGACACGGCCTTCCGCCCATCCTCGCCCGCCATCTTGACGACTTCTTCGCGCCCTGGGGCGCCCGGACCGTTGTGCGTGAGCCGATACTTCAAGACGAAGGCGTCGATGCCCATCGCGTTGAGTCTCTTTGCGATATCCGCCCCCTCGTAGCTCATCATCAGGGCCCGGAATCCGCCCCCAGGCGCGACGACCATGGCCGCGCCGACGGCCTTGCCCTTCTCGGCCGGGTAGTGGAGCAGCACCGGCCGTACGACGTCGGTAATGATCGGCAGGCCCTTCGGCGAGGTGGTGAGTTTCTCCTCCCAATCCCACGTCTCCGACCCCGGTGCGGTCCCTTGGTAGAGCGGGATCTCGGCGGGCATCGCCGCGGCGAGTGATTGGGCACTCGTCGGCATGCCCCAGGTCGACGCGATCACGGCGACCGACCCGCAGATCGTTCGAAATCGATTCATCGTCGTCTCCTCATCGGCTCGACCCGCGCCGCCTGGAAAGAGTCCGGGCGGACCGCCCGCATCATATCAGAGGCGCTTTCAGAAAGACTGGGTCTCCCGCCGACACATGGACAGCCGGATTGACTTCATCTGTACGTCATGCCTATATTCGGCTATGCGGATAAAGAATCAAACGTCCGATACCTTGGGTGACTCGGTCGAACTCTTCAAGGCGTTCGCCGATCCGGTCCGCCTGCGGCTTTTGAACCTGCTGTCCGCCGGCGAGGTTTGCGTCTGCCACCTGCACGAGGCCCTGGAGTTGCCTCAATCGACGGTCTCCCGGCACCTGGCCTACCTGCGGAAGCGCGGGCTGGTCATCGGCCGGAAGGACGGTCTGTGGGTGCATTACCGCCTGGCCAAGCCGGCGGGTGAGCTGCCTCGCAAGCTTCTCGACTGCCTGGGCGGCTGTTGCGGCGAGGTGGTCGAACGCGACCGGCAACGGCTCGCCCTCCGCAGTTGCTGTGGGGAATGAGCGTCGCCGAACTTCCAGCGAGCCAACCTCAGGCGAGGAATAGCCGCGGATGGAGGTCAGAAGTTTATTAGCCAGGGATGAAACACGGATGGAACACGGATAGGACGAAGAAAGAGAACGGTCAACAGATGACGCAAATTGGCACAGATGATTCATTGAAAATTTTGAAATTTTATTGAATTTCTAATTCGCGTTCATCTGTTGACGAAATTCCCTGATCTTTCAATTTGTCCGTAAAACTTTGCCCCTGTCGGTTGCGGATACTGCCTCGAGGTTCGGTCGTTGTGTTTTTTTGGACCCATGTATCCGCTTGGACGGATATAGGTAGGCGTTTTGAACACGGCCTCAATGAGGGGGAGGATCTACGGTGATGTCGGTTTCTCTGCTCGCGGTCCTGACGTTGGCGGCGGCTCCCGAGAGCGATCCGGGGCCGCTGGTGAGGGCCCTGTGGCTGGTGCAGCGATACGGGACGGCGGAGGCCGTCGATCCGGCCAACGATCAACGGCTCAAAGTGGCCTTGTTCAAGGCCCTCGGCAAGGAAGGAGAGCTGACACAACCCGAACTGGGAGGATGGATGAAACCGGAGACATTTGAACAACTCGCAGGAGACGACTCTCGCCTCGACTCGGCGGAGATTCGGAGCGTGACGAATGTCGTGCCGGAAAGCCGCGGGCGGCTGTTGCCCTCGGTGCGAGGGCACGCTGACCGGCTCACCACGTCGTTCGACATGGTCGATGTCGAACATCGGCTAGCGGGGCGAACGCTGGCCGATTGGATCGCCGAGCATTACAGGCCGGGCCAGCCTTTGCACATCACCGTCGTCTGCACCGGCAATTCCCGGCGGAGCATCCTCGGGGCGACGATGGGAAACGTCGCGGCCGCCTATTACGGGATGCCGGAGGTTCGCTTCCATAGCGGCGGCACCGCTCCCACGGCCTTCAACGGGCGCACCGTGGAGGCTTTGAAAGCGATCGGAGTCGAAATCGAGCCGACGGGCAAAGACGCACCCCGCGGCGATCAGCAGACGGCGAATCCGATCTATCGCGTCCGCTGGGGCACCCCGTCCGCTGCCGAGCCGACCTATGAATCGATCGAGTACTCCAAGCACTACGACGATCCGGCCAATCCCCAGCGGGGCTTCGCCGCCCTGATGGTGTGCAGCGAGGCCGACTCCGGCTGTCCCATCGTCAAGGGGGCGACGTTGCGGGTGTCGATGCCCTACCTCGACCCGAAGATCTTCGACGACGGGGCGTACGAGGCGGCCAAATACGCCGAACGGCGAGACGACATGGGCCGGCTGATGCTGGCGGTCATGATGCAGGCCCGCCAGCGACTGGCCGCGATGGACACTTCGGTCGAAGGGGGTAGGTAACGGCATGGAGGCCCGCGTCAAACGCCTGTCCTGTCTCGATCGCTACCTGACGCTGTGGATCGGCCTGGCGATGGGGCTCGGAATCGGGCTGGGAGTCTTCCTCCCTGGCCTGGCCGAGGCTATCACCCGACTGTCGGTGGGGACGACATCGATTCCGATCGCGGCCGGGCTGATCCTCATGATGTATCCGCCCCTGGCCAAGGTGAAGTACGAAGAGCTGGGAGAGGTCTTCCGCAACACGCGGGTGCTCGGCCTGTCGCTCGTCCAGAACTGGGTCATCGGGCCGCTACTGATGTTCGGCCTGGCCCTGGCGTTCCTGGCCGACGCGCCGGAGTACGCCATCGGCTTGATCCTGATCGGCCTGGCCCGTTGCATCGCGATGGTGATCGTCTGGAACGAGCTCGCCGAGGGCGATACCGAGTATGCCGCGGGCCTCGTCGCGTTCAACTCGATGTTCCAGGTGTTCTTCTATTCGGCCTATGCCTATCTCTTCATCAAACTGTTGCCGCCGCTGTTCGGCGTCCGGTTCGGCAGTGTCGATCTCTCGGCGATCACCGTGGGGGCGATCGCTCGGAGTGTGCTGATCTACCTGGGCCTTCCGTTCCTCGCCGGGATGGTGACGCGATATGTGCTCCTGCGAGCACGCGGCCGGGAATGGTACGAAGGCCGATTCCTCCCCCGCATCAGCCCGCTGACGCTGGTGGCGTTGCTCTTCACCATCGTCGTCATGTTCTCGCTCAAGGGCGGATACATCCTCCGCAACCCGCTCGACGTCGTGCGGATTGCCGTGCCGCTGCTCATCTATTTCGTGGCGATGTTCCTCATCTCGTTCTGGATGGGCCGCAAACTCGGGGCGGATTACGCCCGGACGGCCACGCTCGCCTTCACGGCGGCGAGCAACAATTTCGAGCTGGCGATCGCCGTGGCTGTGGCGGTCTTCGGCATCGATTCGGGGGCCGCCTTCGCGGCCGTGATCGGCCCGCTCGTGGAAGTGCCTGTGATGATCGGCCTGGTGAACGTCGCCTTCCTTCTGAAACGTAAGTATTTCCGCTCGGCATGAGTGCGATGCTAGGTCAGTCTGGGTGGCGTTGGTCCTGTGAGAGAGGATTCACCACAAAGGACACAAAGAATATCAAGAAAGCAATCGTTGGAGTTTATTTGTCGTCTTTTCCTTTGCGCCTTTGGAATAAATCCTCCCCGTCTTCCGTCATGGCCTCTTGGCGAGGGCCTTGGCAACTTCGGCTCGGACGGCGTCCACGCGCATCCCTCGGGCGACGATCTTGCCGTTGGGGTCGACGAGGACGCAGGTCGGGAGGGCTCGAATGCCGAAGGCGCTTTGGGGCGGCCCGGACCGCCACGCCGTAGAGCCAGGCGTCGAACGAGCCGAACCGGTGGACGGTCCCAGCCTTCCTGGCCAGCACGAGGAAGACCGCCTGGAAGGCGTCCTCCGCGTCGGCCGAGTTCGGGAGCATCCGCTTGCAGACCCGCAGCACCATTGCTCCGTGCCGTTGCACCAACGCCGCGAAGGCGTCTTCTCGGTCGTCCCCGTCGCCGTCCAGGAATCGTTCGATCAACTGGGTATCCGTCAGGCCACCCACCGCCCCGAGGGCATACAGGGTTCGGACCTGTCGGAGGGCCTGATTTCCGGACTCATGGACCATCGGAGCGACTCCGGGGACGTTCAACCTGCGTCTCTACCGTGGATCTGCCACCGACGGGCGGGCGCGTCCCGAAATCTGGAAAAACAGGCGATGCCGCCGGGATCCCACAGGCCCGAGGTGCAGGGAGGGGCACAGCGGCTTACGGAGCCTACTGATAGTGCGTGTACTTGTCCGACCGACCGTAGACCTTGTCGATCGGGTACTTCTCGGCGGCGAGGGCGAGCTTCTCGCGGAGCGACGACGCCAGGTCGATCCCGCAGACGTCGGCCATCCGGAGGAGGAGCCAGAGGCAGTCGGCGAGCTCGTGGGCGAGGTCGCGGCGCTTTGAGTCGTCGCGGAGATGGGTTTCGATTTCGGCGTCGGTGCGGTAGCGGAAGTGCTCGAGGACTTCGCCGACCTCGATCGCGAGGGCGAGGCCAAGGTCTTTGGGGTTGTGGAACTTCTCCCAGTCGCGTTCTCGGGAGAAGGTCCGCACCCAGGCTTTCAACTCGTCGACGGTCGTTTGTTGGTCCATCGGGCGGAGGTCCTCTCGGCGCGTCACGTGGGGGACTCGGGCTCACCCGTACGACCGTCCTCGCTTTCGACGGGCTTCGGGGAGTGTCCAGTAGCCGCTGGGGGCTGGCGCCATTATGGTCGATAGACCTCGAAGCCGTCGGCGCCGCGCCGATCGTTGGGAATGGGTCGAGGGCGGTTTTCTCGACCAGCTCGGCGCGGCCAGGCGAGATCCTGCTTGAGAGGATATCCCCGGATGCGGATCGCGATCTTGACGAACGAGTACCCACCCCACGTCTATGGGGGGGCGGGCGTCCACGTGGAATATCTCACTCGAGAGCTGGCCAAGGTCGAGCGGGGACACCACTCGGTCGAGATCCTCTGCTTCGGCGACCAGTCGATCGAGGACGGGAACCTGAAGGTCCAGGGCGTCAATCCGAGCTTTACGATCCCGTCTCAGGATCCCCGGCACCGCAAGTTCGCGGACACGATGCTCCGGGACTTGGTGATGGCCGGGATGCTCTCGGACGTCGACATCGTCCACTGCCACACCTGGTACACCCACTTCGCGGGTTGCCTGGTCAAGCAGCTCACCGGCGCCAAGCTCGTGCTCACGACCCACTCCCTGGAGCCGCACCGGCCCTGGAAGGTCGAGCAGCTCGGCTCCGCCTACCACGCGAGCTCGTGGGTTGAGAAGACTGCCTACCAGAATGCCGACGGCGTGATCGCCGTCTCCGCGTCGATGCGCGAGGACGTCCATTCGCTCTATGGCGTGCCGAACGATAAGATCCGCGTCATCCACAACGGCATCGACCCGGACCAGTACAAGCCGACCCCCGACCCGGCGATCCTCAAGGCCTACAAGATCGACCCGACGCGGCCGTTCATCCTCTTCGTGGGCCGGATCACGCGGCAGAAGGGGATCATCCACCTGGTCGAAGCGATCAAGTATCTCAAGCCCGGGATCCAGGTCGTCCTCTGCGCGGGGGCCCCGGATACGGAGGAGATCGGGCGGGAGATGGCCGAACGGATCGAGCACGCGAGGCTCCAAACCTCGAACGAGATCATCTGGATCCCGCAGATCGTCCCCAAGGACGACATCATCACGCTCTACTCACACGCCTCGCTCTTCGTCTGCCCGTCAGTCTACGAGCCGTTCGGAATCATCAACCTCGAGGCGATGGCCTGCGGGACGCCCGTGGTGGCTTCGGCGGTCGGGGGCATCAAAGAGGTCGTCGTCCCGGAGAAGACCGGTCTCCTCGTCCCGTTCGAGCCGGTGGGGCTGACCGACTTCGAACCCGTCGACCCCGACAAGTTCGCCCGAGACCTCGCCTCGGCGATCGACACCCTGCTCGCCGACCCCGAGCGGCTCAAGAAAATGGGCATCCACTCGCGTGAGCGCGTGGAGCACTTCTTCAGTTGGACGAGCATTGCCCGCTGGACGGTCGACTTCTACTGGGATCTCATCCAGGCATGAAGACCTGTCCTGAAACCCGGTTTTGAAGGAAAGCCGGGTTTCGGGGCAGGCGGTTCGCCATTCAACGCGTCTTTGTCGCCCCCGAGGCTCGGGTCGAGTCCTCGCGGACGATGGCGCGATCCACCTCGGCGGTTTGGAGGCTCACCCTGGCGACTCGTAAGGGGTAGGGACGATCCTTCTTGTGCCCGGACCTCGGCGCCTCGGGCTCGAGGATCTCGCTCTCGAGCGTCAGTTCCTGGAGGCCAGCGGGGAGCCGGAACGCGGGGCTGACGAAGCTCTGGAACTCGTAGAGCTCCACGTCCCAGCGGGCCAGGACACGACCTTCGGAGCGGAGGGTCACCCCTCGGCGCCTTCGGATCGCGGCCGCGTCGAGAGAGAGCCGAAGATCCTGGTTGGCGTCGGGGTTATAGATCGCGAGTCGGCCGACCTTGGGGATCATGCTGTTCGCGCGGTCTTGCCAGAGGCCCTGGGCCCGCCACTCGCCGACGTTGATTTGAACGGGGTGCGCGGGGGGAGCGAGCTTCGAGCGGTCGTAGACGATCGTGTCGGAATCCTCGTAGACCTTGCAACTCGAAAGCATGGCCTTGATCCGGTCGAGTCGCACCGGATGCTCGGGCATCGACCCTTCCCACTGGTGGAGGACGACGTAGTCGTATTTGTTGACCGTCAGGTAGAGCCAGAGGAAGTCTTTGAAGTCGAGGTCGGTGTGGATGTTGAAGTCGACTCGCGAGGCGTTTTCGAGGTAATCCTCGTCCGCGAGTCGTTCGGCCTGGAACGGCGAGTTGTGGCCGATCTGGTTGTCCTGATCGACGTTGACGTGCCCGCTGTATCCCGACGAGGTCGTCAGGCGATGGATCGACTGCCAGTAGGTGCAGGCGGCATTCAAGGCTGAGCCGCCGGACCCCATGTGGGGAATCTCGAGGATCGTCGCCTTCGGGTCCTGCTGCTTCAAGAATGCGTAGCAGTCGGGCATCCTCGGGGGTGAAACCTTCCAGAACGGCACCTTCGCCATGTCGGCCACCGCAAGGACGGTCAGGGCGGAGAACACCGCGACGCGGGCGTTCCGGCTCGGTAGCCGGGCCAGGAGGTGTCGCAGTCCCGCCGCCGCCAGGACGCCCGCGAGAACCCCCGCGAAAAGGTTGAACCGCGAAGGGACCCGGGTCATCCGATAGACGGGGAAGTAATCCCAGAGCCAGGCCGAGGGGAGGCTGATGCTCCACCCTCCGACCTTCCACGACGACCCCAACGAGAGCACGACGAGCAACCCGAACGTCATCCACAGATACGAGGCGCGGCGGAGGCCGGCCCGTTGGAATGCGGCGTAGGCCAACAGCAGGATCGTCACCGCCCCGAGGTACGAAGTCCGCTCCCCCGCCGAGGCTCCAAGTGCCTGATACGGGTCGGAGGGGAGGAGCGACCCGAGGAGATGGAGCGAGGTCGGCGTGAGGTAGCTCCAGAGCGGCGATCCGTAGAGGTCGAACTCATCGCGAGGCCGGTCGAGCGAGTGGCCGTGGAACAGGATCCAGAACTGGCTCGAGAACAAGACCAGGAGGCACGGGAGACTCGTCGCCACGAACCCGAGGAACCAGGGCAGTCGACCCTTGATCCAGGCTCGCCACTCGACGCGCCCCGCCTTCGCGACGCTCCAGGCGACGTACAGGGCGGCCGGGAAGATCGCAAAGATCATGAAGTACGCCGCGCTCATCGCCACGAGGACATAGCCGAGCGCCGCCGCCACCATCCTCCGCTTGTTGGGATTGTCGATGAAGTTCATCCAAGCGAGTAGGAAGATCGGGAACCAGCCGACATAGATCAATTCCAGGTGGCCGTTCGCGTGGGCCATCATCGGGGCGCTGAGCATCGCCAGCACGCCGCCGAACGCTGCAGACGCACGGTCGCCGACGACCCGCCAGACCAGGAGCGAGGTCCCTACCCCGGTCAGCACCAGACCCAGGAACCAGATGATGTTGTAGCAGAGGATGTCGTTCGCGAGGAAAAGTGAGAGCGGCAAGTACAGCAAGGCCTGGAAGTGGAGGGCCGAGAAATTCCCGAGGGGTGCCCCGGCGGGGTACTGGAGGTCGGGGCAGTGGAACACCGCACGCCCTTCGAACAAACAGGTCTTGTACCACTTCATGACCCAAAGATGCTGGAGCGAGTCGAAGGCGTCGGGGAGGGCCGTCTGAAACGTGAGGATCGCAGGAAAGGTCGCGATCAAGGCGATCACGGCTTGGAACGCGACGATGAGGATCAACGAATTCCACCCGAGCTTCCCCGCCGCCGGGGCAAGCTCCTCGACGTCCCTATCGTGAGGCATGGTTTCTCATCCTTGAACGCCGAAGGCCGGGTCCGGGGACTCGAACGAGTTCGTCCGATCCCGCGGGAAGGCCGGGGGGGAAGGTACGAGTTCTGGTCCGGGCGCGGGCGCATTGCCCTGCCGGATCATCCACCGCCGGATCCGCGTCGCGATCTCCGTATCGCTTCGCCTATCGGCAGGAACCTGTCGCGCTCTTGAAGCCGATTGCCTGGGATGAGGTTATAACAGGGACGAAGAGGCGAGGGAATTGCGAATCCGAATATGCTCTGAATGGGTTCCTTAGGACTGCAAGGTCGGCATGATCCCTGCAAATCGTCGGGGTTTTTTCCGAAAACCCGGTTTTGGGCGAGTTTATGGGCTAAAGATAGGTCGTGTCCTGGTCAGACGAGGCGTCGGGGTGGGGTACGCGAAAAACCCGGCTTTGTGGAAAAGCCGGGTTTGAAAGGAAAGGGACGAGAATCCTCAGGACCCTCAGAGGTTCCCTTCGATCCCCTGCTGGTGGAAGTAGTGCTCCACTTGGTCCTGGTTCTCGAGGAGCCAGTCGATGGAGGGCTCGTTGTTCATCGCCTTGCGGATGACCTTGGCGGTCGCCTCGCGGTGGACGTCGAAGAGGGCGCGATGGTCGAGCTCGCCGGGGGGGAGGTCGACGACGCTGGGGTCGAGCCAGACCGAGTAGATGATCCCCAGGTCGTTGACCTTGTCCTTGGGCAAGTCGCCGGCGCGGACGGCGTCGAGGACGCCGTTGGCGATCGCGGCCTGGACGGTCCCCATCAGGATGTTCGTGTACCTCGAGTCGTCGACCGTGACCTTGCTGACCATCACCGTCGCCGGGCGGACCTGGACGTCGCTGTTCAGGATCGCGAAGACGCGCGTGTGCCCCTTGACCTGGTCGCCGATCAGGTTTGCGAGGGCGTGGCCGACCGGCCCGTCGAGTTCTCCGATGACCACCTCGGGCTCGGCGCAGAGGTAATCCGCCGAACCCTCGACCAGGGCTTCTCCGGTCCGCAACACGATCCGATCGCTCATGATGTTTCCTCAAAGCAAGAGGCAATGCGACGTCGACGAGGCCGGGGAAATTCGGTCCGATTCCTCGGCGGCGTGATTATCGCAGATCCATCCCCTCGGGCAACCCAACCCCCTGCGCGGCGTCCCCAAGCCCCGGCGACGGGGTTCGCGGGCGCGGCTCGGCCCGCTATGCTGAAGGTTTTGGGGGCGACCCGGGCCGGGTGCCCTCGCCGACGTCTCCGAGTCCGTGGCCGGGAGGATGCCAGCGAAAATGTTCCACTCGAAGAGTTTCGTCGTCGCGACCCGAGGGCGAGGGACGAACGAGATCACCGGGGAGATCGAAGGCGTCGTGCGCGAGGCCGGGATCGAACGGGGGCTATGCCACGTCTTCCTCCACCACACGAGCGCCTCGCTGATCCTTTGCGAGAACGCGGACCCGAGCGTGCGGAGCGACCTCGAGCGCTACTTCGCCCGCCTGGTCCCCGATGGCGACCCAGTCTTCCGCCACACGGCGGAAGGACCCGACGACATGCCTGCGCACGTCCGGTCGATCCTCACTCAGAATTCCCTCGCCATCCCCGTCGCGGACGGCCGCTGCGACCTCGGGACCTGGCAAGGCGTCTACCTATGGGAACATCGGACCGCCCCCCATCGTAGGAAGGTGACGGTCTCGGTCGTGGGCTGAATCAGGCGAGGTTGTCCCGGCCGAACACACGGGCGGTATGCTTTGTCTACGATGCGGAAGGTCGAGGCAGACCCGCAGTAGGTTTCGAGGAATGTCGTCGCGAAAGGATCGGATATGACGATCGTCCAGCGCATGCGAGCCAAACTGACCGAGGCGATGAGGGCGCGTGACGCGACCCGAACGCAATTCCTCCGCTACTGGATCGCCGCCCTCACGAAGAGCGACGGGACGGAGATGTCCGAGACCGAGGCGGTCAACAAGATGCGCGGCGTCCTCAAGGAGGCTAAAGGAGGCACGACGACCTTCACCGCGGAAGAAATCGCGTTACTCCAGGAGTGGGTCCCGCCGAGCTTGACCCAGGAACAGGTCGTCGAACTCCTCGCCCCGTCCCGGGAGGCGATCCATGCCGCAGCGAAGGACGGGATCGCGATGGGGATCGCCATGAAGGCTCTTGCTGGCCAGCAGGTCGACTCGCAAGACGTGAAGGCCGCCGTCGCCTCGATCCGAGGATCAGGCTGACACTTTCCCCCCGACGTCCCTGGATCCTGGGCATGATTCGACCCCCGGCGGCTCGGGAGAGTTTCCTCCCGGATCGGGGACGCCTATGATGGGACATGAATTATCGACGTCCGTCGGGGGCCGGGATGCGGATCGCCGGCCCCCGGGACGCCATCCCCCCCGATCCGAGCGTTTTGGACTTGCTCTCATCAGAATCCTTGAGAGGTTGAGGGGCTACCGAACATGAAGACGCTTTCGGCGTGCGCAACGGTTCTGATCGTGTGTGCCGCGGGCCTGCTGTCGGTCGGTGCCGAACAGGAATTCCCGATCGTCCGCCGCAAGGTCATGAAGACCGATCGCGAGTGGGCGAAGATCCTGACCCGCCCGCAATACCTGGTCACCCGCCTCAAGGAAACCGAGCCGGCGTTCTCGGGCAAGTTGGTGAACAACCACCTCAAGGGGGCGTATCGCTGCGTCTGCTGCGACTCGGACCTCTTCACGTCGCGGACCAAGTTCGACTCCGGGACAGGCTGGCCCAGCTTCTGGAGCCCGATCTCGCAAAAAGCGATCGACACGGCGCTCGACTACCGCGAAGCGGAAGAACGCGTCGAGGTCATGTGCAACACCTGCGGCGCCCACCTCGGCCACGTGTTCAACGACGGCCCTCCCCCCACCGGCCTTCGCTACTGCATGAACTCCCTGGCCCTCAAGTTCGTCAGGGAATCGGCCACCAAAACCGCCGCCAAGACCACGAAGAAGGCCACCTCCAAGACGAAAAAGGGCGAGGCAGCCCCCAAAGAAGATGAGATGTCGAAGGACGAGGCGACATCGAAGGATGACGCAGCCCCGAAGGACGATGCGGCTCCGAAGGACGATGCGGCTCCGAAGGACGATGCGGCTCCGAAGGACGATGCGGCTCCGAAGGACGACGCGGCTCCGAAGGACGACGCGGCTCCGATGGATGAAGGGGCCCCTAAGGACGATTCCAAGTCGAAGGACGAGTCGAAGGATCCTCGGTAGTTCAACCCTCCTCGACGTCCCGCCGAGGACTTCCCACGCACCTTCGACTCGCGAGGCAAGTCATATCCCCCCGGATAGAGACTCCCGGCAGAGCTTGTGGGCGATGCCCGCCCTACGGGAGGCCTAATTCCCCGTAGGGCGGGCATTGTCCAACAATTTATCTGCAAAACACGTTTGCTCTCGATAATGGACGATCGAGATGAAGAGACGGCGGTGTCTTGGTGAGCCGAAGGTGGTCGGCGACCGCGGCAGAAACCCGGTTTTGAAGAAAGAACCGGGTTTCGCGAGATGAGGGGTCACGGCTGAAGGTCGTATTCGCGAATCTTATCGAAGAGCTGTCTTCGGCTGATCCCGAGGCGTTCCGCCGCCTTGGTGCGGTGGCCTCCGCAGGCTTTCAGGGCGGCGGCGATGGCGCGACGTTCGACCTCGGCGAGGAGGGCCCTCAGGGGAAGGGGTTCGCCCGAGGGCTCGATTTCGGGGGGGAGTGGGACCCCGGCGGGATCGTCGACGTCGAGGTGGTCGGGGAGGATCGCACGGCCTCGGGCGGCGATCGCGGCGCGGGCCAGGACGTTCTCGAGCTGGCGGACGTTGCCCGGCCAGGGGCGGGCGATGACCGATGATTTGGCTTCGCTGGTCAATGAGAGGTCGGCCCAGCCGTACTTTCGTTCCAGCCTCCTCAGAATGTGATCGGCGAGGAGCTCGATGTCCTCAGGACGCTCGCGGAGCGGGGGGATCGCGATCCGGATCACGTTGAGGCGGTAGTACAAATCCTCGCGAAAGCGGCCCGCGGCGACTTCCTTCGGGAGGTCGCGATGGGTCGCGGAGACGACCCGTGCGTCGGACTTGAGCGTCTCGGTCCCGCCGACCCGCTCGTATTCCTGACGTTGGAGGACGCGCAAGAGCTTCGCCTGGGCCGCGAGGGGGAGCTCGCCGACTTCGTCGAGGAAGATCGTGCCGCCGGAGGCTCGTTCGAAGCGTCCCGGTCGCTGCCTGTCGGCGCCGGTGAAGGCGCCCCGCTCGTGGCCGAAGAGCTCGCTCTCGATCAGCCCTTCGGGCAAGGCGCCGCAGTTCACTCGAACGAACGGACCCGAGGCCCGGCGCGAGTGACCGTGCAACGCCGAGGCGACCAACTCTTTCCCCGTGCCGCTCTCGCCGAAGACGAGCACGGGCTCGTCGGTCGCGGCGGCGCGGCCGATCGACTTGAAGACCTCGCGCATCGCCGGGCTGCGGCCGATCAACTCGGCCTCATTCGAGGACTCCTCACCGGAGTCGTCCTCGGCCGATCGGCGTAGTGCGCGGACCTCGGCGGCCAGGGCCCGTTGGTGCAGCGCACGGCGGAGGGTCAGTAGGACTTCGTCGAGGTCGAACGGCTTGGCGAGGTAGTCGTAGGCCCCCCGGCGCATCGCTTCGATGGCCGGCGAGGATCCGCCGAACGCGGTGATGACGATCACCGGGAGGTCGTCGAGCATCGGCCCGAGCTCGCCGAGTACGTCGAGGCCGTCGCGTCCGGGCATCTTCAGGTCGAGCAGGACGGCCGAGGGGGTCTCGGCCCGGATCGCCGCGAGTGCGGCCTCGCCATCGGCGGCCTCGGCCGTCCGGTAGCCCTCCGCATGGAGGAGCCGGACGAGGTTCCGGCGGATCGTGTGGTCGTCGTCGACCACGAGGATGAACTCACCGGAGGCCGTCGGATGCGTCCCCATGGGGATCTCCCTTCGCGGAGGGCAGGCTCAAGGTGAAGACCGTGCCGTGACCATTCGGACCGGCCCCTCCCCGGATCTCTCCCCGGTGGGCCAGGGCAATCTCGCGGGCGATGGCCAGGCCCAGCCCGGTCCCGCCCGACTTGGTCGTGTAGAAGGGCTCGAACAGGTGCTCGAGCGTGTCGAGGCCGAGCCCCGGCCCGGTGTCGGCGACGCTCGCCTCGACCGAATTTCCTCGGGGACTTCGTCGGGTCGAGAGCCGAATGGTCCCCCCCTCGGGCATTGCCTGGAGGGCGTTCGTCGTCAGGTTGCGGAAGACCTGCACGAGCGCGGGGGGCGACATCAAGACCTGGGGGAGCGACTTGTCGAGGTCAAGCTCGACGACGACACGCTGGGTCTCGGCCTGGATCCGAGCGAGGCGACCGACTTCCGAAACCACGGCGTTCAGGTCGCCGAGCGTGAGCGTCTGGGCGTCGGCCCTGGTGAACTGCAAGAGCCGGGCGACGATCCCTTCGAGGCGATCGGCCTCGGCGACGAGGTCCGCGAACGACTCGGTGTCGGGCCCGATCCCGCGCTGCCAGAGCTGGACAGTCGACCGGATCCCGGCCAACGGATTCCGCACCTCGTGCGCGACCCCCGCCAGCATCTTGCCGAGCGCGGCGAGACGTTCGGAACGCCGGAGCTCGACCTCGAGCCTCGCCCGCTCGACCGCCTGGCGACGAACCGTCCGGGTCAGGCCCACCATCAAGCCAAGGGCGAGTGCCATCCCTCCGAGAGCAAGCCCGGCCGCCAGTCGATACCCGCGCGTCGAGCGGTCGAGAAAGAGCGGGTCGGCCAACCTCGTCAGCGTCCAGGTCGCCGCGATCACCTGGCCTCGGACGATCACCGGGGCCGTGCGGATCGCCACCGTGTCCGCCTGGACTTCTTCGACCACGAACCGGGGCTCCATCTTCCGCATCGCGGCATGGACCTGGATCTCGATCAGGTCGGCCTCGGGGAGCGGTGGGACGGGCTCGGCTCGGTCGCCGGCTTTCTTCGGTTCGGCCGGGCCCATCGGTCGGGAGGAGCCGACGAACTGCTTGGAGTCGGAAAGGAAGTAGCCCCCTTCGACGCCTCGCATCGGCCGGAGCACGTTGCCGGCCACCTCCCGGAGCCTGCGGTCGAGTTCCCGACGATACTCGGGGTCCACATACTCGAACGGGCTGAGCGGCGAGGATTGGTCGAGGATGGATCGCCCTTCCGCGGCCAGGGCCAGGCCGGCACGCTCGAGGAGACCCTTGGCCGAGGCCCTTCTCCCCTCCCGCTCGATCGCCGACATCGACGTCGACCATAGCGTGAGCAACGCCGCGACGAAGAGCGCGAGCACCACGCCAAGCTGGGCCTTCAATGGTATCGAGACATGGACTCTCGGCATTCCGAACGACCTCATGCTTACGAGTGGCGGCGGCCTCCACAGAGTCTAGCAATCATCGGGCCAAGCCTCGACGAGTCGCGAGACCATCGATTCTCCCGGCAGTTCGGCGGGCGGGCCCCGGCCCACGTTTGGAGTTGGGCGGAATCCCCCCGCTGCTTTCGGGGGGATTCCGCCCAGGACTTGCGGGTTTCGGGCCCAAAGCCCCGAAAACGGCGTGTTTTCGACGTTGGCATCGGTCGTGCGTTACTCCGAGATCGAGGCGACAAATCGTGTCGTCCCACGACAAGAGTTGATGCCAACCAATGTAAAGGAGTGTTGACCATGTGGAAGCTTCTCACGCTGGGAGCCTCGAGCCTTCTCAGCCTGGCCGCGGCCACGTTCCTCCCCCCGCCCGACCCCGAAGGACCGGGTGGACCGCCCCCCCCACCGAAGAAGAAAGAGGCGGGGCCGGAGGGTGACCTTCGAAAGGCCTACGATTTGCTGAGGAGGATCCGGGCCGACAGCCGGTCCACCGGCCGCCCCGAGGAACGGCTCCGCGACTGGACGGATCGGGCCACCAAGCTTTACCGAGAAGGCCTCGGTGCGCTCGAAGCCGGCGACCCTCGGCTCGCCCACGAATACGGCACGGCGTCGCACGACCTTGCCCGGGCGGTGGACCATACCCGAAACGCGGCCCTCTACGACGGACCCGATGTCGAACTCCCCGCCCCCCCCGCAGGCCCCGGCCCCGAAGGTCGCAACGAGCGGCTCGGCTTCGACCTGCGACGGGCCTACGACCGCATCCGCGAGGGGGCCGATGACGAAGGTGGTGCCGAGGCGAAGTACTACCTCGATGCCGCACGAGACCTTTATAACGCCGCGCGTCGCGACGCCGTCGCCGGCCGAGACGAACGTGCCGGGGAACTCGCCCGGGCGGCCGAGGCCCTGACCCACGTCCCCGAGCACCTGGCGCATGCGAAGGGCGAACGCCCCGAGCCCCCGAAGCGCAAGGGCGAACGCCCCAAGGCCAAGCGGAAGGGTGAAGGCCCCGAGCCGAAACGCCCCCCTGCCCCCCCCGACCCCAAGGCGGACCGTGCCGAGGATGACTTGCCCCCTCCCCTGTGATCTCGAGGACGAACGCGCATTTCCCTGTTGATTGATCGAACCGTGTTCACCCAAGCCTGGTCAGGGTCACCTGTGACCTTGAACCGGAATTCCCCCAACCTCGAGTCGCCCGATCCTGTCTCGGGCGCCTCGAGGCCTCTCCTTCGAGCGAGACCTGATCTGATGGACTGGCGTAATCGAGTCGGACTCTATGGCTCGTACTTCCTGGGGATGTCGGGCATCGGGTTCACCCTGCCCTATCTCCCGCTCTACCTCGGCCAGGAGGGGCTCTCCGACCGGGCGATCGGGATCATCTCGACCCTGGCGGCCGTGGCCGGCCTGTTGCAATTCCCGGTCGGGCTCTGGTCCGACCGACTCGGCTGGCGAAAACCGTTCCTGGTGACTTCGCTGATCGTGCTCGCGTTGTCCACCGTGCTCTTGCGAGGGGCACACGGGGTTGTCGCGCTCAGTCTGCTCGTGATCCTGTTCGCCGAGAACGGGATCTGTCGCGCCATCGTCGAGAGCCTCTCGGGCGCCGAGGCCACAGCCCTGGCCCCGAAGGGCCAGGTCGGGGCTGCCCTCGGGGCGCTCCGCTTCTGGAAGCCCATCGGCATCGTCCTCATCGCGCTCCTCGGGAGCTGGCTCTCCGAAAGTTACGGCGTGAAGTCGATCCTGGTCCCCCTCGTCATCGTGCAGGCCCTGTCCGCCGCGCTCTCATTCTTGATCCACGAACCGGCCGGCTCGCGACCCGAGGACCAGTCTCCCGCCCTCGAACCGACGCCCAAGGGAGGATGGATCCCGAAGGACCCGGGACTCTGGGCCTTCGTGGCGGCGATGGTCCTGTATCATTCGGCGAACGCCCCCGGCGGCGTGTATCTCGGCCTGTTCTTGAAGCGAGGTCTGCATGCCTCCGACCGCTGGCTCGCCTATGCGTTCATGGTCAGTATGGTCGCGTGGATGCTGGTCGTCTGGCCGGCGGGCCGTTTGGCCGATCGTATGGGACGCAAGCCGCTCTTGATCGTCGGGTGGGCGGTGATGACGCTGCGGCTCGTTTTCGTCGCCCTGGCCCAGACTCCGACGCAGGTCGTCGCGAACCAGGCGCTCGACGGCCTCTCCAATGGGATCTTCGCCGTGCTCGCCGCGGCCTGGGTCACCGATCGGTTGGCCGACCCGCGACGGGCCGGCGAGGCCCAGGTGATTGTAGGGACGTCCCTGGTGCTTGGTTCCGCCATCGGCCCGGCCCTCTCGGGGCTGGTCGTCGAGTCCCTTGGCTACCGCTCGACGTTCGCCCTGCTGGCGATGATCGGCGCCCTGGGGACGGCGATCGTGGTGACCCTCGTCCCCGAAACGCTTGGCAGCAAGGCTTCGCCCACGCCCTCCTTGACCAACGGGACGAACGCTTCCCTGCCCGAGCTTTCGACCACTCCGTGAACCTGTCCCGAATCCTGTTTTCTTCTTAGAAAACGGGTTTCTGTGGGAGGAGACGGCGACAACCCACGTGAGGGTATGACGACGCCATCCCGCAAGTGGCAGATCGACGTCGAGTGCGTCAGAAGCCCGTTTTCTAAGAAGAAAACAAACTTCGGAACAATCCAATTGATCATAAGCCCGATGACCGAGGAGCTCCCCTGACGTGACCCTGCCCAACGCGACGACCGGCTCGATCCCGCTGGTCTCGACGATCTTCGGACTCACCTACCTCGCGCTGGCGGTCGGCAAGGTGCCCGGCCTCCGGATCGACCGCGCGGGAATTGCGATGGTCGGCGCCTCGGCGATGCTCGCCTGCGGTGCCCTCACTCTCCCCGACGCGGCCCGCGCCGTGGACTACGAGACGCTGATCCTGCTTTTCGGGATGATGACCCTGGTGGCATATCTCCGCATGGCCGGGTTCTTCGCGCTGGCCACCGACTGGATCGCCTCGAAGTTCTACGGCCCTTTCTCTCTCCTGGCCGTGACGATCGCGGTCTCGGGCATCCTCTCGGCCTTCCTCGTGAACGACGTGGTCTGCGTCGCGCTGACGCCTCTGGTCCTCCACCTCTGCCAGCGTCTGGGACGCCCGCCAATCCCCTACCTCGTCGGCCTGGCGACCGCCTCGAACGTCGGTTCGGTCGCCACGATCACCGGGAATCCTCAAAATATCATCATCGGGACCCTCTCCCGAATCTCGTACCTCGACTTCGCCATGCACCTCGCTCCGATCGCGATCCTCGGCCTGGGCTTCAACTTCCTGGTTGTGGCCGCCGTCTACAGGAAGACTCTCGCCGCCTCGAGGGGACGCACGGTTGCCGTCCAAGGGCCCCGGCCCCGGGTCCATCGGGGGCTGCTCATCAAAAGCATCATCGTGACGCTCGTCACGGTCGCCTGCTTCTTCGCGGGGAAGCCGATCGCGCTCGTGGCCCTCGGGGCGGCGGCGATCATGATGCTCGACCGGGTCCGCAGGGAAAAGGTTTATTCGTCGATCGACTGGCCGCTCTTATTGATGTTCACGGGATTGTTCGTCGTCGTCCACGCCTTCGAGGTCCACGTCGTCCGGACCTGGGGCCTGGACCAGTGGCGCGCGATCCTGGACTCTCCGGTCGTCCTCGTCAGCTTGCTCTCGGTCGCGCTCTCCAACCTCGTCTCGAACGTCCCGGCCGTGCTCTTGTTCGAACCTTTGATGCGGGTCATGCCCCAACAGGAGCTCGCCTGGCTGGCGCTCGCGATGTCGAGCACCCTGGCGGGGAACCTGACGGTGCTCGGCTCGGTGGCGAACTTGATCGTGGTCGAGAACGCCCGACGCGCCGGGACGGAACTCGGGTTCGTCGAGTACCTGAAGGTCGGGATCCCGCTCACGATCGTGACGACGGCCACGGGGATCGTCTGGTTGTTGCTCGTCCGCTACTGAATCCTCGAACTCGACCAAGTAGGAGATTTTAATGGATTCCCCCGACGGCCCGGTCACCTTCGTGATCCCCGGCGATTTGCACCTGACGGGACCCGGGCTCGAGAACCATCGCGTGGCGGAATGGGTCGTCGACGAGGTGAATGATCTGGTCCGACCGGACTTCGTCCAGTTCATCGGCGACAACGTCCAGAATGCGAAGGACGCCGAGTTCCTGCTCTTCAACCGCCTCCGGACATCCCTGGGCGTCCACCACGAGGTTCTCGTCGGCGATCACGACGTCGATCGCGATCGTGGTCTGTCCACATTCCGCGAATTCGTCGGCGAGCCGACCGGGGGCTTCGTGGTCCGAGGATTCCGGTTCCTTCGCCTCGACACCCAGGAGTTTCGTCCGCTCGGGATCTCCCCGACGCAGGTCGCCTGGTTTCGCGAGCAAGTGGATCGAGCCGCGGCGGTCGGCGAACGGATCATCGTGTTTCAACACAACTATCCGTTTCAGATCTGGGAGAACTTTGACGGTCCCGGTCTGGCGGAATGGCGAGAGGTCGTCCAGACTCGCCGGGTCTCGGCGATCTTTTGCGGGCACACGCACTACTTGCAAGTCGCGAACGACGGACGCAACGTCACGATCGCGACGCGCTCCATCGGCGATCCGGAAGGAGGCCCTCCGGGATACCTGGTCGTCTGGGCCTGGGGTGAGGATCTGGCGGCGACCTTTCGCTCGGTCGAGGATCGCGGGCCTCTGGTCCTGGTGACCCATCCTCGCGAGGGGATCATGGCGACCGGCCCTCGCCACATCGTGAGCGGCCCGGATCGGTTGGAGGTCAAGGTCTGGTCTCGGGTGGAGATCGCCTCGGTGTCCGCCCGTCTCGACGACGGAGACTGGCAAGACCTCCACCGGGGTGAGCACGGACTTTGGACCGGACTGTTGCCGGGCGACCGTCTCGAGAAGGGGAGGCATTCCATCGAGGCCCACGCCGTCGACGCCAACGGTGCCGAGGGAGAGCACCGGATCGATTTCGTCGTCGATCCCACCGGCCGATACACGGCCGTCCCGGCCGCCCACCCACGCGTGGACCGAACCTCCTACTGCTGACGAACGGAGAAATGACGGAGATGAAGCCGGACGCTGCTCGCGCGAACACCCGAAGTTTGGCCGCGCTCGACGCCATGAATATGTTCATGGCCGACGTTCGCGACGGGTTGGGGCCTTACCTGGCGATCGTCCTGGGGTCGAGGCACTGGGATCCCGGGCGGATCGGGATCGTGCTCGGGACGATGACGTTCGCGACCGTCATCGCCCAGACGCCCGCCGGGGCGCTCCTCGACCGGATCCGATCGAAGCGGGGGATCGTAGTCCTCGCCGCCCTCGCGGTCGCGCTCGGGGCCATCGCGATGGCGGTTTGGCCGACGTTTACAGTCATCCTCGCCTCGCAAGCGACGATCGGGGTGGCGGCCGCGATCTTTCCTCCGGCCGTCGCCGCGATCAGCCTGGGCCTGGTCGGGCACCAACAATTCGCGAGGCGGATGGGGCGGAATGAGGCGTTCAACCACTCGGGGAACGTCCTCGCCGCGCTGCTCGCGGGCCTGATCGGCGACTACATCTCGTTCGACGGGATCTTCTACCTCGTCGCGGGCATGGCGGTTGCCACGATGATCTCGACCTTGCTGATTCGAGGCCGCGACATCGACTATGCTCTCGCGCGAGGGGCCCTCCCCGACGACGAGGTCCAGGCACCGGTCGCCGATATCGGGGCCGTGTTCAGCGACCGTCGGATCGCAATCTTCGTCCTCGCCGTCACGCTCTTCCACTTCGCGAACGCGGCGATGCTCCCGCTCGTCGGCCAGAAGCTCACGCACGGCAAGACCAGCGGAGTTTCTTTCGATATGTCGAAGTGCATCATCGCGGCCCAACTCGTGATGATCCCCGTTTCGATCCTCTCGAGCCGGTACGCTCAGAGTTGGGGACGGAAGCCCGTCATGCTGATCGGGTTCGCCGTCCTGCCGATCCGAGGGCTCCTGTACACGCTCGGCACGAACCCGTCGTACCTCGTCGCCGTGCAGTTGCTCGACGGGATCGGCGCAGGGATCGAGGGGGTCGTCGGAACCCTCATCATCGCCGACCTGACGCGCGGGACCGGGCGATTCAACCTGGTGCTGGGCGCCAAGGCGACCGCGGTCGGCCTCGGGGCGTCGTCGAGCAACCTGATGACCGGCTTCCTCGTCGGCGCCGCGGGCTTCGACGTCGGCTTCGTCACGCTCGCCGCGATCGCTGGTGTGGCCTTGCTCTTCTTCGGCTTCGCGATGCCCGAGACCCTGCCTGAGACCAACGGAGGGGGCAAGTTCTCGGAAGGTCCGCCCAAGGGACCCAGTTCTCAGGCCGCGTGGTGAGCGGATGCTCCGTCATGCCTTGATCTGGGATGTGACGTGGCTGCTTTTGTCGACATCTTACGCGAACAACCGCTCGGACTTCCCCCCGGTAGGCGGGGCACTCCTGCCCCGCTCTCGCTGCCGAAGCCGCGGCGAAGGCCGAGGGGCAGGAGTGCCCCGCCTATCGGGGGGAAATATTTGTATTTAATGTTGTTGTTTGTATTTGATGCTATTGTGTTTTGTTGTTGGTATTTGTTTGTCCTCGGGCCGATCAAGACAGGCTATCGACCGGGATGTGGCCGACATCTTCGAAGACGTGCGTGGGACGATACGGGAAGCCTTCGATCGTCTCGGGGGTGCTGACGCCCGAGAGGACGAGGATCGTCCGCATCCCGGCCTCGGTTCCGGCGAGGATGTCGGTGTCCATGCGGTCGCCGACCATGAACGACTCGGACGAGTGCGCCCCGAGCTTCCGGAGTGCGGTGCGCATCATCAGGGGGTTGGGCTTGCCGATGAAGTAAGGCTTTCGCCCGGTCGCGAGCTCGATCGGGGCGACGAGGGCCCCGCAGGCGGGCTGGATCCCCTGCTCCGAGGGGCCGGTCAGATCGAGATTGGTGGCGACGAACCGGGCCCCGCCGAGGATCAGGCGGATGGCCCGCTCGATCTTCTCGAAGTCGTAGCTCCGGGTGTCGCCGACGACGACGTAGTCGGGGTTGTGCTCGGTCAGGGTGAATCCGACGCTATAAAGCGCGTGGGTCAACCCCGCCCCTCCGATCACGTACGCCGTGCCGCCGGGCTTCTGGAGGCGGAGGAAGTCCGCCGTCGCGAGCGCCGAGGTGTGGAACGCGGATTCCTCGACTCCGATCCCCATCTGGTCGAGCTTGTGGCGGAGGTCGCGCGGGGTCCACTGGCTGTTGTTCGTCAGGAATAGGAACGGATGCTTCCCGGCCTGGAGCCGGCCGAGGAAATCGAGGGCGCCGGGGATCAGCCGGTTGCCGTGATAGATCACGCCGTCCATGTCCACGATGTAACTCGACGGCATGACTCGGAAGGCCTCCGCAAAGGACGATTGAGGGGATTGGGCTGACGTCGAGCGGCCCAGTCGAGGAACTCGACCCGGCTCGGCCGATTCTAACATCGTCCGGGGATAGCATCGACCCGGCATTCTGCGTCGCGGATCCGCTTGTCCCGGGACCTTATGTCAAGAATCGACCGTTCAAGCGGTCTTGGCATCGGGAACCCTCCCGTGTCATGATGACCAACCTCGACCGGAGGTCCGGCCGACAACTCCTCTCCGCGGACGATCGTGACGCCCGTATGTCCCTCGAGTTCCGAAGGGGCGGAGACGGGCGAACTGACGAGGATGAGTCGGCCTCGGTCGCGCCGAAGGACCTGACGCCACCGGACGACGCGGGTTTGGGAACCGACCACGAGTGCCCAGGGAACGTCTTAGGATGGCAACACGTTACGTCGCCCGAGTCCGAGCCGTGGCCCTGCTCCTGGGAGCCTTCGCCGTGACGACGATGCCCGACACCGCGAACGCCCGGGATGCCGACGCACGGGCCCGGCAGTTCATCGAGTCGCACGTGGCCAAGCTCCGGCCGCTCGAAAAAGAGTCGGCGCTGGCGTGGTGGAACGCCAACGTCACCGGCAAGGACGAAGACTTCCAGAAGAAGGAAGACTCCCAGAACCTCCTCGACGCCGCCCTGTCGGACTCCGCGCGATTCGCCGAGCTCAAGGCAATCAAGGCCGCGAAGGTCGCCGACCCCTTGCTGTCCCGTCAGGTCGACGTTCTCTACCTTCTGTACCTCGAGAAGCAGGTCGACCCGCAACTCCTTCGCAAGATCACGGCCAAGGCGAACGCGGTTGATAAGGCGTTCAACGCGTACCGGGCGCAGGTCGACGGCCAGGCGATGACCGACAGCGAGGTCCGCCGAGTCCTCAAAGAGTCAAAAGACTCGGCTCGCCGACGCGCGGTCTGGGAGGCGAGCAAGGGGGTCGGTCCGCTCCTCGAGGCCGACCTCAAGGCGCTGATCCTCCTCCGCAACGAGGCGGCGCACGCCTTGGGGTTCAAGGACTTCCACGCGATGATGCTCTCGCTCAACGAGCAGTCGCAGGACAAGGTCCTTGCCCTGTTCGACGAACTCGACGAGCTGACCCGCACGCCGTTCCTCGAAGCGAAGGCCGCCATCGACTCCGGGCTTGCTGACAGTTACGGGATCACGGTCGATGAGCTCCGACCCTGGCACTACCACGACCCGTTCTTCCAGGAGACCCCCGCCGTCTTCAAGACGGATCTCGACGTCGCCTACAAGAACGCCGACCTGCTCGAGCTCTCGCGACGGTTCTATGACGGGATCGGGCTGCCGATCGACGACGTCTTGAAGCGGAGCGACCTCTACGAGAAGGCCGGAAAGAGCCCGCACGCGTTTTGCACCGACATCGACCGCGAAGGGGACGTCCGCGTCCTCGCCAACATCGTGCCCAACGAGTACTGGATGGGCACGATGCTCCACGAGCTCGGGCATGCGGTTTACAGCAGCAAGAACATCCCCGCGAGCATCCCGTACGTCCTGCGTACCGAGGCCCACATCCTGACGACTGAAGGCGTGGCGATGCTCTTCGAGCGGTTCTCGAAGGATGCGGACTGGCTCCAGAACATGGGGGTCAAGCTTGCCGATCCCCGGGGGTTCGACGATGCCGGGACCCTCATGAGGCGCAACAAGCTGCTGATCTTCTCGAGGTGGTGCCAGGTCATGCTCCGGTTCGAGAAGGCGCTCTACGAGAACCCCGAACAGGACCTCAACGCCCTCTGGTGGAACCTCGTCGAAAAATACCAGGGGCTCAAGCGGCCGGAGGGGCGGAACGCCCCCGACTACGCGAGCAAGATCCACGTCGTCAGTGCCCCCGCCTATTATCATAACTACATGATGGGCGAGCTCTTCGCCGCGCAGGTCCACCACGCGATCTCCCGCGAGGTCCTCGGGGGCGTGGACCCGTCGGAGGCGAGCTACGTCGGGAAGAAAGCGGTCGGCCGGTTCATGAAGGAGCGGGTCTTCGAGATGGGCCGGCGGCTGAGCTGGGACGACCTGACCCGGCACGCGACGGGGGCATCGCTGAATCCGAAAGCGTTCGCGGAGGATTTCCGGGGGAAGTGAGCCCAAGGAGCGTGACCGAGGGGATTGGCTTGGCGACCGGACGTTCAGGGAAGGACCAGGTGGACCAGGATGAGATGAGCGGGACCGATCCGATTGCGGCGTGCGACAGGCTGGTGCGGATCCTGGAGCGGGCGCTCGCCCTCGACGTCAAGGATCGGCCCACGACCGACGACGCGATCCACGCCCCGCTCGCGGCCTACGCGCTGGCCCAGCTCCGGATGCGGGTGCGCCCCGCGCTTTCTCCGGGTTGGATCGCCTCGGACCCCGTTCATGTCGCCCTCCTCGGGGGGACGAATACCGGCAAGTCGACCGCGTTGAACGTGCTCCTGGGCCGGGATGCCGCGGGGATGGGCATTCGCGCACGCTTCAGCCAGCACCCGGAAGGCTACCGCGTCGCCTCGCTCGGAGATGCCTGGCTCGACGAGTCGGGCTCGAGATTCGCCGGATACCGCCGGTATCGCGACGAGCACCCTCCTCGGCAGTCCGACGACGAGTTGAGGCGTGACGGCTACCGCCCCGCGCTCGCCCTCCTCGACCCCGAACGACTCCCGTCCCCACCATTTTGCTCGCCGGTCTCGACGGAGGCGGTCGTCTGGGACGGTCCCGACTTCTCGACCGAGGAAGCCGGGACGTACATGGGGACCGTGATCGACCTCTTAGCCCTCGCCGACCTCGTCCTGATGATGGTCACCGACGAATCCTATGCCGACGACCGGGGCAACGGGCTCTTGCGGATGGTCAGCGACGCGGGGGTGGAACTTCGCGTGGTGGCGAACAAGCTGCCGGAGAGCCCCACGCTGCTCGACGACATCGCCCGGACGCTCGAGAAGGCGGGGAACAACCGGGCCTCGGCGCTCTTCCGCCTGCCTGAAGTCCGCGGGACCTCGCCGGCCGACCGGCTGGGTCGACTCCTCGGCACTTCCGAAGCCGGCACGTTCCGCGCGGCGGTCGGCCGCGAGGTCGTCCGGGGGAAGGAGCTGAAGCGGAAGGCCTTGCGGGGCTCGGTCGATTTCCTCGATCGCCACTTCGAAACGATCCTCCGCCCCCTCGCCGCCGAGGCTGGGGTGGCCGACGGCTGGGCGAAGACCGTCGAACGGCTCGCCGAAGAACGGATCCTCGTGCCGTATCGCACGGAGTATCTCGAGGGGGTCCGCTACGAGGAGTTCAACAAGACCCTGGAAAAGGTCGTCGACCTCCTCCAGGTCCCCGGAGTCGGGCCGGTGGTGGTCGTCGTCGGGCGAATCGTACGGGTCCCGATGCGTTGGCTGGGGAATTGGGTGGGTAAGGTGCTCGGCACGACCGCCGAACGTCCGAAGGAGGCCCCCGAAGACGAGGTGCTTCGCAAGGCGCTGGGGTCCTGGATCGGAGCCTTGAAGGCGGAGGCCCAGGCCCGAGCCGCCGCCTCTCCGAATTCCTCCTGGGCCGAGGTTGCCCGGGAGATCGAGACGCCCCGATTTCGCGAAGGGCTTTTCTCTCGGTTCGATCGCGACCTCGCCGTCTACCGCGTGGAAATCGAGCAGGAGATCCGGCTCCACGCCGAGCGGATCTTTGAAAAGCTCCGTGAGAGCCCGACGCGCCTCAACGCCCTGCGGGGGGCGAACTTGTTCGCCGGGGCGACCTCGGTGGTCCTGGCGTTGAAGACCGTCGGCCTGAGTTGGTCCGACGCGGTCGTCGGCCCGGTTGTGGCCGGCCTCTGGCACAACCTGCTGGAGTGGGGCCTCGGACGTTACCTCGAAGGCCAGCGGGTCGACCTGGTCGAGCGTCAATTCAGGGCCGTCCGAACGCTCGTCGCGACGGGCCTCGAGCAGCCGGTGCGCGAGCTCTTCCGCGGGGCTGTCAGCGGCCGGGACCTCGCCGGCTCGCGCGAGGATTTCGCCGTGGTCCGGGCCGAGGCGACCCGGGTGGCCGAAGGGGGCGTGGGATGACCGACGACCGGACGAAGCGCGAGATCGCCGCGGCCCTCGACCGCCTCTCGGCCAGGGTCAAGGAGCCCCGGGCCTTCACGCTCTCGGCGGATGACCAGGCACTCCTCGACGTCGCCCTCGAGCGCGTGCGGGGCCAGTGGCTCGGCCCTTCCGAGCCCGTCCTGACGGTCGCCCTCGCCGGGGGCACCGGTGCCGGCAAGAGCACGCTGATCAACGCCCTCGCCGGGAAGGTGATCGCCGAAGCGAGCGAGATCCGTCCGACCACCCGCCACATCCAGGTCTACCATCACCGTGAGGACTCGCTGGGGAGCCTCACCGAAGAGCTTGCGACCGAGGCGAGCTTCGTCGCTCACGATCGGCCCGAGCTCCGCCACAAGATGCTCGTCGACGCCCCCGACCTCGACAGCTTCGTCGTCCGCCACCGCGCGACGACCAAGGCCCTCCTCCAACGCGCGGGCCTGGTCTTCTACGTCTTCAGCCCCGAGCGTTACCTCGAGGAACGCACCTGGTCGGTCCTGCGTCAGGAGACCGAGTTCAGCGCCTGTGCGGCCGTCCTGAACAAGTCCGACCGGATCGGGTCGCCCGACGAGCTCGAACAGATCACGGAAGACCTCCGCGAGCACTTCAAGGGGGTCGGGCTCGGGGAAATCCGGATCTTCCGGGTCTGCGCCCGGGCGCACGTCCCCGAGCACGACGGGAGATTGCCGGGTTCCTCGGCCCTCGTCGACGACATGGAGGCCCTCCGCGCCTTCATCGAGCGAGAGCTCCAGGCGAGCGAGATCGCCCGGCTCCTCCGAGGCCAGCGCAGGACCGTCATCGCCCACCTCCGCGGCGAGGTCGACCGGGTCGCCCCGGAAGGGGCCCTCGGCCAGTTCCTCGCCCTGGCCCGAGACACAGGCTCTAGAGCCGAGGCCGCCGCGGACCGGTTGACCGAGGCCCTCTCCGACCAGCTCTCCGCGATCGAGTCGGAGCTCGCGCCGCTCCTCAAGCTCCGACGGCACGAACGCTTCTGGGGACCGTTCCGCATCTGGCTCGCCGCCGGCGACTTCCTCAGCTTCGGCCTGACGAACCTCATCCGGCGCACCGTCGGTCGCCCGACGAACGACCGCACCGGCCTGATCGAGCGGATCCTCTCCCGAGGGGGGATCTTGGCCGCGGACGACCTGCTCCATGTCGAGGCGCACGCGTTCCAGGATCGGCTCTACAGCCGAGGGTTGCCGATCGATCGTTGGCGGCAGATCAGCTCGCAGGTCGACGCCTCGGACCTCGTCAAGGAGATCGCGGCCGAGATCGAGGTCAACTTCGACCTCTCCAGCGCCCGGGTCGCCGACGAGGGTCAGGGCATCGTCAAGGTCGCCAGCACTCTCGGCAGCCTCGTCCCCTCGGGCCTCGTGATCATTGGGCTCGTCGTGATGACGCGCGACGTCTTCATCGGCAACTATTCAGGCTTGCCCATGCTCTGGCACCTGCTCGCGATGACCTTGCTCTTCTTCATCGCGCTCCAGGGGGTCGTCAACGTCCTCCTCCCCGGCGGGAGCCAGCGGATCGGCCCGGCGATCGGGGCGAGGGCCGTCCAGCACGTCGTCCGACAGAGGCTCGGCGGCTGGTTCGCGAGCTATCGGGCCGAGCTCCAGGCCGACCTGACCGACTTCCACGAACCGTTGAAGATCCTGGAAAACCTGGTCGCCGAGGACCGCGACCCTCTCGTTTTGGCGAATTCGGATGGGAGCCGTTGAGTCGGCGGCGGTCGGATGGTGTTGAGAAGCCGAGGCTCAGGACGAAGTCCTTCGGGAGCGTGCCCGGATCCTGATCCCGGCCGAGCCGCCCTTTGATGACCCTGGCGACCGACCGCCGGTGATCTTCACCGTCGAACGTCGCAGGGAACTTGCGGAAACCCTGTCTCGAGCTTCGGGGCCCCGAGAGGTGTGCTGACCATCATGTCGACCGCCGAGAACACCGTCGCCGCTCGGCTCGAGGCCGAGCGGAGAGGCTTGCTCGACCTCAGCCTTCGGAACCCGCTGCTGAACTACGTGCCCCGGGCGCGAAGCCTGGAGTTCGTCGGCGAGTCGCCCGCCCAGCTCTTCCGCATCCTGGTGAAAGAACGGAAACGGATGTCGTTCCGGTCGGTGAAGCCGACCGGGGGACAGCCCCCTGCCCCTGAGACTGCCCCGGCCCTGGAACCTGAGTCGGTCCCAAACATCGGGTCGGACTCGGCCCCGGAGATTGGAACTGAGGCGGCCTCGGTCCCGGCTCCCATCGAAGTCTCAGCCCCCGCGGGAGAGGCCCAGGAGACCCGCAAGACCTCGAGCCAGGGCGACCTCTCCCTCGACGTCGCACTCCCCGCCGATCAGCTTCAGGCTCGCCTCCTGGCGACCTACTACGCGGCCCGGACTTCCTTCGAGGAGCGAGGTGCGAACACCCTGTTCCTCGCCCTCGGGATGCTCGTCTGGTCGGAACCCGACAATCCGACCCGACGACTCCGGGCTCCCCTGCTGCTCGTCCCCGCGACGATCGAACGCTCGAATGCCCGCGACCGATTTCGTCTTCGCTATACCGACGATGAGGTCGACGCCAACCTGTCCTTGATCGCCAAGGCCCGCATCGATTTCGGGATCACGCTCCCGGATTGCCCCGAGACCGAGGAACTCGACCTCGACGCGTTCTTCACCGCCCTCGAAGTGGCGATCGAGGATCGGCCGGACTGGTCGGTGGATCGCGGTGCGGCCGTCCTCGGGTTCTTCGCGTTCGGCAAGTTCCTGATGTATCGCGACCTCGAGGACGCCACCTGGCCCGAGGAATCGAAGCCGAGCCGACACCCGATCCTCCGTGCCTTGCTCCAGGACGGTTTTCGAGAGCCCGCCCCGGCCGTCGATGAGGATGCGGACCTCGACCCGATCATGCCGCCGGCCGAGAGCCACCTGGTCGTCGACGCCGACTGCACCCAGACCCTCGCGATCCTCGACGTCGCCCAAGGGCGCAACCTCGTCGTCCAAGGGCCGCCCGGCACCGGCAAGTCGCAGACGATCGCGAACCTGATCGCCGAAGCCATCGGGCGGAACCAGTCGGTGCTCTTCGTCGCGGAGAAGATGGCCGCGCTCGAGGTGGTGAAGCAACGGCTCGATCGCGTCGGCCTCGGCGACGCCTGCCTCGAGCTGCATAGCCAGAAGACGCACAAGCGAGTCTTCCTCGACGAACTCCGGCGGACCCTGGAACTGGGCCGTCCCAAGCTCGGTCGCATCGAGGACGACTTCCGGATCCTCGCCGAGACTCGCGAACGGCTCAACGCCTACTGCCGGGCAATCAAGGCACCGATCGGCGAGAGCGACGTCAGCCCCTACCAGGCCTTCGGCGAACTGCTGAAGCTCCAGGAACACCGGCTGGAGGACGTCCCCCCGCTGACGCTCCCGGATCCATCAGGGTGGTCTCAGTACGACCTCAAACGGCGCGAGGCCCTGGTCGAGGAGCTCCAGTCACGGTTGGCTGTCGTGGGAGTCCCCCGCCAGCACCCGTTCTGGGGGACGCGCCGGTCGGTCTTGCTTCCGACCGAGATCGACCGCCTGCGCGATTCGGTCGCCGCGGCGCTCCGCTCGACGTCGGCGCTGCGGGCCTCGGCCGAAGGACTCGCGCGATTCCTCGGGCTCGAGGCCCCGGCCTCGAGGGCCACTGCCGACGCGCTCGCCAAGGCGGCGCGTCGGGTCGTCAAGGTCGCGCAGCAGCATGGGGTCGAGGTCTCGCGGAGCGAGTGGCTGGCTCGCCGAGGTGACGTCCAGGAGTTGCTCGAGGCCGGCACCGCGCTCGCCGAGGCCCATGAGAAACTCGACAAAGTCGTGGTCGCGGAGGCCTGGGACGCGGATCTCGCCGAGACCCGCCGCGACCTGAATGCCCACGGGCGGCAGTGGTGGAGGTTCGTGTCCCCG
Organism: Singulisphaera rosea; assembly: GCF_054877945.1. NCBI lineage: Bacteria > Pseudomonadati > Planctomycetota > Planctomycetia > Isosphaerales > Isosphaeraceae > Singulisphaera > Singulisphaera rosea. The sequence goes on along the minus strand of NZ_JBTYIP020000001.1, from coordinate 554,233 downwards.
AGCTATCTTCGGGCTCGGCGACGGCTCGCGTCCCTCTGCCAGTCCGAGCTTCCGTCGAAGCTCGAAGACCGGCTCGGGCTCATCGACTCCATCGGCGCCGCGAAGGCGCAACGCGAGGTCGTCCGGCTCCGGCAGAACCTGGGAGCCGACCTCTTCTCCTCGCGCTGGAATGGTGAGCGGTCGAACTGGGCCTCCCTCGCGAGCCTCGCCAAGGGGATCACCCAGATCCACCTCGATATCCGGGCCAACCGGCTCCCCGCCGGGATCCTCGAGTTCCTGGCGAACGACCCGAAGGTCGACAAGGCCCTCCCCCTGGCCGACGCGGTGAAGTCAGCCCTCGATGAGCACCAGGCTGTGCTTCGTCGGGTCGTCGAGTTCCTCAATTTCGACGCCCCCACTAGGTTCGGCGGCGAAGGGACGCTCGAGGATCGCCCGTTTGCCGATCAAGAGATCCTCTTCCGACTCTGGGCCGAGAAGATCAGCGACCTTCCCCCTTTGATCTCGTTCAACCACCTTGCGGAGCGTTGCCGAGGAGATGCCCTCGACGGCGTCGTGGCCGCTGCCGAAGGGTGGCCGGGGGCCGCCCGGCACCTCGTCACCCTCTTCCGCCGCCACCGTCTCGAAGTCCTGCTCGCCCGGTCGTTCCGCGAGCGCGAGGCGCTCGCGGGGTTCGACGGGAGGGGGCATGAACATGTCATCCGATCGTTCCGCGATCTCGATCGGCTCTCGCTGCGGCACAACCAGGCCAGGCTCGCGTTCGAGCACTGGCAGCGACTTCCGCGGCACTCCGGCGGCGGCCAGCTTGCGACCCTGAAACGCGAGTTCGAGAAGAAGACCCGCCACCTCCCCGTCCGGCAGGTCCTGAACCGGGCGGGGAACGCGGTGAAGGCGATCAAGCCCGTCTTCCTCATGAGCCCGATGTCCGTGGCCGCGTATCTTGCACCCGGCCAACTCTCGTTCGACCTGGTCATCTTCGACGAGGCGAGCCAGGTGAGGCCCGTCGATGCGCTCGGGGCGATCGCGCGAGGCAAGCAGGTGGTCGTGGTCGGCGACAGCCGCCAGTTGCCGCCGACCGACTTCTTCGACCGGCTCAACTCGACCGAAGAAGACGAGGATGAGGTCCTGGCCGACGTCGAGAGCGTCCTCGGGCTATTCACCTCGCAAGGGGCCCCCCAACGTCTCTTGCGCTGGCACTATCGGAGCCGCCACGAGTCGCTGATCGCCGTCTCGAACCGCGAGTTCTACGACGACCGCCTCGTCGTCTTCCCGAGCCCCGACGCCGGGCGAAAAGGAGCTGGTCTGGTCGTCCGCCACCTCCCGGAGACGGCCTACGACCGCGGCAAGACTCGGACCAACGCCGCCGAGGCCGAGGCGGTCGCGGCCGCGGCCTTCGAGCACGCGAAGGCCCAACTCGGCCGACCGCCGGATCAACGCCTGAGCCTGGGGGTCGCCGCCTTCAGCATCGCCCAGGCCGAAGCGATCCGCGACCGGGTCGAACGACTCCGGCGCGACGACCCGTCCTGCGAAGAATTCTTCGCGCCTGGGGCTCCCGACCCGTTCTTCGTCAAGAACCTCGAAAACGTCCAGGGCGACGAGCGCGACGTCATCTACATCAGCATCGGCTACGGTCGCACGGCCGAGGGCGACCTCGCCATGAGCTTCGGCCCGCTCAACGGCGAGGGGGGTGAACGACGGTTGAACGTCCTCATCACGAGGGCCCGCGTCCGTTGCGAGGTGTTCACGAATCTGACCTCGAGCGAGATCGACCTCGGCAAGACCCAGTCGCGGGGCGTCCGTGCTTTGAAGGCGTTCCTCGCATACGCCGAACAGGGGACGTCGTCGAATCCCCTCGATTCGGAGGCCTTCTCGGATGCCGAGGCTCCATTCGAGCAGTTTGTGAAGGACACGCTCGTCACCTCGGGCTACTCCGTCCGCTCCCAACTCGGCTCGTCGGGATCGTCGGTCGACCTGGCGGTCATCGACCCGGCCCAACCCGATCGGTATCTCCTCGGCATCGAATGCGACGGGGCCAATTACCAGGAGGCACGATCCGCCCGCGATCGCGACCGACTCCGTCCCCAGGTCCTCGAATCGCTGGGCTGGACGCTCTGCCGGATCTGGAGCACCGACTGGGTCCGGAACCCTGACGGCGAACGCAAGCGGACGATCTCGGTGATCGAAGACGCGATCCGGAAAGCGACCACCTCCGCGGTACCGGCCCCTCCCTCCACATCTCCCGCCCTGACCGAAACCAAGAACGAAACAGGAAGTCTAGACGTTTCGCCGGAAGTCGATACGCTCCCGTTTTCGCGAGATGGGGGCGTAGGGGGCGAAAGCGATCGGGCGTCCGTCCTGGCTTACCGCCTTGCGGTCCTCGGTAACGATCTCGAGGGCGTCGACGTCGAGACGGTCACCTCGAAGCGCCTGGCGTCCTTGGTGGTCAAAGTCGTCAAGGTGGAAAGCCCGGTCCACATGCAGGAGGTTGTGAGGAGGGTTGCCGAGGCTTTGGGGGTAAAACGTCTGAGCCAGAAGTTCCAAACCACCTTGGAATCTGCCTGTGAGGATGCAGCGGGTCGCGGCTTGATCCGCCTTCAGGGCGAATATTGCTGGCTACCGGAGATGAGCAAACCCCCCGTGCGGGACCGCAGCGATCTGCCGGCGGCCTCGCGCAAGATCGAGCTGATTGCCCCCGAAGAGATCGAGCAGGCCGTCGAGAAAGTGGTTGGCGACTCCTTCGGGATCGAGTCGGGCGACATCCCTGCCCCTGCCAGCCGATTGCTCGGATTCCCGAGGACGTCCGATGAGATCCGCGAGCGCTTCGAACTCGCCGTCACGTCGATGATCGACTCCGGGCGACTGGCCCGACGCGGTGACCAGCTTGTGCTTGCCCCGCCGGTTCCCGTGGAAACCCCTGAGGAACTGCCCTCGTCGTCATCGGAATCGGACCATGCCGATCAGGGCCAGGATGATACTCACGCCGGGAGTCCGCCCATGCCTGACAAGCAGCCAACGGGTTGAATGATGTCGTCCGGGTCTTTCCGCAGAGCGATGTCGACCGCCGCCCGAAGCTCCAAATCTCTGGGTTGAGGCTGCGTCCTGGCCAGTCGCCTGTCTCTTCCGTTCGCTTGCCACGATTATCGGCTTGCGATACCCGACCCCAATTCGATGATCATGGTCCGTAGCCGATTGATCTCCCCGCTCGATGACCTCAAGCGGCCTGAGGCAGAGTCGTTTACGTCGCGACTGACTTTGGGCCCGGTTGGCCCAATCAAGCGTCCCAGAGCTCGGCCAGACCCTTTTCGCGTCTTCCTCAGAACTCAAGCGGCTATCATCGCTTCGTGGTTTTGGCGGACGTCCTCAGGAAGCTTGCGAATTCCTCATCGGTTACCAGTCCGTTTTCTGCAAAATGTCTTTGGATAGAGAAGATATGTTATTGCAAAACATGTTCGGATTATCGCATGGTTCGAAACGAAAAAACCATAGGATGGGGTTCGTGCGTAACTGCGAAATGAGAGGTTGTGGACGGCCCTTCGGCGAATCCGAGCGATTGCAGATGGCCACGTAGTGCTGCGTATTTCAGCTTTGCCATGTCGAGGACCGCCAGGGGGTCAATGGCCGCAAAAAACAAAGTCATCGAACGCATTGGCTTCGACAAGTTCGTTGTCGACTAAATATCGACGAACCGAAATCACATCCGACTCCCGTGCGATGGTGCGGCCGTCGCCGGCCGCCAGAACGATCAAGATATCGGATGCGTCGTGACGGTAGGTTCGCCAGCGATTCTCGAGGATGGTCCCGGTGAAGCCAAGCCTTTTAAGCATTGCGTCCAAATCATTATAGATAGGTCATGCGTTTTTTTATCATGATCGATAGATCCTTTCGCCTCTGCCAAGATCCGTTCGCGAAAACCCCGGAATCGGGCGATCGTCGTTCCGTCGAGTTGATTCTCGGAAGGGATGTGCAAAGTCATCGTATCCTGGCCACTGGCCGCGAAACGCGCCTTGTTCTCCATGAGGTTTGCGTACTGCTGCACGTGCAGCCAGAAAGCTCGATCGCTCGCCGTCGCCTCGTAGACGATCAGGACCACCGGCCACGGCTCGTGGTTCCAATGATCCAAGTTGATCCAAGTCCGCAAGATTTATGGAAAATGCGACCTTGCCCGTGCCGCTCAGGATCTTCAGACGTTCGGTCGCCTTCAACTGAAGAAGAATATGCCCATTCCCGATTTCGCCGACTTCATTATACGTGAACATTAACAGATCGATGCCGTGGTCTCTCCGGACGACTTCGCTGGAATGCCCGCCGAGCAAGATGAAGCGTTCAACGAAATTGACGCAGAGATCGGCGATGATATGCTCGCGAGTACGCCGTTTCATGAACCGATTTCTAGGCTCTCGGCTCACAGCCCCCCCCACGATCTTCGTCGAAGACTCGGACGAAGTTTATCCCAGACCGTCCATCCTCTGAAGGCCAGTTGCCCCTCCTCCTCCTTCACCGTATCACGAAGTTGTCACGGTCTCAGGCGATCGGAGCTAGGGTCGTCGTCGGATAATTAGGTGTAGGGGCGGTTTAGTCCGCTAATCAGCGGACCTACTCACCCGAAAGCTTGGCGACTCCGGAACCGCTCCTGCGAACGGATCGTGTCTCGGAGGATCGATTCCAACTCGGCAGGCGTCCAGACTCCAGCCTGCTCTCGCCTTGCCCTCCGTCTCCGATTTGTTTCTCGGTGTAAGGTCTGCCCGCGATTTGCGCCGGCCCGTTTTCTTGTTGCCCTTCGCTCTGGTCATTCGGGCGGGGAGCACCCCAACGCTGGCGAGGAATCGACCCCTTGCCTTGCAAGGCCGAATCACGCGAAATACACTGGCGAGTGTCTCCCCAACAACCGGATGCTCGAATCCCGGAGGTTGGATTTACCCACGTTGCAATGGAGGCCGTGAACCTTGTCGGGACGGGGCGAGTCGTCGTCCGTGATGCTGACGTCTGAGGGTGAAGATCCCTCGCTAAAACGAAAGGTCGCATCCTGCCCGATATCGAGGCGATGGAGTCAACCGTGAGTCGAGACGAACCCGCCGAACCCTCATCCCCTGGGGCCGGTGTCGAGGAGATTTTGGAGGAACTCTCACTGACGCCTCCGTTCCTGCCCGATCACCCGCCGCTGTATCGCCACCTCGACCCGGCGGCGGCGCTCGCGTTTCGGACGCCGTTGCAGGAGCACACGCCGGCGGCGGATACGAAGGCGGCCGCGATCCTCACGGCGCTCGGGATCATGTTTCCGCTGCTCGCGAAATTTGGATCGCAGCTCTCGCACATCCTCTGGCGATTCGCGTATGAGCCGATGACGTTCTGGACGATCCTCGTGACCGTGGCGGCCTGGGTGGCGCTGGTCGGGTTCGTGGTCGCGTCGGTCGCCGCGCTGGTCCAGGCGTTCCGGACCTTCTCCCCGAGGCTCCCAAGGGCCGAGCCGAGCCTCGCGTTCTTCGGGGATATCGCCTCGCTCAGCCGAGAGCAGTATCTCGAGGCGGTCGCCGGTCTCACGCACGACCAGGCGTTGCAGAACATCCTCTCGTATAATCATAATCTGTCGAAAATCTGCGTGGAGAAGTTCGCCCAGTTGCGGTGGGCGCTCCAGCTCTTCGAGTGGGCCTTCGGCTGCTGGCTGGTCCTGATCCTCCTGATCGGCTCCCACGAATTCCATTGATGCCCATGTCGAAGCACGAAGAAACCGATCGCGAGACCTTGCGGTTGCTGGGGCCGGCCCGCTTGGCGTACTTTACGCCCGTGCGGGAGTACCCTCCGCTCGGGGACAAGAAGGCGAGCACGCTCCTGTCCGTCACCGCCGTGATGATCACCTGCGTGAGCCTGTTCTCTTCGAGGCTGGAGATGCTCCTGCACGGGAACGATCTCCTGGGCTGGTCCACGACCTTCGTCCTGGTCGTCTGGTTTGCCGTGTTGCTCCTCTGTGGATGGAACGCATACGTCGCGTTGACGTTGCCGATCCCGCTCCCGCCGCTGCCCGACCACGAGCCACAGTCTCTGGCGTTCTTCAAGGTGATCGCCGCGACCGCGCCCGAAGACTACGCGCGCGAGATCCGGGGGATGTCGCATGGGCGGGCTTTGCGAGACATCCTCCACTACAACTACAGCCTGGCGACCCTCAGCGTGGCGAAATTCCGAGCGATCCAACGATCCGTGCGCTACCTATGCATTGCGTTTTCGCTCTGGATCGTGCTGATGCTCCTGATCGCCCTTTGTGGGAAGATTCATCCCGAGGGGCACCTCCCCAATAAGCCGTCGCCCGCGCATTCGACACCTTCGCATGTCGGGCATGGCCATTCCTGAGGCGCCCACCCACGCCACGAGCGAACGTCCGGTTGGCTTCGGGCTCATCGAGGCGGGGGATTGGCGGGGACGTTGAGCTCGGCGCGGAGGGCACGCCAATGCTCGGCTTCTTCGCGCTTTTGGCGGGCGTCATAGTGGGCGACGATGCGGTCGAGTGACAGTTGCAGGCGGAGCGGCGGGAGGCCTGGGGCCTTCTTCAAACTCGAGTAGGCGTCGAGGAGGAGGGGCTCGGCCTCGTCGTAGCGGCCGAGTTTCGTGAGGCAGGCGCCGAGGAGGCTCTCGGTATGGGCCGTTTCCCAGCGCCCGGCGGGCAGGAGCGAGCGGCGGATCTGGAGGGCCTCGCGGAGGATCGGCTCGGCCTCCTTGGGCTTGCCGTTGTCGGTCAGGGCCCAACCGAGGGCGGAGAGGGTCCGCGCGAGCTCGAGCGGCTCTCGAGCGACTGATCTCCGCACGCTGAGGAGCTCGCGGAGCAGGGACTCGGCCTGCCCGACTTCGGCCTGGTCGAGGAGGTTTTCGGTCAAGGCCTGGGTCGCCTCATGCGTCCTCGGATGTTCCTCCCCTTGGACGCGGCGGCGGCTCTCGAAGGCCTGGCGGAAGAGGGGCTCCGCTTCGCGGGCCTTCCCCTGGCGGGTCAGGGCGCCGGCGAGGTTTTCGAGGGCCTCGAACGTCGCCGGGTGGTTGGGACCCTGGGTGCGTCTGCGGCTCTCGACGACCTGGCGGAAAAGGGGCTCGGCCTCGTTGGCGCGGTCGAGTGGCCCGATGAGTAACCAGGCGAGGTGATTGAGGGCCGAGAGGGTCTCGGGATGGTCCGGACCCTGGACTCTCCGGCGGTCGTCCACGAGCCGACGGAGCATCGTCTCGGACTCGGCGGGCTTGCCCACGTCCGTGAGGGCTCTCGCGAGGAGGTCGACGGAGGCGAGGGTGTCGGCGTGCTCGGCCCCCTGGAGGCGTCGGCGGTCCTCGGCGACTTCGAAGAGGAGTGTCTCGGCCTCCTCGGGCTTGCCGAGGTGAATGAGGAGCAGCGAGAGATTCTCGATGGCTTTGAGCGTGTCGGGGTGGTCGGGCCTCTCGATCCGTTTCCGGTCCTCGACGAGCTTGCGGAGGAGCCGCTCGGCCTCCTCGGGCTTCCCCAGGGACTCGCCGAGCAGGATCGCCAGGCTGTTGATCGAGGCCAGGGTCTCGAGATTCTCGGCGCCCAGGGAACGTGTGCGGACCTCGACGACCTTGCGGAGCAAGGGCTCCGCCTCATCCGGGCGACCGAGGTCCCGAAGGGCGATGGCCAGGCTGTTCATGGCCGAGAGGGTGTCGGGGTGTTCGGGACCCTCGATCCGCCGGAAGTCGTCGACGACCTTTCGGAGCTGCGGCTCGGCCTCGATGGCCCGGCCGAGGTCGATGAGCACGATCGCGTGTTGCTCGAGCGCCTTGAGGGTGTCGGGGTGTTCAGCCCCCTGGATGCGTCTCCGGTCGGAGATGACCTGGCGGAGGAGCCGCTCGGCCTTGTGGTCCTGGCCGAGCGAATGATAGGTCTCGACGATCGTCGTGCGGATCTCAAGCTCGTGTTCCGGGCGGTCGGCGAGCGTCTCGCTGAGGTGGACGAGCGCCCGGTCGAGGACTTCTTCGACCGAGACCCGGTGCTTGAGGGTGTTGTCGACCGGGTCGGCGTGACTCAGGAGATGTCGCAGGAAGTCGTTGACGGCCTCCGACTTTTCCGCCGCCCGCTTCGCCTCGGCACCCGACTTCTCGGCCTGGGTCCGGGCCGCTTCCGCTTCTCGATGATGGAGGACCGCCTCGGCGCGTCGGGCTTCGACGTCCTTCAGGGCTGCCTGGAGCTTCAGGTTCGCCTCGATGACCTTCGCGGCGTTCGCCTCGGCCTGGGCCCGGAGTTGCTCGGCACCGTGGCGTGACTTCTCGATGCTCCAGAACTCGAAGACGATCCCGGCGTTGACGAGGAGCCCGAAGAGGACCGCCGCGGCGAACCAGACTCGATTGCGCCGGACGAATTTGCCGAGCACATACCGCGTCGTCAGCGGTTGGGCCGAGACGAGCTCGCCCCTCTGCCAGTGCTGGAGGTCGCTCGCCAGGGCACCCGCGGTCGCGTATCGACGCGACGGGTCTTTCTCCATGCACTTCGCCACGATCGACTCGAGGTCCCGGGCGATCCCGATGTGGTGCTTGCGGATCCGGTCGGCCTCCACCGAGGTGATCCGGCGCATCAGCTCAGGGGTCGGCGTCGACTCGTCGGCGTCGTAGAGCCGTCGGAGCGTCAGGAGCTCCCAGAGGGTGGCGCCGAGGCTATAGACGTCGCTCCGGCAATCGATCTCGCCGACGGAGAGGACCTGTTCGGGGCTCGCGTAGCGCAGGGTCCCCACGAACTGCCGGGTCCGGGTCAGCCGACCGTCGACGTCGTCGGCGAGTTGGGCGAGGCCGAGGTCCATCAGGACGGCCTGCGAACCATCGGCCAGGACCATGATGTTGCCGGGCTTGATGTCGCGATGGATGACGCCGGCCATGTGGAGTGCGTCGGCGGCGAGGGCCGTCTGGCGCATGAGCTCGACGACCTGGCGGACGTAGCCGCGGTCGGCCGTCGACTGCGGCGAGACGCCCGACACACCTTGCCGGACCCCGGGGGCCGGGTTGGACGCCCCGCTTGCTCCCAGCGGCTTCTCCGAGCGCCTGGAAGCCTCGCAGGCCGTGCCCAGCGAGGCCTGCCAGGTCTCGAGGTCGATGCACGATGCGCTCGACGTCTGGGAGTGTAGCCGCTCGCAGATCGCGGCCATCGTGACGCCTTCGACGAGCTCCATGGTGTAGAAGCTCGGATCCTCGTCAAAACCCGACGTGAAGATCTTCACCAGGTGCGGGTGGTCGACTCGGCCCAGGGCGCGGATCTCGCGGTGGAAACGGGCGCGGGCCCTGGCATCGTCGGCTCTCGAGATCATCTTCAAGGCAACCTGACGACCGAGCGAAGGCTGCCAGGCCCGGTAGACTTTCCCCATGTTTCCGTGTCCGAGCTCGCTGAGGAGCTCGAACTCGCCGACCTTCCGGCCGTTGCCGGGGTTCGGGGCCGTCGCCTCAGCCCCTTGGCCTTCGTCGACGACCGTGGGGGGAGGCGGGGGTGAGGTCAAGGACTCGACCGTCCCCTCGTCGAACTCGACGCCGAGGACCAGGGCCAGGAGCTGTCGATGCTCGCCCTCGAGTTCGGCACGCTCCTCGTGCATTCCCGTTGTATAGCAGAGGTATTCGCAACGCTGCCGAGTTCGTCTGGCATTCAGGAAGAGGATGTCGTCCAGCTTCGGCTCATAGACGACCAGTGGGCTCAGTTTCGACGGGGGAGGATGTTCGGTGGGAAGAGAGGACGAGGTGTCGTCAGTCTGGGGCGCCAGTTCCGACCTGACGGCATAAACCTGTCCCGGGCGGTAATGTCCCGAATCCGGGTCTGAGGCGAGTCGCTCGAGCGACTCGAGCCGACGCGCCGACTCCCCGGCGAGGAGATAGCGGTCGATCAGGAAGTTCCCCGACTTCTGGAGTCGGATTTCGTCGATGTACACGAGTCGGCGGCCGGCCAGGACGTCGACTCGGTCGAGCAGCTCGGCGATGCCGACGAGCATCGTCCGACCCATCGCCTCATAAAACTCCCCCAGGCGAATGCCGGTGGCGCCCTGGCCGAGCTCTCGATTCCGGTAGCGGATCACCCGGTCGAACAGGTCGGCGAGGCGGACGGTCCCCCTCGACGTTTCCTGGACCCCGAGCGCCTCGCCGAGCGCACGGTCGAGTTCCACGACCAGCGGCAAGTCGCTTCGAGGCTTGCGGTCGAGGAGCTCGATGCGGATCCTCCGGAATCCCGGGTCGCCCGAGTCGGCGAGGATCGGGATGAGCCGGCGAGTCAACGCCCACCAATCTCCGAGCGAAGGCCTCGCCAGCTTCTTGAGGGATTCGATCAGCTCCGCGTCATGGTCCGGTAGGTCGGCGTACGCCATGACCGCGACCGAGCCGAGGAGCTTCAAAGCCGCTTCCCAGAGATAGCAGGCGGCATTGTGGCGTTCAGTCGGTGCCTTGGCGTTGAAGGCGCGGCGGTAGAGCTTGCCCAGCGGGAGGGGCAGACTCCGTGCCAGGTCCTCGTTGCACAGCGATCCGTACACGAAACCTCGTCTCCCACCCGACTCGGAAGCGATACGGCCCGAAACGCCGCGACGCCGCCTCCGCCTCATAACATACGCATCGTGCGCAACGATTGTCCAAGGGAATGCCGGATCCGTATGCGTTGCAGTTCTGGGCCGGGTGGATCGCGCCAAGTGTTGCCGAGCCAACAGGATAGAAGATCGGTCGGGGCCCGTCCTGGCGGGCGTCGATGGCGACAGCCATAATGGGTCTTGGGACGGAAACCTACCCGCGCACCCCGAAGGGGTCCTCAAGCGTCATGGCCGGACGCAGCCGAACCAAGCAGCGCTATGACTCGCTCCGGAACTCGGGCCACGTCCTGAGGCGGATGGCCCCATGGGTCCGCTTCGGTGTCTTCAGCGCCGGGCTGTCGCTCTTCATGGATCAGGTCCGCCCGATGCTCTCCGACGCACAGTTCACCTGGGGAGAGCGTCGGGTCATGGGGATCGTCGCGCTCTTCACCCTCGGAGGCTTCGGGCTCGGCGGTTGGGTGGCGGGTCGGCTGTTGCGGGCCTCGTCGGAGTTGATCGACCTCCTCATCGACGGGGCCGACGCGGCCTGGAGGACGGCCGACCTGATCGAGCTCCAAATGGTCCCGGCCCTGGGTAGGATCGCCCTGGCGCTAGAGCGCTCGGCGCCTCGGCCGGACGACGCGGACTCGTCGAAGGCCGTCGACGCCGTCCGCCGTGCGATCGCGGGGGGGCGTTGGGAGCAGGCCGAACGCCTCGTCTCGGGCCTCGCTCGAGACTTCCCCGGCTCTCCCGACGCCTCGACCTTGCGTGAAGATCTGGACGAGGCCCGCGGCGAGGTCGTCGCCCGCCTCCGCGAACGCCTCGACCAGGCCCGCGACGGCAACGACCCGATTCAGGCAATCGAGGTCCGGGACGAGCTCACCATGCATTTGCGTGGACAGGTCCTCTCCGATCTCGACCGCCAACTCTTGCGTTGGCTCGTCGCCTGGATCCGCCAGCGCTCCGGCTCGAAGATTGCGGGGAATGAATTGGCGACCTTGGTCTCGCGGATGGTCGAGAGTTTCGGGGAGAGCCCCGAAGGGATCGACCTCGCCGCCCTGCTCGCCAAGCTGAGGAAGGACGCCGGGCTTTGTCCCCGTTGCGGTCGCCCCTATCGCGGGCCCGACGCCGCGTGTCCCGTCTGCTTGACCGATCCCCGGGCGGCGCGCCCTTCGTCGACGTCCCGGGGACCGACCCCGAAGGATCTCCCATGAGCATCCGCCTGAAATGTCGATCGTGCGGCGCCGCGTATCTGACGTCCGACGACCAGGTCGGCCGCGAAGTCGCCTGTCCCAAGTGTGGGACCTCCCAGAAAGCGCCGACGACGGTCCTGCTACCCGCCGAAGCGCCCTCGGAGACGTCGGTTTTCATCCCCTCCACGGCCGAGGAGCGACGACCGGCCCGTCGACGACCGCTCGTCTGGTCCCTGGTGCTGCTGATCCCCGCCCTCGTGATCGCCGGGGTGGTGGCCTGGCCGAAGCTCCGGGCCTGGTGGCATCCCGTCCCCCCCGACCCGATCGCCGTCACGGCCGCGACCTTCCTCGACGCGGCTGTTGCCGGGGACGGCGAAGGTCTGAGTCGCGTCTCGACGGTTGCCGACCCGCCGGCGCTCCGCTCGTACCACGATGTCGCTCACGAGCCCGCCCGCGATGTTCGGGTCAAGGGGTCGTTCCGACCCATCGCCGCGCTCCACGCGCGAATCAACGAGACCTTCGAATACGACCCCGAGATCGGCCGATTCAAGACGCGTAATCCTCTCGGACCCGCCGCCGAGACTCTCGACGCTCTCCACGACGCCAAGGCCAAGGCCGAGCAGGACGACGTCTATAACAAGATCCAGAGCGGCGACCCCGAGGAGATCTTCGACGCGGCCGAGAACCTCGGAGGTGTCTTCAAGAAGATGGCCGAGGGCGTCCTGGCCCCGAAGAAGCTCGTGCCCACCTACGCACAGCTCATCCAGGACGCGAAGCCTCCCCTGCCCCCGGAGGAACGCGAGCTCGCGCTCGACTTTGGGACGAACCGCGAGACGTGGGACGCCCTGCTCAAGCGCCCGTTCCCCAGCCTCAAGGCCGACGGCCCCTTCGTCCTCGACCGCGCCGAGGTGACCGCCATGGTCGCCGACAAGCTCGCCTCGTCCGGCGACCCGCCGTCGAAGCTAATCCTGAAGCTCGTCCGCTTCCGACTCGAAGGTATCGACACCGGCTGGAAGGTCGTCTCCGCCCGTCGCGAGGGCATGGCCGAGCCCGTCCCCGCGCCGGTCGCTCCATCTGTCGAGACCGTCCCTGAAAAGCAATCTCGACCTTATGATGTGCCTTCCCCTTGAACTGATTCCGGGGTGACGACGAGTTCTCGCCTTCCCCCCTGTAGGCGGGGCACTCCTGCCCCGCATCCACGATCCTCCGTAAGGGCGAGCCGTCCGCGAGTTGTCGAGGTCGACTCCGGGGAGCGCGGGGCAAGCGTGCCCCGACCCCCCGGGGGGAGGTATGTGGTGCTCAGAGAATGAGCGGAGAACGCTTCTCCGCGGCTTCCTCCATGAACGACTGGCTGCGGGCGACGAGCTCTTCGGGGTCGGTGATCGTACCTTCGAGGATCAGGGTGTTCGCCCAGAGCTGGAGGGCACACTTCTTGATGAACTCATCCTGGTCGGGGTTGGCCGCGAGACGCGCAAGCCGTTTGATCAACGGTGCGGAGGGGTTGATCTCGAAGATCCGCGGGGTGGTCGGGAAGTCCTTTTGGCTCATCCGGAGGAGGCGCTGCATCTGGGTGCTGAGGCCACCTTCGGCGTTGACCAGGCAGCACGGGCTGTCGGTCAGGCGCTTGGATTCGCGGACCTCTTTGACGCGGTCGCCCAGTGCCGAGCGGATGAGCTCGATGACGCGGCCCAGGCCGGCCTTCGTCCCTTCGTCGGCTTCGGTCGGCTCCGGATCGGTGCCGGGCAACTCCAGGTCTTCGGAGTCGATCGAGGTCAGGGGGTGACCGTCGTAGGTCCCGAGATTGGTGACGACGAACTCGTCGATCGGATCCACGAGGTAGAGGACCTCGATCCCTCGACGCTGGAAGATCTCGAGGTTCGGGCTCTTCTTGATCGACGCCAGGTCGGGGCCGCCGAGGTAATAGATCGGCTTCTGGTCGGGGTGGGCCCGCTTGATGTAGTCGTCGAGCGAGGTTAGGCCCGAAGTCTCCGCGTGCGACGTGGTGAAGCGGAGGAGCTTGGCGATCCGCTCGCGGTTGGCGTGGTCGGTGGGGACCCCTTCCTTCAGGATCGCGCTGAACTGCTGGTAGAAGCCGAGATACTGGTCGGGCGACTCCTCGGCGAACTTCGTGAGGCGGTCGAGGACTCCCTTGACCAAGGTGGTCCGGATCCGCCGGATCACGGTGTTGTCCTGAAGCGTCTCTCGGGAGACGTTCAGGGGAAGGTCCTCGGAGTCGACGATCCCGTACAGGAACCGGAGATACTCGGGGAGGAGATCCTTGCAGTCATTCTGCACCAGGATCCGCTTGGCACAGAGGCTGACGCCGTGCTCGAGCCGGCCGAATCCCAGGGCTTCGATGTTCGTCGGCGGGCAGTACAGGATCGACCGGAACTGGATCGGCGAGTCGGCCGACAGGTGGAGGTGCCAGAGCGGAGACTCGTCCGAGTGGTGGGTCAGGTGCCGGTAGAACTGGGTGTATTGCTCCTCGGTCACCTGGCTCTTCGGCTCGACCCAGATTGGCTTCTGGTCGTTGACGACCTGGCCGTCGACCCGGATCGGGTGCGGGACGAAGCTCGAATACTTGCGGACGATCGACTTGATCCGAGAGTCTTCGGCGAAGTCCGCCACGTCTTCCTTGAGCTGGAGGATGATCTCGGTCCCTCGCCCAAGCCCTTCGGTCGGCGCGATCCGGAACGTCCCGGAGCCGTCCGACTCCCACTCCCACCCTTCGGGCCCCTTGTAACTCCGGGTCCGGACGCGAACGGTGTCTGCGAGCATGAACGCCGAGTAGAAGCCGACGCCGAACTGCCCGATGAGCGAGAGGTCGGACTTCTCTCGGCTCGCCACCGTCTTGAGGAACTCGAGCGAACCGCTGTGCGCGATCGTCCCCAGGTTCGTCACGAGCTCCTCGTGCGTCATCCCGATGCCGTTGTCGCGGATGATGAGCTGACGTGCCTCTTTATTTCCCTCGATCGCGATCTCGAGCGGGACGCTATCGCGCTGGGATTCGTCGGTCAACGCCACGTAACGCATCTTGTCGAGCGCATCCGACGCATTCGAGATCAGCTCGCGGACGGCGATCTCCTTGCTCTGATAGAGCGAGTGCGCGAGCAGATGCAGCAGTTGCTTGATCTCGGCCTGAAATGTGAATTCTTGCTGATCCGGGGCGGCTGACATCGGGCAACCTCTTGATGCGTGAAACGGGGCGTCGTGTCACGATGAGGGGATGGTCGAATCCCAGGCTTAACGCCTCGCCGGCTCCGGCTAGGATCGATGGGCCGGCACGGAGCCTTTCCCATTCCCGGGACGCAAGCGACGTACCAACCTTGGGAGGCTGCTCAAGTCCAGGATCCGAAATGACTTGTGGGGAGTGGCTGTTTTGGGTCGGGGAGAGATCGGCTGCCATCCGCGTCGAATCCGCGAATCGACTGACAAAATGGCATGAAACCCGCTCGCCGAAACTTGGTGGATCCCAGCCATCGTGTCGCCGCTCGAGCCGGCGTCGATCCGAACGGCGGTAGGCCGGGGAGGTTCGGAAATGGAAAAAGAACCGTTTGACATCGACGAGGCCTTCCGCAGGCTTCGCCGGGCGGTCGAGGGGCTGACCAAGGCTGCGATGTTCGACCTGCGCGACCGAGGATTCGGCGCGCCGTTCGAGCAGTTGGTCGGGAGCCTGATCTCGGCCAGGACGCGTGACGAAACGACCCTGGCCATCTGCCTGCGACTCTTCGCCAAGGCCAGGACCCCCGACGAAACCCGGGCCCTGGGGGCCGACGGCCTGACCCGAGAGCTCCACGGGGCCGCGTTCGCCGACGTCAAGGCCCGGGACATCCTCGAGCTCTCTCGCCGAATCGCCGAGGAGCACGGGGGGCAGGTCCCGGACACGCTCGAAGGGCTGACCGCATTCCGAGGCGTCGGGCCGAAGATCGCGGCACTCACGCTGGCGGTCGGCTTCGACAAACCCGCCATCGCGGT
The DNA here is from genome assembly GCF_054877945.1 of Singulisphaera rosea. NCBI lineage: Bacteria > Pseudomonadati > Planctomycetota > Planctomycetia > Isosphaerales > Isosphaeraceae > Singulisphaera > Singulisphaera rosea. The sequence continues at coordinate 538,560 of NZ_JBTYIP020000001.1, read as the reverse complement.
CGATGTCCACGTCCATCGGATCACGAACCGCTGGGGATACGTCGAGACTACCTCGCCGGACGCCACCGCGAAGGCCCTCGCGGAAAGGCTCCCGAAGCGTTACTGGATTGAGATCAACGAGCGGCTGGTTCCATTCGGAAAACATGGCTGCACATCAAGCCGACCGAAATGCGCGAGCTGCCTGCTTCTGAGCATGTGCTGGCAGGTCGGGGTCGAGGATCCCCGCTAATTTCTGTTCCGGAACCCAGGCTTTTTCTGCGGAATCTGGTTGATATGGTGCTGAGTAGATCTGTGTAGAGCGGGCTCTGTCCACCAGGCCTTCCGCTATGTCGGTGGGCGATGCCCACCCTACGAAATGCTCGGACTCAGAGGCGGGGAACGCCGAGCCTGCGGCTCAAAAACTTGCATTCCGAAAAAACAAGTTTTCATGCAAGTGTTATGATGGGCGGGCTTCGGAAGGGTTTCGACCCGTTTTCAGCCGTCCCGCCAGCGCCTCGGTGGGACGGATTCGAAACGGCCGGTGGGGGCGCTGAACTTGATGCCGACTTGCCAGAGGAGGTCGGGCTGGTGCTTGGCGAGGAGGTACTTCATGACGACCTCGTCGGAGGGGGGCATGCCGGGGTCCTGGAAGACGACGCAGAGTCGGGCCTCGGGTCGATAAGTTTTGGCGTCCCAGACTTCGATCAGGCCGTGAGGTCGGCGCGGGATTCGGTAGAACTTGCCGCCGTTCTGGACGGTCACGCAGTCGAACCGGCAGAACTCGTCGAATTCCTTGGGTTCGACGACGTCGCGGACGAGCTCGGCGGCGACGAGCTCAGGGACGCCGCTCTGATAGGCGGTGTCGTCGAGCTGCATCGGCTCGTCCTCGCGGGTCGGCTGGGGGGTGCTCTTCCCCTCGATGACCCGGAAGATCTCCCACTCCACGAGACGAGCGTAACCGGCCCGGAGTGCGGCGCTGGAAATGACCATCTGGGGGAAAGAACCGGCGATGCGGACGACCTCGTGCGCGAAGGCGTTCGCCTCGCGCTGGAGCTTGGCCATCCAGAATCGCGGGGTCTCGGCGCGGTCGCTCTCGCTGTAGCGGAAAGGGCGCGGGCCGACGTCGGGGATGACGAGGTCGGTCTGCTCCCCGTTCTGCTTCAAGGCGCGGAGGACCTCATCGTACGTCGCCTCGCCGTCGACGAACTGTTTGGCGGCGTCGTTTTGATGAGTGTTCTTGACGCGGACGACGCGATAGCTCGGACGGGCCCGGAAGATGACCTCGCGGGCCCGGGGATCGACGCGACTCCGTTCGTCGGTGACGTCGAGCTCCCAGCGGAGATAACCGGTGCGAATCATGGGGCATCAGGCGTGAGGAGGCGGAGCCGAGTCGCCGGCCCGATCGTCGGCGACGGCGAGTCCGGCTCGACGCGGGCTCGGGTAATCATCCCCCCTGGATCGCCGGGACGAGGAGGATTTCGGGCGCGGTGGCGTCGAACTCACGGATCGGCCGGGTCTGGCCGGGCCCGTCGAGCCGGAACGCAAGACGGCCGGGGGTGAAGTGTTCGGCGAAGGCCGACTCGGCATCGGCGATCGTCTCGGGGCGCTTCGAGTCCCACTCGGCCAGGCAGAGGTCGCCGTGGCCGGTCTTGAGCAGGCGCAGCTTTGCCATCGTGGGGTCCACTCCGTTACGTTCCGTCCCTCGCGGTCCCGCCGCCGCAGGATCAGCCTGCCGACGGCCCGTCGGACGGTCTCATTGTACCGAGTGTAAGGACCCCGGGCCAACATCGATCTCGGTGTTCTGGGCCCTCGAGCCCTCCGGAGCACCTTCCTCCCGAGTTCAGCCCCGAGGGTGGAAGAGGCGACGATACCAGTCGAACAACGGATCGAGCTTCGCCGAGTACGGGAAGAGCTGCGGGCGGAACCCGCCAGCCCGTCGGCCGAGGACGACGTGGGGCTGGACGAACTCGCGGAGCCCGACCGGCCCGTGCGTCCGGCCGAAGCCGCTCGCCTTGGTCCCGCCGAATGGGGCCGAGGCGTGGCCGATCGGGGTGACGGCGTCGTTGATCGTGACCGTCCCCGCCTCGATTTGCTCGGCGACCTCGCGAGCCCGACGAAGGTCGCGGCCCCAGACGCTCGCCGCGAGGCCGAACGGGCCGGCGTTCGCCGAGGCGACCGCCTCGGCCACGTCGGCAACCCCTCGCACGAGCACAACCGGGCCGAAGACGCCCGAGAGGACCGCCTCGGGCCCGGCGTCCTGGGCGGAAAGCACCGTCGGGCTGTAGAACCAGCCGGGGCCGGGATGGGCCTCGCCCCCGGCGACGACCGTCGCCCCCGCCGCGACAGTTCGGCGGATCGTGGCGTCGAACCGCGCTCGCGCAGACTCCGAGATCATCGGCCCGACGTCGACCATCGACGCCGACGGGTCGCCGATACGAAGGGCACATGCCTGCGTCGCCAGGCGTTCGACCCAAGGGGTCGGGTCGCCGACCACGTAAACCCGCTTCACCGCGACGCAGGTCTGGCCGCAACCGACGAAGGCACCCCAGACGATGGCTCGCGCCGTCGACTCGAGGGGGGCGTCGGGAAGGACGATCGCCGGGTCGAAGCCCGACAACTCCGCGACGGCCGGGATCCCTCGCCCGGCGAGCGTTTCGAGCACGCGACGTCCGTTCTCGAGGCCTCCCGTGAAGACCCCCTTATCCAGCGGCGCCTCGACGAGGGCCCGGCCGACCTCCGCCCCGCCGACGACGGCTGAGACCAACCCGTCGGGGAATCCGGCCTTATCCGCGGTCTCCTGGATCGCCTCGCCGACCGCCGTCGCCAGCTCCGAGGGTTTCCAGACGACGGCGTTTCCCGTCGCGAGCGCCTGGGCGATGACCGGGGCGTTGAGGAAGACGGGGTAGTTCCAGGTCCCGATCATCCCGACGACGCCCAAAGGCCGGTGGCGGAGGGCTGCGGAAGGCATCAGCATCAACCGCTGCCAACCGGGCCCGATCCGCTCGTCGCGAAGCGTGGAGCCTCCATGGCGCACGGTCCATCGGATCGCGTCGAGGCTGATGACGACCTCCGCCATCGCCTCGTTCGAAGGCTTCCCGATCTCCTTGCGGATGAGTTCCGCGAAGCGATCGGACTCGGCGGAAAGAATCCCCCACCAGCGTCGGAGGACCTTGCGACGCTCCGTCCAGGGCTGCCGCGCCCACTCGCGCTGGGCCGAGCGAGCCCGCCCCACGACCTCGGCGACGGCTCCCGGCGGGGTCGTCGCGATCCGTCCGATCTCATCCCCGTCGGCCGGATTCCTCGCGATCAAGACCTCTTCACGCGTCGGCAACTCCGTGCGGGTATCCAAGGGTGGAGGCTCCGGTGGTGGCTTGGTCGAGGGGCGAGACTCTGCCGATGGTTTGTCATGCGGACTTCGATACCGAAGGGGAAGGTGAGCCGGCCTTCCCATATGCGGTGCCCCGCCAGGTCACCTGCCCGGTCAAGACCATCCGAATCGATCGGAAGAGGATCCAGTCCATGACGAGGTTGGCCAGCGGGAACCAGGCCACATATCGGGATCGAGGGACTGACATATCATAGACCCGCCGCAAGACGGTGTAGGTCAGGATATGGTGGACGACCGCCATGGCCAGGAGGGTCAACGGGAATGCCCCGAGGTCGCCCGAGACGAGTAATCCGATCGCGATCACGAGGGACACGTGCCCGGACTGGCTGAAGATCAAGGGGTCGAGCACGCGCCCGACCAGCCTCAAGGTGCTGCGCCCGAGTGCGTCGTAGAGGATCCGGCTCCACCCTCGGATGAGTTGGTCGAGCGAGGCGTACATCCGGGTCGACCCGATCCCCTGGGCCAGGGCGACGCGGATCGGGAAGCCGAGCGACTTCACGCGCTCCGCCATCGCGATATCCTCGACGAACCGGTCGCGGACCGCATGGTGGCCCCCCGCGGCATCGTAGGCGTCGCGCCTGATGAGGATGTACTGGCCATTGGCGAAGGCCAGCGAGCTCCGGTCGCTGTTGACGAGGAAGAGCGGGTACGATTGCATCAGGACGATGCCCGCGAGGGGCTGGACGACGTTCTCCCAGAACGTTTCGCAGCGCAGTTCGGGGATGAGGCTCGCGAGGGCCGCCCCCCTCGACGTGGCGTACTCCATCACGATGGAGAGGTTCTCGGGAGCGTGCCGCGTGTCCGAGTCGAGGAACCAGAACCACTCGCCTCGGGCGTGTTCCTTCGCAACCTGGAGGGCATGCGTCTTGCCGGTCCAACCTTCGGGGAGGTTCTCGATCGTGTGGACGCGGACCCGAGGGTCCTTCGCGGCGAACGTGCGCGCGATGTCGGCGGTCCCGTCGGTGCTCCGGTCGTCGACGACGATGATTTCGAGGTTCGGGTACGACTGGGCACAGACCGACGCGAGGCAGTCGCCCAGGGTCGTTTCCTCGTCCTTCGCCGGGATCAGCGCGGTGACGAGCGGCGGGTCGGGCCCTTCGTAGCGCGGCGATTCGGGAGTCAGCAGGTCGATCCTCCGATAGACATACCAGAGGACCAGGTGTCGGATCGGCCAGATGGCGATGATCGCAGCGTAGACCCAAAGGATCGTCCGTTGGGTCGTCGTCATGGTTTGGACTCGCTGGGGTCGGATTCGAGGGGGGGTAAGGTTTCGAGCTCGCCGGCCCTGGGCAGTGCCAGGAAGCCGAGGGCGAGGGCCGCGACCCAGAAGGGGCTGACGGCGTCGAGGCGGGGCCGGATCGTCCAGCCGTAGGCCAGGCCGAGCGGGACTGCCAGGGCCCCGACGACCGCGGCCCGTAGATGGGCACGATAGAACCGCTCATCGCGTTCGGCGCGGTCGAGGAAGCTCGTGCCGAGGCTCCCGGATCTCCTGATCGCGTAACTCAGGATCGCCAGCACGGCCAGGGCCCCGAGCATGGCGCGTCGCACGTTTTCGGGGGCGCGCCAGGCCGCGGCGCCGTCGCGCCAACGAAGCAGCAAGCCGCTCAACGCAATGGCGGCGCCGACCCCGATCAGCACGTTCAAGACGGCCGATCGGGTCCGTTCCAGGCAGGCCCGGGGCGATGTCTCGGGCGTGGTCATGTCAGTCACGCCCCCCTGCCCCGGCCGAGACCTGGCGGCGGAGGGCGAGGATCAGTTCGACTTGACCGATCGGCTGGCCCGTGGTCCGGGCGATGGCCTCGGGGACGGCCCCCGAGTCGGAGAGCTCCCAAATCGGGCCGAAGCGGCGGCCGAGGTCCTCCGCGGCCGACTCGGTCGAGTCGGTCGCCGGCCGGCTCAGGCTGGGGATCGTAATCAAAGTCGGCCCCGGTGGCGTGGCAGGCTCCGCCGGGTCCACCCGGAGCGTGGGAGTCGCGGGCCGGAACGTCAAACGCCCGTTGCGCCGAGGGAACGGGGTCGTCTTCAACTTCTGGGCCCCACCCTCGCCCTCGCCCTCGCCTGCGACGGCTTCGGCTTGCTCGAGGGTGTGTAGTCGGCCCGTAAGCTCTTCGAGTCGCTTCGCGAAGGCGCGGGTGCGGGACCAGGCCATTGCCGAGATCGTCAGGGCCAGCCCGAGCCCAAGGCCGAGGACCGGCAGGACGACCAGCAGCAGCAGCCGAACGGAGGGAGACATGACGCGATTCCTTCCTTGGAATGGCGGAGTCGGACGACCTTCGGGCTTGACGGTGATGGCCCCTCGTCCGGGCTTCGAGGCCGAGTCTTGGCCTGGGGCAGACCTGGCTTGGGTCCCGGCGCTCGGCATCAATCAGGCGCCTTCGCGGGGCGTCGCGACGCCTGGCGACGACCCGAGGGACTGCCGATAGGCCGAATGGGCCGCCTCATGGACTTCGCGGAGCGAGACGCCCTCGGAGGACGCGATCCGGGCGCAGTCGTCGTGCTCGGGGCTGAAGGCCGGGGGCCGTCCTTGGATCCAGCCGAGCTTCCCGCGGACGACCCCGAATCGGGTTTCCACCTCCGTCGCATGACGCTTCAACTTGTGCCGGCTCACCGGATAGCGCCGCACACCCAGGGTCGTCGTCTCGCGGAAGAGGATCTCTTCCATGTCGGCGATCCGAGGTTCGTCGCAGAGCACGGAGACCATGACCCCGGGCCGATTCTTCTTCATCTGGATCGGGGTGAGGAACGCGTCGAGGGCCCCGGCCTTCATGAGTAGCTCGGTCGTATACCCGACAACCTCGCCCGGGAGGTCGTCGAGATTGGTCTCGAGCACCCAGATCCGGTCGGAGTCGGCGGGTAGGTCGACCGTCCCGACGAACAGTCTGAGGATGTTCGCCTGACTGGGCAGGTCGCGGGTCCCCGCGCCGATGCCGATCGAGGCGATGGTCATCGCGGGGAGTGGACCGAATCGCTCGGCGACGGTCGTCACGATCGCGGCGCCGGTGGGCGTGGTCAGCTCCATCTCGACGTTCGACTCGGCGAGGGGGACCCCCTTGAGCAACTCGGCCGTCCCCGGTGCAGGGATCGACATCCGGCCGTGGGCGGCGGTAACCGAGCCCCGTCCGGGAGGGACGGGACTCGACTCGAACCGGTCGAGTCCGAGCAAGTCGAGGCCGACGGCCGCGCCGACGATATCGACGATCGAGTCGACGGCCCCTACCTCGTGGAAATGGACCCGCTTGATGTCCATCCCGTGGGCGGTCGCCTCCGCCTCCCCCAGTCTTTGAAAGATTCGCTTGGCGAGATCCTTCTGGCGGGAGGTCAATGCGCTCCGTTCAATCATCGCCTCGATGTGGTGCAGGTAGCGGTGCGCCTGCTCGGGAGGGGCGAGGACCTTGGCATAGGTCGCCCGGAAGCCGGCCCGACGGACCGTTTCGAACGTCACCTCGCAAGGCAAGCCCAGGCTTGCAACCGCCGACTGGATGGCCCTGGGATCGACCCCGGCATCGACCACGGCCCCGAGCGTCATGTCGCCGGAGATCCCGCTGAAGCAGTCGAAGTAGCCGATGCGCACGCCGTTCCCTTTCATCCCGATGGCCGCTTTGGGCCGATCAATCTTCGCTCATTTTATCCGTCCTCCCCCCCGCCGCAAGGCCGGAATACCCGGGCTCCCACTCGAGCCTCCGCAGGTCGGAGACGGTAGGTTCAGGCCTTCGAGCTCCAAGGGATTCCCGCCTCGATCAGCGTTCCGGCCCCCGGTTTGCTACAACCCTTTCGGGCGAGCGAGTGGGGCGGCGACGGCTCCCGATCAATTCGGGGAAACCCCGAGGCAATTGCGAGGCAACCATGTCATTCGGCGGTGATGAGGGCGCGGGCGGACGCAACGGGCTCAACCTTCGGTTGGTCGGCGCGGTGGTGGTCGCGCTGATCGGCATCGTGATGTACATGACCCAGACGCAGGTCAACCCGGTCACGGGCAAGTCGCAACACGTTGCCATGGACGTCGATCAGGAGAAGGCGATCGGCCTCCAGGCCGCTCCCGAGATGGCTGCCAAAATGGGTGGCGCCGTCCCTCGCGACGACCCCCGCGCCCGGCTCGTCGCCGAGGTCGGCGCCAGGCTCGTCGAGCGGAGCGACGCCAGCCGAAGTCCTTATGTCGGCAACTATCACTTCGTCTTGCTCGAAGACCCGGAGACGGTCAACGCATTCGCCTTGCCAGGGGGCCAGGTCTTCATCACGGCAGGCCTCCTCGACAAGCTCGGGACCGAGGGTCAACTCGCCGGGGTGCTCGGCCATGAGATCGGGCACGTCGTCAGCCGGCATGCCGCGCAACAGATGGCCAAGGGAAGGCTCGGGCAGTTGCTCACGGTGGCCGTCGGCGTCGGGGCCGGCAGCAGCAACGACGACCGAGGTCGGGGGGCCCAGATGGCCGCCGCCCTGGTCAACCAGATGTCACAGTTGAAGTTCAGCCGCGAAGACGAGTCGGAGGCCGACGGCTTCGGGCTCCGCTACATGGCCCAAGCGGGTTTCGACCCATCCGGAATGCTCGACGTGATGAACATTCTCAAGGAGGCGAGTCGCGGCGCTCGTCAGCCGGAGATCCTGGCGACGCATCCACTCCCCGAGACCCGCCTCGAGAACATCCGGTCGATCCTGGCTCGAGAGTATCCGAATGGCGTCCCCAAGTCTCTCGGCCAAGGACGGGCCTTGAAAACCGGTCAAGTCGTCGGCGGCACGGGCCCGACGGGGGAATGAGTTCCATCGGAGGGGATCGCTGTCGGGTGGAGGTCACCCCGCCTCTCGGGATTCGAGCCCAGGATGAGTTCGGGCGCGGGAGGGGCGTTGACGGCGATCCTGGCGGTTTCCCGACTTTTCTTTCAGGGCCCCGTCCGGGCCTAGATTGTGTCACTTTGGTGACACAAGTCCTGTGATCAAACTGAATCCAGGGATGGGATCCCGTTGATCTTGGGGGCTCCCGTGTTGAGAAAAACGGACATTTTGCCCGGACGTGTTGAATTCCGGGCTTGATCCTGAAAAAATAACATCCTCGCCATCCAGCAACAGGCGAAGATGAATCGCCCTCGCTCAGCGGATGATTTGCCGATATCTTGAAATCGACGGGATCAACGCTCGGCGGTTCGTGCTCGATCCGAGCGCCGGGGGTTAGCTGCGCTTTGGGATCGGGCATTGCCGACGGTTGTTGCGGATCATTGCGATAAATTGCGGGGATAGGGCACTCGAGATCGGTACACTTTGCCGGAATTCGACCTAGAGTTGGCTGCGACCACTACGAAAGAGGACCTTTCTGAACCCGTGTCACCCTCTGCCCGAGGGCTTTCGACCCGGGGGACGTGCGTCGAGATTCCTTCGGTTCGACAGTCGACGTCGACATCCATGAACCTGATGGAGACCTTGAGATGCACATCAAGAGCCGACGGCGGCTTGGCTTCACCTTGATCGAGTTGCTCGTCGTCATCGCCATCATCGGGATCCTGATCGCGTTGATCTTGCCGGCCGTCCAGGCGGCCCGGGAGGCCGCCCGCCGCGTCCAGTGCACGAACAATCTGAAGCAGAGCGGCCTGGCACTCCTTAACTACGAGTCGAGCCAGGGGTGCTTCCCGCCGGGTTCGATCACGTATCAGGAGTCGCCTCTCAATTGCTCCGCGACGTGGCTCAAGCGAGGGCACAGCCTGTTCACGCTGATGCTGAGCAACGTGGAGCAGAACAACGTCTACAACTCGATCAACTTCGCCTACGCCGCGGTCGGGACCCAGGGGACGATCTCGGCGGGGGCCGTGAATTCCACGGCCTTCTCGACGCGGATTCGTGCATACGTTTGTCCATCGGACTCGATATCGCAACCCCACTCGGCCGCGGGCGCCGCCCTGCCGACCCCGTCGCCCAACTTCTATTCGCAAGGCTCCTACGCGGGGATGGTCGGCACCGTCGACATCTTCCGCTGGTGGTGCGGTTGCCCGCCGACGTACCAGGACGGGGTGGTCTGCCTGGGGCGCATCGAGCTGATGCCCGACGGGGCCTTCGGAAACAACTACAACTTCCGAACGGTCGATTTCAAGGACGGCCTGAGCCAAACGATCCTGATCGGCGAGTTCTCCCGATTCAAGAATGATCCCGACCAGAATTTCAACCAGTGGAACAGCGCCCTCTACTACTCCTCGAGCCTGGCCGGTGTCCATCGACCCCAGGGCATGGCGACCTCGGTCCCGAAAATCAATGCGAACCTGAGGCTCCCCGACAACCCGACGACCAGCCCGATTTCCTGGAGGAGCGATCGCCTGAACGACAACTTCGGTCAGATGGGATTCCGGAGCCAGCATCCGGAAGGCGCGAACTTCCTCCTGGGTGACGGGTCCGTCAGGTTCGTAAAAGACACAATGGACATGGCGACCTATCGGGCTTTGAGTACTCGCGCGGCCGGCGAGGTTATTGACACCGCTTTCTGAGCGCGGTCCTTCGCGGATTCTCGGCGAGTCCTCGACCCGCTGCTCGGGCCTTGGCACGAGCGGCTTCTCTTCCTTCTTGAAGTCCTGAACCATTCGGCACCCGGATCGAGCCCCGGGTGCATCGCTTCCGCTCTCCCTCCTCGAACGGTTCCCGACGGCTCCCAATCCTCGGGACGATCGCCGGGCCGGGCCACAATCCTGACTCGTCATGGGACCCGTGACGGAGCGGATCGGGTTTATTCCCGATCACGCCTGAATTGGGTATGATCGGTCTTGTGGTCGCGGACCAACGCCCAATGGTGCCAGTCCACTGACAAGGCCTGTCGGGGTTTCATCCACCCCTCGGCCGTCCCGAATCCTCCTCGGAACACGGAGGGGCGTGGGACTCGAAGTGCTGGCGCCGAGATTCGGGCTAGGCGACCCGACCGGCGATTGGAGAGGAGTTGTCGCTTTGACCGAGAATCCGTCGAGCCCGGAACGTGTCGTGGTCGTCGGCGGTGGGCTCTCCGGGCTCGCGGCGGCCCACCGGCTCGCCCAGCGAGCAGCCCAGTCGAGGCGGCCGGTCGAGGTCGTCGTCCTCGAGGCCAAGGACCGCGTCGGCGGCGCGATCTGGACCGACCGAGTCGACGGGTTCACGATCGAAGGGGGGGCGGACTCGTTCATCACCAACAAGCCCTGGGGCGTCGAGCTCTGCAACGAACTCGGTCTTGGTGACCGATTGATCGGGACCGAGCCTTCGAACCGCCGCTCGTTCGTGGTCCGCAACGGTCGGCTGTTGCCCGTCCCCGAAGGCTTCGTGCTGATGGCGCCGAACCGACTCGGGCCGATCCTCACGACTCCGGTTCTGTCCTGGCGGGGTAAGTTGAGGATGCTCTTGGAGCCGTTCATCCCTCGACGCGACGAGGAGGGGGAAGAGAGCCTCGCCGCGTTCGTGAAGCGACGTCTCGGCCGGGAGGCGCTCGAACGGTTGGTCCAACCTTTGGTGGGGGGGATCTACACCGCCGACCCCAACGAGCTGAGCCTGAAGGCCACCTTGCCGCAATTCCTCAATATGGAACGCGAGCACGGCAGCCTGATCCGGGCCGGCCTGCACCGGGCCCGTCGGGCACGCGCGGAGGAGAAGCAGGCGTCAGGGGCACGTTACGGCCTCTTCGTGACGCTCGAGGACGGGATGGACGGCCTCCCGCGCGCCCTGGCCGACGCCCTGCCCCATGGGACGGTCCGGATCAATTCTCCGGTGCGGAGGATCGGCCGGCCTGATCCCCACTCCCCTTGGCGTGTGGAGCTCCTCAGCGGCCCGACGATGGAGGCCAAGGCGGTCGTCCTCACGACCGAGGCCCACGCCTCGGCCAGGCTGCTCGATGGGTTCGACCCCGACCTGGCGCTCCAGCTTCGATCGATCCCCTATGCGTCGTCGGCGATCGTGAGCCTTGCCTATCGGCGCGACCAGGTCTCCCACCCGCTCGACGGCTTCGGAGCCGTCGTGCCGGCGATCGAGGGGCGGTCGATCCTGGCCATCTCGTTCCTCAACGTCAAGTTCCCCCGTCGGGCCCCCGCCGGGACGGCCCTGATGCGCGTCTTCGTCGGGGGGGCGACCCAGCCCGACCTGTTCGACCGCGAAGACGACGAGATCCTGGACCTGGTCCGTCGTGAGCTCGCGGAATTGCTCGGAGCGTCCGGCGAGCCGCTCTTGGTCGAAGTGGCCCGGCACCCTCGCGCGATGCCGCAGTACACGCTCGGGCACCTCGAGCGTGTCGCGTCCATCCGAGGCCACCTGGTGAGTCATTCGCGACTCGTCATTGCGGGTAACGCCTTCGACGGCGTCGGCATTCCCGACTGCATCCGAGGGGCTCGAGCCGCGGCCGACGAGGCCTTCGCGGCCCTCGCAGGCCCCGCGTCCATCGCCGCGGCCTGATGAGTCGGAATGATCCATGTCGGCATTCTCAGAACCCGAGCGGGACGCAGTTTACCGGGCCATCTTCGAACGTCGGGACTGCCGGCACTTCCTCCCCGATCCCCTGCCGGACGACCTCATCGCCCGGCTGATCGTCGCCGCGCACCATGCCCCGTCGGTCGGGTTCATGCAGCCCTGGAACTTTCTCCTCATTCGCTCGACCGAGGTCCGCACCCGAATCAAGGCCGCCTTCGCACGAGCGAATGAGCGGGCGGTCGAGGAGTTCGCGGGCCCACGTCGCGAGCAATATCGCTCGCTGAAGCTCGAGGGGATCCTCGAGTCTCCGCTGAACGTCTGCGTGACCTGCGACCGATCGAGGCACGGCCCGGTCGTGCTCGGCAGGACGGCCCAGCCCGAGATGGACCTTTATAGCACCGTCTGCGCGGTGCAAAACCTCTGGCTCGCCGCCAGGGCCGAGGGCGTGGGTGTCGGTTGGGTCAGCATCATCGACCAGGCCGACCTCCGCGAAATCCTTGGGCTCCCCGAGCAGGTCGTCGTCGTCGCCTATCTCTGCGTGGGCCGAGTCCCCGGATTCCCCCCCGTCCCCGAACTCCAACGCCTCGGTTGGCTCGACAGGATCGACTTGAGCCCGCTCGTCTTCGAGGACCACTGGGGTCGGCCCTCATCGACCTTCGATCGCGTCGAAACTCGACCCGAGGGTTAGTGCATGAGGACGTCGATCATGTTGCCAGCGAGCATCCGGCTTCGTGAACGAAGCGGTCCACGCAGGCTCGGCTGAGAACGGACGCCGCGGCACTCCTCACCCTCGGAGTGTCATCCCATCCGGCAGCAATTCGGCTCGTTGGTCGGCCCTCGATATGCTTTCATTACTTAGGACACAGATCGTCCTTTCCCGCCACTCGCACGAACCTAACGTACATAAGCATCGTCATGCAAAACACGATCGGTCGACCTGGCCCTGGCGGCCTTCCCTGTCGCTAAACCCGGCTGAAATCCCGAGCCGCGCCAGGTAGGTGTCGTCGACATCTATAGCGAATCCGGTTCCATCGAGGATCGGGGCGTTCTGATGCCCGGGATATTGAATGGCAAGGACCGGGTTGAGCTTATCGAAGATGGCCTGAATCCTTGAGATGAGCGTCGCCTGTTTTCTGGGCGGTCACGCACAGCTTCAAGACAGTCGGCCACAATTGGTCGAAGTCTTGCGTTGCAGCCGGTATTCGTGGCAAGCAATGCATTATTAGAAACTTACGACTCCGAGAAAATTAATAAGATTGCAAGGGAACCATTCTTGCATTGGTAGTGAGCTTCGAGTCCTGCCCTGTCTGCTCCGAGACTGTTGACACAAGCGACGATTTCGTTGAGAGCGATCGATCCCACGCCGGTGCGGTCTCGACACCGGGCGTGGCGTCGTTCCATTCATGGCCTCTTTTCTCTCATTCATTTAGGACTCTGTCGCGTGCGAATCCACCAAGTCCAGGCAGCAGGGAAGGATGAAGTGTCCGTGGTAGTAACGCGGACGCAACTACGAGCCAAGGCCTGGATTCGCAGTGTCGGCATGCCGGGAGGGATGTGGGCCGCGTGTGTGCTCTTCTTCGGCGGCTGTGGCGCCAACGATGGCGCCGGCTCGGTGAACATGTCGTCGATCAAGTCCGTGGCGAAGGAACGCGGCTTTGCCGAAGGCAAGGACCCGGACGGAGCCAAGCCCGGGAATAGCCGGTCGGCCGGACGGAACCGCAGGCTGTCACCGGGCAAGCCCCTGGTGAAAAACGGTCGTTGACTCCGTCGAGGCACTTCTCATCTCCACCTAGATCCATAACTTCTGCCGAGACCGGCGCAAGGCCGGGGGAAGGTCCGTCTCATGTCCCATCGTCCCCTCACTCGGAAGAGAGATGCGGGCTTCACGCTGATCGAGTTGCTGGTGGTCATCGCAATTATCGCGCTCCTCATCGCCTTGCTTTTGCCCGCGGTGCAGTCGGCGCGTGAAGCCGCCCGGCGTGCCCAGTGCACCAACAACCTCAAGCAACTGGCGCTGGCCGCGGCCAACTACGAGAGTGCCAACGGCGTGCTGCCGACGGGCAACTATTGGAGGCGGAACAAAGCGGGTAACTATATTTACGGGCCAAGTGTGTTCGTGAACATGTCGCAGTATCTCGAGCAGGGCGCGGCATTCAACGCGTTCAACTTCAGCGTCGGTTGGGAAGGGCCGATCAACTCCACGGTGGCGGGAATCGGCATGTCCTCGCTCTGGTGCCCGAGCGACTCGGGGGCCAAGACGGTCGCCCTCGACCAGAGCGACTCCCAGAACCTCTACGGCGTCAATTCGGTGTCCCAGGCGTATCCCAGCTATTCGGGATGCGAGGGCGCCTGGGCGATGTACGAAGACCCGAATGATGGCCAGCCCACGTTCCAGGCCTGGGTGTCGTCGACGAATGGGGTGATCTACTCGCAGGCCGCGACGAGGATCAGCTCGATTACCGACGGCACGAGCAACACGATGCTATTCGGCGAGAAGGCCCACGGGATCTTCGGCGGTGAAGACTCTCTCTTCTATTGCATGTGGAACTCGGGCTGGTGGGGCGACACGTTCATGGACACCCTCTTTCCGATCAACGCCCATCGCAAACTGGCGGGCCAGCTCGACCTCAACGACCCGAGCGACCCCTACGGCGGGTGGTGGTGGGTCCCCTTGGAGGCGGCCTCGAGCTTCCACCCCGGCGGGGCCAACTTTGCTTTCTGCGACGGCTCCGTCCACTTCATCAAGGAGACGATCGCGACCTGGCAGAACGACCCGAACAACTCGGGCGATCCCGTCGGGGTGAGCTACGGCGACTACAGCGAGTACCAGTGGGGCAGTACCCGGCCCCAGGTCTATCAGGCCCTCTCGACACGCTCGATGGGCGAGGTCATTAGTAGCGACTCGTATTGATCGTAGTTCGGAAGGATCCGAAGCTCGGCACGAGTTGTACCGATCGGCTCAGGCGATCCTGTGATCGTCTGGGCCGTCGACGTTTTATCCTTCAACGTGATCGATTTCCTGGGCCAGCCGCTGTTGGAGGAGGGCCAGCACCGCGGCCTCTTCCGGCTTCAATTCCCTGAGCGACGACGCCATCTCACGATCGGCGACCTGTTTGAGCGACTCGAGCATCGAGCCATCGAAATACGACTCGATGATCTCGGGGTGGATGTAACACTTCCGGCAGACCGTCGGCGTATTGCCCAATCGCTCGGCGACGGACTCGATCGCGCTCACCACGTTCTTCTTCGCCTGGGCCTTCGAGTCGAACGTCTCGAACTCGCGGAGGGCGATCGCCGCCAGGACGGTCCCCGCCCAGGTCCGAAAGTCCTTCGCGGTGATGTCGAGGCCGGAGACCTCGCGGAGGTAGGCATTGATGTCGGCCGATTCGATAGTGTGAGGTTGGCCGTCGTCGTCGAGGAATTGAAAAAGCTCCTGGCCGGGGAGGTCGCGGCACTTCCGGACGATCTTCGCCAGCCGACGGTCGCTCAGTTCGATCTTGTGGAGCACGCGGCTCTTGCCTCGGAAGTCGAACTGGAGCGTCGAGTCGTCGACGGCGACGTGCCGGTCTCGCATCGTCGTCAGCCCGAATGAGCGGTTGGCCCGGGCGTACTCTTCATTCCCGACGCGGATCAACGTCGTCTCGAGGAGTCGGACTACGGTAGCCAGGACCTTCTCGCGAGGGAGCCCGGGCCGCGCGAGGTCGTGATCGACTCGCGCCCGGATCCGGGGGAGGATGCGGCCGAAGGTCATCATCCTCCCGTATTTGGTCTCGTCGCGGACGGCCCGCCAGCGGGGGTGGTAACGGTACTGCTTCCGCCCCTTGGCGTCGCGGCCCGTCGCCTGGATGTGCCCGTTCGGGCTCGGCGCGATCCAGACGTCGGTCCAGGCGGGCGGGATCGCGAGCGAGGCGATCCGGTCGTTAAGCTTGCGATCTTGGATTCGCCGGCCTTCGGTGTCGAGGTAGACGAACCCCTTGCCGCAGCGCCGGCGTCGGATCCCCGGCCGGTCGTCCGTCATGTAACGCAGGCCCGCGACCTTCGCCGAGTCGAGACAGGCGTCGTCGATCGATGTGCGGGCTTTTCGCCGATTGAGGGTTGTCGTGACCATACATTTTCTCCTGGGCAACTCCCATGCCAGGAGCGGGTCGCGGCTTGCCACCGGGGGATCTGCCCCTTATCATCCAGTTTTTCCCGACCGATGACGGATCCGACTCGACCCTGAGACGCACCCTCCTTTTGGGTTCGCGTGCGCGGCGGGCCCGACCCTCGGCGTTATGACACTCGATCGCGGAGGCAGTGAGCAATGTCGGCGGATAGCGGAGGATCGATCGTCAGCGTCTTGAACGAGAGCCGGGTGTTCCCACCGCCTCCCGAGTTCGCGCAGCAGGCCAACATCGGCAGCCTCGAGGAGTACCAGACACTCTGGAATCGTGCCAAGGACGACCCCGAAGGCTTCTGGGGCGAGATGGCACAGCAACTGCGATGGTCCAAGCCCTGGTCCAAGGTCCTCGACTGGACGAATCCGCCGTTTGCCAAGTGGTTCGTCGGCGGCACGATCAACGTGGCGGACAACTGCATCGACCGCCATTGCGAAGGGCCGAACAAGAACAAGGCCGCCATCATCTGGGAAGGCGAGCCCGGCGATCGTCGCGTGCTCCGCTACCAGGACCTCCAGCGCGAGGTCTCCCGCTTCGCCAACGTCCTGAAGGGGCTCGGCGTCAAGAAGGGCGACGTCGTCGCCGTGTACATGCCGATGATCCCCGAGCTGGCGATCGCCCTGCTCGCCTGCGCCCGGATCGGGGCGCCCCACACGGTGATCTTCGGCGGCTTCAGTGCCGAGGCCCTGGCCGGCCGGATCCAGGACTGCCAGGCGAAGGTCCTGGTCACCGCCGACGGCGGGTATCGTCGTGGCAAGGTCGTTCCGCTCAAGGAGAATGCGGACGGCGCGGCGGCCCTCTGTCCCACGCTCCAGAGCATGGTCGTCTACAAGCGGACCGGGCACGACATCTCGATGACCGCGGGACGCGACCATTGGTGGGCTGATCTCGCGGCCAAGGCCTCGGCCGACTGCCCGCCCGAGCCGCTCGACAGCGAGCACCCGCTCTACATCCTCTACACCTCGGGCTCGACCGGCAAACCGAAGGGGATCCTCCACACCACGGGGGGCTACCTGCTCGGCGCCGCGATGACCACGAAGTGGGTCTTCGACCTCAAGCCCGATGACACCTACTTCTGCACGGCCGACATCGGTTGGGTCACGGGCCACTCCTATCTCGTCTACGGACCGCTCGCCAACGGCGCCACCTCCGTGATGTACGAAGGAGCTCCGAACTGGCCCGACGAAGGGCGGTTCTGGAAGCTGATCGAGGACTACCGCGTCACGATCCTGTACACGGCCCCGACGGCGATCCGTGCGTTCATGAAGTGGGGCGAACAGTTCCCCAAACGCCATGACCTCTCGAGCCTCAGGCTCCTGGGGAGCGTCGGCGAGCCCATCAATCCCGAAGCCTGGATCTGGTACCACCGGGTCATCGGCGGCGAGCGTTGCCCGGTCGTCGACACCTGGTGGCAGACCGAGACCGGCTCGATCATGATCTCGCCGCTCCCCGGCGCAACCCCGACGGTCCCGGGCTCGGCGACCCGCCCCCTCCCCGGGATCGTCCCCGAGATCGTGACCAAGGACGGCGTGGCCGTCGGCCCGAACGAGGGGGGATTCCTCGTCATCAAGCAGCCCTGGCCCTCGATGCTCCGGACGCTCTACGGCGACGACGAGCGTTACAAGAGCACCTACTGGAGCGAGATCCCCGGCGCCTACTTCACGGGCGACGGCGCCCGTTGCGACGAGAACGGGAACTACTGGATCCTGGGTCGCGTCGATGACGTGCTCAACGTCGCCGGACACCGCCTCTCGACGATGGAAGTCGAGAGCGCCCTCGTCAGCCACCCGAAGGTGGCCGAGGCCGCCGTCGTCGGCAAGCCCGACGAGCTTCGAGGTCAAGCGATCTCGGCGTTCGTCACCCTCGAGTCCGGCCAGACCCCGAGCGAAGAGCTCCGCAAGGAGCTCCGGGCCCACGTCGTCAAGGAGATTGGCGCCCTCGCCCGCCCCGACGACATCCGGTTCACCGACAGCTTGCCCAAGACCCGGAGCGGCAAGATCATGCGACGGCTCCTCCGCGACATCGCCGCAGGACGTGAGAGCACCGGCGACACGACCACCCTCGAGGACCTGAGCGTCGTCGCCAAGCTCCGCGAGGATGACGAGGTCTGAGGTCCGCTCTCGTCTTTCCACCCCGCCCTCGACCGACCGCCACGCGGCCGGGTCCGTTCCGACGCGACGTCGGGACGGGCCTCGCCGCCGCGGACGGAATAGACCCGCCGAGTCTCCATGATCCATGGACAATCACGTACCTGATCGGGAACCCGGGCGCTGGCTTCGCGTCGAGCTCTGGGGGGTACTCGGCCTCTTGGCCCTCCTCCATTTCTCCTATAACATCCTGATCGTCGCCGACCTCGACGATACCGAGAATCTCGAGACGACCCTGGCGAACGTGATCGCGGGCCAATTCGCCCGAGGCTTCGACTCGTTGTACGGTCCCTACTCCCGGGCGAACCCCCGGGTCCTGATCCAGGCTCCCCTCTACTACCGCCTGGCGGGACTGTCGGCCTGGCCTCTCATCGGATTGGGATTCCACCCGGTCCGGGCCTCGTTCCTCGCGGGGCGTGCGATCTCCCTCCTCAGCACGCTCGCGTTGCTCGCCCTCGTCGCGAGGATGGCCAGGCTTGAGGATAGGCCCAAGCGTGCGGGAATCTGGGCCATGTTCCTGGTGATGTCGTCGAACGTCCTCGCGAACTACCCCGTGATGACGAGGCCCGACATGCTCGGCGTCGCGCTCCAGACTCTCGGGGCCTACCTCGTCCTGCGGACCCTCTGCGGCCCGAGCGACTCGGGGCGTTGGCTCATACCGGCCTTCCTCTCGTTCGCGCTCGCCTGTTGTGTCAAGCAGCATAACGTCTCGGCCTGGGCCACGAGCCTCGTCGTGCTCTCCGGGGCCTGGATGAGAAGGCCCGAGTTGAGGAGATCGATCGAGCGCGCCATCCTCGCCGGTTTTAGCCTCGTCGCCTTGTACTACCTCGGCGAAGAACTCTTCACGACGGGTCGCATGTCCCGCTCGGTCTTCTTGATGCCGTCGCTGATCCGTCGGTCGAATCCCATCGGTTGGGTCGGCATCCCCGGATATTTCTTCATCGTCGGCGCATGCTCCACGATCATCCTCGGGCTCTGGATAGGAGCCCTCCTGTCGGACCGTCGGGCCTTTCGCGGGAGTCGCGCCGATCGCCTGGCCTGGGCCTACCTGGCCACGGATGTGTTGATCCAAATGGTTCTCGTGTACAACAACCCTGGATCGTGGGCCAACTACGCGATCCAGTCGGTTGTCTTCGCGAGCGTCCTGTTAGGGCGGGCGCTCTCGAGGATCGTCGCCGTGCCCCAAGGGGGGCGCTGGAGGATTGTCCCCCTGGGAATCGCCGCCGTGGCGATCCTGGTGGCAGACTTCGACTCGCTCCACAGATCGGTCGAATCCAAGCTGGGGAACGTCGCGTCGCTCAATGCGCTCTTTCGAGAGCCCCGTTTCCGACCTGGCTCGGTCGAGGAGGTCTACTTCGCCGGCCAGCCCCAGTACAATCGCCTCGCCGGACGCGCCGAGCTGGCGCACGACGAATGGCTCTACGGCCAATTCGAAAACGCGAGGATGGCGGAACCGAGAACCCGCTGGCTTCGATCGGAATTCGCGAAAGGGTCGATCCGATACGTGATCGTCCCGGTCGATCCCCCGTTCGCGATGGAGTTGGATCCACCGGTCATCCCGGGTCTGTCCGAGTCCCTCCCGGAACTCGGCTATGACTTGATCTTCAACGTCGGACGCTTCAAGGTCTGGGAGAAGCACCGTCCCCCAAGCCCGACTTCGTCGAGCCCGAAGCCGCGGTCGCCGGCTTTGCCTTAGTGCGGCTGAGATGTGGCTGGCGCACGGGACGATATGTTAATGCGATCCTCCGACGCGCACATTGCGTGCGAGCATCGCTCGAGGTCTTTGGGCGGGCGCGCAAAAAGACACGAGAGAAGGGCTCGATCGATGTCGATCTCGAGCCGATCTCTCGTGGAGCAGTCGCTGATTTTTTTGGGGGCCGGGCCGATCCGAGCTCAGATCGGATACAGATTCTTGAGCTCGGCGCGGGCCTTGGCGCTTCCCTTGGAAGCCTTGATCAACGGGAACGTCTGGACGGTCCCATCGACTTCCAGGGTGAGGATCCCGGCTTTGATCACCGAGGTGGCGACCCGGACGTGCCGAGTTGTGCCGTTCGGCAGCCAGATGTGGATCCGCTGCAGGTTCGGCCGGAAGACGCGACGGCTCACGCCGGTGGTCTTCTTGCCGACGCCGCCGAGGTACTTGGCCTTACCGCGTGTCGTCACGTGGTTGCCGAAGGAGGTCTTCTTCCCGCTGACTTCGCACTCGCGTCCCATGGTCTTCGCTCCTTAGCGTTTCGCCAACAGGCGACGTGTTAAGCTTTTTCCTTGGCCATGGGATTGTGCGGCTTGCTGCGCTGAATGTTGCCGCACTCCTCCACCAGGTTGCAAACCTTATGCGGCGGAACCGCGAGCTTGCACTGGGGGCAAACATTCAGGGCGGGAGCAACCAGGAAGTCGTGGCTCCGACGCATTCCTTTGGCTGATTTGGACTTTCGCCTCTTTGGTACGGCCACGACGGACTCTCCCGGAGACCAAACAACCAAGCTGTTGGGGAAAAGAGGATGATTATCCAAATTCGTCCGGCCATTTCAAGGGGAAGTCTGCCGGGACGCCGAGATTTCCGAGAATGACGGTCGATCAAGGGGAGTCGTCCTTGGCGAGATGGAAAGCCTTGCATTTCTGAAGTCAGGCGTGGCGGGCTTCCGTGCTATCATCGCCGACGTGTTCCATTCGAGGTTTCCCGCCGCAGGTCCTCTGCAGGGGACTGTCGGACGGCGGTGGGGTTGGGTTAACGACCGGAGAGGATGAGGCGGGATGTCGAGACCGGATCCGTCGAGCGTGCGTTGGGGATTCATCGGTGCGGGCAAGATGGCGGCCGCCTTGATCCGAGGGATGTTGAACACGGGCACTAGCTCGCCGGCCTCGGTCGTCGTCAGCGATACCGTCGAAGCCGCCAGGGCCGGCCTCGCGGCCGACACCGGCATCACGGTCCTGGACACGAACGAGGAGGTCGTTCGCCGGAGCGACGTCGTCGTCATCGCGGTGAAGCCCCAGAGCATGCCGCAGGTCCTCGAGGAGATCAAAGGGGTGATCACCCCCGACCACCTCGTCATCTCGATCGCGGCGGGGGTGTCGCTCTCGACGATGGCCTCGGCCCTGGGGAGCGACCGCAAGCTCGCGCGGGTGATGCCGAACACGCCGGCCCTGGTCGGTGCCGGCGCCTCGGGATTCTGCCTCGGTGCCAATGCCGGGGCAGCGGATGAGGCGATCGTCCGGGCCTGCATGGGGGCGGTCGGGCGAGCCTATAGCGTCCCTGAATCGCAACTCGACGCGGTGACGGGGCTCTCCGGCAGCGGCCCGGCCTTCGTCTACGTCATGATCGAAGCCCTCTCGGACGGGGGCGTCCGGGTCGGCCTGCCTCGAGACGTGGCGACCGCCCTGGCCGCCCAGACGGTCATGGGCGCCGCGCGGATGGTCCTGGAGACGGGATTGCACACCGGGGTCCTCAAGGATCAGGTCACGAGCCCCGGCGGGACGACGATCGCGGGGTTGCACGCCCTCGAACGTGGCGGGATCCGAGCGGCCCTCATCGACGCGGTGGAGGCGGCGACCAAGCGTTCGGCCGAGTTGGCCGCCCAGGCGGCTCGTTCCACGTCGGGAGAGGTCCGGCCGTGAAGCTCGGGCTCATCTCCGACATCCACGGCGACCCGGTCGCCCTGGAACTGGCGTGGTCGCACCTCACCGTCCTCGGAGTCGACCGGATCGTCTGCGCGGGGGACCTCGTCGGCTACGGCCCCTTCCCCGACCGGGTGGTCGAGTTCCTCGCCGATCGCAAAATCGCCTCGGTTCGGGGGAACCACGATCGCTGGGCCTTGAAACGAGGGCTCGGCCGGGCCGACGAGTACGGCGGGGGAACCCCTTCGCCTTCCACGCTCCGATATCTCGCGACGCTCCCGTTCGACCTTCTCCTCGCCGACATGGACCGGGTCGGGGTCGTCGTCCACGGGTCTCCCCGGAGCGACATGGAGTTCGTCACCCGGAAGACCCACCCGCCCGAGGTCCTACAGGACGACCTGGCCTCGTTGAGCGCCGACCTCCTCGTGGTCGGCCACACCCACCAGCCGATGTGGTATCGGTGTGCGCAAGGCCTGATCGTCAACCCCGGGTCGGTGGTGTCGATGCCGGTGGTGAAGACGTCGAGGTCCTTTGCATTCGTGGACCTGTCCGAGATGTCGGTCCGCTTTCATGACGTGGAGACGGGCGACCCTCTGGCAATCGAGCCCTGGTCCGACCTCGAGGGTCCGTCCCACCCGGTTTGAATCGAAGTCGACGGGACGACTCTGCCCAACCCCCGAGACTTCGCAGACTTGCGATACTCGCGCGGGCGGGAGTCTGTTAGACTGACGTTTTGGTCCGGCCCGCGTCGTCCGTCAACAGCTCAACGCCAAAGGAGAGATCGGTGTCCATGGAGCACCCCGGACTGGCCGAACGCCCCGTCCTCGTCGTCGACTTCGGCTCGCAGTACGTTCAACTCATCGCGCGTCGGGTCCGCGAGCGACATGCGTTCGCGAAGATTGTCCGGCATGACCTGACCGTGGGACGGGCCCGCGAGCTCAATCCCCTGGCGATCATCCTCTCGGGCGGGCCTTCCAGCGTGTACGAGGCGGGTGCCCCGCAGTGTGACCCCGAGCTATTCAACCTCGGCGTCCCGGTGCTGGGTCTTTGCTACGGCATGCAACTCGCGTGCATGGCGATGGGGGGGACGGTCAAACCGGGCCCCGCTCGCGAGTTCGGCCGTGCCGAATGCCAGGTCATCGACCGCTCGGAAGACCTGCTCCACGACGTCCCCGCGACGATGACCGTTTGGATGAGCCATGGCGACCAGGTCATGGACGCCGGGGCCGATTTCGTCCCTCTGGCGACGACCTCGACCTGCCCGGTCGCCGCGGTCAAGCACCGCTCGAGGCCGGTCTACGGCCTCCAGTTCCACCCGGAAGTGGCTCACACGCCTTATGGCGCCCTGATCCTCGGCAACTTCCTCGACCGGATCTGCAAGAGCCCGGGCGCCTGGACGATGAGCGCGTTCGTGGAGCGTTCGGTCGCCGAGATCCGGGAACGGGTCGGCGAGACCGACCGCGTCGTCTGCGGCCTGTCGGGCGGGGTCGACTCGGCGGTCGCCGCGGCCTTGCTCGCGAAGGCGCTCGGACCTCGCGTCGTTTGCGTCTTCGTCGACAACGGCCTCCTGCGGGCGGGCGAGCGCGACGCGGTGGCCGACGCCTTCGGCAAGCATTCGAGCGCCGAGCTTCGGGTTGTCGACGCCCGACGGCGGTTCCTTGATGTGCTCAAGGGAGTCACCGACCCGCAGGAGAAACGGATCCGAATCGGTCACACCTTTGTCGACGTCTTTCGCGACGAGGCGAAGTCGATCCCCGCGGCCAAGTATCTGGCGCAAGGGACGCTCTACCCCGACGTGATCGAGAGTGGCGGCGACCGCGACGGGCCGGCGGCGACGATCAAGCACCACCACAACGTCGGCGGCCTTCCCGCCGAGCTCGGTTTCGAGCTGATCGAGCCGCTCCGCGACCTGTTCAAGGACGAGGTCCGGCGGCTCGGCCTCGAGCTCGGACTGCCGGATAGCCTCGTCTGGCGGCACCCGTTCCCGGGCCCTGGCCTCGCGGTCCGCTGCCTCGGGGAGGTCACGGCGGATCGGCTCGATATTCTCCGTCAGGCCGACACCATCTTCCTCGACGAGCTTCGTAACGCGGGGCTCGAGCGGAAGATCGGGCAGGCGTTCGCCGTCCTCCTGCCGATCCAGTCGGTTGGTGTGATGGGCGACGGGCGGACCTATGAAAGCGTCGTCGCCCTCCGCGCCGTGGAGACCGACGACTTCATGACCGCCGACTGGTCTCGCATACCCCACGAGGTCCTGGCGAGCGCCTCGACCCGGATCATCAACTCGGTGAAGGGTATCAACCGGGTGGCCTACGACATCACCAGCAAGCCCCCCGGCACCATCGAGTGGGAATGAGGCCTCCGTCTTCGGCCATTCCGCATCCCAAGCGAAGTTCGCCCGATGTGGCGTTCGGTCGGGGCACTCCTGCCCCGCCCACCGCGCCTCGCTGCGAAGGTCCGGTAGGCGGGGCACTCCTGCCCCGCATCCTTGGTTTTTGGGACGACGATTGAAGTCGAGGGTCGATCGATCCCACCGATACGTGTATGATGAGCCGGATTGACATTTCCTGACTCGAAGGCGAGGAGGTCGGCGGATGCTGAGGTCCACCTGTCGCACGTTCGGCTTGGCCATGATGGTGGCGTTCGGGGCTTCGGCCGCCTACGCCGAGACGAAGACCGTCGCCCGTTGCGGCGAAGGGTTTTTGGAAGAGGTCGACGGATACCGCGTCCTCCACGTCAAGGGGACGGCCTATGAGATGGGCTACCAGCAGGGAGTCCTCCTCAAGGACGACGTCCGCGAGAATGTCCGGTTCCTCTTCGAGGAGAAGGCCAAGGAACTGAAGGTCGAGGTGGCCGGCATCCCGCTCTTGAATCCCAAGCGGGCGATCATGGGGATCGCGGGGACCCAGCGGAAGTACATCCCGGAGCGGTTCTATGAAGAGCTCCGCGGCCTCGCCGACGGCTCGGGCGTCCCCGAAGCCGACATCGTCGCGGCCAACTTCATCCCCGAGATGTTCCACTGCTCGGGTTTCGCCCTCAGCGGGTCGGCCACCAAGGACGGCACGCTCTACCACGGCAGGATCCTCGACTACGGCTGCGACTGGAAGCTCCAGGACCACGCCGTGTTGACCGTCGCCGAGCCGAAGGGCAAGATCCCGTTCGTCAACGTGACTTATGCCGGGTTCATCGGCTCGGTGACCGGCATGAACGCCGAGCGCGTGTCGATCGGCGAGATGGGCGGCAAAGGGCTCGGCCACTGGGACGGGGTCCCGATGGCCTTCCTCGTCCGCATGGCCCTCGAAGAGGCGAAGGACCTCGACGAGGCCGTCGCCGTCTTCCGTGATCATCCCCGCACGTGTGAATACTACTACGTGATCGCCGACGGCGACACGGGCAAGGGGGTCGGGATGGAGGCCTCCTGGAACAAGTTCATGATCGTCGAGATGGGGACGGCCAACGAGAAGTTGCCGGTCGCGGTCAAGGACGCGGTCCTCCTCTCGGCGGGCGACCGCTACCAGGAGCTCGTCCGCCGGGTGAAAGACGGGTTCGGGACGTTCGACGCCGACAAAGCCCGGGCGCTCATGGATCGGCCGGTCGCGATGAAGTCGAACCTCCACAGCGTCCTTTTCGAGACGAAGACGAGCCGACTCTGGGTCGCCAACGCCTCGAAGGACGGGGACCCGGCCGTCACGCAGCCGTTCCACGCGTTCGTCTTCGACGAGCTCCTGACCCACAAGCCGGAGACCTCGGCCCCTGCCCTGCCGGCTCCCCCGGTGAAGCCGTCCGCCACGGCCAAGCCCGCGGCCGCCGCGACTTCGGCCGCCCGCTGAATCGGCCGGGGACGCATCGAGCTCGTTTCGATTTGAGACGCCCCGCGTGGCCACGACCGTGGCCACGCGGGGCGTTGTCGTGCTCAGCTCCCCCGGAGGACATTCCAGAGCATCGCCAGGCCGAGGACGATCGCGGTGATGAACCCGGCGATGGCGAGCGAGGCCGGGCCGACCCGGAGTACAAGTGCCGAGGCGACGACGAGGCCGGAGATCACGATCCCGAAGGCGATCACGTTGGCGGCCCGACCGATCTGCTTGACGAGGCTCTCGAAGTGCTGGAGGTCGAAGTGGACGGTGAGCTCGCCCCGCTTGAACGACTCGAGCGATTGGCCCAGGACGTCGGGCAGGAGCGTCGCGATCCGCTGGAGGTCCTCGCCGGTGCGGATTGTCGTGCTGAGGAGCCGCCAGGGGTAATACCGTTTCAGCGAGAGCTGGCGGATGAACGGGTAGAGCTCGGCGGCGATGTCGAAGTGGGGGTCGAGCGAACGGCCAACCCCTTCGATGGTCACCAACGAGCGGATGAGCAGGACGAGGTCGGGCGGGATCCGGAGGTTGTGCGTCCTGATGAACGCGACGAGCTCCTGGAGTAAGAGGCCCAGGTCGATGGAGTCGAGCGTCAGGTTGGAGTAGGACGCGACCAGCTCGGCCGCATCGCGCCTCAAGGCGCGGGGGTCGACGTGATCGCCCCGGATCTCGAGGGCGTCAAGGGCCCGCAAGACGCGGTCGGTATCCTGCGCCAGGAGGCCGGCCAGGAGGTCGGCGATCCGCTCGCGGGTCCTCGAGTCGAGGTTGCCGAACATCCCGTAATCGAGCGGGACGATCACCCCTCCGGGGAGGACGCGGAGGTTGCCCGGGTGCGGGTCGGCGTGGAAGAAGCCGTAGTCGAAGATCTGCGTCAGGAGGATCCGGGCCCCTCGGACCGCGACCAGGGCCGGGTCGACTCCGATCCTCCTCATCCCTTCGAGGTCGTCGACCCCGACGCCCCGGACGAACTCCATCGCGATGACGCGTACCGTCGAGTGCTCGGGATAGACCTGGGGGATGTGCGCCGTCGGATCGCGCCGGAACTGGGCCTGGCAACGAGTAATCGTCCGCTTCTCGATGTTGAAGTCGAGCTCTCGGCGCATCGTCCGCTCGAATTCGTGGGCGATGGCGACCGGGGCATAGGGGATGAGGAACGGCAGCCGACGCTCGGCGAGTTGGGCCAGGTTTTTGAGGATATCCAGATCCGCTTGGACGATCTTCTCGATGCCCGGCCGGCGGATCTTGAGCGCGACGACCCGGCCGTCGTGCAGGGTCGCTCGATGGACCTGGGAGATCGAGGCGGAGGCGACGGGGACCGGGTCGAGCGAGGCGAAGACCTCGGACGCGGGTCTCCCGTATTCCTCGGAGAGGATCGCTTCGACCTCGTCGAATGCGAACGGTTTGACGTCGTCGCGGAGGGCGGCGAGCTCGGTCGTATAGGCCTCGGACAAGAGGTCGGGGCGGGTGCTCAGGAGCTGGCCAAGTTTGACGAAGGTCGGGCCGAGATCCTCGCAGACGAGGCGGAGGCGTCGCGCTCGGTCTTGAGGGGGGACGTCATCGCCGAGGGCGACCCGCTCGAACGGTCGGACGATCCCCTCAAGGTGCAACGCCGACACGACGTCCTGGTAGCCGTACCGGACCAGGCTCGCCAGGATCTGGCGATATCGAGGGAGGTCGCGGAGGTGGTTGACGGTTTCTCGGATCAACGGCGATGGATGCTCTCGGGGGCCTTCCGACCACTTCACGTAGGGGCCTTCGCTCCCAACTTACCCGCTCATCGCCACGATCGACAACGGCGTTCGGATCGGCGCATTGCGATCTCGGCCTTGCCTTCGTCGCAAGATTGCG
The DNA here is from genome assembly GCF_054877945.1 of Singulisphaera rosea. Classification (NCBI taxonomy): domain Bacteria; kingdom Pseudomonadati; phylum Planctomycetota; class Planctomycetia; order Isosphaerales; family Isosphaeraceae; genus Singulisphaera; species Singulisphaera rosea. Next base: position 511,184 of record NZ_JBTYIP020000001.1, on the reverse strand, counting down.
GTACTTTCGAGACTGTAATCTGCAATGCTGCAAGGCATTGGGAACGGGAACACATTCATGCCCATCCAGGATCAGGCGGCGGTTCGTATCCTCGATTCCTCAGACGATGTCGATGAGGCACGTCTTGAAGCGGTCGGATACATCTTCCATGGCGCCGTCCCGGCGGCGGAAGGCAAGCGGGGTGCGGTCAAGGCCGGCACGAATCTCCTCCACTTCGCCCGATGCGCCAAGATTGAGAAGGCTGGCGACACCGAGTCCAAGATCTGGTTCCGGACGATCGTAATCGCCAAGGAACATCTGGATGGTGCGGTCGGTGCGAATCGTTGGAAGTGGTGCAAGATCTGCGAACGAGAGATTACGCAGAAGATCCTCAACGAGCGCTGAGCTTCGCTTCGGCGCTTCCGCACCACTCGGGAATCGATCCCGAGCTCGCCCCACACTCCCGTCCATCGAAAACGAGTCGCGGCCGGAGAACTCCTCGGCCGCGAAATTCGTGCGCTGAGGTTCCGATCCGCAGGAGCGTTATTCGACGTCTGCCGACGTCCGAATGCGGTGTCTTCGTGGATCGGTGAAACTCCCCCGAATCGCTCGACTCGTCGAAGACGTCCCCTCCTCGCGCGAGGTCTGTCCACGTCCTCCGCGAAAGTTCGTCGCAGACCACGGGCGTCTCGACGCTCCGCCTGGGGTATGATTGAGGAGAGTCGTAGACGCTCCTCACCGGGTCGAGATCAAGGGGTGCAATGATGCTGTGGTCTTCGCGGTTCGGGATCGCCCTGGCGATCGGGTCGACGCTTTGCCTCCCCCCTCTCTCGGCGGGACAAACGGTCCCACCCTCCGCGCCTCGCGTCATCTCACCTGATCTGCCGGGGCTGATCGGTAACCTGACCGACCAACTGGCGAGCCTGAGCAAGGACCTGGGCGCCGAGGTCCAGCCCGCGGCGGCCGGACAAGTCCTCGCACGAGATACGACGGAGCTGGCCCAGTCGGTCACTGAATACGGGTCGACGCTCAATCCCAAGACCGATCGATACCTCGCGCGCCGGGCGTTCGCCGGCATCGACGCATCCTGGAACTACCTCGAAGCCCAACTGCGTCAGCCCGCGTTCGCCTCGCCGGACATTCGCAGGGACCTCGACCGAATCGATCAACTCGAGGACAAGATCCACCAGGCCCTGGGCGCGAACCCGACCCCGTCGAGTTACTACGGCGCGACCTCCGCGCCGACCGGGCTCCTCGAGACGCGTCGGCTCGCCAACGCGCTCTTTGACCGTGCCGAAGCACTCGTGGCCGACATCCGCGCCGACATCCCGGGCGACGTCGGGACGAGGCTGCTCCAGGGGGCCGTCAGCGTGGCCCAGATGGCGGACGCCTTCCACGACGGGATCGACCTCACCTCGAACGTCCACCTGGCCCGCACCGGCTTCGCGGGGATTTCCGTCGTCATGAAGTCGCTCGCCGCCGACATCAACGCGGTCCAGGTCACCCCCCGGGTCCGCTCGGCGTGGACGTCCCTCGTCAATGTCGAAGTCTTGCTCCGTCAGAACCTGGGCCTGTCGAACGAGCCGGGAAACCTCGCGGGCTCGGCGATCCCGACCGAAGGGGCCTCACCGTTGGGTGGGCTGGCCGACCAGCTCGCGCAGCAGATCGACCAATTTATCAATACCTTTACACCCAATGCCGGACAGCTCCCCCAGGGGGCGGGTGACGTCATCCTGGACGATGCCCGGCGACTCCAACTGGAGGCCACGAGCTTCCGACAGAGCTCCGCCCAGGGGATGAACGCCGGGCAACTCGCCTTCGAGTTCCGCGAGGTCGACGCCCTCTGGCAACGGCTCGCACGTCGGGCCGGCCGCGTCGATGGCAGCCTGACCGGCGGGACACTCACCCCGATCGGCCAGACGTGTGGCCAACTCCACCAACTGCTCGGGATCCCGGGCTATTCGCCGGTCGTCGCTCCGGCGACCCGAACGAAGTGAACTCGTCACGGAGTGCCGCCCAGCGGCTCGAGGCCTTTTGGCGTGGAGCCGTTCGGAGTCGACGTGGACCGCAACTGTTTCAGAATAGGGTGAGGCACCTTTGCCTGCCCACCCAGGCGGGGCAGGAGTGCCCCCCCCACCAATTCGCGGGGCAGGAGTGCCCCGCATTTCTGGTCCATACCTCGGCGAAACGCGCTAGAGTATTCCCAGGGCTTCAGCCGTCGCCTCGAGCAGGGTGATCATCTCGAGTCGCTGGAGTTGACGCGCCAGCCCTTCGACCCTCGCCGATGGCCGGCCGTCGGCGCAGAGGTCGATCATCGCCTGGGGATTCCACTCGCCGTTGCGGAGTAGGCGCGAGGTTAGGCCGGGGTCGCCGTGTGCCTCGAGCAACGAGCCTGCGGCCTTCGCGAGGGCTCCGAAGGCGGAATGCCGGCCGACGCGGCGGAACCAATACGAGGCGTTGCCCGAGTCCGGCTCGCGCCGGTGAGCGATACCGTGCCAGTACGCTGAGGCCGCGCGCTCGCCCAGGTCGTCGGCACGCTGGGCGGCCTCGTGGCTGGCGTCCCAGTGGTCGAGGATCTGGAGCATTCCCGCCATCAGCGCGAGACGTCCCGGAGTCGCCGAGCTGGGCAAGAGGCTGGCCCAACTCGACTCCCGGAACGCTCTCTCGGAGATCGGTCCGACCGGGGCACTCGTGACCAGGGGGAGGCCGAGCGATCGCTCGTCCCCCAGGGCGTTGGAAGCCACCGCGGCGATCAGATCGGCCGCATCGAGGGCCGTTTCCTCGGCGACGGATGCCGGTGATTGCCCGCCGGCGAGTCGGTCGAGGACCGCGTGCGCCGGGACACTGGAGGGCCCCACGACGGGGCCCTCCCCGAGGAAGGTGATCCTGTCCCAAAGCCCTGGCTTCGTCATTCCGATCGACCTCGAGACGGGTGGCCCTCGACGGGCTCGCAAGGCCGGATCAGGACGCGAAGAAGGTCCGGACCACGTCCTGGAAGAGCACGTAGACCATCAAGCAAATGAGCAGGATCACGCCGATCCAGATCACCACGTTCTGGGCCGAAGCCGGGAGGGGTCGGCCCCGGACCTTCTCGGCGATCAGGAAGACCATCTGGCCGCCGTCGAGGGGCGGCATCGGCAGGAAGTTGAGGACGGCGAGATTGATGCTCAGGATCCCGAGGAAGTGGACGAACTCGGTCAGCCCGGTCTCGGCCTGGGTATACGCGACCTGCGCGATCATGAGCGGCCCGCCCAGCAACTTGGGGCTGACCCGCTGCTGCGCCAGGCTGCGTAGCATGGCGTAAATCCTGAGAATATTTGCAATCGTGTCGTCGGTCCCTCGGCGCAAGGACGACGCGATCCCCTGGGGAGGCAGCCTGCGGATCAGGTCCTGGAAGTACAGCCCGCGCCTCGGGTTGTACCAATCCAAAACCGCCTCGGGTCGGACGGCGATGGCCTTCACCTTCCCCTTGATCGAGATGTCCACCTCGGAGACGGGGTCTTGTTGAAGGCGGAGGAACAACCCGGGCCATCCCCGACCCTCCGGGGAGAACTCGATTTCGCGGGCCTTGGCCTTCTTCTCACCGGGCGTCGCGGGGATCGTCAGCTTGGTGAACTCATCGCCCACCCTGAAGCCCGCCTTCTCGGCGACAGAACCGGGGACGACGCCCGCGATCTTGGCGCGGACCGGGTAGGTAAAGCCGACGTTCGGAATCTCCATCAACTCGTCGGTGAGGTCATCACCATAGAATTGGAGCGGAGTCGAGTCGGTGGCGACCTCGATGACCTGGCGTTGGGTCGTGTTGCCCGACGACGTCCGTTCCACCTCGAACGAAATGGTCTGGCCGGAGCGCTGGTCGCAGTAATCCGGCAGGCGCATGGGGTCGAAGTCGTCCTTGCCGTCGAATTTGACGATCCGGTCGCCGACATGGAACCCGGCTTTTTCGGCGGGAGATCCGGGTCGGATCATCGTGATCGGCTCGATTGCCAACCGGAAGCCGAAGTCGACGAAGTGCTCGGGCGGGACCGTGACCTTGACGGTTTCGACCTGGGTCTTCCGCCCTTCGTTCGGATCGGGATGGTGTTCGAAGACCATCGACAGCGGACGCGAACGTTCCGCGACGAACCGGCGTTGCCAGTCGTCTCCGTCCTTGACGGGTTTCGGTTCCTCACCCGCGGGACCGAACGCGACCAGTCGGTCGTCGACCCGCAAACCGGGCTTCCAGTCCTTTTCGACGGCCATGCCCGCCGGGGCGTGGAATGGCGGGTCGGCGAGCTTGGCGCTCCGGACCGGTCCGACGCCGATGCTCGGGACGGGCGACGAGTCGTTCCGCTTCGGCTCGACGTCGATGGGGACGAGGGCCTCGACTCCCGGTCGTTTGATCTCGAAGTGGACCTTCTGCCCTGAACCACTGAGGAGGATGATCAGCCGCATCGTGTTGAAGCTGATGTCCTGGCGGCCGTCGATCGAGACGATCTCGTCGCCGGGCCGGAATCCGGCGGCATAGGCCGGGGAGCCGGGGATCACGCCGCCGATGAGCGGGGGGATTTCGTCCATTCCCTGGCCGAATGCGTAGACGAAGCACGCCAGGCCGAGGAAGACGTTCATGATCACCCCCGCGGAGATGATCGCCATCCGGGCCCAGACCGACTTGTTCGAATAGGCTCGGGGATCCGCCGTCGCGTTCGGCTCGTCTTCGGCCCCTTCGCCGAGCATCTTCACGAACCCGCCGAGGGGGATCGCCGCGATGACGTACTCGGTCTCCCCTCGGCTGAAGCCGAAGAGCGTCCAGCCGAAGCCGATCGAGAATTTCTCGACCTTCACCCCGTTCCACTTGGCCAGGAGGAAGTGCCCGAGCTCGTGGAGGAAGATGACGAAACCCAGGCCGAGGGCCACTTTCACGATATTGAACAACGTAGTCAGGGTCGCCAACGTCCTACCTCCTGACGGGCCCAGGCATCGACCTTCCGGAGGTCATCGAGAGTGGGCCGGGGATCAAACGAATGGTGGTCGAGCGCCGCGCGACAGGCGCGGGAGATGTCGAGGAATCCGATCCCGCCGTCGAGGAAACGAGCGACGGCCGCTTCGTTGGCGGCGTTCAGCGCGGCGCCCGCGGTGCCGCCCCGCCGCATCACTTCGAACCCGAGCTCGAGGCAAGGGAACGTCTCGCGGTCGGGAGGCTCGAAGGTAAACGAGGTCGCTCGGGAGAAATCGATGCGGGGACAGGGACCCTCGACCCGCTCGGGATAGGTGAGCGCGTACTGGATGGGGAGTCGCATGTCGGGCGGAGAGAGCTGGGCGACGACACTGCCGTCCACGAATTCGACCATCGAGTGGACGACGCTTTCGGGGTGGACGACGACCTCGATCTGCTCGGGCTCGAGGCCGAAGAGCCAGCGAGCCTCGATCACCTCGAGGGCCTTATTCATCAAGGTCGCGGAATCGATCGAGATCTTCGGCCCCATGTTCCAGGTTGGGTGCCGAAGCGCCTCCTCCCGCGTTACATTGGCGAGGTCGCCGCGAGTCTTCCCACGGAAGGGGCCGCCGGAGGAGGTGAGGATGACGCGGCGGACCTCGGCGGCCGTCCCGGCCCGTAGCGCCTGGAAGATCGCCGAGTGCTCGCTATCGACCGGCAAGACCGACCCGCCCCGGGCTTTCGCCAACTCCATGATCATCGGGCCGGCGACGACGAGGGTCTCCTTGTTCGCCAAGGCGACGATCTTGCCCGCCTCGAGCGCCGCCAGCGTCCCCTGGAGGCCTGCGGCGCCCACGATCGCGTTGAGGACGCGGTCGGTCTCGGGGTCCTGGACCATCTTGACGAGGCCGTCGGGGCCGCACAGAACCTCGACCCCAGTCCCCCTCAGTTGGCCGTCGACGTTCGCGGCGGCCTCACGGTCGGTGAGCGTGATGTAGCGAGGTCGGAAGGCTCGGGCCTGCTCGACTAGCGGCTTCCAGCTCGAGTGCGCGCTGAGGCTGCGGAGCTTCAGCCGGGCCCCGCGGTCGTGGTCGACCACGCTCAAGGCGCTCCGTCCGACAGACCCCGTGGATCCGAGGACGGCGACGTTGATGGACGAGACCCCTGGCGTCATCGGCGTGTTCTGCTCCTCGCCCCTCGCGGACATCACATCCCAGGCGACTCGGCCGGACCAAACCGACGGTCGATCCCTCGTGACGTCCACTCGACCCGTCTCGGGGGGACCCGCCAGGTCGTCCGCCCCGATCACTATAAATCCTTCCCGAGGCGGCGACAAGGCAGCCGAAGCCCGGTCCTCGCGTCGTTGGCCCCGCGGAGAGAATCGGAAGCGGAACGCGAGGCGGTCGGTCTCACCCCCCTCCCCTTGCCAGCGGCCGGAGGTGTTGCCGTCGTTCGCCAGGCCTCGCGAATTCGCCGGAGGCCCTCCTGCGAGACCCGCATCTCCGGTATGCTCTTATGGATCCCCGCGAGACGCTCGAGCTCGGCGCGAGACGTCCGCCCACGCGAGGGGCCGCCCGAGGGGGTCGACTCCCTCTCATTTTTTCTTCGGAAGGTCTTCATGTCGACCCATTCGACCCGACTCGCCGCGACCTGCATCCTCCTGGCCGGGTGCATGGAGTCCCCTCCCGTCCTCCAGTACACCCCGCCGGGTGCCCCGGGCTCCGTCGAGATCCGCACCGCGGACGAGCCGAAGGGTAAGGATGCCGTCGATCCCAAGTCCGTGGCTTCGATGCTCCAGCAGGCCGCCGCAATGGCGAACAACAACGACATCCCCAGAGCCATCGGGATCCTCGAGACCGCGCTCAAGCGTGAGCCGAAGAATCGCGACGCCGTCCGCTTCCTCGCCGCGCTCTGCTTCGACTTCGGGAATTCGCTCGAGCCCCCCAAGAACGGGCCGCCCCTCCACCGGGCTGCCGAGCTCGTGAGGCAGCTCCGCGACGAGCACAAAGACCTCAACGAGCCCGAGAAGATTTTGCTCCGCGACGCGCTCTACCAGGAGGCTCGGATTTCCACCTATGACGGGCAGTCGGTCCAGGGGTTGAAGAGCCTGACCGAGGCGGTCGAGGCGGGCTTCTCCAAGGCCGTCCTCCTCCACGAAGACACCATCATCGCCCCGCTCCGCAACGACCCGACGTTCAAGGACCTCGAGGCCAAGGTCGAGACCAGTGCCATCGCCGCGGCTAAGCTGAGCGCCAAGATCCGTCTCGAGACGAACAAGCCGTTCGAGTTCGGCTTCTCGCTCCCGACCACGGACGGCAAGACCATCTCCCTGGCCGACTACCGCGGCAAGGTCGTGATGGTCGACTTCTGGGGCACCTGGTGCGGCCCCTGCATCCGAGAGATCCCTCACCTGATCGAGCTCTCGAAGAAATACGAGGACAAGGGGTTGCAGGTCGTCGGCCTCACCTTCGAGCGCGTGCCCCCGGAAGAAGTCCGGATCAAGATCGAGGACTTCGTGAAGGAGAAGAAAATCCCCTACCCGTGCCTCATCGCCAACGAAAAGGTCACGGAGCAGGTCAAGGACTTCGAAGGGTTCCCCACGACCCTCTTCATCGACCGAGCGGGCAAGGTTCGGGCCCGGGTCCAGGGGTTCGACCCCGAGATGGTCCGGGAGCTCGACGAGCTCCTGGTAACACTGCTGGCCGAAGGTGAGCCGGCCGCGAAGAAGTGATCGAGATTGGCTGAGGGCCCTCGGCGCGTCGGGCGCCTTGGGCCCTCGCTCGAATGCCTCGGGAATGCCTTCGATCGAAGACGAACCCGGTATGTCGGCATTCCAGCCGCCTCGAGATAAGTCGAATTGACGGAGTTCGGGAGATCTCCTAAGGTACCGCCCTCCATTCGAAGGAGTGAAGGGAGGGCCCATGGCCTTGCGATGGAACGCGTGGCGGCTTGTGATTTCGGCCTATCTGATCTTCCACATGACGGCGGTCGTCGTCTGGGTACTGCCGGGCTGCCCGATCAAGGAGCGGCTGTACCGCTCCTTCTCGTACTACATGATGCCTCTCGGCCTCTGGCAGTACTGGGCGATGTTTGCCCCGGAACCCGTGCGCGACACGCTGACCCTCGAGACCGAGGTGATCGACTCGAAGGGCCTCCGTTACCATTTCATGTTCCCCCGCCTGGCAGACTACACGGCCTGGCAGGGGATCCCGCGGTTCCGCTATTCCAAGTACACCGCGAACCTGGCGCCGAATGATTCGGAGCTGCTCCGCAAGTTCGCCGCGAGACACGCCATCCGGCAGCTCGGCCTCTCAGCCGACACCTACCCGCTCGATGCCCACGTCTTCTTCCAGGTGCGCGAGACGTCTCAACCGGGCCAGCCCCTGACCGACCCGATGACGCCGACGAAGCCACACTTGCTCACGACATTCCATTTCGACTCCATCGCGGAGGTGCGCCCATGAACCCGATCCGAGCCTGGAACACGTTCTGGTTCGGTCCGATCTCGGGCCGACCGCTGGGGGCCTTCCGGATCGTCTTCGGCCTGGTCTTGCTCACCAACCTCGGTTTCCTCGCGTTCGACCTGGATTACTGGTACACGAACGCCGGGATCCTCCAGGGGAACGAGGCTCGAGAGGTCGCCGGGCCGCAACGCGGGTCGGTCTTGTTCCTGCTGACGGACCCGGTGTCGGTCCGGGTCTTCTTCTGCGCCACCGCCGCCGCGATCGTCCTTTTCACGGTCGGCTTCTACACCCGAGTCATGGGGGTGCTGGTCTACCTCGCGACCGTCTCCCTCCACCACCGCAACGTGCTCACCAACAGCGGAGCCGACGCGCTGGTGACGATCCTCACCTTCTATGCGATGCTCGCCCCCTGCGGCGCCTGCTTCTCGATCGACGCCTGGCGGGCGGCGAAGAAGCGTGGGACCGCCGCCGAGCCCTTGATCATCCCCTGGGCCCAGCGCCTCATCCAACTCCAGGTCGCCATGATCTATGTGAATACGGCGATCCTGAAAGGGGGCGGCTCGAGCTGGCTCAACGGTACGGCGATCCACTACGTGCTGAGCAACACCGAGGTCGGGCGTCCGTGGTTGACCTGGCTGACCGAGTATCCCGTCATCATCAACCTGATGACCCACGGGGCGCTCCTGGTCGAGTTCTCGCTGGGGTTCCTGCTCTGGTTCCGCTCGACGAGGCGCTGGATGATGGTCGCGGGGCTCGGCTTGCATGCCTCGATCTTGCTGACGGTCAATATCCCGATCTTCGGCGAGGCGATCACCGCGACCTACTTGCTCTTCCTGTCGCCGATCGAGCTCAACATCATCCTCAAGAACCTGAACCCGAGGACCTGGCTCGCACGACCCCGTACGACCGTGGCCCCTCTGGTCATCCCCGGCCGGGTCGACCGACCCGAAGGGCTGCCTGCTCCGCACGGCTCCGGGCGGGTCCGCCACGAGGAATGGGCCGAGGTGACGGCGGACGACTGACGAGGTTCGACGAGTCCGGATTCGAGAACGACCAACCCGAAAATCCAGAGGTCCCCGGCCGAGCGAGTGCTCGATCGGGGACGTCGTTCGTTTCGAAGGCGACGTGCGGCCAACCCGTCAATCAGCCGACGCGGAACTTCTCCCAGCGAGCCTCGTCGATCTCGAGGCCGAGGCCCGGGGCGGTCGGCACCGCGACTCGGCCGTCGACGGCGCGGATCGGCTCGCTGAGCGAGTGGCGGAGCGTCGTTCCTTCCTCGACCACGAATTCGAGCAGGTCGAGCGTGTTGGGGACGCTCGCCAGGAAGTGCAGCGAGGCGGCGACGTTGATATACGTGGTGAAGCCGTGGTTGACGACCGGGAGGCCGCGGTCGGCAGCCATCGAGGCGATCTTCATCCCCTCGGTGAAGCCGCCGCACCGGGTGAGGTCGATCTGCACCACGTCGATCTTCCCCTGGTCCATCAACTGGAGGTACGACTTCCGCTCGCTCTCCTCCTCGCCGGCCGCGATCCGGAGGGTGGAGGCGGCCGAGAGCTTGGCGTACCCTTCGTAGTCGTCGGGCATGAGCGGCTCTTCAAACCAGAATGGGTTGAACTGTTCGAACGCCTTGGCCCGCTGGATGGCGGTCTTGGCGTCGAAGACGAGCCCGGCGTCGATCATCAGGTCGACGTCGTCGCCGAGGCCTCGCCTGGCCTCGCGGACGAGGGCGACGTCGGTCTTCGCGTCCTTGCCCATCGGGTCCCAGCCGAACTTGACGGCGGTGAAGCCCTGGCCGACGAACCGCTTGGCCCGCTCCCCCGTCTCCTCGGGCGTGGGGCCGAAGAGGGAGCTGGCGTAGGGCCGGAGCGAGGTGGTGAAGCCGCCGCCGAGCAGCTTCCAGATCGGCATGCCGAGTGCCTTGCCCTTGATGTCCCAGAGCGCCATGTCGATGCCGCTCATCGCGTGGATGGCGATCCCTCGGCGTCCCGAATAGATGTTGGCACGATACATCTTGTGCCAGAGGTACTCGGTCCGGAACGGATCCTCGCCGATCAGGACGTGGGCGAGGCCGGTGGTGGCGGTGTGGGAGAATGGGCCCTCGACGACGGCCTTGGCCGCCAGCGGGGCCGAGTCGACCTCGCCGTAGCCGACGATCCCGGAGTCGGTGACCACCTTCACGATGAGGGCATCCTGGCCGCTGTCGCATTGCGACTTCACGCTCGGGAGTCGCAAGTAGATCGCCTCGACGGATGCGATCTTCAGGTCACTGGCCGGGGTGGCGGGCATCGATACTCCTCATGCTTGGGGGTTCCCGGACGTGTGCGGCCGGGAGGCTCGGATCCTTGGGCCCGACGGCGGGCCCCAAGGGGGGAAGGATCTCCTCAAGATGCCAGATTGCCCGCCGATTTTCATCCCTTTCCCGACTCCCGAACCGCCCGATCGCCCATCGGCTTTGAATCGCGGAATTCGTCCCCGGCCTCTTTCAATCGAGCCAATCTTGTCCTATGCTGATCGAAGGGATTTTCGTTCGCGGGTCGTCCGAAAGGCTCCAACATGCCTGACCGGCCGACATCCTTGACGGATACCGCCGCGACGTTGCGGCCAGCTCTCCGTGGGGCCTCTGCACCATGAACTCGAATTCCTCATGGGCTGTTCGCCTCCGCCAGCGCTCGGCCCTTCTCCGGGTCGTGGCCTTCGTTCCCATCCTCTTGGTCCTCTCCCTGATTCTCCACCAGGCCGGGGCTTTCGGGCAGGGCGGCCCTTCGCTCGTGCTCGGCCTCATCGCGTCCCTCTGGGTCGTCGGGATCCTGATCTTGCTGCTCGACCGGGAGAGTCCCGGAAAATACTGGGCCGTGCCACTCCTGTTGTCGATCACTTTCCCGGGCCTTGCGGTTTGGTACGATTGGTGGACCTTCGATCGATGGAGGACGGCCGGAGAGTCCCCGCACCTCGGGGCGACGGTCGTCCTCAACTTCCTGCTCTTCGGGGCGTTCGTCGCCCTCGTGTTGAGCACGAGACCCGATCGTTGCCCACGTTGCGGCCATTGGGCCTTGATCCCCCTGCCGCGATTCCGGCGGCTAGGGGACCGCGCCGCGAAGACGCGATGGTGCGGCTCATGCGGTGCGCAGTACTGGCGTCAAGGGAAAGGGGTTTGGCAGAAAGAGCGACGGATGACATGGATTGATGCGTTGGATCGGGCGACGCGGCCCGGTGTCGAGCCAGGAACCTCGGCGATACCCAGACCCAGGGGCCTCCGGGCCGATCGCCCCGCCTCCTCCGGCGATGTATCCTGAATCCCCGAGGTCGGGGAGTGCCTCATTTTCGACGTTTCGCGACAGGTTCTCTCGTTCTGTGATTGTCCGAGAGATCCGATCCCTACAAATCACTGGGCTCCCTTCGGCGGCCGAAACCGACCAGGACTCTCAGACGCACTCAGATCAGATTTTTTTGTTGACTTGCCCGAGTCACTGTCGGAGAATGTCCCCCGGTCAGCATGGATGGATTCTTTAAATAGGTTGGTCGAAACCGTTCGGCACCTGGCCATCCTCGACGAATCGTGTTATAAGCCTTTCTAAATTTAAGGTTCGGTAGAGAGAGAGAGGCGGCGTGTTGCCCTCGGCCCGCCGCGACTGTTGCGCGTCTCCGGACGGCGAGTTGACGCCGCCCGACGAAAGGAAGAGATCGGATTGCCTTGATTAGGCACCAGGCGAAGGAGCCTCGACGATGCTCGGTCCATTCGATGACCTTTTGTTGAAGACGGCAAGTGACGGCGCGTCCGCGACGGTCGACGTCTACCCCAATCGTAATGCGGGAGACCTCGATCAGATCATGGATGCCTGGTATCGAGAACGGCAGGGACACATCGAAACCGGGTTGTTCCTCGACCAGGCCCGTCAACTTCTGCTCCGTATCATCTCCGAGGGTGAGATCACCCTGGCGAATAAGCGCCGAGCGAAGCGGTTGCTCTCGGCCATGAGCGAGGCCAGGATCACGGAAGCTCGCAAGGAAGCCTGATCGAGACGACGCCGACCTGTCGTCGCCACGGGGATCGGGCCATGATGGCCCCCGGCATTCCCCGGCTGTTCGTTACCAGTCCGCTGTGTTGATCGCCCTCAGGGTTTCGCCTGGGCTAATGCCTTACCACTTTCGGTTCTCTCAATGAGGTCGGGGTGATCCGCCCAGGTCCGGTTCGCTCTGCGCCTTTGAGTCGGTATCGGGCTCGTTGGCAAAGACCCGCTCGTGCGGAGACAGGAATCTGCGCGTTTTGAGAGAATACGGGAGAGGCCGGGGCCGTCACAATCTTGAGAGGATGGAGAAAGGCTGAACTCTTCGCGAGGACGTCGCCGAATTAATCGGGATAGGGTGAGAACCGATTCAGTGCGGCGGCCGTCGTCAGCGAAGGAAATGCGACATGCGTCGGATAGTCACGGCGGGATCGCTTGGGACCTTGCTGGTGTGGGGCGGTGCGGCGTACGCCCAGGATGAACTCCCTCCCCTGACGGCGCCGAACTCGAGTCCGGCCGAGACGACCGCCCCCGCGGCTCGTCCCTCTCCGAGCACGAGCGACGGCCCGAGCGTGAGCGGACACGGGGCGATTCCCCCTGGCCCAGAGGACTCCGGACCGATCTTGGCTGTTCCGGGGATCCCATTCCGGAGTCGGGCAGTTCCCGGTGGACGTGGCGCTCAACGTGTGACATCGTCTGCGACCAGTCCCACCGACTTGCCGCCGATCAGCGGTCCTTCCGAAATGCCGGCGGCCCGAGGTCTTCCCACGACAGCACGGCCTTCGACCACACCCATGACTCGAGCTTCGACGGGCAGCCAACCCCTCGTCCTCGAGTCGGTGCCCCTGGGCGAAGGCGAGAAGCCGATCCCCCCTCCCTCCAGCAGCGCTCGGACTGACCCTCGGATTGCCCCAAGCCAACCGACTCGTAGATCCCCCGGACTGTTCGGCCGGATCTTGCCGCCGATGATGAATCCCCGAGGTCGCGGAGGCCCCGACGACTCGATCTCGGTCGAGCCGAGGTCGGACCCCGCGGCCGAGGCCGCGCTCAAGCGCCGACTCGAGAAACAGATCCGGAACACGTTCGGCGATCAACTCAAGTCGGTCGAGGTTCGTGTGGTCGGCAAGAACGTCTCGATCCGCGGCAAGGCCTCGCGATTTTGGCAACGGCGGAGCCTTCGGCGCTCCCTCGAAGCACTTCCGACACTTTCGGGCTACCACTCGACCATCGAGGTCGAGTGAACTTTCGGCACAAACGCGAGGCCGGGCCGGCCGGAGACGCTTGACAACGTCTCCGGCCGGCCCGGCTTTGTGCTTGGCTGGCCTTCGTCGGGGCGTGGAGCTCGCGACCCGACGAAGGGGGCCTTTTGGGAATCAATAAGGAGCCGTCGTGGTCGGCGGGGCCCCGACGACGATCTGCTTCAACTCGCCGACGAGCCCGGCGGGGACGCCGATCACGGTCGCGGCGGCGGTCTTGACGACCTTGTTGTCGCCCGACTTCGCGTAATACTCACGCGGCTTGGTGAAGAGGGGATGGCGATCGGTCCAGGTCACCGTCCGCGGCGGTTGGGTATCGACGACGGTCACGTTCGGCTCGCTCGGGGCGGCCAGCGTGGGCTCGGTCGATGCGACCATCTGTTTCGACGGGCCGGCGTGACATCCCGAGGCGACCAGGAGGAAGCCCGCCGCCAACCAGCGTTGACCTCGCATATCAATCAATCCTTTCGGACGCGGACTGCCTCGCCGAAGGGGAGGCCGTGCGTCCTATCCGTTGAAGCATAGCCGAAGAACGGCAATCGCGCCGGCTTTCAGTGACCGGAGGGAGCGCCGAAGGTAACGCACCAATAGGTTTTTCCGTCTTGCGAGGTCGCAACACCCGCGCCGACCTCGCGGAATTCGCCGAGGATATTCCTGCGATGAGGCGGGCTCGACATCCAGGCGTCCATCAGTGTCTCGAGGGTAAAGACGCCAGCGGCAACGTTCTCGGCCGCAAGGCGGAATAGGTAGCCTTCATCCTGCATCCGACGGAAGGGGGAGGAACCGTCCCCTCCGCGATGGCTCATCCTTCGGCGCTCGGCCATGTCGCGGGCGTGCCGCACCGCAGACCGCTCGAGACTTGTATTGAGGGCGAGGGGAGCCAATCCCCGCTCCGCTCGCACACGGTTGTGCGCCTCGATGACCTCGACGACCGTCGCAGGCGATTCGGCCGGCCGGGTTGGCCGCTCGAGGGGTCGGGGACGGATCGTCACGCAACCCGGGGCGGCCAGCGAGATGACAATCCCCACGCCGAAGGCGCGGCCGACGTCGAGTGAGTGGCCCATGTCGCATACTTCGACGAGAGGATGTCACCTCCGGCATTGAATCCGAACAGACCGCCCGGCGAAACCGCCGATTCCGCTGGCCGTATCGGGCGTGCGGTTCGATAATGACTTTGAGGGTGTTGACGACCATTCTCACGAGGGGTGTCGATGTCGGAGGTCTGTTCCCGGGAATTCGTGGCGTTCGACCTCGAGACGACCGGCTTGATGGCCGAGAGCGACCGGATCGTCGAGATTGGCGCGGTCCGGTTCGACGCCGACGGACAGGAACTCGGTCGGTTCGAGCGCCTGGTGAATCCGGGCCGGCCGATGTCCCCCTCCGCCCAGGCGATCCACGGGATCGGCGACGCCCTCCTCGCCGACGCCGACCCTGCAAGCGTGGTCCTGCCCGAGTTCCTCGCGTTCCTCGGGGACGGCGCGACGACGAGCCTGCTGGCGCACAACGCCGCCTTCGACGCCGGCTTCCTCGGGCGGGAGCTCGGCCGCCTCGGGCTCGAGTTTCCGGCCCATCGGGTCATCGACACGCTGGCCCTCTCGCGACGGCGAGTCCCCCAGGCGCGGAACCATCGGCTCGAGACACTGGCTGCACTCTTCTCGCTCGACCCGTCCGGGCCGCACCGGGCCCTAGCGGACAGCCTCAGGGTCATGGGACTCTGGCTCGCGCTCGAAGGGGGTCAAGAGCCCTCCATGTTGCAGGTCGCCTACTCCATTTTCGATCCGAAAGGGAACACGCCGATCCCTTCCGGTTGGGATCGGATCGCCGACGCCATCGCGGGCGGATACCGGGTCCGAATCGAGTATGCCGGCGGCTCGCGAGGCTCCGCGCTCCGCGAGATCAGCCCTCGACGATTCGCGCATCGGGGGGGAATCGCCTACCTCGTTGCCTTCTGTCATCTCGATTCCTTCGAGAAGTCGTTCCGACTCGACCGAGTCCGTCGCTATGAGCTCCTCCCCCGGCTCGACCCGTCGGCCTCTGACTCCTCTGTCGCGGGGTAATCGTGCCAGGGCTCCTCGTCAGCGTGCGTTCGCCCCTGGAAGCAAAAGCCGCACTCGACGGAGGCGCGGCCGTCATCGATATCAAGGAGCCCGACCGAGGTCCGCTCGGTCGGGCCGACGTCGCGACCTGGAAGGACATCCGCCGAGTCGTCCCCTCTTCCATCCCGCTCAGCGTCGCCCTCGGCGAGCTCGGCGAGTGGGCCGAAGCCGACGACCTCGGGGTCGACGCCTTCAAAGGAATTACCTTCCGCAAGCTCGGGCTCGCCAGGGCCGAGCCTGATTGGCATCGAGATTGGGATGCGATCCGTCGCCGCTCGGGATCCGGGCCTTCCTGGGTAGCCGTCGCCTACGCTGACTGGCAGAAGGCCAAGGCCCCGACGCCTCGAGCCGTCCTCGACGCGGCACTCGCAACGGAAGACTGCTCGGCAATCCTCGTCGATACCTGGGACAAGGCCGCTCCGAGCCCTCTCGATCTGTCTTGGGCCGATTGGATCTCCCACGCCCGATCCGGTGGCCTCAAGGTCGTCCTGGCCGGCGGCCTCGATGCCGACGCGATCCAACGCCTTTCCCCTCTCGCCCCCGACCTCTTCGCCGTCCGAGGCTCCGCCTGCGCCGCAGGCCTACGCCAGGGAACCATCGATTCGGCACTCGTGGAGCGCCTGGTCCGGGCGGCGGGGGGGGAAGGAAGAGTAGACAGTAGAAAGTAGACAGCGGACAGCAGGGAGGTTGTGGAAAGCAGGAAGCCAAGGAAATGTACGCCTTCTCACTTCTGTCTACTGTCTACTGTTTACTCTCCGTTCCGAGCTCAAACCGGATTCCCTGGGCCAGGGGAAGCTCGTGACTCCGGTTAATCGTGCAGGTCTGTCGGCGCATGTAGGCTTTCCACGAGTCGGAACCGGCCTCGCGGCCTCCTCCGGTCGCTTTTTCACCACCGAAGGCGCCGCCGATCTCGGCGCCCGAGGTGCCGATGTTGACGTTGGCAATTCCACAGTCGGAACCTGTGGCCGAGAGAAACGTTTCGGCTTCCCCCAGGTCGTTGGTGAAGATCGCTGAGGAGAGCCCCTGGGCAACGCCGTTTTGGATGGCCAGGGCCTCGTCGAGGTTTGAGTATCCCATCACGTAGAGGATCGGGGCGAACGTCTCTTCGCCGACGATGGCCATTTCGGGACGGGCCCGGACGAGCGCGGGCTCGACGAAGAAGCCGGGGCGATCGAGTCTCCGGCCGCCGATCACGAGCTCTCCCCCCTGCTCTTTCGCGAGGGCGAGGGCCGTCGACATCGCCTCGACCGCTCGCTCGTTGATGAGCGGGCCAATCAGGGTGTTCGAATCGCAAGGGTCGCCGATCGGTAGGCTTCGATAGGCCCGAACGAGTCGCTCGAGGAACCCCTCGAGGATCGATTCATGCACGATCAGCCGCCTGGCGGTCGTGCAACGTTGGCCGGCGGTCCCGACCGCGGCGAAGACGGTTGCTCTGAGCGCAAGGTCGAGGTTGGCGTTCGGGGCGACGATGATCGCGTTGTTCCCCCCAAGCTCCAGGAGCGCTCGCCCCAACCGCTGGCCGACGACGGCGCCGACCTTCGTCCCCATCCGGCAGCTCCCGGTGGCGGAGATCAAGGGGAGCCTCGGGTCGGCGATCATTCGCTCGCCGACCTCCTCGGCGTCGCCGACGACGAGGTTGAAGACGCCTGCGCAGTCGTTCTCGGTGGCGACGGTGTTGACGATGTTCTGGACGGCGACGGCCGTCAACGGCGTCTCCGGCGAGGGTTTCCAGATCATCGTGTCGCCGCAGACCGCGGCGATCATCGCGTTCCACGCCCAGACGGCGACGGGGAAGTTGAACGCGGTAATGATCCCGATCGGCCCGAGCGGGTGCCATTGCTCGACCATTCGGTGGGCCGGGCGCTCGCTGGCGATCGTCAGGCCGTGGAGTTGTCGCGACAACCCGACGGCGAAGTCGCAGATGTCGATCATCTCCTGGACCTCGCCCTCCCCTTCGGCGAGGATCTTTCCCGTCTCGAGGGTGACGAGTCGCCCCAGGTCGGCTTTCCGTTCGCGTAAGGCCTGACCGATCTGTCGGACGACCTCTCCGCGCCGAGGGCTTGGTACGTCACGCCAGCGTCGAAAAGTATCCGATGCCACCTCGGCCGCCCGGTCGTAGTCGTCGCCCGAAGCCGCTGCGACTCGACCGAGGGATTTTCCTGACGCCGGGTTGATCGACTCGAACGAACGTCGATCCGACAAGGGCGCCCAGCCGCCATGGTACGTTCCGGGGTTCTCCTCGAGGAGGCCGAGCCTCCGCGACATGTCCGCGTCCATCACCGGCCTCCCCAATCGTGCGGAACCCAGCCCGAACGACGACGCTAGGGCGTGGTACGTCGAGAGGTTTGTGAACAAAATGGCATCGAGATAGTTTGTTTAATGGATTCGTAGGTTATCGAAACGTAGCGTCTCGCTTGCCATTTCGGTCTCACGATTAAATAATAGAGAGAGAGACTAGGGTTCGTCGTTCAACCCCCCCGGGACTACGAGACCGATGTGGATTTCGACAGCACGTGCGGCTCCTGTCACTGACGCTCGCCAACCGCTCGACGGCTCCTGCGAGGGCCGCTGAGGGCGCGAAGATCTGCCTTTCCTCCTCTCCCACCCTGGTTTGGCATGGTTCCTCGCGCCTATCGACTCGTGAACTCGTGGGGCGAGAGCCTGAGACAGGGGCGTGATACCATCGGCGCTCCCTCCCGGTCGTTCCCGAGTCGCGGGGAAGCGCCCGTCAGAGATGGCACGTAGCTCAATCATGAGCACGTCGTCTTTTGACTTTCCGATGTTATGAGTCGCCACCGGCCGCCCCTCAAAACGGAGCCGGGGCTTCAATCGGCTTCGCGCCTAGACTGTTCCCCAGTCCAGGCCTTTTCGAAATCTTCGGAGCCATCGATGAGTCCTTCCGTCTCGACGGCCAGCGGGAATAGCCGCCTCGGTGGATTCGCGGATCTTGTGAGCAGCCCGACTCTTCGGCGAGGAGCCATCGTGGTGGTCGGCCTGCTCGTCGTCGGCGCCGGAGCGGCCTGGTACTGGCAACACAAGGCGATAATTGTCGAGGCCGACACTCCCGAGGTTGCGAAGACGATCGACCCGGTTGCTGTCGCCGCGTCTTCGGAGCGAGTGAGCCTCTCCACCGAGCAGCAGAAGGCGATCGGCTTGATGACCGAGAAGGTTGCGGCCGGCGCCTCGGCGGAGGTCCTGACGGCGCCTGGGCGGGTCGCCCCGAATGAGGCCCAATACGCTTACATCACGCCGAGAGCCGGAGGCGTCGTGAGATCGGTGACGGCCCACGTCGGTCAGGACGTTAAGGCCGGAGACCTGCTCGCGACGATCGACAGCCCCGAGGTGGGCGAGGCGCGGTTGGAGCTCTACACCCGGCTCCAGGTCCTCGACGTGGCGCAGGCCCAGGCGACCTGGCAGGAGAAGATCCACGCCACCACGATCGAGTTGATCGGGAGGCTCCAGAAGGGAGAAACTCCCGATCAAATTCATACTGCGTTCACGGAGCGTGCCGTTGGCGAGAACCGGGAAAAGCTGATGACCGCTTATGCCCAGTATCGCCTGGCCACGACGACGATCGACCGAAACCGCGACCTCATCTCCCAAAAGCTGATCACCGCCAAGCAGTTCGAGAAGGTCAAGGCGGACTACGAAGTCGCCCAGGCAACCTATCAGAGCCTGATGGACCAGATGGGATATGAAAATCAGTTGGCCTATACGAGAGCCCAGCAGAGCCTCAAGCAGGCCCAGACCGCGGTCAGGGCCGCGCAAGAGCGGCTCAGAATCCTGGGGGTCAAGCCGGACGGTACCGAGCCGCAGGTCGAGCGAGGGCACGTGGTGGGCGTCGATACCGACGGCACCCTCGTCAACCCCCGAAGCTCGGCCTCGCGCAATCCCGAGAGTCCCGACACGATCCTTTCTTCACCCGCGATGTCGTCGAGCGTTGCCGTCGAGCCACCGGGGGCCCTGACCGCGAAGGGGACGATCGCCAAGCATCACACACCGATCAGCACCTATTCGATCTGGGCCCCGTTCGACGGCACGATCCTCGACCGCGAGATGATCGTGCCGGGCGTCGCCGTCGACACAACCCACCGGATTTTCACCCTGGCCAACCTCTCAACTGTCTGGATCGAGGCGAACGTCCAGGAGAGCGACTTCAACATGCTGAGCCGGAGTCGAGGGGGCAAGGTCCGGTTCCGCTCCCCCGCCTATCCCGACCGCGAGTTCGAGGGAGAGGTGATCTACTCCGGAGATCTCGTCGAAGAGAAAAGCCGCTCGGTCAAGCTCCTGGCGAAGGCCGAGAACCCGGATCGTCTCCTCAAGCCGGGGATGTTCGTCGAGGCCGAGATCCTCAGCCCGAGAGAGACCGTCGGGACCCGGATTCCAACCTCCGCGCTGTTGACGCAGGGGAGCTCGGCCTACGTTTTCGTGCGAGGTGGCCCCGAGCTCTTCGACCGTCGAGTCGTCGATGCCGAAGCCCCGCGCGGGGACAAGGTCATGATTCGCGGCGGCCTCAAAGACGGCGATGAAATCGTCATCCAGGGGGGATACAAGCTCAAGGCGATGACCGAGCAACTCACTAGCTCCGGTGGGTAACACCGGGGTCCGTGGCGTTGAGTATGTCGATGGAACTCTCGATCATCCGTGTCAGGGGATGGGACGCGGATTTGTGGCTCGAAATCGATGGAGGTAAGCCAACGAGAAAGATCGCCAAGACAGAATCGTAGCTGAGCAGGGTTGCCGATGCCGTTACGCGATCACTTTCATCCCCCGATCGCTCGAATCTTCGCGTGGGAGGGATTTCATGCCACTTGGCCCAGCATGTTGGCCGGCCGCGTCCGCAGCTTGCTCCCTCGGGTTATCTCGCCGAACCGCGGGCACGGATGGGCCGCGATTTCGAAGTGGATATCGGTGCCTTTGAGCACAAAAATCCTCCTCCCGATATCCGTTATGCAAACAGCGGTATGGCGGCGATCTCGCAGGCCATCGCAGAACCCACGGTTTCAGCCGACATTGATATAGGCGATCAACATAAGTGTGGAGTTTTGATCTCCTGTATGGTGCGTGAGAATACGTTGGACGCGGCCGTCGAGTTTGTCAGCCCTGGGAACAAGGGTCGGTTTGAACATCGCAAGGCGTTCGTGGCGAAGTGTATCGCGCTGCTTCAGCGAAATGTCAGCGTGGCCATCGTGGATATCGTGACGCATCGCAGCGGGAATCTGTATGCGGAACTGCTTGGGGAACTCGGTGTGAGCGACCCGACGCTAGGCGTGGATGTGCCCTCGCTGTATGAAGCAAGTTGTCGAACTCAGACGAACGAGCCTCGAACCCGTTTCGACGCTTGGGCTTACCCCGTAGTCATTGGACAGCCCCGTCCCGAGATGCCGCTCTGGGACGCGCCGGACCAGGCTCTGACGTCGGATCTCGAGGGCAGTTACGAAGACACCTGCCAACTCCTCGGCCTCGATTAAGCGAACAAAGAGGAAGGATACGGAGCGTTGTTCGACTACCTGATCCGTTATTCGCTCAAAAGCCGAGGGTTTGTCCTGCTGGTACTCGTCGGGCTCACCGCGTCCGGGATGACCTCGCTCCTGGGGTTGCCGATCGACGCCGTGCCGGACATCACCAACGTCCAGGTCATGGCCCTGACGAGCGCCCCGGCTCTTGGGCCTGAGGAAGTCGAGCAGTTCATTACGATCCCGGTCGAGAATGCCATGAACGGGATCCCTCACATCAAGGAGGTCCGTTCCTTCTCCCAGTTCGGCATCTCCGGTGTGACGATCATCTTCGAGGACGGCACCGACATCTACTGGGCCCGCCAGCAGGTCGGCGAGCGGCTCAACCAGGCCAAGTCGGACATCCCCGAAGGCTTCGGCGAGCCCGAGATGGGGCCCATCGCCACCGGACTCGGCGAGATTTACCAGTTCGAGCTCCGCAACGCCGAGAACGCCAAGAACCCCCGGTCGCTGATGGAGCTGCGGACCCTCCTCGACTGGGAGGTTGCGCGTCGGCTCAAGAGCGTCCCCGGAGTCGTCGAGGTCAACGCGCTCGGTGGGGAGTTGAAGACGTTCGAGGTCGAGCTCGACCCGAATCGACTCCTGGCCCGAGGCATCTCGCTCGACCGCGTCTTCGAGTCGATCCGCCGTAACAACGCGAACGCGGGGGGCGGCTACATCCAGCGCAACGGCGAGCTCCGCGTCATCCGGGGCGTCGGCCTCATCGACAGCCTCAAGGATCTCGAGGAGGTCATCCTCACGACGACCTCGAGCGGGACGCCGATCTACGTCAGGGACGTGGCGACAGTCCGCCTGGCTCCCATGATCCGCCAGGGGGCTGCGACCCGCGACGGACGCGGCGAAGCGGTCACCGCCATCGTTTACTTGCTCGCCGGCGAGAACGGCCGTGTCGTCGTCGACCGGATTAAGGAAAAGGTCGCCGAGATCCAGCGGGACCTCCCCGACGGAGTCGTCATCGAGCCCTATTACGACCGCAGCGTCCTCATCGAGAAGACGATCGGGACCGTCATCCACAACCTGACCGAGGGGGGCGTCCTGGTCATCGCCGTCCTCCTGGTTTTGCTCGGGAATCTGCGCGCCGGATTGATCGTTGCGCTGGCGATCCCGCTCTCGATGCTCTTCGCAGGGAACTTGATGGTCTACTTCGGGGTGGCCGGGAGCCTGATGAGCCTGGGTGCGATCGACTTCGGCTTGATCGTCGACAGCGCGGTGATCGTGATCGAGAATTGTGTCGGCCGGCTTGCCCACGCGAATCCGGCGGCCCGACCGGTCGATGTGATTCGCAAGGCGACGCTCGAGGTCCGCCGCCCAGTCGTCTTCGGCGTGGCGATCATCACCATGGTGCACCTGCCCTTGCTTGCCCTCCAGGGGGTCGAGGGGAAGATGTTCCAGCCGATGGCCTTGACGGTCATCTTCGCGTTGACGGGTTCGCTCCTGCTCTCGCTCACGGCGACGCCGGTACTCGCCTCGTTCTTCCTCAAGCCGGGCCTGTCCGAGCGCGACACATTGCCGATCCGCCTGGCGCGCTGGATCTACGAGCCGACGTTGAAGTCGGCCCTCCGGCATCCATTGATTGTGGCCTTGGCGGCGGTCGTCGCCTTCGCGGCGTGCATCCCGGTGGCCATGCGACTCGGGGGGGAGTTCATCCCGCAGCTCGACGAGGGGGATCTCGTCATCGCGCAGGTCCGACCGCCGAGTGCCTCGCTCAAGGAGGCGATCGCGGACTCGACCCGACTCGAAGCGGCCTTGCGTCGCGAGTTCCCGGCCGAGATCCGCACGATCGTGAGCCGGATCGGCCGCCCCGAGATCGGCCTCGAAGCCGCCGGCGTGAACCTCACCGACTCTTGGGTGCTCCTGAACGCGACCGAGCATTGGACGAAGGCCCAGACGAAGGAGGAACTCGTCGGCAAGATCGAGGCGGTCTGCCGTCGGGAGATCCCCGGGACCTTCTTCGGCTTCAGCCAGCCGATCGAACTCCGGTTCAACGAGCTGCTGTCCGGCGTCCGAGCCGACCTGGGGATCGGCATCTACGGGGACGACCTTGAGGTCCTCCAGGCCAAGGCCAACGCCGTTGCCAACCTCCTCCGCTCGGTGCCGGGGTCGACTGGAGTGAAGGCCCAGGTCCTCGGCGGCCTGCCGTTCCTCCGTGTCGAGGTCGACCGCGACCGGATCTCGCGCTACGGGATCAACGCGGCCGACGTCCTCGATGCGGTCACCGCGCTCGGGGGCAAGATGGTCGGCCAGGTCGTGGAGGGCCAAAGGCGGTTCGGGCTCCAGGTCCGGTTCGGGGCCCAGTACCGCAACGACATCGAGGTCATCCGCTCGCTCAAGATCGCCGACCCACAAGGCCGGATGATCCCGCTCGAAGACCTCGCCGACCTGAAGCTCGAAGAGGACAGCTACGAGATCTGGCGGAAGGATCGCAAGCGTCGGATCATGGTCCAATCCAACGTCCGGGGCCGCGACCTCGCCGGGTTCGTCGCCGAGGTCCAGCGACGTGTCGGCGCGGAAGTGCCGCTGGAGAAGGGGTACACCCTCGAATGGGGCGGGACCTTCGAGAACCTCCAGTCCGCCACCAGACGCCTGACGATTGTCGTCCCGGTCGCTCTCGTGATGATTTTCTTGCTGCTTTATTCGACCTTCAATTCGATCCGACTCGGGGCGTTGATTTTCCTCTCGGTCCCCCTCGGCGCGATCGGCGGGATCCTCGCGCTCTGGCTCCGAGGGCTGAACTTCAGCATCTCGGCGGGCGTCGGCTTCATCGCGTTGTCAGGCGTGGCGGTGCTCGACGGGCTCGTGCTCGTCTCGGCGATCCGGCACCTGATCGAGGAAGGCGTCGCGGTCCCCAAGGCCGTCCACGACGCGTCGATGTCTCGGCTCAGGCCGATCCTCATGACGGGGATGGTCGCCAGTCTCGGGTTCATCCCGATGGCCTTCTCGAGCGGCGCCGGGGCCGAGGTCCAGAGACCCCTCGCGACGGTCGTCATCGGCGGCTTGTTGACGAGCATGCTCCTGAAGCTCGTCGTCCTCCCCGCGATCTATCCCTGGTTCGATCCCGGGATCACACCTCCGGGGCAGGGATCGGCGGAGATCGACGTTTATAACGCCTGAGATTTGTGTTCTTCCCGAAACTCGTTCTCTAGCAGGAAAATCGGTTTCGGATCAGTACTCACGGCAGAATGCGTTGTCCGACGGCTGTGTTGATGCGGTGCATGCTCCTCCTGTGGCGGACGAGCATGTCGCGATACTGCCGGGCGGCCTCGTTGTACTCGCGCTGGGCGTTCAGGTAGGTGAGCGCCTCTTCCTCGCCCTGGGTGTAGAGGCGATAGGCGTCGTCGCGGACGCGCTTGGCGGCGGGGATGAGCTTGGTCTCGATCCGTCGGACGGCGTCGCGGGTCAAGGCGTATTCACGCTCGGCGCGTCGGACCTCGTTGGCGACCTGCTGCTCGCGCTCGGCGAGTTCGACCTGCGACTGGCCGACGTTGAGCTTGGCGCGTTGGATGTTCCCCTGGTTGCGGTTGTAGATCGGCAGGGGGATGGTCATCCCGAGCGCCCAGGACGTCGCGCTCTTCTTGTTGAATGGGGCGTTGTTCTGGAAGGTGTAGGGCTGGTAGAGGAGATAGACGTCCGACATCCGGTTGGCCACGGCGAGCTTGACCTCGGCCTGGGCGCGCCCAATCCCGAGGCGGTAGGCGACGACGTCGGGACGCCCTGCGAGCGCCAGTCGGATCATCTCGTCCGCGGAGGGGGGTGGCGAGAATGTGTCCCGGATCGAGCCCCGGATCCTGAGAGACTCGGCCTCGGGGCCGGGCATGTTCAGCAGGACCCCGAGGTTGCGGGTTGTATCCCTGAGGACCTCGCCCGCGTCCATCAACTCGACCTCGGCCGCTTCGAACAACGTTTCGATCCGGCTCACGTCGGCGATGGTCCTGGAGCCCCGCTCGTGCATCCGCCGGGTCTGGTCGAGGAGCACGGCAAGCCCTTCTCGGGCAGCCCCAGCGAAACGGATGGTTTCGCGCGCGGCGAGGACGTCGTTGTAGGCCGAGTAGAGGTTGTCGATCTGGAGCCGCACGGCGTCCTGGTACTGGGCGGCGAGGACGCTCTTCGCACGGCAGGCCACGAGGGTCCTGGCCTGTCGCTTCCGGGTGACATCGAGGGGATAGGTGATGTTCACGTCATACTGGATCGGGCCGCCGGGGCGATTGTTGGAATAGTTCCCGTAGGGAACGAGCTGGCTGTCGGCGTAGATGAGCGGGTTGGCACGGAGACTCGCCGTGAGGATATCGGCCTCGGCCTGGGGGAGTTCCATGGCGCGGGCGCGGAGGGCCAGGTTCTCGCGGACGAGGCGGTCGATGGCGGCGTCGAGGGTGAACCCGTCGGCCGGCCCTTCGTCCTCGCGGCCCGTCGGGATGGACAGCGGGCCGAACACGGGGACTTCGGTCAGGGGAAGCGTCGGGGGCGCCGAGATCCCAGCTTCCTCGGGAACCCCCATACGCCGACGTCCCGGCGACGTGATCTCGGCAGGCACCCGAGGGGTCGACGGCCCCGGTCGGCCCCCGAGCGTTTCCTCGGCCCCTGCCCCGGCGTCGGGCGAGATCCCTCCCAGGGGCGGCCCGAGCGTCGAACGTTCGCCGCCGGGCATGAGGTGCTCATCGGTCGGCAGCGACGGCCCCTGACCGTTTGCACGATCGACGGCGAGGAGCCAGATCCCGAAGACGATCAGCGTCCAACGTCCGTATTTCGCAGCCATCGCCGGTCCCCTCCCTGGGACGCCCGCGGCGACTCCTCGGCCGCGAACCTTGCCGAAATATCCGGGGCGGATCATGAGACTCGCCCCGGGACCACTCCGGCTTTATTCATCGGCCGCTCGAAATTCCGACGTCCAGCCCGCTTGATCCGTCTCCTCCGCCCCCGGCCGCATAGGCGAAACGATCGGTCGAATCGGCGGAGTCGCCCGACCGTGCCGGGCTCCTCGTGTCCCTACCCGAGCCTCGACGCGGCTAACGGCGAACCGCCTATTGATAGCTATAGGTGATTCAATCGTCCCTCCTTGCGCCGGTGACCGACCAGCGGAGGATCACGGCGCCTTGCCCCAACTCCATCCGGGCCGAGTAGAGGTCCCCTCGGTGGTCGTTCGGCTCCAGCGAGGCCCAGATCCCTCCGGATTCCTGCACCAAGTCGATCGAGCCGAGCGGGTCGCCGGCCCCGAATCGCAGGTGCTCGAGGCGGATCCGCGGCGAGGAAGGATGCAGGTGCCAGCGGAAGAGGTTGTTGAACGTGAGCGACGGGCGGTCTTCGGGAGACCAGTTCCCCTTTTCGTGAAACAGAAGCGTTTCCGGGCCCGCCTCCTCGACGCGGACGATCCCCCGTCCCGTCCCGTTCCAACCGAGGTCCGCACCCGATCGTGAACGGGCCTCGAAGCTCATCGTCCGGATCGTGCGGAGTCGTTACCAGGCGGCTTGTGCGTCCAAATGGGTCGCCTCCCTGTGATACCCGGTAGCTTTCGGGTGGGATTCCCAACGACTCGGGCCTCGGTGCTCGGATTCGCCTCGAAAAGACCGGATCCTAGTGTCTCCGCCCACAACTCTTGCAATGAATTCGACGGGCCTCCTATGCTGACGATCGGCTCCGACAGCATGGGAGGGCCGTCCGATGAGGGGACGACGACCGGAGAGGTTGACGATCGCCCGAGGGAATACGGATGCCCTGCTGGCTGCCGCCCATAGCGACTCCTTGCCCTGGTCCGAGGTACGGCGAGCCAGGATCGTCCTGGCCTTCGCAGCCGGGGAGCATCAAAGTTCGGTCGCCGCCCGCCTCGAATGTGACGAGGCCACGGTCTGGCGGACGTGCCGACGGTATCGTCGGGGCGGCCTGGCGATCCTCTTCGCCGATGGCCGGCGAGGCGGCACGGGCCGCCCACAGCGGATCTCCCCGGTGCAACGGGCCCAGATCGTGCAGCTGGCCTGCCTGGAGCCGATCGCCAAGGTTTGCACATCACCCACTGGTCCAGTGAGGATCTGGCCCGTCAGGCGGTCGCCGACAAGGTAGTCCCCGAGATCAGCCCGGCGACTGTCCGCCGCATCCTGCACGACGTCGATCTCCAACCCCATCGGACTCGGTACTGGAAGACGGCCCGGCTGGATGCCCGGTTCAAGGAGCGGGCGGAGCAAGTCCTCTGGTGCTACGGGAATGCGGCCCGGCTCACCCGCCAGGGCATCTGGGTGGTATGCGTCGATGAGATCCCGACCTTCCAGGTCCTGGAGCGGGACCCGATCCGGCGGGCGATCCCCAGGTCGATCGAGCAGCGGGAGTTCGACTATACCTAAAACAAGCGTACCCGGCACGATGACATAGGGATGACAGCGGTCTGCGCCCTATAAAACAAGGCATGCCACGAAACTATGGAAATCGAAGAGGCGCTCACTCGAAAACGCACACGCTCGCGCAAGTGCTGTTGCCAAAACCCCTTAAATCCAAGTCGGAGGGGCGTGAGAGGGTTTTCGATACGCTTGGTTTAGGACTATACTCGGCAAGGGACGGTCAATATGTTGGTGTTCCTGGTGGTGCATAGCGGGCTGATGGAGTTGGCCTTCCTGGAGAAGATCGACGCCGCGCACTACCTGCCCGAATTGGAGCTCTTTCGCAAGCACCATCAGGAACTGCGAGGGGCCTTCCTGATCCAGGACGGGGGACCGAGCCATACAGCGGGCGATACGCAGAGGTACTTCGCCGAGGGCGGCGGCTGGTAGAGGCCCCGCCATACGCCCGCCAATGCCTCGTGGTTGAACCAGGGCGAGATCCTGATCCATTGTTTCAAGCACGACTACCTTCAGCGGAGGTCATGGAAGAGCCAGGAGGAGTTCAAGAGCCATGTGTTGGCCTCCTGGCCCGAATACAACCGCTGCTATGCCCATCCCATCCCATCCCATCGAATGGACCTGGACCAACCAGAAGATGTGACAATGGTTCGACAACCATGCCTCGAATTCATTGCAAGAGTTTTGAACGGAAACACTAGGGCATTACGCGGGACCGACGATCACGATTGCGAACCTGTCATCACATCCCTCGCGAGGCTGAATCCGTGGAGATTGGCCTTGAACTAGCCTTTTACGTTCATACCAGGCCATTTAACGATGAAGCGTCGTGACGGGCGAACCGTCGCCACTCCGCCCGATCCTCGAGCCAGTAGGGCATTGGTTTGTTCATGAATTAAGAGTGCTGGAATCTCAAGGTTATTCGTCCCGACCCATCAAGTTGGCTTGTCGGACCCCGCCGACCTCTCCGCTCGATTAAGCCGAGGCTCATCATGGCGGAGAATGGTCGGATCGTCTACGCCGATCTCATACGCGAAGAGGTCGAACACCCTGCCCTGGGAGGCAACAACCCTACTGACGGACGAGTCATCTACCTGTACGAGTAGGCGATCCGCTCGTCTTTCCTGGGACCGATGACGGTCCAACTTAGGTGAACCGTTGCGTCACCGACCTCCATCCGGGCCGAGCAGCGGTCTTCTTGACAGACGTGCGGCTCGGCTGAGGTCAGGACTCGCTGGGACTCGGGAACCAAGTCGAACAAGTAGACGGGGTTCTGCAGGCCGAACCGAAGGTATTTGAGGCGAATCCTTTGATTGTCAGATATGAAGGGTCCAACGGTTGGTGTTGCTGAAGGTAAGTTCACGGCCCGGTCCAGGGGCCCAGCTCCCATTCTCGTAGAAAAGCATGGTCACTGCATCCAGGTCCTCGACGCGCACGCTTCCACGGCCTCGACCGTTCCAACCCGTATGTCTCGTTGAACGAGATTGAGCCACGAAGTCGAGCTCCCGTATCCTGCGGAGCCGGCCCCATGATGATTGAACGTCCATCACGTTCTCTCCAGGTTACCCCGGATGTGAGCTCGATTCGCATTCGCTTCGGCCGTCGTCGGCTCTGCCTTCGCTTATCCAATGCCCAGGATCTACGATCAATTCTCTCGGCGGATCAAGGCCGACCTCATGCACGCACGAGGACCGAATTTAAATTGAAAAGTGAAAACATTATTAATTTGAGAATTTAAAAATTTATTTAAATATTGATTTGATGTGCTCGATGGTCTTTGGTTGTTCGCGTCAGGAATGCTCGATCTACATGCGGGCAGGCTTGATTTTTAAATTAAGCCTGCATTGTTGACAAGGCCGTGGAGGCGCTTTACCTTGATGCCTCATCACGTGATCGAGTGCCGACATCCCCCCGGGTCGGTATGCGTTCCCAACTATCGAGGATCGGGCCTCGGGCCCGGCCGTCGGGTCGGCGGGCGGGCGTTGGGGCCCCACCGGGAGATTTGTCGTATGAAGTCCCTCGCCGTTCCTTCGTTAGTCGCTTTTCTAGTCCTGGGATCGGCCTCCGGCGCGGTGGCCCAGCTCGCGAACGTAGCATCGCCTCCCTCCGGGGCGTACTACAGCTACAATGCCCTGCACGCCACGTATGTGGCGGTCCCAGTCGACGTCACCCTTTATCTCTCGAATTCCATTTACTCTCCAAATGTTATGTATTTGTATATGTATCAGGGGACGCCGACCGGCCCTCTCCTGGTCCCGGCGAACGTCTTCGCCCAGCAAGGGGTGGCGATCTCCAGGACCGAGGTGCAAAACGAAGCCCCAGGGACCTATCGATACAGATTCCAGGGGACCGTGCACGTCAGCAACGGATCGAGCAATAACTACTTTTTCCAGTTTTCTTTCTTCGACTCGTTGGCACAGCAGTTCGTCCCGGATCCTTCCACTGGCGAACCCTTCACGGCGGTGAGCGGCGCGTTCGGGTCCGGCGTCTACATCACCAACGGGCTGGGATTCGTCCCGAGCGGCTCGGTCGTGTCGAAGCCCGTTACCGCCAACACGCGGCGGCGTGGCACGGTTCGCCGAGGAGTCGCCCGGCCTCGGTGACCGGAGTCGATTAAGACATCTCCCATCCCGTGCGACCGGAAATCCGCGCCCTCACGCGGTCTTCGGCCCACGGGAACTGGGGGTTTTCACCGGACTGTAAAAATAGTTATTTTATTTAAATATGAAGCTTTGCCATCGTCCCCGTCGCAGACCTCGCTGAACACTCTCGGAATCGCATAATCCACCGAGCTATGCGGCCGAACGGTGCCACAGCTTCGTCGGCACGATGCCGCTTTCACCATCGCTTCCGCAACGCTTTCGAGCGATATCCTCCCCCTGCCGTTCCCCGAAATCTCCCTTGCTGCTCTCCGATTACTCCCCGATTACTTTGACCAACACCCGCTTCGGTCGTCGTCCGTCGAACTCGCCGTAGAAGACCTGCTCCCAGGGGCCGAAGTCGAGCTTGCCGTTGGTGATGGCGATGACGACCTCTCGGCCCATGACCTGTCGCTTCATGTGGGCGTCGGCGTTGTCTTCGCCGGTGCGGTTGTGCCTATAGCGCTGGGGGGAGGCGTCGAAGGGGGCGAGGCCTTCGAGCCAGGCCTTGTAATCCTCGTGGAGGCCGAGCTCGTCGTCGTTGATGAAAACGGATGCCGTGATGTGCATGGCGTTGCAGAGGACGAGGCCCTCGGTCACGCCGCTCTTGCGGACCGCTTCCTCGATCGCCGGGGTGATGTTTTGGAAGGCCATCCTCGCCGGCAGGTTGAAGGTGAGATACTCGGTGTGCGACTTCATGTCCGTCCCTTGCGGAGTTGCGATTCGCGCGGCTCGGCCGATCGCCGGGAACCTCGCGGGTCGAATCCTCGCCCGGCGTCTCGGAGAGGGCGAGGGCCGTCGAGCTCGTCCCGAGGCACGTGTACTTTCCCGATCCGATGCCTTGAAATCAAGGCGTCCATCCCGTCCCTCGCGCCGCTGCGGGGGATCCGGATTCGGGTGCCGCTGGCCGGTACTCCAACCCGCGAGCGTCGGCCGAGTCCGTGTCGGTCCCGAAGCCTGCTTTTCTTAAATAACGGGAATCCGTGGGGATCCGCGACGACATCCCGGGAGAGGTTGTCGCGGTCGAGGGCGTCAGTCTCTCGTGGGGTGGGCATCGCTCGTCGGGGGTTCGAAATACCGGTAATCAGCGCCCACCCTACAAATGCTCGAGATGTAGGGTTGGGCGTCGGCTACAGCCGAAATGTGTTCCCCTGCTATCGCGTCGGGATGTCGAGGAGGTCGGTTCGGTTCGCTTGCGCCCCGTCCGCTCGTTCCGGGTTGAACTCGGCCCACGCGGAGACTCGGCGGCCGTGCGCGTCGATGCCGATGAGTTTGACCACGACCGGTCCCTGGCCGGGCTTCACGCCTTCGAGGAGGATTGGGTGAGAGGCGAGTTGACCGCCCGGGTTAAGGGTCGCGGTGCCGAACGCCAACGCGAGCGAAGGGCGGTCGAGGCCTCCTTTTCGGAACGGTGACGAGTGGGGATCCGCGGCCGGGACCAGCGGTTCCCACGCCATCGCGGTGAGCTGGACGAGGTTCCCACGCGACTCGCCGACATGGGCGAGGAGCTCGACCTTACCGTCTCGGCCGACGGTCGACGTCACCTTCAGGTCCAAACGGGCCTGGTCGGCAGGGAGCGGGATGGCCGTGACTTGAAGCTCCGCATCCGAGGGGCCTTGCACTTCGATCTCGACCGGACCTCGGGAAGACCCCTCGACGATCAAGTAACGACTGCTCGTCCCGGCCGACGTCCACGACTCGGGAGGTCCACCCGGCACGACTTCGACCGTCCGGGGGCCTGCGAGCTGCCACCCGTCGATGGCGCTTCGGACGTCGAGCGAGCGGAAGCCCTCGTTTCGGTTGTAGCGAGGGTCCAGCCCGCTAAGGTACAGGGCCGTGGTCCATCGCCGGTACAGGGCGGGAAACGATAGGCCCGTCGCGGCCTCGAGGTTGTCCGTGCCGCGTCGCGACGAACGGATCAGGGCGGGGAGCAATGCCGGGCCATACCGATCGGCACACCAACGAAGGAACAGGTACGTTCCCCCTCGGTTCCCATGGCTGCGGAAGAGGTCGGCCGAGTAGTAGTCCTCGACGATGAGGCGGTAGGCCTCGGGGCGAGACAGGTAGGCGCTGATCCGGTAGTCGAGGTTCGAGCGGGAGAAATGATGCAGGTCTTCGCCGAGGTGGGCGAGCGCCTCGTCGAGCCAGCCCTCCTCGTCGAGACCGAACCGTTCCCCGGCCGGTCCGTTGAACGACTTCTGGGTATAGGTGACGGCGTGGGTGTATTCGTGAGCGACCACGGTCCGGAGGTGGGGCCCTGGCTCCATCGCCGCGTTCAGGTACATCATGTCGCAGTGGTTGCTGAACGGTGCGCCAATCTCCAGGTCGAGGTCGGCCCCCCTCACGAAGCCGTCGACCGAATGCTTGCCACTCGCCAGGCGGGACAGCCAGCTTGAGAGGAGGACCGTGAATCGACCGTCGCCGTCGACGTCGCGAACTTGCCCATACGTCTGCGCGGCGACCGGGAACACGCGACGGTCGAAGGTGGAGACCACGTCGGCGACGAGAGCGTCTCCGACCCGGCCGAGGTCCTGCTCGTCCACATAGACCTGCACCCGTTCGCCGACCGCACGCAGCCTGGCCCGAACGGGCTGATAGTTCCGGGCGCTGGCGACATCGCCGTCCCGGACGAGCAGGTGGAAGGTCCGCGCGGGTTTCGCTGCCTTTCGAGTCGGCGAGGCGATCGGGGCGAGGGGTGGGAACTTGAGGTCGGGGGCTCGCTTCGGCCCGTCTGCCGTCAACGCCGGAGGCTTGGGCTCGGAGGTCACTCGCGCGTTGAGTTGGACCGGGAAGGGCCCCTCTTTCCGCGAGAGGGTCGAGACAATCACGAGCGTCGAACGCTTCGGGAAGGTCTCGGCCGTCCGGAACCGGGCCTTGCCACCGACGACAGCAATCGGCAGGGGTTCTCCCGAACGCCAGGGCGAGGGGGTCGCACCGGTGGGCCGGGCGTCCTCGGAACCGGCCGGGACCGCCACCAGTGCCACGAGGAACGCGGCCAGCCAGGGTCGGATGCGAGGAGGGGCGTCCATGCCGGCCATTGAGTGTACCGTCACGCCGAGCCGTGCTCGCGCAGCCCCCTCGGGATTGCGTCGAATCAGGCAACAGGGTTTCGATCGGCCCGGAGTCTTGCCCGGCTTGAGCGGATTAAGCGGGTTGCCGGGGTTACCCGGGGCTTCAGTTTTTTCCGGTCGACCATCCGAATTTCTTGGCAGGCGATGGCGGCCCGATCCTCGCGAACTTGTCGCCGGCACTTTCCCTTGGATAAGATGGTCCGGCGTCGACTTCCGATCGCTTCGGCGGCGCACGCCGGCAGCGTGACGATCTGTCTAACTGTCACCGGAGTATCATGTTCCATCGCAATTCTGGCCGCGTCGGACGGTCCTTGCGAGGAATTCGCCTCGTGGCGATCGTCGCGGCCGTCGTTGCCTCGGGGGAAGCCCGGGCCGAGCCGAAGGTCGTCGTCGCCTGGCCCGTCGGACCGCTGGAGGCGCGGCTTGCCCTCGATTCGCCACTTGATGAGTCCCGAGCGAACTCACTCGTCGGGAGACTGATCCGCCTCGTAGGAGAGAGCTCGGAGGCGTCCGGCCAACCGGCAGGGACTTCCTCCTCTAGGGGTACTGTCCGGATCGCCGCGGTCGGCCGGATCGACGGCGGAAAAACTCTCCGCCTGTTCACCGATCCTCACACGCGCGTGGGGACGTACGAACTCGACCTGCCCGCCCAAGTGATTTCGGGGGGTGTTCCCTCCAGGACGAGTGGAGCTGGGGCTCGACCCTCGCAACGCTACGACCTGAGTGGGGTCGAGGCTTCGATCGATGACGGCACCGAAGGCGCCATGCCTAGCTCGACGATCTGGCTTCCCGAGCTCGATCTCGACGCAAGCCGATCATTGACAAGAGGATCCGCCGGGCACGTCGCCGCGTTCGCCGAATTGGCGAAGCCCGGTCGATTGACACTGAATACCCTGTTGACCCTCCCGGTGGGCAAGGTTGTCCTTCGGCTCTCCGCGAACGGGCCGATCGGGGCGTTGCTCGGTGGCGAGGAGGCGCAAACCGAGGGGGGAAAAGTCGCGACCTTCACGGTCGAGTCGACCGGCGACCCGATCGACCTGACCGTGACTCTGCGCACTGAGGCGGGGTCCCCGCCTCCTACTCTGAAGGTGACCTATCGGGTCGAGAACGAGACGGATCGGCCGCTCGAGGGCCTCCGACAACTCGTCCCATGGGCCCCGGCACCTCCGGCTCGAGAGGCCGCCGCGGCACCTCCTCCCTTCGCGCTGACGGGAGGCAACCCGGCGCGTGGCGAGGCGACGTTCTTCAGCGACAAGGCGAAGTGCTCGCAATGCCACAAGGTCGGCGGCCGCGGCGGGATCGTCGGTCCCGACCTCGCCGAGATGCGAGGCCGGCCCCTGACCGAAATCTACCGTGCCCTGGCCGACCCCAGCGCCTCGATCCATCCGAACTACGTCGCCTACACGGTCGCGGCGAAAGATGGTCGGGTCGTCGTGGGCGTCGTCCGCGCCGATGGGGCTGAGACGTTGGTCGTCACCGACACAGACGCCAAGGCGACTTCGATCCCGAGGATCCAGGTCGAGGAGCTTCGCCCGAGCTCGACCTCGATCATGCCCGTCGGTTTGGCCGGGGTACTCGGCGAAGACGGTGTTCGCGACGTCCTCTCTTTCCTCGCGGGTGTTGGTTCTTCAACCGCCACCCCCCCTGCCCCCTGACGCGCCCCTCCACTCGATCACACCTGAGAGACTTCCCGATGGCGACGCGCACCCCGGCACTGATCTTCGACTTCGGCAATGTGGTCGCGTTCTTCGATTACCGCAAGGCGTGCGACGTCTACGGTCGGCACCTCGGGATCTCGGGCGACGAATTCCTGACGCGCGTGCGAGGAGTCGGTTTTTCGGAACTGGTCCAGCAATATGAATCGGGCCGGATCGATTCGAGGGCGTTTTCGAAGGAGGTCTGCGCGCTCGCGAGTCTGGAAATCCCGCACGAGGAGTTCGCGTCAGCCTGGGCTGATATCTTCGAGCTCAACGAACCCGTTGCCCAACTCGTGGGCGAGCTCAAGGCTCGAGGATATACCCTGATCCTCGGTTCGAATACCAACGATCTCCATGCGGCGCGGTTCCGGAGCCAGTTCGCCCCGACTCTGGCGCACTTCGACCATTTGGTCCTCTCGTACGAGATTGGTCACATCAAGCCGTCGGCGTCATTCTATCACGCGTGCGCCGAGTCTGCGGGCACCGAACCCGGATCGTGCGTGTTCATCGACGACCTGGCCGAGAATGTCGAGGGGGCGCGGGCGGCCGGTCTCTCATCCCTCCTGTTTCGCGACGTCCCCACTCTCCGCTCCGAGCTCCTCGGACTCGGCGTCGAAATCCCACCGATCCAAAACTGAGATCGCGACGTAATCAGTCCACGACGCGACGGTTGGGTTCCCATCGACGGAGGCGATAGCCAAACCGATGGACATAGTCCGTTGCAAATGGAGCGGCGCCGGGTTCTAATGATCAAGAATCTGTAACGATTGATGCCGTTAGGAAGGGATTCCCCCATCCTCATCGTGCGCGTCGGGCCTGGTTGCAACGGATCGGCGGTGTCCAGGCCGCCCGAGGGTCGGAAACGCCAAGGCGGGAGTCGGTGTGCCCGTTTCGGGCGCCAAGGGCGCTGAGCCCCGGTGTTTTGTCCGGGGACAGACGCGGTGCGCGCCTCGGAAGGGTCATGTCGTCTGCCCTCGTTAGCGTTGCGACTCGAGGGTCTCCTGGGGCCTGCAACAGCGTCCACCTCGCCCGCTCCAGGCGGAGCCTCGCCCCCTCGTCGACGGCGACCCGGGGCCGATCGAAGTCGATTCGAGTACGTGGAACTCGCGCGGACGAGACCGGCATGGGCTCGTCCGAGCGATCTGAGCACCCTTGATGTGACGCACGAGCCATGATGCGACCCAACCTCGATGTTAAGAAAAATGGCGCCCCCTCCGACGCCCTGTTTGACTTCCCATTGGCAGAGTCCACACTCGTAGTGATCGGTCGCCCGTGTCTATCGCGGGCGCCAGAATTCGCCTGCTCGACCCCTCAGAACCCACACCTTTCGAATTCTTTCCCCCAACTTCTTGACATCCCAATCACCGCGGTGGATGATTGACTGCGTGCATGTAGCCAATCACTCAGGCGTGGTAGGCTTCTAAGGGGATTGGCCCCCTGGCCCTCCCATGGGATTGGGGCGGAAGGCCGCGACTCACTGTCTCAGATTATTTGCATTTGTCGATGGGTTGCTAGACGGCGACTTGCCTTGGAGAGGCGGGCGAACGCGACCAAGCCGGTCGCGAGGGGCGTCGATCTCCACCGGGACGGATCCTGAACGAGAAACAGGTCGAATCACCTTGATCATCTGGAGTTCTTTCCTCGGGTCGAGTCGCCGCCTTTCCGGCGAGCGCACTGCGGGGAGGGGGGCTCCGAAAGCTTTCCGGAGAGCTTGTCGATGGACAGCCGAGATAAGAACAGCCGCAATCAAGGGCCTGATCGCCGCCGACCGGGCCATAGCCGTCGCGAGCGAGAAATCCTCAATTTCGAGGCGCTCGAAGAGCGGACCCTCCTGAACGCGACCGCCGGGGATACCCCCGTCTGGCACGCGACGAATCTGAATGTCTCCGACGTGAGGAACGGTCCGCTGGCGAATGCCGGCCAGGACCTGATCAACGTTTATCAGGCGTTCCAGGCCGCGAGCGGCGACGGCTCCAAGGTGGCGGCGAAGTATCCGGGCATCCGGTTCCAGGGGAACTTCGTCGGGGTCGACGTCCAGGGCTACGGGAACTTCACCACGTTCCTCAGCACCCTCAAGTCGGCCGGCATGCAGGTCACCGCGGCCGACTCCAACCGCCAGATCGCCGAGGGTTGGCTGCCCATCAATGCGATGGTGAACGTCGCACAGGCGACCCAGACGGTCGGCCTCAACCCGGTCTACACCCCGTCGGTCAACTATAAGGGGGTCGCCAACAACGAGGCCGCGACGACGATCAAGGCCGACACGGCGGTCTCCCAGTTCGGCGTCAACGGGGCCGGGGTCAACATCGGCGTCCTTTCCGACAGCGTGAGCCAGCTCAACAACGGGACGGGGCTCGCCCAGTCGGTGGCCTCGGGCGACCTCCCCTCGGGTGTCAAGGTCCTTCAGGACGGGCCTACCGACGGCACCGACGAAGGGCGGGCGATGCTCGAGAACATCTACGACATCGCTCCGGGTGCCAACCTCGCCTTCGCGACCGCTTACGGCTCCGGTGGTGAGCTCGACTTCGCCAACAACATCCGCGCCCTCGCCTCCCAGGCGAATTCCAAGATCATCGTCGACGACGTGGGCTACCTGACGGAGCCGATGTTCCAGGACGGGATCGTTTCCCAGGCCGTCACCGACGTGACCAAACAGTACGGGGTCACGTACTTCAGCGCCGCGGGGAACGCCGGGAACCTGGGCTACCAGTCGCAGTTCCGCGCCGTCAGTGCCTCGGTCGGGTCGCTCGGATCCGGCACGTACATGAACTTCAACCCGAACTCCGGTGGCGTCGCGACCTCGCTCGCGATCACGACCGGCCCTTTCGCGATCTCCCCCGGCACCGGCATCACGATGCAGTTCGACCAGCCGTGGTACACGACTTCGGGCGTGACCTCGGAGGTTGATATCTACATCCTCGACGCCAGCGGCAAAACCGTCGCCTCGGGCGTCTCGAACAACGTCGCGACCCAGACGCCGTACCAGTTCGTCGACCTGTCGGCCCTGTCTCCGAACACGACGTACCAGGTCGTCATCAAGGTGGCCTCGGGGTCGGCCCCGGGCCACGTCCAGTTCATCCAGTGGGGCGACAACGTCCTCGCCTCGGTCTCCCAGACGTACGGCAGCGCGGGGGGGACGACCTACCCGACGACCTACGGACACCCGACTTCGAACGACGCGATCGGCGTCGGTGCGGTCCCCTGGTGGGCCACCAGCCCGACGGCCACGCCGAGCTCGCCCCTCGCCTCGGAGCCGTACAGCTCGTTCGGTCCCGCGTTCATCGAATACGACTCTCTCGGCAATAAGCTGCCCCAGGCCCAGTCGCGGCAGACGCCGGTCATCTCGGCCCCGGACGGCGGCAACACCTCGTTCTTCGGCGAAGTGGTCAGCACTTCGCAGCCTCCTTTCCCCGGTCAGCCCGCCACGTCCACCAACCTGTCCCAGAACCTCCCCAGCTTCTTCGGGACCTCCTCGGCCGCCCCGAACGCCGCGGCCGTGGCCTCGTTGATCCTCCAGAAGAATCCCGCCGCCACGCCGACCGACATCCGCAACGCCCTCATCGCCTCGGCCACGCCACTCAACGGCGCCGGCACGAACTCGTGGAATCCCCAGGGCGGTTACGGCATGATCAATG
The DNA here is from genome assembly GCF_054877945.1 of Singulisphaera rosea. Lineage (NCBI taxonomy): Bacteria > Pseudomonadati > Planctomycetota > Planctomycetia > Isosphaerales > Isosphaeraceae > Singulisphaera > Singulisphaera rosea. The sequence continues at coordinate 472,595 of NZ_JBTYIP020000001.1, read as the reverse complement.
CCGTCAAGGCCCTCGCGTCGCTGAACGCGCTGAGCGTCGTCACCACCACGCCGTCCGCCGGCTCGACGATCACCCAGGGACCGGGCGTCATCACGGTGACGTTCAGCAAGCCCGTCGTCCTCTCCTCGATCACCGCGGCCGACCTCGTCTTCACCAACCTGCCCACCGGCGTGACGGTGACCTCGGCCGGAGCCCCGATCGGCGTCGATGACCCGACCTTCCCGACGGTCGTCTCGTTCCCGATCTCGATCAACTCCTCGGCCGGCACGCTGGCCAACGGCAGCTACACCTACAAGATCCAGGGGGCGATCACCGCTCAGGCGGGCCAGCAGCTCACCCCGTCGAATCCGATCAGCTTCACTCTTAGCGATACCACCGCGCCTCGGATCGCGAACACGACCATCACCGGCCGGACGATCACGATCCAGTTCAATGAGCCGATGCGGGAGTCGACGATCACCGCGGCGAACCTCCAGGTGATCCGCGCCGGCGGTGCGAACACGCCGTTCGGCACGTCGAGCCAGGTGGTCGTGAGCAACGACCCGAACTTCAAGATCAACTACGACCCGACGACCAACACCGCCACCCTCGACCTCTCCGCGATCGCCCAGACGTCGCTCCCGACCGACCACTACGAGATCGTGGTGAGGACGGGTGCGTCGGACATGGTCGGCAACACCCTCAACGGGTCGTTCTCGAGCGGAGTCTTCCCGTCCGGCTCGCCGACCAACGGCACGACGGCCGGCTTGCAGTTCGTCCAGGATCTCGGCGTCCAGACGCTTGGCGCCCCGATCATCACGACGCTGACGCTCCAGCCGACCTCCGACACCGAGCTCGCTGGCGACGCGAACACCAAGGTCACGCAGCCTTCGTTCGTCGGCCAGGTCGTTTCCAGCTTCCCGGGCGCCGTGGCGGGACTGACGGTCAAGGCCGTCTTCAATGACTCGACCGGGGCGACGGTCACGACGAAGACCGACATCAACGGCTCGTTCACCTTCCAGACCCCGATTTCGCTCGCCCAGGGTTACTACTCGGTCACCGTGACGGTGACCGGCCTGGCCGGGACGAGCGGCGGGACCGGCGTCTCCGCCACCCAGACCTTCTCCTTCCGCGTGGATACGAGCGCCCCTCGAATCCTCGGGGCGATGGCGAACGGCGGGACCACCGACCTGCCCATCGCGGGTTCGGTCATCACGGGCCCGTTGCAGACGATCGTCCTGAACGTCCAGGACCTCAGCAGCCCCTCGACGGGCGGCCACGCGACCCCCAACAGCCTCCACCTCGGGCCCCTCGACCCGGCCACGGCGACCAACGTCGCCAACTACTCCCTCTTCAACACCACCACGCAGACGGACGAGAGCTCGTTCCTCCTCAGTGCGACCTTCGCCGACACGACGAACTACGACCTGCTCGCCCAGAACAACCTGCCGATCGACAGCTACCTCGGCCAGATCCTCCTGACGTTCGCCTCGGGCCTTCCCGCCGGGACGTACACCCTCACCGCGCATACGAAGGACGCGACCCACACCGGGATCCTCGACGCGGCCGGCAACGCGCTCAACAACACGAACGCGACGCAGTCGCCGGACTTCAAGATCACCTTCAGCGTGCAGACCCAGGCGGTCTACATCACGGGGATGCAGGCCCTGTCCGGGACGACGGCGAACTCCGCGGTCGTCGGCGGGCCCAGGTCCTATTATGAGATCAACCCCACCTCGGCCGAGTCGGCGTACATCAATGCTCCGCCGAAGTCGTTCCTGCTCAGCTTCTCGAACCCGCTGAACCCGGCCTCGATCAACAACAACTCGGTCCAGGTCATCGCCTCGCGAGACTCGGCGAACGGCACGGCTGACGGTGACTTCGGGACCCTCGGCGTCGCGGGTCTCGGGAGCACCGGCACCGGCTTCACCGTCCTCCAGGGTGTGACGGTCAAGCTCATCAACCCCAACCAGTTGCTCGTCACGCTGGCGAGCGACCTGGCGGCCGACAACTACCGGCTCTACCTCCCGAACGCCGGCGCGAGCACGGTCACCGACATCTACGGCAACCAGCTCGACGGCGAGTTCCTCGGGACCTTGACCGCCAACGGCTCCTATCAGGACGAGCTCGACACCGGCGACGAACGGGCGGGCCTCTCGGGCGACGGCACCCCCGGCGGTGCCTTCATGACCGGGTTCGTCGTCGCCAAGCAGGGCGACGTCATCTACACCCGGCCCGACGCCATCGACACGCTGTCCAACCCCGCGCAAGGGACAGTCGACTCGCCGTTCGCCACCTTCGCCCCCGAGTCGATCAAGACCGCGACCAACCCGACCGACCCGTTCGGCGGGCCGAACGACATCTCGAACTACACGACCTTCAACGCGAACTACGACCGCAACGGCGACGGGAAGTTCGAGCGGTCGGCCTTCTACGCCGCCCAGGCACTGACGGCCCGGGACAACAGCCCCGTGGTCATCATCGCCCTGCCCGGCATCCTCCAGCGCAACCCGATCACCGGGGCGTCCCAGCAGGCGACCTACGTCCTCCAGGCTCCGGCCGGGTCGAACAGCTACAACGACGGTAGCGCATCGGTGCCGTTCGACACGATGCTGGTCATGACCGCCGGGACGACGGTCAAGCTCCAGAACGCCACGCTCTACGTCCAGAACCAGGGCAGCTCGCTGCAGCTCCTGGGCGGGGCGAACCCGAACCAGCAGGTGACCTTCACCTCGCTGAACGACACCCTGCCTCTCGGCTCGACCACGACCGGCACTCCGGTGAAGTCGGGCGACTGGGGCGGCATCAAGATCACCAACTTCGACGACAAGGGTTCGGCGAACCACCTCCGAGGCTTCACGACCTTCCCCGTCGACGGACTCTTGAAGGGCGTGAACGGCGCGGCGGCGGTCTCCGGGGCCCAGGACGCCCTGACGATCCTCAACTACGCCAACATCCGGTACGCCGGCGGGGCGATCTCCAACAACCCGACGGTCCACTTCGACGCGGTGATGCTGGCCAACAGCCGGCCGGTCATCACCAACACCAACATCAGCTTCACCGGCAGCGCGGGCAGCTCGGCGCAGGCCGCGATCTCCGCCGACCTCGACTCGTTCCGCGCCGACGACACCGCCCGGGGTCCGCTGATCCGCGACGACACGGTCAGCCAGAACAGCCTGAACGGCGTCTGGGTCCGTCCCGACGCCTCGGGCGTGGCCCAGGCCTCCGACGCGATCGTCTATCCCAACAACCCGGTCAAGATGGGAGGCGTCCAGAACTATGTGTTCGACGCGACTCTTCCCTATATCTTGACCTCACTCATCAATGTCGGGACGCAGCTCCAGGTCGACAACAACGGTAGCCAACTCCCGCTCGGCTCGATCTTCGGCGTGATGAACCGGCTCAGCATCCTGCCGGGCCGGATGATCAAGTCGCAGCGTGGTGCGGGGATCGAGGTCGTCACCGACGGCTCGAGCCTGATCATCGGCCCCCAGACCTACATCCAGGGCTGGCAGGCCGGAGCGACGATGTCGAACACGGCGAACACGCCGGGCCTCCCCTCGTTGCCGGTCTCGGACTACGCCCCGGTCAACGCCGACGGGACTCCCAACGTCAACTTCAAGGCGAACTCGACCGACGTCGCCCAGGTGCTCTTCACCTCGCTGTACGACAACACGTCGAGCACGACCTACACCAACCCGACGACCGGCAAGACGAACACCATCGTAGCGGCGAACGACGCCACCAACAGCAATGGTGCCAACCAGCCGACGCCGGGGAACGTGCCCTCCATCGCCCGCTGGGGCAGCGTGACCTACGATTCGGGCTCCTACGGGACGGTGTCTTCGGCCACCTTCCAGTACGGCGGCGGGCCGACCAACGTCGTCGGCGGTACCGTCACTCGCAACGTCCTCTCATTCCTCGGGGCGAGCGGGAACAGCCGGGCCGCGATCGTCAACAACACCACGGGCCAGATCGTCGGGACCACCTCGTCCGGCGGCTTCAACGGTGGTGCGACCACCGACACCCAGGCGTTCTTGCCGAAGCTGCCCCAGGATCAGTCGATCGTCGCCTTGCCCGGTCTCGGCACCAGGGTCATGGTGACCAACAACAACCTGTTCGACAACGCCAACTCGGCGATGGGGATCGACCCCAACGGCCTGCTGGCGGGCGACCCGCTCCGGCCGCTCAACTCGGGCGATCCGTACTTCCGCGGCAACGTCCTCCAGCGGAACGGGGCGAACGGCCTCGAAGTCCTGACCGGGCCGATGCCTATCGACGCGACCAACCTCTCGGTCAACTCGGTCTGGGCTTCGACCGACCTGCCGTACATCCTCTACGGCACGATCGTTCCCAGGAACGCCCCGCTGACGGTGGGGGCGGCACCGACGTCCAGCTCGGTCGCCTCGTCCAAGCCCTTCATCACGCTGACGATCCAGAGTGCCCTCCCCAATACGCTCCTGGCCGACGGCACCTCGATCCCAAAGCCGGGCGAGTCGGTCGTGGTCAAGCTGCTTAACGTGACCAACGGCGCCCCCGCGGGCGACGGCAACAGCACGGCAAGCAACACCGAGCTCGGTGGTGCAGGCTTCCTCTTCGGCGTGGACGATGGCAACGACGGTGTCCCGTCGCAGATCATCGACCAGGGCAATAAGAGCGAGCTCCGCATCCTCGGCATCCCCGGCAACGAGACGACCGGCCAGGACCGCATCCCCGCGGTCCTGACCTCGATCCACGACACCACCGTGCCGCTCAACGTCCGCGGCGTCGACATGTCGAAGACGATCACCGGAGACACGACCGCCCCGGCCCAGGGCGACGGCGGTGTGATCTACTTCGGCAGCTATTCGCAGACGACCTACAACGCCTTCGACATCCGCGACGGCAGCAAGATCGACAACGCGGATATCCGCTACATCACCCGGATCGAGGTCCAGGGCGGTAGCGCCCTGACGGACGGCCTGATCACGGCGGACTCGGTCCCGCCGCTGCCGGCCGCCACGACCGCCGATCCCAGTGCCCTGACCGATTTCTACGACGCGATCAAGTCGGGTCAAGAGTGGTTCGACCCGGTCAGCGGCACGTTCCAGTCCAACGCCGCCTACCAGCAGAACACCAACAAGCAGTTGACCATCTCGAACTCGAACCTGGCCAACTTCTCGCAGGTCGGCGTCTTCAGCCACCCCGGCTTCCAACTCGTCCTCGACGGTGTCCGCGCCCCGATCGACGGGACGAACGTCGAGCTCCTGATGTATAACGACACCCTCTCGAACATGCCGGTGGGTGTCCGAGTCGTCGGGCAGAACGATGCCGACACGAGCGACCCCGACTCGATGGAGTTGCTCGTCCTCAACAACACCTTCTACCAGGTGCAACTCGCCCACGACATCCAGTCCGTCGCCTTCAACGGGACGAACGGACGGGCGACCGTCAGCTTCGTGTCGATGGACAGCATCTACTACGGCACCGGGACGGACACGGTCTTCAAGACCGTGGGCCAGATCGACGGCAGCATGTCGCAGTACGGCCTGTTCTTCAACAACGGGACGATCGTCAATAGCACCGGATTTCTCCAAGGGCCGTTCGACAACGCCCAGCCGATCTTCGGCAACCCGATGTTCGTCGACCCGACGACCGGCAACTTCCAACTCTCGGCCGGTTCCCCCGCGATCGACGCGGCCCGGAGCGAGTTGGGCCTCGACCCGACCCAGAGCAGCGTCTCGGGTGCCACAGTCTTCGGCGACCTGGTGCCGCTCACGAGCCAGCAGCTCTCGATCGCGGGCGGCATTCTGAACGGGAACGACCGCAACGGCGGCCGATTCTTCGGCGGTAATGGCACCTCGACCTTCTTGAGCCTGCCGGGCTACGCCTTGCGAGGCTACATCGACCAGTGGACCCCGGTGGCGCAGGCGTCGACCAACCTCGGTCCCAATAACCTCCTCAACCTCGCGACCTACGCCTACGTCAAGTCGGTGAACGGCGTGAGCGACCAGTTCGGGTTCCTCCGGCAGAACGACACGGGGAGCGCGAACGTCGGGTTCGGCAGCAACCCGTACTACGACATCGGTGCCTACGAGTTCCGGCAGTTCTTCCCGCCTCACGTCACGGCCGTCACCGCGACCGTGCCCAGCTCCTCGGGGACCGGGACGACCGCATTCAACATCTACAACGTCGGCGGCATCGCGGGCAGTGCCCAAACGCCGCAGACCATCCAGTTCCAGTTCGACCACGCGATCGACCCGAGCACGATCAACAGCAAGACGGTGTTGCTGGAGGAGTCGGGCGGCGACGGGATCTACGGGAACAACAACAGCCCTCTCGACCACTTCATCGACCTGACCGGCAAGCTCTCCTTCAATTCGGCGACGAACGTCTTGACGATCAGCCTCGGGTCGTCGGGAGTCGTCCTGCCGACCGACCAGTACCGCATCTTCCTCAACGGCAGCGGCGCGAACGTCATCCGGGACCCGCAGGGGAACGCCCTCGACGGCGACAACACTCTCAACGACGATCCCAGCAATCCGCAGCTCGCCCTCCCGTCGGGCGACGGAAAGCCGGGCGGTAACTTCTTCCTGACGTTCGTGATCAACACCAGCGCGTCCTCGGTCGTGCAAGGGAGCCTCTCCCTCGCCCCGACCTCGGACACGAACCGGATCGACCAGATCACGTACAACAACCAGCCGAGCTTCACCGGTGCGATCACGGACGTGGCTCCGCAGATCGTCCCGCTCGGCAACCAGACGGTCGTGATCGACATCTCGACCCTGGGCAACGGCGTCTTCGACCGCACCAACGCGGGCACGGCCTTCACGAACGCGGACGGGACCTTCACCGTCACCGTCGGGACCGACGGGGCAGGCACGGGCCTGGTGACCAACACCAGCCCGCTGCCGAACTCGTCCTACAACGTCGGGGCGAACGGCCTGCTGAACTCCCCGGCCAACTCCGCCCTCATCGGGTCGGGCGGTACGACCGTCACCGGCAACTCCAAGGTCCGCGTCCGGATCATCGACAGCAGCGGCAACTCGTCGACCCCGACCGACCCGAACGCCCAGGCGAACTTCATCGTCGACACGAGCGGGCCTGCAATCTCCAGCTTCAGCCCGTCGTCCGGGACGCTGGTCCAGCCCGACTCGTCCGGCAACATCAAGTTCACCTTCGTCACCAACAAGAACATCGACCCGGCCAGCCTGAACACGAACTCTCTGATCGTGACCAGCGCGGGCCCCGACGGTGTCCTGGGGACGGCGGACGACGTCGCGGTGCCGGTCGCCTCCACCTCGGTCACGGTGACCCCGCTGAAGACCGGCCAGTTCGGTTCCGAGCAGATCACCTTCTCGATCGGCGGCCAACTGGCGAGCAACCTCTACTCCATCGTCCTCAAGGGGACGGGTGCGACACCGATCATCGACATCGCCGGCAACCCCCTCGACGGGCAGTCCGGCAGTGGCGGTTCGGACTTCAGCACGACCGTGGTGGTGAACAACCCGACGACCGCCGCGACCCTGTTCGTCGGCCCGGCGGGCTCCGCGACCAGCACCACGGCCGCCCTCGGCACGAGGGCCAACCCCTACACGACGATCACCGCGGCCCTCAACGACGCGGGTGCCGGTGACGTGGTGGCGGTGCTCCCGGGCGTCTACAGCGAGAACATCACGCTCAAGTCGCTCGTCCAGGTCGTCTCCGCCGACCCGAGCAGCACCGACTCGAACGTGGTGCCGGGCAACGCCCAGGCGACGATCATCCGTCCCTCGGTCGGGTCGTCCGGGTCTCCGGCCGTCACGGCGACTGGCCTCTTCAGCGTCCCCGGCCTCTCGACCGAGATCCGCGGGTTCACGATCGCCAACTCCCTCATCGGCAGCTCCGCCGCGGGTCCGATCAACCCCTCCTCGGTGGGTATGTTGATCCAGGACTCCGACGTCCTGGTCGACAAGAATTACTTCATCGACTCGGGGATCGGCATCGACGTCCAGGTCACGGGCGCCAACGCGGCGGTGCCCACGATCGAAGACGACGGCGTGATCGGCAACCTGATCGGTATCCAGGTCGACGACCTCGGCAGCACCACGTTCGCCTCGGGGTCGCTCATCGACATCGTGAACAACACGATCGCGTTGAACACGACCGGCATCCTGGTGAACGCCCTGGCGACCTCGCCGCTCCTGGCCCAGGCTGAGAACAACATCTTCTGGGAGAACCACGACCTGTCCACATCCCGGGCAGGCTCCGCGATCCAGGCCACGGTGGCCAACAAGATCGTCCCGCGCTACAACATGTTCTCGGGCAACGGCCCGAGCGAGACGAACTACACGGACGACACCATCAACGTCGGCTCGGGCTTCAATCCGGCGGCCCTCACCGGCACTCCGGACTCGCTCGGGAACTTCATCGGTTCCCCCGGTTTCGTCTCCGCTCGCGACCCGAGGCCGACCGTCGACGGCCCGGCGGTCTTCTACAACGAGGCCAACTTCGACCTGACCGTGGGCTCCGCGGCGATCGATTCGGGCAACAACTCGGCCGCCCCGGCGACCGACTTCCTCTCGAGGACTCGCGTCACGATCCCGGGCCGAGGCTTCCCCGGCACCGGTCCGGCGGACGTCGGAGCCTTCGAGTACAAGGGTGCCGCGGGCATCGCCGCCGGTGGCTCCTTCCGGGTGGTCACCACCTCCCTCGCCGTGGGCGGGGCGGCCCAGGCCGCGGGCGCCACGCTGACCACGGCCCCGACGTCGATCACCGTCGACTTCTCGGGCAACGTGAACCGGAACTCGGTCACCGCGGCCGACCTGGTGCTCTCGGGCACCGGCCTGAACTCGGCCTCCCCGGCCCACGCCACGAGCCTGACGTGGATCGATAACCACACGGTCCGATTCAACCTCGCGGGAGGCTTCAAGACGTCCGGCGTCGTGAACATGTCGATCGCCGGCGGCTCGGTCCTGAGCCAGACGAATTCTCAGGTGAGTGGGTACTCCGACACGATCCGGCTGAGCGTCACCCCGACGCCCACGCCGACTCCGACCCCGACGCCCACCCCGAGCCCGACCCCGACGCCGACTCCGTCCTCGACCATCACGGTCACGCAGAACACCCCGCCGGCCGCCCCGGCCCCGGTCTCGGCCCCGATCTTCTTCGGTGCCTTCCGTGGCCTGCGTCATCGTCCTCTGATGCACGCCCCGGTCCACAAGGTGATCCGCAAGGCCCCGGTGCGGCGAGTGGCTCGTCCCAAGGCCCATGTCAGGGTGCCCCGGTTCAAGATGCACACCACGATGGTGCATGCCCAGGCCCACCCGTCGATGAACTCCCACCTGCTCCATCGCTTCATCTGAGCGTCGGAGGTCAGTAACAACCCATGAATCGCCAGCGGGCGGCCCGAAAGGGCCGCCCGCTCTTCGTTCGAAGTCGACCTCACCGGTCCCTGGAGGGCCCTCCTCGCCTCAGTCCCCTCCCTTGAGTTCTCCCTGGCTCGTCCCTCCCGGATCAATCGCCTTGAGCCCCGCCTTCGATAGCCGGCTCATGATGACCGGCCAGTGACGCTCGTAGCTATGCGAATCCATCGTGTGAGAGCATTCGATCTTCTCGCGGTCATACCTCCCCACGACCCGCACGCCGCCCGGCGCCCGGCCGAGGGCCTTTCGCACGGCGTTGACGCTCGGTGCCCTCACGTAGAATCGACCCATACTCCACCCCCGTTCCCCTGTCGGCCTTGCGTGTGTTAGGCTCGGACGACCGGATCCGACCGAACTCCCGAGCCGAGCCCCGCGATGAGCGACACGCCCACCAATATTCGCGCCCATCAGAACGACCAGACCCTCGAGCTCGCCTGGGAGAGCGGCACCGTCGATCGCCTCCCGTATCGGCGACTGCGGGGCGAATGCCCCTGCGCCGTCTGCCAGAACGAGTGGACCGGCGAACGGATCCTCGACCCGGCGACGATCCGCGAGGACCTGAACCTCGATGGTATGGAGCTCATCGGCAACTACGCGGTTCGCTTGAGCTGGAACGACGGCCATTCCTCGGGCCTCTACACGTGGGACGCCCTCAAGCGGCTCGCGTCCCCCGACTCCCGTTGAAACTCGAGTCGATCGGATCAGGTTCCCAACGAAGAGAATCCGAGCGCGCCGTGGAACGCCCCAAGCTAACGGTCGCCATCCCGACCTACAACGGCGCACGTCACCTTGCCGAGGCCTTGCGAGGGATCGAGGCGCAGCAGGGGGTGACCTTCGATCTCCTCCTCTGCGACGACCGTTCCGACGACGACACGGTCGCGCTCGCGACGGAGCAGCTCGGGGACCGGGCCCGCGTCGTGGTGAATCCCGAACGACTCGGGCTCGCGGGCAACTGGAACCGTTGCGTCGCGATGAGCCGGACCCCATTCGTCGCGATCTTCCATCAGGATGACCTGATGGATCCCGGCCACCTGGCCTCGCACCTCGATGCGATCAAGGCCGTTCCGGAGGCAGGCTTGATCGCGAGTTCGGCCCGGATCGTCGACGAGAACGGAGAGGCGGTCCCTGACTCGCTCATCGAACGCGGCGGGCTTGGGCCGGACCGTACGTTTCCCGCGGGAGACGCGTTACCCCTCCTGGCGGGCTCGAACCCACTCCGATGCTCGGGCGTCACGATCGCCGAGGAAGCCCATCGACGGCTCGGCGGATTCGACCCGTCCTATCGGTACGTCGTCGATTGGGAATTCTGGCTCCGCGTCGCGAGGGAGTGGCCCATCGTCTGGCGGTCCGCCTCGACCGTCGCGTTTCGCTGGCATTCCTCGAGCGAAACCCATCGCTTCAAGACGGGGACGAAAGACCTCGACGAGACGATCCGTCTCGTGAATGAACTTTTCGCCCGAGAGGGTGCGTCCTGGGCTGACGGCGACTTTCTCAGGAAGGCCGCCGATCGGAGGTTGGCCCGCGCGTTCCTGAATCGATCCTACGACGCCCTTAAGAACGGTGACCCCGCGTTGGCCAGGACGTGTCTCTTTCGTGCCGTCACGCTTCGCCCCGCGATCTTGGCCACGATCGCGTCCGACCCCCGGCTCGCCCCCCAGATGGCCGTCCTGGCTGTTGCACCCGGTGTGGCGCGGCGTGTCTTTTCGAACCGATGACCGTCCCGCATGCCTCCGGTCAGACGTCAAAAAGTTGATCGATCGGGCATCGGAAGCCGGGGAGGACGTCTTCACCTTCCAGGATTTCCCCTTTGCGCAGGATCCGGCTTTTTCGCTCCGCGTGGTGCGTTTGAACCTCGAGCGAATAAGGATTGACGACCCAGACGAGTCGGACGCCCGCGTTCAAGAAATCGTTGACTTTGATGCTCACATCAACCACTTTATCGTTCGGCGAGATCACGTCGATCGCGAGGTCGGGGGCGACCCGGCCATGCCCGTCGGCTTCGCCGCCCTTAGGGAGTCGTGCTCGGCTCGTGAACGAGACGTCGGGAATCCGGACCTTGTCTGGGTCATCCTGGAAGATCTGGTAACTACCCTGGGCCCCGTTGACCAGTCCGAGTCCTTGCTCCATCACGAAATAACCGACGAGAATAAGAATTCTCGCGGCGACCGCGTCGGATTTTTGTCCCATCGCTTCGCGCTCCACGAATTGCCCTTCGATAAGCTCGGGCATGGGACGATCGGCGGTCGACAAGAGGTCTTCAGGCAAGTGGCGGGTCGGGGACGCGGTAGCCATCAGTACGAACCTCCCTTGTAGCCGTCCGTGGGATCTGTCCATAATAGCAGTTTGAGGATTGATCTGCCATCCGCGGAAGGCCATCGGCGACGTCATGAGCATCGAAACGACAAGCCCACCCCCCTGCTCTTCGCGCAAGGCCGAGGCCAACGTCGCGCCGACGCAGTTGCCGATCCTGCCGTTGGTGCCGCTGATGCTGCCGCACTTGCCGGCGTCCTGCGCGGAGATGGAACGTCGGGGGTGGGACTACGTCGATGTGGTCCTCGTCTCGGGGGATGCTTACGTCGATCACCCCGCGTTCGCGATGGGGATCCTCGGCCGGGTCCTCGAGGCGGCCGGGTTCCGGGTGGCGATCCTGAGCCAGCCGGATTGGCGGAGCGCCGACCCCTGGCGGCAGTTCGGCCGGCCTCGCCTGTTCTTCGGCATCAGCGCCGGGAACATGGACAGCATGATCAACCACTACACCGCCAATAAAAAGGTCCGCAACGACGACGCCTACAGCCCTGCGGGCCGCATCGGCTTGCGGCCCGACCGCGCGACGATGCCCTATTGCCAGCGGGCCCGGGAGGCCTTCCCGGGGGTGCCGGTGATCGCGGGAGGGGTGGAAGCGTCCCTCCGCCGGCTCGCCCACTACGACTACTGGAGCGACACCGTCAAGCGCTCGATCCTGCTCGACTCGAAGGCCGACCTCGTCGCGTTCGGGATGGGCGAGCAATCGATCGTCGAGATCGCGCGACGACTCGCTGCCGGCGAGACCGTCCGTGACCTGCGGGACATGCGAGGCGTCGCCTATGCGCTCGGCGCCAAGGACACTCCCCCGACCGATGCGCTCGTCCTCCCGTCGTTTGAGGACGTGAAGTCCGACAAGACGAAGTTTGCCAGGGCGACGCGCCTGATCCACCAGGAGACGAACCCGCTCAACGCGAAGCGCCTCGTCCAGTTCCACGACCGCCAGGCCGTCGTCGTCAACCCGCCGTGTCTGCCGATCAGCCAGGACGACATGGACCGGGTCTACGGACTCCCGTTCACTCGACGGCCTCACCCGATGTACAAGTCGGAGGCGATCCCGGCCTTCGAGGCGGTCAAGGACTCGGTCACGATCATGCGAGGCTGCTTCGGTGGCTGTACCTTCTGCTCGATCACGGCCCACCAAGGGCGGATCATCCAGTCGAGGTCCAAGGAGTCGGTCCTCGGCGAGCTCCGTCGTCTCGGGAAGGACAAGGGTTTTTCCGGGATCGTCTCCGACATCGGCGGCCCGACCGCCAACATGTACCAGATGCGCTGCACCAGGCCCGACGTCGAGGTCAAGTGCAAACGTCTCTCGTGCGTCCATCCCAAGGTCTGCAAGCTGCTGGGGACCGATCACGGGCCGCTCATCGATTTGATGCGAGAGAGCCGGGCCGTCGAGGGCATCCGCAAAGTCCATGTCGCCTCGGGCGTCCGGATGGACCTCGCGCAACTCTCCCCGGAATACCTCGAGGAACTCGCCGCGCACCACGTCGGAGGCCACCTTAAGGTCGCCCCGGAGCACACCGACCCCGAAGTGCTCCAACGCATGAAGAAGCCCGAGATCAACGACTACCAGTCGTTCGATCGGTCATTCCGCGAGGCGAGCAATCGCGCGGGCAAGGCCCAGTACACCGTCCCCTACTTCATCGCGTCGCACCCCGGCAGCGACCTCGACGCGATGATCAATCTCGCCCTCTTCCTGAAGCGCAACGGCTACCGGCCCGACCAGGTCCAGGACTTCATCCCCGCACCTTTCGACATCGCCACGTGCATGTATTACGCCGGGATCGATCCCTTTACGGGGGCTGAGGTCTACGTCGCCAAGGGGCTACGCGACAGGAAGATGCAGCGGGCGTTGATGCAGTTCTTCAAGCCCGAGAACTATTTTATGGTTCGCGAGGCCCTCCTGAAGGCCGGTCGTCAGGATCTGATCGGCTCCGGGTGCGATTGCCTGATTGCGGCGAACCCTCCGAAGGAAGCTCTCCGCGCCCGGATCGAAAAAGCGAATCAGTCGCTGGGAGACGGGAAGTATGTTCACCAGATTGAGGGTGATCGAACGCCCAGCCCCTCCAACGGTGGTTATCGTCCCGGCCGGAAGTCCGCCCAAAGGCGACAGGGGAAGAGGACTGGGCGGTAGGGTCGCCTCTGGATGAGGCTAGATCCCATTTGGTCGTCATCCTTATCCTTCACGAGGAACGCAAGAAAACCTCCGTTGTAGCTGGCGGGCCTCGACTGTAAGCCGGCGAAGATGGCTCGGCCTTGCCAGGCGTGATCGGAGAAGAATAGAGTCGGCCCTGTTCTATGGGGGGTATCATGACGGCAACTCTTATCCAAGATCGTGGTCGGGGACCCGAAATTGCAGGAACTCGAATCACGGTCTACAACCTGCTTCAGTCGTTCCCGGATCCAAACGCGACGGAGATGGAAATCTGCCGCGTCTATGAGTTGACGCCCGAACAAGTGGCCGCCGCACGTGCCTATGTGTTGAGTAATCCTGACACCGTCCTGGCGGAGCATCTCAGGATCGAAGAAAGAATTGCGGCAGGTAATCCGCCGGAGGTGAAACAGCAGTTCGAGCGGACGAAGTCCACGTTCAAGATGTTCAAGGAATGGCTGAACGAGCGGGACGCCGCGGCGTCCGATGACATGGAGGGACGGGCGAGTCCCCACCAGTACCCGACCTTCCGCGAATGGTTGGCGGAAAGAGAAACGGATTGAGTGAAGGGGCACGGGATGCAAGGCTTGCTGGCCGATGTCAACGTCCAGGGACATTTGACGTATCTGAAACGGCTTGTGGAAAAGCAAGGCCTATTGGAATTCTTGACGGAACTGGGGATCTCTCTCGCGAACTTTCCCGACCTTGGTCTCGACGCGGGTATGGATGACCGGACGCTCTGGCACTACTGTCAGCGACATGGCTGGGTTCTCTTTACAGATAACCGAAACCACGAAAATGAGAATCCACTCGATGCGACGATTCTGGATTCGTGGCATGAGAGGCCTCTTCCGGTGCTGAGTTTGGCCGACAAGAGCAAGTTCGAGAACAGCGCAAATTACGCCACCAGGGTTGCGCGAGACGTTGCCGAACCGTTTGTCGAAACCTTCGTTCACGAGGTTCGCAATCAGCCTCGCATCTAAGTCCCAATCTAGTCGACCCTGTGGTGGTTACTTGTGATTACGTATAAATACAAGATAATAGTGCGTTGGGTCTGGGGTGATATGTCCACGAGATCGAGTTGCCGCGAACCGCGGGACGTCTCCCTTCCCAGTCTCACCGACGGCGATTGTTGCCTGTTTCGCAAGGCGGCATACCGACGCTCGTGCTATAACCGACGGATGGGAACGACGAGAGTGGGATTTGTCTTCAGGTTCCCTAAAACCTTCGTCGTGACTCCCGACATTCCCCGCCCCGACCTCTCTTCACGATCGATGATCCTCCGATGACCCGACGTCCGACCCGACCCGCTCCCCGATCCAAGCCCGGCCCGAAGAAGACCCGCCCGCCGTCGGCGGGAGGGCGGTTGAGGGGCGCACCCGAGCCCGATCTTGTCCGATTGCCGGAAGCCCCGAAGCCAAAGGCGGCTCGCGGGCGGGCACAGAGTGTTCCCCCCGCGAAGGATCGAGGCCGCGTGCGCGACGCAACGCACGTCGCCTCGGTCGACGTCCTGGCGGAAACGGCCGTGTCGATCGCCCTTCGGGTCGAGCGGACCGTGCTCGAGGAGGGGAAGCGAGCCGACCGCGCGATTGCCACCGTGCTGCGGACCAGGCGAGACCTCGCGACCCCCGATCATCGATTCATCAGCGACTGCGTCTTCGCCCTGTTCCGTTGGCGAGGGTGGGTCGACCCGCTCCGCCTGTCTCGGGCGGAGGATCGGCTCCTGCTCTCCTGGCTGCTCGACGCCCCGACGGTCCACCCCGTCTGCCGGGCCTGGGCCCGGGCCACCGGTCACGACCCCGCGCGGCTCAACGCCCTGGGCGACGCCCCGAACTGGACGGCCCGCGCCGAAGGCTTGAAACGCTGGATGGATGGCCGTCCCGTGACGGCGGATCCCTGGCGGCTCTTCCCCGGTTGGCTCCGCGAACATCTGCCGCTTCCCCCCGGGGGGGCCTCGCCGAAGACGAAATACCTCGAGCTCATTCGCAGTCTCCAGACACGTCCTTCGCTTTGGCTCCGCGCCCAAGGGGCCGACGAGAAGAAGACCTGGGCCGAGCTGGCCGAAGGGGGGCAACGCCCCTGGATCCACCGCCGCCTCACGACCGCCGCCAAGATCGACGCCGAGGCGGACGTCCATCATCTCGGACCCTTCACTCGGGGCGAGCTCGAGATTCAGGATCTCGCCTCCCAGGCCGTCGGCCTGGCCTGCGACCCGGATCCGGGCGAGCGTTGGTGGGATGCCTGTGCGGGGGCCGGAGGGAAGTCGCTCCACCTCGCCTCGCTGATGCGCGGCAAGGGACTGGTTGTCGCCACCGACTCCAATCCCTACCGGCTCAAGGAAGCCGTCCGACGGGCCCGTCGCAGTCCCTTCCGGAACATCACCACGAAGGAATGGGACGGGCGTCACGTCGCGGGCAAGCCCAAGAGCTTCGACGGGGTGCTCGTCGACGCCCCCTGCTCCGCGATCGGGACCTGGCGGCGTAATCCCGACGCACGCTGGACGACCGAGCCCGAGGCGATTCGGCGGCTCGCCGAGATCCAGGCCCAGCTGCTCCACGCCGCATCCGCGGGCGTCAAGCCCGGCGGAAACCTCGTCTACTCGGTCTGCACCCTGACCCCGACCGAGACCACCGGGGTCGTCGGTGCGTTCCTGGAGTCACACCCGGACTTCCACCTCGATCCCTTCCCACACCCACTCTTGGAAGGATCGACTGACGGCAAAGTCCTGATTTGGCCGCAGGATTCCGACACCGACGCGATGTTCATCGCGCGGCTGATCCGAGACCCGGGATCGAAGTAGCGGAGTCGGTCGGTTGATCTCGGGGGTAATGATGCGACAACCCTACGAGACAACCGACCCGAATGGAAAGCCGTGGGGATGTCACGACGATCTCAACGTCGTGACCCCGCGAGTCAGTCCTCTAGGACGTAATTGAGGTCAGTCCCCTCGGGCTTGATCACGGCGACGAGTCCCGAGTCCCGGGCGTTGCTGTAGCGGACGGGGATGACGATCTTCGCCTTGTTCGCCGCCTTGGTCACGATGGCGGGATCGGGTCCTTCGGGTCCCCGTTCGGACTGCCCCTCCAGGTACTCCTTGTTGTAGGCGGAGATCGCCACGCGGTAGCGTCCCACCTTGATCCCGTCGCTTTGGGTCACGCTGGTGACATTCTGAATGACCCCGCCGGCGATCTGACCGGTGGCGGGGGTTCCCTTCGGATCGAAGGGGAGGAAGCTGATCGTTCCTAGTTCCACCGGGGAGTTGTGGTAGGTCACTTTCCCGGTCACGGGCACGAAGACCTTCGTGCCGTCCGGCTCATAAGTGCATCCGACCGTGGCAAGGAGGGGGAGGAGAGTGAAGAGGGCACCGAATCGGGACATCGATCGGAAGCTCCAAGGACGGGTCAGCCAAGAGTCAGGATCCGCCGTCCGACCGCCCGGCACCGGCCGACTGGCCAGCCTCGGGCAGAGGACGGCCGTCGACCTTAGTCCGTGAGGTCCTTGTCGAAATTATTTGTGCTCGGAGAGACCTCGAATTCGAGACCCGAGGTATCGGCGAGAGAGTACTTCGACGGAACCAGATTCTTGGCGTTCTTCACGGATTTCGCGAAGGCCTTATCATGATGGAACTGGCCCCCCTTCGCAATCGCTTTCAGCTCGGTCGTGTCGATGGACTTGGACGTCACGGTCACCTTGTACTTGCCCGGCAAGGCGCCGTCACCATTTTTGATGGTGGTCAGTGCATATCGACCGTTCTCGATCTGACCGGAGGCCGCTCGGCCTTCGGGATCGACCGGAGCGAAGTTGATCATCCCGTTTTCGACGGGGGTCCCCTTATAAGTGATGTTGCCCGAGACCGGGATTCTGGGGGGGAGCCCGGAGTCGTCACCGCAACCCAGACAGGTGATCAGGGACCACGAAAAAACAACCGCGGCCGACCGGAGTCCGGACGGCCCGTGCAGGCGAGTCTTAAACATGGACGGATGATTTCCTTGGTGTGGTCGGCCTTCGGAGGCCCTGTCCGTAATGAGGAGCCCCCCGGGCGGCATAAGCCCGAGGGGAACAGGATTCATCGGGCCGCGACCGGGGCCGGGGCCCCGATCGCGTGTGGGTGAGATCGCGATCAATAGGCGTCGGCGCTGATGACCTCGCCGCCGTTCCGGCTGCCGAGGGCACAGTAGGTCGCCATGCTGATGCTGGTCTTGAGGAAGTGGACCGAGCCGTCGGCGAACAGGAAGTTAGCCCCACCCGGGTGGAGGCTGACGAAGCCCTTGGCGGCTGCACCGAAGCGGCAGCCGAGCGGGGCGGACGAGGCCTGCCAGGCCTGGTTGCATGAAGCAGAGGCCGCGTCGACGGTGTTCGAGTTCCAGCCGAGTGGCACGGTCATGCCGGCGAGGCCACCGTTCTGGAACCAGAAGTTGCTGTCACCCGCTCGGCTCGGCATCATTTCGCCGACGACGATGCTGTTGCTGGTGCCGTCGGTCACGCTGGCCTGCGACGCCGGGGGCTGGGTGAGGCGGTAGTCGAAGAAGCCACGCATCGTGCCGGCACCGGCGGTGAACCCGTCGGGGAGGCCGAAGTTCGTGCCCCAGTAGCCATTCCAACCGATGCGCGGGGCACCCGGAGCCGGCGAGCCGTTCCAAGCGGTTTCCCAGGGCAGGTTGCCGCAGAGGACGCCGCCGCAGTAGTTGTCGCCGAAGCTACCGGCGTAGTTCGAGACCGGGACCATGGCGGTGGCAACACCCGTGTTCGGGTCGGTGACCTGGTTGCAGAACTGGCCCTTCGGGTTCGAAGCGGCGAGCTGGCCGTTGGGGAGCTTGCCGTTGCCGTTCTCGCCGTCGGAGGGGCAGATCCACGAGGTCATCGTGACCGAGTAGGCCGTGAAGAACGAGGCCGACGAGGCACCACCGTCGTTCGCGTTCAGGACGAAGTTCAAGGAGTTGTAGATGTTCGTCCCTTCCATGAGCGGCAGGACCATGGCTCGCCAGTTGAGCGAGTTGGCACCCTTGGCCCACGGGTTCCCCGCCTGGGTGATGCCGCCCGGGGGATAGGTCTGGTACAGGTCGGCGTAGTTGGCCAGTGCCAGGCCGATCTGCTTCATGTTGTTCGTGCACTGGATGCGGCGGGCGGCCTCGCGGGCGCTCTGGACGGCCGGCAGCAGCAGGGCGATCAAGACCGCGATGATGGCAATCACAACCAGCAGTTCGATGAGCGTGAACGCTCGCTTGGCCTTCACCTGACACGACGTGAGCATGCATGACCCTTTCAGAAAATGACGGATCGAATGGACATCGGACGCGAGATGAGGCGGACGGACGAGAACGAACGGCGCAACACCATCCTCATTAACCCTTCGAGCGGTTAACGCAGGACCGAGTCGCGGATTGGAGACGACTCGATTCACGAACGAATTCGGACGAGACGACACGGCGGCCGACCAGACATGGGCGGCCCAGGACGAGAAACGTGATGAAAGATGCGTAGAACCAATCAGTCAGGATCGGCTGGCGTCCAGGGGAGGAGTGAGAGTGAATCAGCCCCCGAACAGCGTGACTTGAACGATGTGGATTTTATGACTCCGTCGACGACAGGGTCAAGGAGAATTTGGGCGTGGAACGCCATCTCTGATCGCAGATCATCGATACGCATGTCGAAAAACAACGCGCATAAACCTAGGAAGTTAACCGTATGTCGAAGAGAAAATTCACGAAATATTTCGAAATCTATGTGTGATTAAGTGTTCAGAAAACAGTGATGTCGAGGGTCGGAGCCGACGGGTGGAATCGTCCTCGAGGGAACTCACGCGGACCGAGGAACACACCAAAGAGACGCCGGACGAGTCGACGGATCTCGTTGCTTTTTAAAGTGTTAGGGCAACCCATTGAGGGGCGGATCGTCCCGACGGGATGCTCGAGACGGCTCGATGACGAGGCTTGGAGATGAACTTTCGGTGGGGTCACCATGAGGTTTCGACGAATTTTTTCATCGGTCAAATCGACAGCAACTTTCGTGGGAGAGCCCAAAATCGTCGTCGACGAAATAAATAGGCCTGGATCACCTAATGGTTTCAGAGAGTGTCCAAAGAAAAATCCTAAGACGCTCGTTTTTTTTTGCGGATGGTGGGAAAAAGGAACTCCCACGAGGGTCGGGAATCGGGTCATCAAACTCCGCAGACCGACCAACCAAAGGATCCATCACAGAGCTCCCCTCCTAAGGAGCGTCTTCCGCGACTGTCCTGTCCCATCGGCTCGGAATAATGCGTCCTCGACTCCAATGATCGACTCATGGGTGCGTGCTGTTGGTGCTATCCAAGGTTATGCACACCCCGAGAACGATCCGATCCCACGCGGACGGTTTCCGACGCAATCATGAGCGCCGGCGCGAATACAAACCTCGAAGACGGTGGATTCAACCCCGACCGAAGCGAAGGAAATGAGTGCTCGGTATCCGCCGAACTGAATGGGGCGACATGAGGGACTCGACCGTGCGCCAGCCCACGGCTCTGCGGTTTGCCAACAGAACATGGCGCGACGCATCCACGGGTCATTCACGCAAGACGTGATCGTTATGCACGGACAAAGCGCCCGGGCGTCGTCAGGACATCAGGAGCCACAACTTGAGGGAGGATCTCTCAGATGCGAAAGGTTCTCGAGGCCGCAGCCTCGCCGAAGATTAGCGAATTGGATGGGGCGACATCGAAACCGGGACGGACGGAGGTCGGCGGTTGTCGTACGTGCTGTATTTGTCGGAGGAAATTGGGACTGGATCCCAGCGGGTCAGAATGGACCCCACTCGGATCGACACCGAGGTGGGGTGACCGGTTCCAACGTCCGGAGCCCCATCGACCTTTGCGGCGAAATTGGAGGCAGGCCACCGCGCTGCGGAGCCTGTCTCGCTTTCGCCTCCAAATGCGGGCCAAAGACACGCCGAGCCGCGTTCAAGCCACGCGTTCGTCGCCTCAAGTCGAAGGATGAGCCCGTGTGCGAGATGACACGAAGAGAGGAAGGCCAGGCCAGGCTAGTGGAAGGGAGAGTCGAGGTTGCACGACCGCGATGCGCAAGGAACGTCCCGGGCGAGAGGATTCTCGACCGGGACGTGTGCGTTTCTTACTTGAGATTGACCGCGGCGACCGGCTGTGGGGAAGGGTCGGGGAGGGACAACGCCGCTTCGGCCGCCGTTCGCGAGGCCTGCGAAATCGGGGCCGGGTAGATCCCGAGGATAAGCGAGAAGGCCGCACAGACGCCGACGGCGGCGGCGGTCGGCCAGCTTACCTTGCAGGCGATCGGAGTGGCGGGGGTCGGCCCGAGATACATGAGGACCACGATCCTCAGGTAGTAGAACGCTCCAGCCGCGGCATTCAGCACGCCGACGACGCCGAGCCACTGGAAGAGGGTTGCATCTTCGTTGGCCGTGGCGTTGAACGCGGACATGAAGATCGCGAACTTGCCATAGAACCCGGCCATCGGCGGGATGCCGGCGAGGCTGAAGAGGCAAACCGCCATCGCGAGGGCGAGGAGCGGGTGGGTCGAACCGAGACCCGCGAGGTCATCGATGGTCTCGATCTCTCGCTTGGGCGTGCTCAAGGCGATGATGATCCCGAAGGCCCCGAGCGTCATCAGGGCGTAGGCGACGAGATAGAGCAGGATCCCCTGAGCCCCGAGGAACGAGGGAGGAGACGCGCCCGGCGAATTCAACGAGGTCGGCGTGTTGTAGAAAGCGGCGGCCACGCCGATCATGAGGTAGCCAGCGTGGGCGATCGACGAGTATGCGAGGAGTCGCTTCAGGTCGTTCTGGACCAGGGCCACGGTATTGCCCAGGGTCATCGTGATGGCCGCAATGATCCAGGAGAGGATGACGACCCGGTGCAAGAGCTCGCCGGAGATCCCGTCCGCGGAGATGACCGAGGTCAGGGTCCGGATGATCGCGAGGAAGCCGATCGCCTTGGGGATCCAGGCGAGGAGCGCCGAGACGATCGTCGGTGACCCTTGATACACGTCCGGGGCGTAGAAGTGGAACGGCACCGCCGCGACTCGGAACCCGAGGCCGGCCATGATGAAGACGACCGCGATGAGGGCCAACTGCGGCTGCGGGACGTTCGGGGCATGCTGCACCAGGAACGCGAGCGCCTTGAGGTTCGTGACACCGGTCAGCCCGTAGAGGAAGGCGAAACCGTAGAGCAAGAGCCCTGAGGAGAAGATGCTCAGGAAGAAATACTTGGTCGCCGCTTCCTGGGTCTCCGCGTTCCGCCTCGAGAGGTACAGGAGAAGGTAGGTCGGGATGCTCACCAGCTCGAGGCCGACGAACAGGAAGACCAGTTCGTTCGCGGCGGCGACGAGCATCGCGCCGGCGTTGATCATCAGGATCGAACCGAAGAACTCGGGCGCCCTCGCGTCGTCGACCTGGTCATGGGCCAGGGCGAGGACGATGAGACCCGTGAGCAGCAGGAAGAGCCTCGAGTCGAACGACAGGGCATCGTTCAGAGCCACCGCCGAGTACAAGCCGGTCGCCTGGCCCTTCAGGCTGATCAAGACCAAGAGGGCCACGACGGTGGCGGCCGCCGACGCCCCCGACCACACGCGTCGCGGGAGCCGGACGAAGGCACCGGCCGTCATCATGGCGACCGCCACGAACAGGATCACGAACTCCGGCAGCAAGACCAGGAGCGTTTGCTTGGCGACGTCCAACGCGATGGGAGGAGGCATTAACGGCGGCCCTTCGTGGGAACTTGGGTGAACGTGACAGAAGCCGGGGTCGGGCCCGATTCGAGCGCAACCTTCGGAGTCTTGGCCTTCGCCACCGACTCGGTCTTCTGGGCCTCTTGGGTTGGGAACTGGGCGGCGATCGGGGCGATCGCGGGACGGATCCGCTCGAGGAAGGGCCGCGGGTAGATGCCGATCCCGACGATCAGGACCATGAGGGGCGTCAGGCCGGCGATTTCGTGCCAGCCGATCGGGCGGACGACCTCGGCGGGCGCCGCGGGACCGTGGTCCGAGCCGTGACCGTGATCATGACCGTGGGGCTCGTGGAGCGGCCCGAAGACGACTCGCTGGAGCATCCAGAACAGGTACCAGGCCCCCAGGACCATTCCGGTCGCGGAGATGATTGCGGCCCTCGGGCTCTTCGAGTACATGCCGAGCAGGATCGGGAACTCGCCGACGAATCCATTGAGACCCGGGACCGCCGCCGAGCCCAGGGATGCCATGATCAGGAAGAAGGCCAAGAGCGGGAGCCGCTCCCAGAGCCCGCCCAACTCGGCCATCTCCCGCGTGTGATATCGCTCGTAGATCACGCCGACGCAGGCGAAAAGTGCCCCCGTCGTGATCCCGTGGTTGACCATCTGGATGACGGCACCGTCCATCCCGGTCGCGTTCAGCGAGAACAGGCCGAGGACGATGAAGCCCATGTGGCTGACGGAGCTATACGCCACCAGCCGCTTGATGTCCGTCTGGGCGAGTGCGACGAGTGCTCCGTAGACGATGCCGATCACGGCGAGCGTGGCCAGGAGCGGGAACAGGACCTGGGCTCCGATCGGCGTCATCGCGAAGTTGAATCGGAGGAGCCCGTAGGTCCCCACCTTCAGGAGCACGCCGGCGAGGAGGATCGAGCCCGCCGCCGGGGCCTCGACGTGCGCCAGGGGGAGCCAGGTGTGGAACGGGAACATCGGCACCTTGATCGCGAAGCCCGCGAACAGGAGCAGGAAGATCAGGACCTGCGGGCTGGCCGACCAGGGCGTGGTCTTCTTCCAGTCGTTCCAGGGGAGGTTCGCCAGCCCTTGAGTCAGCTCGGGGAGTGAGAAGGTCAGCGTATGATTCGGCGAGTGTTGCTGGTGGACGATCACCAGGGCAATTACGCCCAGGAGCGTCAAGAGGCTTCCCGCCAGCGTGTAGAGGAAGAACGTCACGGACGCCTGCCGGCGCTCCGAGCCTCCCCAGAGCCCGATCAGGAAGAAGAGCGGGATCAGCGAGAACTCGAAGAAGATGTAAAAGAGGACGACGTCGAGGCTGGCGAACAGCCCGAGCAAGCCCGAATGGAGCATCAGGAGGAAGGCGTAGTGGAGCGGGGCCCGTTCGGTGATCGACTCCCAGGACGCGAAGACGGCTGGGATCATCAGCACCGAGGTCAAGATGTAGAGCCAGAAGCTCAGGCCGTCGAGGCCGAGGGCGAACCGAATGTCGGGCGTACCGAGCCAGGAAAGGCCGAGCTTGCCCCCTTCGGAGAAGGCGAACTGGGGTTCGACCACGCCAGGCTTGAACGCGAAGGCCAGGATCAGGCTCAAGGCGAGCGTGGCCAGGACCGTCGCGAGCGCGAGCACCCGCGCCGTCTTGACCTCGAGCCGAGGCGAAACGAAGAGGGCCACGCTCCCGACGAGCGGGAGGAAGGCCGTGATCACCAACAGGGTCGCCATCTCTTTAGGTCCTCGTCGCCCGACGAATCCGTGGTCTCTCGTGCGAGGTCAAGTTCCGAACGGCCCGCCCGGCGGGCCATTCGATCGGCCGACGCGGCGAGGGCCGCGTCGCCGGCCGACATAGGATCGATGGATCAGGTGAAGAGCAGCAGGAACCAGAGCAGCCCTGCAATGCCGAGAGCGGTCGCGGCCGCATAGAACTGGACCAGGCCGTTTTGCAGGGGGGCCAGCGCACGTCGCCCGATCAGCCGTGGGATCCCCGCAGTGCCTCGGACGAGTCCGCCGTGGACGAGATACTGGTCGAGGAACGCGAAGACCTTCGCGAGCACAAGGAACGGCTTGACGACGAACGCGACGTAAAACTCGTCGACCCCGAACTTGTGGTAAGAGGCGAGATACAGCGGCTTCAGCTTGGCGGCCAGGTCGCCCGGGATCGGGCTTGGCTTCGCGTAGAGCACGAAGCTCAAGCCCATGCCGATCACCCCGACGAGCGTGCCGACGATGGCGGTCGCGTAATCGAACGAGTGCGGGTGGGCGAAGGTCGGGAGTTCCTCGAAGCCGAGCGTGTGCTCGATATGGCCCTCGAACCAGCCGGTCGGCCCGAAGGCGAGTCCGACGAACGTGGCACAGACGGCGAGGACCATCAAGGGGATGGTCATGATCGGCGGCGACTCGTGCCCGAAGTGGGAGTCGTGTCCGTGGCCGTGGCTATCGCCGTGGGCGTCGTGGCCGTGGCCATGGTCGTCGTGGGCCGCACCGTGACCCGCGTCGGCCTCGACGACGGCTTCGGGGTCGTCAGGGCTGGGGAGCTTTTCGGGACCCCAGAAGGTGAGGAAGTAGGCCCGTCCGGTGTAGAAGGCGGTCAGGAAGGCGGTGAAGACGGCGACCCAGTAGATCGCCATGTAGGCTCCGCCGCCCCACCCGTCGTGTCCCGAGGCGTGTGACGCAGCTTTGAGGGCGGCGAGGATCTCGTCCTTGCTCCAGAAGCCGGCGAACGGCGGGAGGCCCGACAGGGTGAGGGCACCGATCGTGAAGGTCAGGTAGGTGTAGGGGAGGCGTTTCTTCAAGCCCCGGAAGCGACGCATGTCGAGCACCCCGCCCATTGCGTGCATGACGCTCCCCGACCCGAGGAAGAGGAGGGCCTTGAAGAAGGCGTGGGTGAAGAGGTGGAACATCGCGGCGACGACGGCGAACTGGGCAACTTCGCCGACCCCGGCGCCGAGCCCCATGAACATGTAGCCGAGCTGGCTCACTGTCGAGTAGGCGAGCACCCGCTTGAGGTCGGTCTGGGTGACCGCGATCGCTCCCGCGAGGAGTGCGGTGAGGCAGCCGATCGAGGCGATCAGCAACTGCACCCCGGGTGCATGGACCAGGATCGGGGCGGAGCGGGCGAGCAGATAGACGCCGGCGGTGACCATCGTCGCGGCGTGGATGAGGGCCGAGACGGGGGTCGGGCCTTCCATCGCGTCCGGGAGCCAGACGTAGAGCGGGACCTGGGCACTCTTGGCGGTGGCCGCCCAGACGAACAAGAGGGCGATTCCCGCGAGCGCGGCGGCCGGGATCTGCTCGAGGTTCTCTCGGCTCAGGACGTTCCCGTAGCTCAGGTCATTCCCCTTGGAGACGACCCAGAGCCAGAAGAGGGCGATGGCGAACCCGACGTCGCCGACGCGGTTGACGAGGAACGCCTTCTTCGCCGCGGCGGCGGCCGACGGCTTCGCGTGCCAGAAGCCCACCAGGAGGTAGCTGCACGTACCCACGCCTTCCCAGAAGACATAGGTAAGAATGTAATTGTTCGAGAGGACGAGCCCGGTCATCGAGAAGACGAAGAGCCCGACGCAGGCGAAGAACCTCGGATACGCCGGGTCGCCGGCCATGTAGCCCGAGGCGAAGATGGCGACGAAGGTCGAGACGAACGTGACCATCGACAGCATCATCGTCGTGAGGCCGTCGATCCGGAACTCGATCGGCACGTGGAGGCGGCTGACCTCGAACCAGTCGTAGACGACCACGGTGGTCTCGGGCTTCGCCGAGGCCAGGAGCCCGAGCGAGACCAGGAACGCGAGGAAAATCCCGATGACGACCGGGAGGTGGGCCCGCTCTCGGAGCTTGTTCCCAAAAGCGGCCGCGACCAGCGCCCCTAGCAAGGGGCAGAAGGGCAACAGCCAGGCGTTGCTCACCAAAGAATTCGGCACGTCACGGCTCCCAACGTTCTTTCGTGTCTAGTCGCTGAGGTTTCGCCCGGTCCAGGACGGAGTGGCCCACGGCCCCTTCGGCCGTTAGTCGCGCCGTTCGGTCCACGGCAGGGTCGGGTGTTCCGGCTCGTGGCCGGCGGGGATCAGGTGCGGGTAGGTGTCGGGCCCGTTGGTCGCCATCACCGGCTCGGCCTCGGCTTCCTCCGCGGCGGGGGAGAAGCCGGGCTGCCCCGCCTCCCGGATCTCTTGCCAGAGGGTAACGTCCAGCGACGACTTCCGGTTGAACAGGATCAGGATCAAGGCCAGCGCGACCGACGCTTCGCACGCGGCGACGGTCAGGATCACGATAGTGAACACCTGTCCGGTCCAGTTGCCGTGATAGGCGCCGAAGCCGACGAGGGTCAGGGCCACCCCCTGGAGCATCATCTCGGCCGAGAGGAACATGACGATCATATTCCGACGGGCGAGAAACCCGAGCATCCCCAGGCTCATCAACGCGGCGCCGACGAGAAGATAGTTCTTGAGGATGCCGAAGAGGACGTCTTCCGGGGGCATATCGGTACTCGTTTCGTGATCGGTTCCGGTCCGACTCTGTCGATCGATTTCGGGAGGTTGCAGTCTCGAGGCCGTCGCGTTGGTGACGTCAGGCGGGCGAGCGGTCGCCCGGTCGGATCGGCGCCTTCGGGGTCGCGATCGCGATGGCCGCGATCAAGGCGACGAACAACAGCGTCCCCGCCAGTTCGACCGTGATCAGGTGGTCGGTGAAGAGCGTCTCACCCAGGCTCGCGACGTGAGGTTTGGTCACCCCGTTTTCGTCGACGAATTTGGCGGTCGGCCGCACGGCCCGGGCCACGACCGCCTCCACCGACGGGGAAGTCCCTGCGATGGCGGCGGTGTTGGGGAGCAGGCCGGGCGGGGCATTGAAGACCTTCGCGCCCGGCGTGATGCTCACGAGGCTGTAGAGCACGGCCCAGAAAAGCAGGAAGCTCGTCATCGTGGCCCGGAAGGGCGAACGTGAGGCCCGGTCGTAGATCGCCCGCCCTTCCATCTGCGCGAGCATGATGACGAACAAGAAGGTCACGATGATCGCACCGGCGTAGACGATGATCGTCCCCGCGGCGAGGAACTGGGCGCCTGCGAGGAGGAAGAGGCCCGAGGTCGACAGCACGACCGACGCGAACCAGAGGGCGCTGTAGATCGGGTTCCTGGACGTGATGGTCAGGATCCCGCAGGCGATGGCCGCGAGGCTGAAGGCGTAGAAGAAGACGCTGCTCAGGAGCGGCCCGGGGGACTTCCAGAGGATGGCCAGCAGGAGGAGAGCGATGGCTGTGAGGATCCCGCCGGTGATGTGCACCCGCTTCGGCTTCGCGCCGCCATGCCGGTACGGGAGCAACAGATAAGTGCCTGTTGCCCCGAGGGCCACCCCGATGGCCTGCGACAGATCATTCAATGCCAGAAGTTCCACGTTTCCTGTGTCCTTCTCGAAGCGGGCGTAGGGTCAGGACGTCGTCTGGGTGGTGTCGTGGGCGATCCCCTGGGGACCTTTGCCGAATCGCATCGGCTCGGCGTCCTTGGTCGCGTCGAAGACGGAAAGCAGCTTCGACTTGTCGAAGATCATCTGCTCGCGGGAGAGGCCGGTCAAGTCGTACAGCCCGGTCAGCTCGATGGCCTCGACGGGGCAGGCTTCCTCGCACATCCCGCAGTAAATGCAGCGAAGCTCGTCGATGACGAAGCTCTCGCAGTATTTCTCACGGTCGGGCCAGGTGTCGGGTGCGGTCGCCCCGACGATGTCGATGCAGTGGGCGGGGCATGCGGTGGCGCAGAGCATGCAAGCCACGCACTTGACCCGGCCTTGTTCGTCCTTGTTGAGCCGGTGCACGCCACGATAGTTGGGGCTCGGGACGTGCTGTTCCTCGGGATACTGGACGGTGATCGCCTTATTCGCGAAGACGACCCCGAGCATGTGCTTCGCCGTCACCGCGAGACCCGTAAGGATCGCGGGGATGTAGAGGTTCTCCAACGGGGTCAATTTCGGAGGCGTCAGTCGCTTCAGGCTCGGGTCGTCGGGACGCACGTCGCGTTCTCCCTCACGGTAATCGGCTCGCACTCGGCCAGGACGAGTGTTCATATGGATGGCGGACGATCCCGGGCTGTACAGCCCTCGGGACCGCCGACCCGTTTGTGGTTACTTGCCCCAACCCCAAAGCAACTGGACGATGCCGGCGGTCGCGACCAGGTTGACGATGGACAGGGGAATCATCGACTTCCAGGCCAGGTCCATCAGTTGGTCGTAGCGGAACCGGGGGATCGTCCAGCGGATCCACATGATGAAGAAGATCAGGAAGCCGACCTTGGCCATCATCGCCCCCATCTTCACGAACGCCCAGAGCAAGCCGGTCTGGTGCTGGTCGGTCAAGAACGGGACGTCCCAACCGCCCAGGAAGAGGATGACGATTAGATAGCTGGTTGTGATGATATTCAGATATTCTCCGAGGAAGAACATCCCGAACTTCATCGCCGAGTATTCGGTGTGGAACCCCGCGACCAACTCCTGTTCGCTCTCGGGGAGGTCGAAGGGGAGACGATTCGTCTCTGCAAACGCGCTGATCAAGAAGAGCAGGAATCCCAAGGGCTGGACGACGATGCCCCAGACGTGGTTGGTGTCCTGCCAGTTGATGATGGTGTTCAGGTCGAGCGACTTGGTCAGCAGGACGATCCCGAGGATCGACATCCCCATCGGGATCTCGTAGCTGATGAGCTGGGCGCTGGAGCGGAGGCCGCCGATGAAGGCGTATTTGCTGTTGGACGACCATCCCGCGAGGATGATCGAATAGACACCCAGGCTGCCGATCGCGAAGATATAAACAATCCCCACGTCGATCCCGGGGGCGATCTGGAACTGGATCGGCCCGTTGTACAGGTCGGGCCCGTTCGGGCCGACGACGCCGAACGGGACGACCGCGAAGGAGATCGTCGCCGCGATGATCGCGATCATGGGGGCGAGGATGTACAGGGGCTTGTCCACGTACCCCGGCACCATGTCCTCTTTGAGGAGCATCTTGGCGCCGTCGGCCAGGGGTTGCAGCAGCGCCATCGGCAAGCCGAAGTCGCGACCGCAACGGTTCGGCCCGATCCGGTCTTGCGAATAGGCGGCCACCTTCCGCTCGACGAGGATGAGATAGGCCACCGCGCCCTGGGTGATGCCCACGACGAGGAGGATCTTGATCATGATCCCGACGAGGACAATTAACGCTGACATAGACCTCTTCCCTCAGGATGCCAAAGGAACCGCGGCTGGGGCGTCCGGGATCGTGACAAAGTGATTCGAGGCCGGGGGTCCCGAGTCGGTCCGGAGAAGGGTGTGTCGACCACGCTTCTCCGAGACCGCTGGTGACGACTCGTTGGCGTCGGTCCTCAGGCGTCCTTGCCCCCCTTGGGGCTGTTCTCGCCGGGCCGGTCGCCTTTCGCGCCTCGCGGCTTCAACCAGGGGTCGCTGAAGCCGACCCCGGCACCGACCGGCTCGGGGCTCTCCAGGGCCACGCCGAATTCCGGCAGCGTCCCGCCCGACGCGGATGCGAAGGCGGGGATGGCTGCGGCCAGCTCGGCCAGGACGTCTCGGGACGCGATCGGCCCTCGCGAGCGGCCGAGGAGGATGGCAAACAGGTCGAGGTCGGGCAGCGAGCCGTCTCGGGGCGGCAGGGCCGCCTCGGCGTGCTGGAGCCGACCGTCGGCATTGACGTAGGAGCCCGCCTTCTCGGCGAAGGTCGCCCCCGCCAGGACCACGTCCGCCGCCTGGGCGAGCGGAGTGACGTGAGTATCCTGGACGATGAGGAATTCGACGGACTTGCGGAGCTTGGGGACGTCGGTCTCGCCGAACGCCGGGTCGATGGCGTCGGAGGCGACGAAGACCCCCCGAAATTCACCGGCGGCGGCGCGAGTCGCGAACGAGTCGTAGGAGATGACTTCGCCCTGGAAGTGCTCGAGGATCGCCTCAACGCCCTTCCGGTTCGGGCACTTCTCGGCGTGGATCGTGAACGGCCGGGGGACGACGAAGCTCGTGTCGCCGGTGCGTCCCTTGTGCTGGTCGGGCGTGAAGGTCTGGTCGGTGCCCGAGGTCGGCACGGGGCCGAGGGCGAGGACGCTCGTCGGGCTCAGGTGCTTCAAGTACGAGGCGATCAGATACGCCTCTTCCACCGTGAGGAACGGGGAGAGGAGCCCGGCGACGGTGCCGTTCGCGTTGACGATCCGTTCGAGGCCCACCGCGGCGGCCTTCAGGGCCTGATCCATCGGGGCCGGCTGGAGGTCATCGTTCTTGCGGACGTACATCGCGTTCAGGAGCGACGGATCGTTGGCCGACTTGTACCCGTAGCGACCTTCGTCGCACATCCAGTAGTCGTTGACGTGCGGGTTGTATCGGGGCTTGAACCGCCAGAGCGCCCCGCGGTTCTCCTCGGAATTGACGTTGCAACCGGTGGAGCAGCGGGTGCAGATCCCGTCGTGCTTGGAGAGGAACCAGACCCGCTGGGTGTGGAGGAAGTCCTTGTCGAGGAGGGCACCGACCGGGCAGAGGTCGACGACGTTACCGGCCAGGGGGTTGTCGACCGGGTGGCCGGGGAAGATGTCGATCTCGGCATGATTGCCGCGTCGCATCACCTGGAGTTCGCCCGTCTGGGTGATCTCGCGGGTGAATCGGACGCAGCGGGTACACATGATGCAGCGGTCCTGGTTGAGCTGGACCGCGTCGGAGACGTCCTTGCGTGGGTTGACGGTCCGCTCTTCGACGAAGCGGTGGTTGGCCTGGCCGTACTCGTAGCTATAGTCCTGGAGCCCGCACTCGCCGGCCTGGTCGCAGACGGGGCAGTCGAGCGGGTGGTTGATCAGGAGGTACTCCATGATCATCCGCTGATGTTCCTTGACCTTGGCGCTGTCGGTGACGATCACCGTCGCGTCCTTGGCCGGGGTCTGGCAGCCGGGGACGAGCTTCGGGAGCATCTTGATCTCGCCCGTCTTCGGGTCCTTGCTCCCGACCTCGATCTCGCACATCCGGCAGTTGGCGACCACGGACAGGGCGGGGTGCCAGCAGTAATAGGGGATGTCGACCCCGGCGCGCGAGGCCATCTGGATCGCGTTGAGCTTCTCGCCCTCGGGGATCTCGTGTTCCAGGCCGTTGATGATGATCGTCGCCATCGGCTTCCTTAGTCGTTTGTAGGGCGTGTCGCGCACGCCAATCGGCGAGAAAGTCCGGCGTGAAATCCCACGCCCTACAGTGACGTCACCTCGGTGAATTCGTCGGTCCGAGACACTTCGGTTCGGTTCAGTCCGCGTGCGGCGATCGCAGGACGGCGGCCGGGCCATTCAGGACCGGCAGCAAGGGCGAGTTCCCCGAGACGGCGGTGACGCCCTCGGCGATCCGCGACTGGAGCGGGGTGACCTCGTAGGAGGCCGACTGATTCGTCTTGATGTAGTCCTCGAACTCCGGTCGGAACTTCGCCAGGGCGTTCTTGATCGGCCAGGCGGCCCCGTCGGCGAGCCCGCAGATCGTGGTCCCGGGGATGATCCCCAGGTTGTTGGCCATCTGGAGGAGGATGTCGAGGTCTTCGATCCGGCCGCCGCCGGCCTTGATCCGCTTGATCGTCTTGTACATCCAGGCCGTCCCCTCGCGGCAAGGGGTGCACTGGCCGCAGCTCTCGTGGGCGAAGAACCGGGCACAGTTGTAGAGATAGTCGACCATGCTCGTCTGGTCGTCCATCACCGTGACCGCGGCGGTCCCGAGCCCGAGACAGCCCGGCTTGCGGAGGCTTTCGAAGTCGAGGGGGACGTCGAGCTCGTCGGCCGACAGCAGGCCCATACTGATCCCGCCCGGGACGGCGGCCTTGGCCTTGCGGCCTTTCCAGATCCCGCCGGCGTGGACGTCGATCAACTCGCGGGTCGTCACGCCCAGCGGGAGCTCGACACAGACCTGTTTGTTGACGTGGCCCGAGACGCAATACAGCTTCGGCCCGTAGCTCTTCGGCGTGCCGATCGACTTGAACCAGTCGGCGCCTCGCTCGATGATGTGCGGGACGCAGCAGAGGGTCTCGATGTTGTTGACGACCGTCGGCTTGCGGAAGGCCCCTTCGATCGCGGGGAACGGCGGCTTGATCCTGGGCCAGCCTCGCTTCCCTTCGAGCGACTCGATCAGCCCGGTTTCCTCGCCGCAGATGTACGCCCCGGCACCCCGGTGGAGGTAGATCTCGAGGTCGAAGCCCGACCCGTAGATGTTCTTCCCGAGGTGGCCCGCCGCCCTCGCCTCGGCGATCGCCGCCTCCATGATCCGGTAGGCGTTGATGTATTCGAAGCGGAGGTAGAGGTAGGCAGTTGCGGCCTTGGTGGCGAAGCAGGAGATCAGGATGCCTTCGATGAACTGGTGCGGATCCTTTTCCATCAGGATCCGGTTATTGAACGTCGCCGGCTCGCTCTCGTCCCCGTTGATGCACATGAGGGTTTCCTTCCGATCTTTCGGAAGGAAGGTCCACTTCAGGCCGCAGGGGAAGCCGGCGCCGCCACGGCCCCGGAGCTCGGAGTCCTTGACGACTTGGACGACCTTGTCCGGGTCGAGCTCGGTCAGGGCCTTGCGAGACGCCTTATAGCCGCCGCGCGACTCGTACACCTTCAGCGTGTGGCTGTCGGGCACGTCCCAATTGCGGGTGAGAACGGGTTCGAATTGGGCCACGGCCTTCGACTCCTGCAATCGTTTCGGACGGTTCTCTGTCGCTTCGGTGAGGTCCTGGGTGTCGCCCTCGGCCCGGCTTTCGGGACGACCGGAGGGAGACGATCCGACGATCCGCGTCTTTGTCTCAGGCGCCGGTCTTCGGGCCGGATTTCACTTCGTTGAGCATGGCGTCGACGTTGTCCGGGTTGAGCGGGCCGAAGATCCGGCCGTCGTCGGCGAGCGCGGCTGGGGCGAAGTCGCAGATCCCCAGGCATTCGGCGAACTCGATGGTCAGCTTGCCGTCGGGCGTGGTCTGGCCCGGGTGGATGCCGGACTTCTTGCAGGCCAGCTCGAGGACCTCCTCGCCGCCGGTGAGCATGCAGGAGATCGAGCGGCAGATCCAGACCCGGGTATCGCCGATCGGCGCCTGCGGGAAGAACCCGTAGAAGCTCATCGTGTCGTGGACTTCGGCCGGCGTGATCTCGAGGATCTCGGCGATCTCGGCCATGGCCTGGTACGGCACGCACCGGAGATGCTCATGAACGATGTGCAATGCGGGCAGGGTCACGGCCCGCTTGCTCGGGTACCGGGGGATATAGGCCCGGATCTTCTCCCGGATCGCGTCGGAGAGCATCGGCGTCGAGGATGTCGCGTCGGCGGCCATCAGTCCGTTTCCTCAAATCTCGAATGTCTGAAGCCCTGGCGGAACGACCGAGGTCCCGATCAACTCAACGATCCAGCTCGGCGGCGATGATGCTCAAGCTCCCCAGGATCGCCACCACGTCGGCGATCAGGTGGTCTTTGATCAAGAGCGGGAAGAGCTGGAAGTGGATGAACGAAGGGGGCCGGGTCCGGGTCCGCCAACCCGTCTGGCTGCCGTCGGTGACGAGGTAATAACCTAGCTCACCGTTGGGGCTCTCGATCGCAGCGTAGACCTCGTTCTTGGGGGTCTCGAAGCCACGGTTGGGCATGATCAGCTCGAAGTGCTGGATCAAGCCTTCCATGCTGTTGTAGACGGTCCCCTTGTCCGGCAGGGGGAACTTGTCGGCGATCGGGACGTTGACCGGGCCTGTTGGGAGGTTCTCGAGGGCCTGGGTGAGGATCCGGTAGCTCTGCCGCATCTCTTCCATGCGGACGAAGAAGCGAGCGAAGCAGTCCCCTTCCGTCATGTACGGGACGTCGAAGTCGAAGTCGGCGTAAGCGAGGTAAGGCTTGTCCTTGCGGAGGTCGTTCGTGACGCCGCTCGCCCGAGCGATCGGCCCCGTCGCCGAGTAGTTGATCGCGTCTTCCTTGGTGAGGACGCCGACGTTGCGGGTCCGGTCGAGGAAGATCCGGTTGCGGAAGAGGAGCTTCTCCATGTCGGCATAGACTTTGGGGAAGCTCTCCATGACCCTCTTGATGCGCTCGAGGACGCGGTCGTTGAAGTCGTAGAGGACGCCTCCGACGCGAGTGAAGCCCGGGTGGAAGCGATACCCGGACATCTCCTCATAGACGTCGTAGATCTGCTCGCGGAGGTTGAAGGCGAACAGGAATGCGGTGAACGCCCCGAGGTCGAGCGCGGCGGCCCCCGTGCAGAGGAGGTGGTCGCTGATCCGGGAGAGTTCGCCGATGATGACGCGGATGTACTGGCAACGCTTGGTCAGCTCGATGTCGAGGAGCTTCTCGACGGCGTTATGCCAGGCCACCTCGTTCATCGGGGGACTGATGTAGTTCTTGCGGTCGACGACCGTCACGTACTGGTTGAAGTTTAGGTGCTCGCCGAGCTTCTCGAACCCGGAGTGGAGATAGCCGATGTCGGGGGTCGCCTTGACGATCCGCTCCCCGTCGAGCTCGAGGATCAGGCGCAGCGTCGTGTGGGTCGCGGGGTGCTGCGGCCCGAAGTTGAGGGTCCAGGTGAACTGCTTGGACTCGGCCCCAACTTCGGGTTCATCGAGCAAGTTGGCCGGCATAGGTCTCGCGCCTGCGGATAAGAGTTCGCCAGGATCCACGCTCGTCCGTCTTCGGTGCCGGCCCGAGGGCCGACTGGAAGGGATGGGAGCTTACGAATCGCCTCGCATGATGCGGGTGAAATTGTGCCGCTCGCCGCGTCCTCGGAGCGGATAGTCTTTCCGCAGGGGGAACGCGGTAAACTCCGGGGGCATCAGGATCCGGCGGAGGTCGGGATGCCCCACGAACGTGATCCCGTACATGTCGAACACTTCTCGCTCCATCCAGTCCGCCCCTTTCCAGAGCGAGACGACGGAGTCGAGCTTCGGTTCCGGGTCATCGAGGCCGACCTTCAGGACGACCCATTCGCCGGACTCGAGGTTGCGGAGGACGTAGTGGACCTCGAAGCGGTTGGCTTTCTTCTCCGGGTAGCCGAGATAATCGACCCCGCCGACTTCGGAGAGGAAAGCGTAACCGCGTTCGGTCTTCAAGGCCCGGGCCACGTCGAGGAGTCGTTCGGCCGGGACGTAGACGCGAAGGTTGTCTTCGAACCGCGCGGTGGTCAAGGACTCGGTGCCGAGGACGCGCCGGATTGTGGTCAGGGTTTCGGCGTGAGAGCCGGTATCCGTCGGATTCGCGGTACTCATCTCGGTCTACGATCTCCCTCGCGGTACGAAGCGGGAACGGTCCGGTCCTGGCGGTGTTACTTGGTCTCGTCGGACCCGAGCAAGCCGGGGCCGCCTGGGAGGCGATAACCGAATCGGTCTTCGTCGCCGCGTTCGGTGGCGAGGGCGAAGCCGGGGGGCAGGTCTCGCTTCTGGGCGAGCATCCGCTCCCGCTCGCGGAGTTCGGGGAGGCCGACGTTGCCGGCCATCGTCCCGCCGCGCTGGATCTTCTCCTGGAGGTCGATGATCGCCCTGAGGATCTGCTCGGGCCTGGGGGGGCAGCCGGGGATATAGACGTCGATCGGGATGAACCGGTCGACCCCTTGGACCACGGCGTAGGTGTCGAAGATCCCGCCCGTCGAGGCGCAGGCCCCCATGCTGATGGACCACTTGGGCTCGGGCATCTGGAGCCAGATGCGCTGGAGCACGGGCATCATCTTCATGGTCACGCGGCCGGCGACGATCAGGAGGTCGCACTGCCTTGGGCTGAACCGCATGACCTCGGCACCGAACCGGGCGAGGTCGAATCGGCTGGCGCCGACGGCCATCAGCTCGATCCCGCAGCACGCGGTCGCGAACGGCATCGGCCAGAGGCTGTACTTACGGCACCAGCTCACGACCGAGTCGATCGTGGTGAGGATCGTGTTCTGAGGGACCTCGACCGAGCCCTTGGGCTGGGCCTCGAGGATGGAGCCCTTGGTCAGCGGAGAGGTCGTGGGGACGCCGGTCTCTTTGGTCGGTCCTATCGCCATTCGAACACCCCTTTGCGCCAGGCATAGGCGAACGCCGCGACCAGGATCACGACGAAGATCATGATTTCGAAGAAGACCACGCCTCGGAAGTCGGCAGGGATCCCGGCGAGGACCGTGGTGGTGACCGCCGCAGCCCCCGGTGTGGCCGGGGCCCCGGCGACGGCCGGCACGATCACGGTTACCGGCTGTTCTCGGCTCCACTGGGCGACGGCCCAAGGATACAGGAACAGGAGCTCGACGTCGAAGAGCAGGAAGACGATCGCGATCAGGTAGTACCGGACGTCGAACCGTTGTCGGGCGTCGCCGATCGGGTCCATACCCGACTCGTACGGCATCTGCTTGACCGCCGTCGTCTTCCTCGGTCCGAGGATGGCGCTCAGAACCACCATGCTGATCGCGGTGAAAACCGCCACCAGGATGAAGAGAAAAATCGGTGTGAATTCCGTATCCATCGCTCGCGAGACCCGTTGTCCCGCCTCGGGCCGGCGACCATCTTTGTGAAGTGTTTCACAAAGTCGGACCAAAAAAATCCCAGCTTACAATGAAGCCGGGACGACGTCGTCGGAAGACGCCTTCGATCATACGCGACAAGATTGCAATCGCAAGGGGGGAGTGTCTCGTCGGTCGAACGCTCTCGACATGGAGCGTATTGTAAGCCCTGAAATCGGCCCGTCAACGCAGTAGCGTCCGAAACCCGTTGGGTTTCCGTCCTGACGGCCGGGATGTTACCTCTGGTGTTCGACCATTCTCAGGAATGGTTGGGGGGGGACCGACAACGTCGTCGGCCCACTTGGCTGAGGACCCTGTCTGATCCTCGGTGGGAATGGCAGAGATCCCGACGGGCCTCGCATGAACCAGGAGACGCAATCTCCCCTGCTGCTGCGAGGCCGCGCTCGGAACTGCCAGCGGTCAACGCGGGGCTGTCAGCGACGTTGGAGCGGTCGGGCGGGGCTTGAAACCCGAAGGAGAGGGAGAGGTCGTTCGTCTGCTCTCCAGTTCTTTGCTTCGCTTCAAAATGTCGGTGGGGGATTCCCGTTTGGAGTCGGACCCCCGTCGCGCGGAGGGCGAGTCCAAGCCTCGCAGCCTGGAATTCACCCCTCGCTTGGTCATGGTGGACCGCAATGCCCCGGACTCGGTCGAAGGACGGTTGGTTGCCGATTTCTTCGCGAAGGGGGGTTCGGGACGGTTTCGGACACTAGACAACTCGCGAGAGAGTCGACTCGAACCTTGCGTGAATTCGCGATAGAGTTCGGCTCGTTTTTTCGGGTCGCGTTCTCGTAGGTAATTGATGTAGCTGTCGTGCCTGGCTTGCCGGTCGGAATAGAACTGGTCGTCACGTGCCGCACTCGAGCTACCGCCGCGACCCGCCTTCGGATCATAGGCGTCGCGAGAGGCTTCGTAGTAAGGAGTGCCGAGCCCGCCTCGTCTTCTCCCGCCCTGGCTGGAGCGCCCGGCCCCGTCGAGGTCGTCGAGAAAGTCCTGAAATTGGTTGGCGCGGCTCATCGAGGTCTGGCCGCTCAGGACGCTCTGATTGGGGTAATACCCGTCGGTGGGATACACGGGGTAAACGAAGGATTCGTAAGCGGCGTTGTAGGGTTTGTAGGGATCCGGCGTGTGATCCTGGCCCAAGGCCACGTGCCCTAGACCGAAGATCATCGTCGCCAGGGCCGAGAACCGGACGCCTGACCGGGAGAACGTCGAGCGGGACGCGGCCATTGGCCTCTCCTTGAAAACGAGGCTCCGTCGATCAAACGCATCGGCCGGCTCGCGAAAGGGTCGTTTGAATCCCTCCGGATACCAAGCCCATCTGGTATCTTAGCATATCGAGGCCGGTCCGTCAGATTACGACATCATTTCTGCCCGGAACACTCGGTGGGATCGTCCGGTTCGAGGGGTGGCGCCGGTCGATACTCGGGGCTCAACGACGCGTCGACGGTCGCCTGATACTTTTGTATTTGCGATTGCTGTGCCATTTCCGTCGAGAGCGTGACCCGTGCCAGGGATCCGCGGCCTTCCAGGCGATAACCCCGGCCTGGGCCGATCGCAACGCAATCGCCGGGAGCAAGTTCGGTGGACTCTCCCTCGGCCGGAAGTACCCGCGTCTCCTCTGTGAGGCCGATCAGGAGGACGACGTTGA
Organism: Singulisphaera rosea; assembly: GCF_054877945.1. NCBI lineage: Bacteria > Pseudomonadati > Planctomycetota > Planctomycetia > Isosphaerales > Isosphaeraceae > Singulisphaera > Singulisphaera rosea. The sequence continues at coordinate 434,012 of NZ_JBTYIP020000001.1, read as the reverse complement.
ATTCCGTGGTGAACGTGTCGGAGCACCCCCCCGAGGAATTCCAGACGTCGTAAATGAGTCGGTGCCTCACGTCGGACGTGGGGATGACTTCCGCCATGTTTCCCTTGACGGAGGCTTCGGACTCTGTCCGAGGGATGGGGACGTGCTCGAAGCCCCAGACCTGGATAAAACGCTCCCGGAAGTGGATCGGTTGGGGCCCATCGTGTCGGATCCCGAGCATCCGGACCTCGGGCTCGACGTCGAATGCCAGCCCTCTCGGGATGACGATCATGTCGCCGAGGCCGATCGACCGGACACGACGATTGTGAGAGACGGAGTGATTGGCGGACAGGGCGATCGCGTAGAGGGTCCCGTCGGGCTCGAAGAGCTGGGCGTGCGGAGGGAGAATGTAGGGCTCGAGGGTCGGCTCCCACTCCTGGACCGCCCGACCGAGTTCTTGCCAGGCGTCGAGGTCATCGCGTCTCGCAACGAAAATCCGACCATTCATCTAACTCACCCTTTTTGGCGATCGTCTCTCGGATTCGGTGGGCTCGGTCAGAATCCTACGACCCTGGGGAAATCTCGACGTTGGAGGGCAACGGTTAACGCCTTCAGAGCAGCCACGCTCCCGTCCAGTCCGTCTCCTCGATAAGGGACGAGGGAAGCGTCGAGAAACCTCCTTGCACTCTTGAGGCGGTGGAATTCGCGGGCGGATGGGCTATGATGGTGGGACCTCAACGAGGGTCGACGCGCGTCCTGACTCGTGGGCGTCGACTCGAGGACTGCCTCGCCGAAGGACGGGCCACCCAGGGGAATTCGTGATGTTCGGTGCGAGCCTCGCGTTAGTCATCCTGATTGGGCAGGTCCCGCCGACGCCGACCTCGCCCGACCCCTCGCGCCTCGTCGTCCAACTGGGCGCGACGCGCTACGCCGAGCGGCAGGCCGCAGCGTCTTCCTTGGAAGGTCTCGGGAAGCGTGCCCTGCCCGCTCTTCGATCGGCCCGGGAGGTCAATGACCCCGAAGTCCGGTCGCGGGCATCCGCCTTGATCGCGAAGATCGAGGGGGCCTTGCTGACCCATCCGACGATGATCGCCCTCAACTTTCAGGATCGCCCACTGAGCGAGGTCTTGAAGTCGATCGGCGAACAATCCGGGATGCGACTGGCAATCTATCCCGAGACGGCCCCCGCGTCTCGAGACGCTCGGATCACGCTGGTGGACCGAAGCCCCCTGCCCTTCTGGAAGGCCCTCGACCGACTGTGCGAGGCGGGCCATCTCCAGTACAATTTCGTCGGGATGCAAGGGAGTCCTAACTCTCGAGAGCCGGTCTTCCCCCTCTTCCCTGGGAACGGCCGCCCCTCCTGCCCGGTCTATGATAGCGGCCCGTTCCGAGCGAACCTCATCAGCCTCAACTATCAGAAGAATCTCACGTTCGGGATGGGGGCACAGCCGGTCTTCCCGAACCGGGCCGGGATCGGGCCGATCGGGGATCCCGTCGGGAGCCCGTTGCGAGGTGGTCCCGCTGTCAACGAGGATTTCCTCGCCCAGATCCAATTCGCGGCCGAGCCCCGGCTCACCATCAGCCAGAGCGGAGCCCTGAAGATCCTTGAGGCGGTCGACGACCGCGGGCAGTCGCTGATGGTCGCCTCTTCGGGGGGACCTCTGACGCAGCGTTACTCAGGTTTCTTCGGGATGACGGCCGGTTCGACGCTGCATGTGAACGCGCCCTTGAGACGACCGGAACAGCCGGGCAAGACGATCCGACGACTTCGCGGCTCACTCCCGGTCACCGTGGCGACCCGTAAGGCGTCGCCTCTCGTGATCCCGTTGACCGATGCGGCGGGAAAGTCGTTCCGGAACGAGGAGGTCACGCTGGGGGTCCAGGAGATCAAGGTGAACCCGACCACGCGGCAGACGAGCATCGAGATCTCGCTGCGTGCGAGCCAGGATGCACCGGCGGGGGTTAATCCTCCTCCCGGATTCGAGGTCGAGCCCGGGATGCATCGCACAGAAGCCCAGCCGCAGCAGATCGAGGTACTTGACGCGCAAGGTCGCCCGATCCCCTGGTACCACTCGAACGACGCCGAGGGGTCGAGGATGACCCTGACCCTGGCCCCCCACAATCAGGCGGCCCCTTCCGAGATCCGCTACTACACGATGGCGAAGGCCGCGACCGAGGTCCGGTTCGAGTTCACCAACGTCCCGATGCCTTGAAGATGAGGGAAGATTCAGCACAAAGGCACAAAGAAGAATAGACGAAGAATGAAACCTAGAATTTCTTTCTCGCCATTCTTTGTGTCTTTGTGGTGAATCCTCCCCATCTTATGGCTTTGCTCAAGCTCAGCCGAGGAGGACGAGGTTGTCTCGATGGACGACCTCGTCGTAGAGTGCCTGGCCGAGCGTCTCGCGGGCCTGCTCGGTGCGGAGGCCGCGGACCTGTCGGGCTTCGGTGGTCGTGTAGTTGGTGAGCCCTCGGGCGAATTCGTGGCCTTCGGCGTCGCGGATTCCGACGACGTCTCCCTTGTCGAACTCGCCCACGACCTCGACGATGCCGATCGCCAGCAGGCTACGGGTGCCTGACTCCAGGGCGCGTCGGGCGCCGGCGTCGACGACGTAGTGGCCTTTCGGCCGAGCGGTCAGGCCGATCCAGCGCTTGCGGGCGCCCTGTGTTTGGCCATTGGCGAGGAACAGGGTGCCGACCGGTTCGCCGGCCAGGATCCGAGTCAAAGGTTCATTCTTCTTCCCCGAGGCGATGATTACGGAACCGCCGGCGCGGGTGACGAGCCGGGCCGCCTGGAGCTTGCTGCGCATCCCGCCGGTCCCCATGCTGCTCTTGCTGTCGCCGGCCAGTCCGAAGACGTGCTCGTCGAGGTCGGGGACGAGCGGGACAGCCTCGCCCGAGATTTCGCCCGATCCCGGGTCGGTGCGATAGAGGCCGTCGACGACGCTGAGGATGACGAGCAAGGGGGCCCGGACCAGGTTCGTGACCATCGCCGCGAGCCGGTCGTTGTCGCCGAACTTGATCTCGTCGACGCTGATGGTGTCGTTCTCGTTGATGATCGGCACGGCGTCCCATTCGAAGAGCGCCGTGAGGGTGTTGCGCATGTTGAGGTAGCGCGGCCGGCTGTCGAAGTCTTCGTGGGTCAGGAGGAGCTGGGCGGCGTGTCGTCCGTGTTTCCGGAGTCCTTCGTCGTAGGCGCGGATCAGATAGGACTGGCCGACGGCCGCGGCGGCCTGGAGCTGGGGGAGGTTTTCGGGGCGTCGGGGGAGGCCGAGCTGGCCGATCCCGGCTCCGACGGCGCCGGAGCTGACGAGCGCCACGCGCCGGCCGGTTTGCATGACGGCACTGATCTGCTCGGCCAGGTGACCGATCCTGGCCGGGTCGAGGACGCCGTCGGGGCCGGTCAGGACGCTGGTCCCGACCTTGACGACCCAGGTTTTCGCCGAAAGGACGACGTCGTCTCGAACCAAATCACGCACTAGGGCCATGGGTGGTCTCGCGGCCGCCGCCCCTTCATTTCACCGCGGGACGGGTTCGCCGAGTCGGCTCCGGCCGAGGGTCGAGATCGCGTCGCCGGGGTATCGCCCCTCGATTCCGGGCCGGAAGATCCTCGTCCGGTTCCCCACGCCCGGCGTCGTTCGCCGGGCGTGCCGAGAGTTATGAAGGTTGTCGGTAGGGGCTGTCGACATTATAATCACAACGCGCGGTTGGCCCTAGATCAACTCTGTGTTGCGTCTTGCAGGGCCGCGTCTCCTCTACCCTTTTGTTGTGCCCCTCCCCGACCCGGGCGGGGACTGGCCAACGGGGCAAAATCACGCTCATGGGCGAATTGAACCACGAGTGCGGCGTGGCGGCTGTCTTCCACGCTCTCGGCCAGCCTGTTTCTTCGCTGGCCCCGATTTCAGGGGACATCAACAGCATCGCGCGGATGGTCCCGCGAATGCTCCTCGACATGCAGAACCGGGGCCAGCTCGCCGCAGGGATGAGCAGCTTCCACCCCGGTCGCGACGAACTGATCCGGACCCACAAGGAGGTCGGGACCGTCGCCGAGGCATTCCGGCTCAACCACAAGGACAAGTTCGAAGCCATCATGCAGGGAAGCGACGGCCCGGCCGCCATCGGCCACGTCCGCTACGCCACCTGCGGGGGCGACGACCGCAGCTACGCCCAACCGTTCGAGCGTGAGCACGGCCGGAAAGCGAAGTGGTTCGCCTTCGCGTTCAACGGACAGCTCGCCAATTATCAGGAACTCAAGCGGGAGCTTCTCGAGCAGGGGGACTACCACCTCAAGCGAGACACCGACACCGAGATCCTGATGCACCTGCTGAGCCACGAGCTCCAGGGGGAAACCGGGAGTTCGACCGACTGGCGAGGGGTCTTCAGCCGACTCGCCGACCGCCTTGACGGGGCGTACAATATCGTCTTGATCACCGCCGAGGGGGACCTCGTCGTCGCGCGGGACCCCCAGGGCTTCCGCCCGCTCTGTATCGCCGAGCAAGGTCCGCTCTTCGCCGCCGCGAGCGAGAGTGTGCCCCTCGCCAACCTGGGATTCAAGAACGTTCGCTCGTTGGAACCGGGGACGCTGGTCGTCGCCAACTCCCAGGGGGTCCGGGTCGAGCGGTTTGCGCCGCCCACGCGTCGGGCCCATTGCTTCTTCGAATGGATCTATTTCGCCAACGTGGCGAGCACGCTCGACGACCGGTCGGTGTACCTGAGCCGGGCCGTCCTGGGCGAAGAGCTGGCGAGGCTCGAGGACGTCCCCCGAGACGCCGAGACGATCGTCGTGCCCGTTCCTGACACCGCCAAGGCCGCCGCCGATGCGATGGCGTTCTCCCTGGGCGTCCGATCGGTCGAAGGTCTGATGCGGAATCGCTACGTCGGCCGGACGTTCATCGAAGGGAACGCCGACCGAGCGGCCAAGGCTCGGCTCAAGTACACCCCGCTGCCCGAGGTCCTGTCGGGCAAGCGTGTGCTGCTCGTCGAGGACAGCATCGTCCGGTCGACCACGATGCGTGCCCTCGTCCACGAGATCCGAGATCGAGGAGGTGCGAGGGAGATCCATCTCCGCGTCGCATGTCCTCCGATCATCGCGCCCTGTTTCTACGGCATCGACATGTCCCGCCGCTCCGAGCTCTTCGCCGCCCGGTTCGTCGACCGCCCAGACGGCATGGTCTCGATCGAGGCCCAGGCCAGGATGGCGAAGGAACTTGGCGCCGACAGCCTGCGGTATCTACCCGTCGAGTCGATCGCCCGCTCCGTCGGGCTATCGTCCGACCATCTCTGCCGGGCGTGCATCACCGGCTCCTACCCCAGCCCGACCGGCCAGCGTCTCTACCAACTCGACGCCAACGAATCCAACCACGCCAACGGCTCGGGTGGGGTTCGCGCCTACGAACTCCAGGCCTCGCCGACGGGGAGATGACCGCTTGAGGCGATCCCGCGAGGTGTCACGCGCGTCGATTGGCGGGCGTGTCGCCCGAGGGCGCTTCCTCCGAGCGGAGGGATAGGATCGTCTCCGAATAGGCGGCGACCACGTCCTTCCGATCCAGGAGCCCGATCAGTTGCGCGGGGTCTTCCGGTGAGACGACCGGGATCTGATCGACGTTCAGCTCGGTCAACCTGCGCAGGGCCGTGTGGAGGTCGTCGCGCGGGGTGACCGTCAACACGCGAGGGTTCGCGAGGTCGGCCGCGATGACGAGCGGACCCCAGTCGGATCCGAGCAACGCAAGACGCACGTCACGCAGGCTGAAGATCCCGGTGAGCTTCCCGGCGGCATCAACGACGGGGAAGAGCGACTCCGACGAATTCGCAACCTTGCGGATGACGTCCTCGAACAGAGTCGTTTGGGGGATCACTTCAAGGCCTGCGACCCGGACGGGCACTTGTGCGACGAACAAGCGTTCCAAGACGTCGATCACGAAGTCGCCCTGGTGCGCGGGGCTGTCGACGGGGCTTGGCACCTGTTCCTCGTACAGGCTCCAGCGCCGGGAAAATCCGAGGTTAATCCCGCAGGCCAGCATCAAGGGGACGAGCAGGCTGTAGGAGCCGGTCATTTCGCAGACCATCACGATCGAGGTGAGGGGCGTCTTCGCCACTCCCGCGAAGAACCCGCCCATCCCGACCAGGGCGAACGCGGCGGGTTCGATCGGCCAGGCGGGAAATAGGGATTTGAAGATCTGCCCGAAGGCTCCTCCCAACATTCCCCCGATGAAAACGGAGGGCCCGAAGACGCCTCCGCTCCCGCCGGAACTGATCGTCAGCCCGGTCGCGACGATCTTTAGCAATGACAGTAGCAGCAGGTAGGTGATCCCGAGCTGTGGCGGGGTGAACGTAGAAATGCCTTCGGGGTTGAGGCCCGGCGGGAGCCCGATCGCTCCCCATTGGACCCACCCGTAGCCGCCGGTCATCAACTCGGGGAAGGCGAGGGCCAAGAACCCTACCGCGAGGCCGCCGATGGCCGGTTTGATTTGGTTCGGAAATGGGAGGGGGTGGAACACTCGGTCGCGGAGGCCGTAGAAGACCCGCACGTAGAGCCATCCGACCCCCGAGCACGCGAGGGCGAGGACCGTGAACAGAGGGAGATCCTTCAATCCGTGGAAGGCGAAGTCGGGGACGATGAAGACCGGATTCGGGCTGATGAACAGGGAGAACGTCGTATACGCGACGATGGAACTGGCCAGGCAGGGGAGGAGCGCCCCGGCCTCGACGGCGGAGGTTGAGTAAAGGACTTCGATGCCGAAGAGCGCTCCGCCGAGCGGAGCCCGGAAGATGGCACCGATCCCTCCCGCGGCTCCTGCGAGGCAGAGCACTCGGCGTTCGCTGGTCGAGAGGCGGAGGAGGCGGCCGAGGACCGAGCCGAACCCCGCCCCGATCTGGGCGATGGGACCTTCCTGCCCGGCCGAGCCGCCGCTTCCAATGGTGAGGATCGAAGTCACGGCCTTGATGATCGGGATCCTCGTGCGTATGCGGCCCCCACCGCGATGGACCGCCCGGATGAGCGCGTCGGTCCCATGCCCTTCCGCCTCGGGGGCGAAGGTGTAGACGATCAGGCCCGAGACGAGGCCGCCGAGGGTCGGGACGATCAGCACCATCCACCAGGGGCCCGGATAGGTGATGACCTGGGGACCTCCTTCGCCCGTCGGCGGTAGGTGGAAGTGCATCAGGCCTCCGAGCAACACTCGGATCGCCAGGTCCAGGAGGAGGAGAAACGCCACGGCCCCGAGGCCGGCGACGACTCCGACGAGCGGACTACAAATGGCGACCCGTCCCGTCCCGGGCGTGGCCCACCTCGTGGCCAGCCGGTTGAGGAACTCCCCGATCTGGCGGCGAAGTCCGCCCGGGCCTGGACCGAGAGGCGTTGTCATCGGGTCTCCTCGGATTAGGCCCGACGGTAGTGGGCGCGGTAGATCGGCCGGCCTTCGATCCGGTACTTGCGTTCGAAGTTCGTCAGGTAGTCGAGCTCGTGCTCCGGATCCTTCGGTTCCTCGATCGGCAGGTCCTCGAAGCTCGTCCGCGAGGCCATGAGCTCGCGGATGACGCCGAAGTACTCCTCGACGTCGGTCACGACGCAGAGGTCACAGCCTGGGATCAGGGTTCGCTCGATGTCGTTGACCAGCGGGTCCGCGAAGACGCGACGCTTCTTGTGGCGCTTCTTCCACCAGGGGTCGGGAAAGTAGACGTGGACCGCTCGGAGGCTGGCATCGGGGACGTATCGGGCCATGAATACGAGGGCGTCGCCGGCCAGGACCTTGACGTTGGTCAGCGATTGCTTGGCGACACGTTCCGCGGCCTTCCAGGCGTACTTCTTGGCGATCTCGATGCCGAAGAAGTTGTGTCCAGGGATCGCCGTCCCGGCATTTGCGAGAAAGAGCCCCTTTCCCGATCCGATCTCAAGCTCCACGGGATGGTCATTCCCGAAGACATCCGGCCAGGAGACCGGCATGGGGGAATCCTGGAGGAGGAACGTGTAGGGGGTGGCATCGATACCGGGGCGGGCGGGGGCCGACGGGCGCGGCGGTCTTGCTTCGGGCAACGGGGCGGATTCCTGATCGGGACCCGAATCCTGGGTCATGGGCTTACCTCGTGGCGACTCGAGACCGAGCGGGCGCGGGGAACCGGAACGAAAAAACGACGTGGCGAGGTGCCCCGGCGCCTCGCCAGACCGGACGAGTGGAATAGCGGATCTCAGGGGCGAGCCATCCCTCGAAACGCCGATGGGTGAGCCCCATTCTTTCGGCGGAGGTCCTCCCGAGCCCACAGGTTCTGGCCCGGCATCGCGTTCGTGGTGACTGTGCCCTCAGCCTCGATAGCTTGGCTGATCGGGAGGTCGGCTCGCACGTTGCGGTTACATTCCCCGGCTTGTGAGGGGGACGCCGATGATTCGACCGTGGTAGACCATGTTCTGATCGACGAACCCCTGGGTTTCGAAGATCGTCTGACGACGATGGACGCGTGTCGCCTGGGAGACGAGGACAAGCCGATCGCCCGGGCGGACCTGCCCACGAAACCGCACCGCTTCAAGTCCGCCGAACCCGATGAAGCCATTCTCGTTGAGCTTGATGGCGTGGCAATAATAGCTGGCGAGTTGGGCCGCGGCCTCACAGATGATCACGCCGGGCATCAGCGGGTAGTCGGGCATGTGGCCCCGGACCCAGAACTCGGACTCATCGACGTCCTTGTATCCGATGATAAGATGTCGGGTGGGATCGATCTCGACGATCGCCGTCAGTTGCTCCATCTCGAACCGTTGCAGGTTTCCCTGACGGATCCCTTCCCTATCGACGAGGACTCGGGAAGTATCAATGGTCGCGGGATCGACCAAGGCAACGGGCGGCATTCCTAACTGTCCTTTCCGGGGACCGGGTAGAGTCGTCGCGGCACTCCCCGGGCGCAGGGAGTCATTAACGAGAAAACACGAGGGCGAGGCCGCGGCGATCGTTGCAATCCACGGAGGGAAGCCCAAGGCCGGCGCCTGATTTTTGCTATCATGACTTGCTCGCGCCCCGGCGACAAGGGGTTACACGCTCAAGACGACGCAAGAGCATCACGGACATGAGGATACAACCGGTGATCGGTCGAGCGTTCGGCACCATGATCGCCTACGGTTTCGAGGGTCTCGAACTCGACGCTGAGCTGCGGTTGGCGAGGCGTTTCGGGGCGACCGTCCTCGAGATCTTCCCGGAGTGGAAGTCCGAACCCGACCCTCGCGCATTACGTTCGAGGCTCGCCGACTCGGGGTTTTCCATCCATAGCGCCCACGGATGCTGGGGGGGCCAGACGATCCGGGCAAGTCGGGTCGACCTGGGCCGACCAGACTCGCGGACTCGTCGAGAGTCCGTGGACGATCTCAAAAGCTGCATCGACTGGCTGTCCGAGGCGGGTGGGACCTGCCTCGTCGTCCATCCGGGCGGCCTCTCGGCCCCCGAGGATACCGAGGAGCGAAGAGGCGTACTCGCGAGTGGGCTGGTGGCGCTCGGCGAACATGCCCGGGGCTCCGAGGTGATCGTCTGCGTCGAGAACATGCCCCCAGGGGTCTACCCCGGCAGCCGGATGGCCGAGCTCGCGGGGTTGGTCGCCGAGCTCGGGCACGACCGGATCGCGCTGGCTCTCGACACGGGTCATGCGCAGATCTCGCTCGATCCCGCGACCGAGACCCGTGCCGCGGGGCGTTGGCTCAAGACGACCCACGTCCACGACAACGACGGCCGACAGGATACCCATCATCCCCCGGGCCTCGGGACCGTCGACTGGGATGCCTGGGCCGCCAGCCTGGACGAGGTTGGTTATGAAGGTCCGATCATGTTGGAGTGCATTAGATATCTCCGCAGGGATCCGGAGAGCCTCCGAAGGGATTTGCTCGACCGATTGTGCCGGATCGGCCCGGCCTGAGAGCCCCGGCCGGGCTTTTCGAGGGACGGGATTATCGGGGTTTTGCCGGTTGTCGGAGTGAAGCCTTGCGGGCCTTGCGGGCTGCAACGGAGGGGCTCGACGAACCCTTCGCGCGGGCTTCTGCCGGACTAAGCGGTGGCGCGGCCGGTGCCGATATGAAGGCGAGAGCCGAACCGGCATCGGAGGCCGAGGGGCGGCGAACGGATCGAGACAGTGAGACGATCCGGGCTCGAGCTCTAAGGAGGGGGCGACATCGTGATCCCGAACCTGAACCGGCGCGATGCGCTGGGCGTCCTCGGTGCGTTGGGTGCGGTCGCCACTTCGGCCTCCATCCCTTCCCCCGCCAGCGCCGGCCCCGTCGAGGTTGGTAAGTATGTGCGACGCCCGGGCGTCCAGGGGCGAATGACCGGGGCGCAGGCCGCGGCGGCAGCCCTCTGCTGCGAGGGTGTGCCCTGCGTCTTCGGCGTGCCCGGGGCCCAGAACAATGAGTTCTGGGATGCCTTGAAGGCCAGGCGAGTCCCCTACCTCCTCGTTACGAACGAGTCATCATCGAGCGTGATGGCCGATGCCTCCGCTCGAGTCACCGGTCAGGTCGGTGTCTATAGCGTCGTCCCCGGGCCCGGCCTGACGAACGCGATGACCGGCATCGGCGAGGCCCTCCTCGACAGTGTGCCGATCGTCGGGATCATCACCGACGTGAACACGTCTCACGGGGCACCGATCGGCCAGGTCCATTCTCTCGCGAATGTGGCGCTGCTCCGCCCGATCTCGAAGGCGGTGATCGAGGTCCGGCACCAGGCCGAGATCCCCGGCGCGATCCATCAGGCCCATCGCATCGCGATGACGGGCGAACCGGGGCCGGTCGCGGTGGTGATCCCCTTCCCGTTCTTCACCGAGAGCTGGGACTACAACCAGCCGGTGCCCCCCCCTCCTCCCCTCCCCTTCGACGAGGTCGCATACCAACAAGCGCTTGGCGTCTTGGCGAATCGGAAATACCGGGTTGGGATCTACGCCGGATTGGGTTGCGTCGAGGCGGGTCCCGCACTCGTCGCGGCCGCCGAGATGCTCCAGGCGCCAGTGGCGACTTCGGTCAGCGGCAAAGGGTGCATCCCCGATGGCCACCCTCTCGCCGTCGGCTGGGGATACGGCAAGCAAGGGACTCGGGCGGCGGAGAAGGTCTTCAAGGATGTCGACCTGGTCCTGGCCGTCGGAGTCCGCTACAGCGAAGTCTCGACCGCGAACTACGCGATCCCGCCGCGCCGGGTGATCCACGTCGATGCGAACCCGAACAACCTGGGACGCAACGTTCCGACCTGCGTGAAGGTGCACGCCGACTCTCGAGTCTTCTTCGACCGCCTGCTCGCCGATGCCCAGGCCGTCTGTCGACCGAAATCCGACCCGCTGGTTCGCAAGATCAGCGATGCGAGGGCCGTGGATCGTCGGGAGAACATGGTCCCGAAGATCACGCACGGGGTCGACCCGATGTTCTTCCTCGTCCAGCTCCGATGTGCTTTGGGGCCGGAGGAATTGTTCTTCGTGGATGTGACGGCGTCGACCCACTGGGCGTCCGAAGCGATCGAAGTCCCGGGCCCGAGGCGGTACTTCACCCCGGCGAACAACCAGAGCATGGGTTGGGCGCTCCCGGCGGCGATCGGGGCGCAACGGGTCCGTCCCGATCGCCAGGTCGTGGCGGTGACCGGTGACGGATGTTTCTTGATGTCCGCCATCGAGCTTTCGACGGCCGCCCGCGCCGGCCTGCCCGTCAAGTTCTTCGTGTTCGATGACGGCGGCTACCACTACATGCAGATGCTCCAGGAACCGGTGTATCGCCGGACCACCGCCACCGAGATCGCCCGGATCGATTACGCCGCGTTCGCGCAGGGGGTGGGCCTCGGCTACAACGAGGTCTGCGTGAACCCCGACGTCCCCGGCGGGATCGCTCGAGCCCTGGCGATGCCCGGGCCGGTGCTCACCCGCGTGGTCATTAGCTACGAGGGGCGAGAAATCCGCTGGCTGAATGCGTTGAAGACGACCTACCTCGGCCGCCTCTCGACCGAGCAGAAGGTACGGATGGCGACGAGAGTGGGCGTCCGTTCGTTGAATCGGGACGATGACAATGATTGAGACCGTGAAGATGGCGGGTTTCGCGGAGTTTTGGCGAACTAGGTGGGTCAGGGCAAGCAATTGTCAAAGTTGCCGAACCAAGTGACCGATAAACACAACGTCTCCTGTAACATCGGTGCGATCTGAAAATGGTCGTGGCGATGTCATTACGGGGAGATCGAGAGGCTGGGTCGGCGAGGAGTTTTGGCGAGGACCCAAGGACCGATCGGAAGGTGGTTGGACTTCCTGGAATAAGGTGGGGAGCGTAAGATGCCCCGCCGAATGCAGGCAGGGGCGCGCGTGGCTGGATGCCGGCCGACCCATACCTGTGGCGTTCATCGGACGAAGTAAAGACATGGATGTTCGCACAAGCCCTTCGATCCCGCATACGGAGTTCTTCCCGCCCCCTCGCGCCGCGCGTGGTCCGAACCTTTGGCTGACGCGGATCGCTGACGACCGCGAGCAACTCGTCCGGTTCTGGCCCGTCATCAAGAATATGGTCGTCCAGGACCTTCGGGTCCGCTATCAGCGCTCGGTGCTCGGGTTCTTCTGGACCCTGCTGCACCCGGTCATGATGATGACCACCCTGTATTTCGTCTTCTCGACCGTCTGGCCCAGCCCGATACCCAATTACATTGTCTATCTCTTCGCGGGGATGGTCCCCTGGAACTTCCTCAGCTCAAGCCTGAACGACAGCGCATTCTCGATCATCTCGAACGAAGGCTTGATCCGTAAAATCTACCTGCCGAAACTGATTTTTCCGCTGACGCGCGTCCTGATCAACTTCACCACCCTGCTGCTGTCGATGTCGGTCCTGTTCGTGCTCCTGAAGCCGATGGGCGCACGATTCACGGCGCCACTGGTGCTTCTGCCGTTCGTGGTGACGATGTTCGCCGCCTTCACCCTCGGCCTGGGCCTCGTCGTCGCGACGACGAATACGTTCTTCCGAGATTGCGGCCACCTGGTCTCGGTCTTCTTGCAGGCGTGGTACTTCGCCACCCCGATCTTCTACCAACTCGGCCCGAAGACCACGCTCTGGCGATTCTGGATCAATCCGGCCTTCCCGTTCATCAGGCTCTTCCAGGTGATCCTATACGAGGGGAACTGGCCGTCCTGGTATCTCTTCTTGGCGGCTGCCGGCATTGCGACGGCGAGCCTGGGGATCGGATATGTCACATTCAAGTCTCATGAAAACAAGCTCATCTTCCGACTCTAGGCGAGTCCTCCGGGGCGACCGCGCCCCGGCGGCGGCGAACGGTGCGCTGATCGAGCTCGACGATATCTCGCTCAAGTTCGTGAGCTATTTCGACAAGCAATACTCGATCAAGCGGGCGGTCCTCGACCTCCTGCTGCAACGCGAGGCGCCCGTCCCGAACTCGGAGTTCTGGGCCCTCAAGAACGTGAACATCCGGATCGGCAAAGGGGAGCGGATCGGGATCGTGGGCTCGAACGGTGCCGGGAAGAGCACCCTGCTTCGCCTGATCGCCAAGATCTACCCTCCGACGTCGGGTCAGCTCTCGATTCGAGGGTCCGTCGCCCCTCTGATCGAGATGGGGGCCGGGTTCAACCCCGAGCTCTCGGGCGCCGACAACATCATGCTCAATGGCGCGATGCTCGGCTTCAGCAAGCGCGAGATGCTCGCCAGGGTCGACGGGATCTACGAGTTCACCGGCCTGCGCGAGTTCGCCGACCTGCCGCTGAAGTATTATTCGAGCGGCATGTACATGCGGCTCGCGTTCGCCATCGCCACCGAGATCGACCCGGATATCCTCCTGATCGACGAGTCGCTCGGCACGGGCGACGTGGCGTTCGTCGAGAAGGCGAAGGCCCGCATCATGGGGCTGCTCGACCGCTCGAACGTGGTCATCATCGTCTCGCACGACATGGCCGCGCTTCGGCAGATGTGTACGCGAGGCATCTGGATGCGCAAGGGGCAGGTCGTGGGCGACGGCCCGATCGACGAGATCATCGATCAGTATCTCGTCGAAGGCTGCTGATTTGAAGGCATGGTGGTCATCCGCCCCTGCCGATCCCAAGGCCGTCTCGGACGTCGCGGAAACGTCGACGCTCGGGGCGGCCTTGACGCGTCACGGTATCGACGTATGATTCGCGGGCCCGCCGGATCGTATCGGGCGGCGGGCCTGGCACTTCGCACGCCTGGGTCGATGGAGTGGCCCGCCCATGTTGCTCGCCCATTTGACGATCGTCGCGTCCTCCCTGCTCGGCTGGGCCGAGATCACCGTACAACCGACCCGAGGGGAACGGGCACACTCCGCGTATCACCGGAGCGTGAACGCCCTCGATAAGCCTTCGGAACGCACGGCCGAGACGCTCAAGCGCTACGACCTCGAGCGTGAGTACCGACGCAACGTCGACCGCGCCGTCGCCTCGCTCGAGAAGAAGGCCAAGGCCCGACCCGACCCCGAGTTGGTGTATGCGCTCGCCGAACTCTCGTGGATCGAGGCTCGTCGGCTCGAGCGTTGGAGGAGGGCCGGCTCGATCGACTATTACCTCGACGCCGTCGCCTATGCGCACGACTTCCTCACCGACCCTGAGCTCGTGAATCCGCAACGCGCGTCCGACCCGCGCTATCGGACCGCGATGGAGCTCTACAACGCGGGCCTCGAGAAGGTCATCCGGGCGGCGCAGGCGAAGTCGAACAATCAGGTGATGCCCGAGGGGACGATCACCCTGAGGGTTCGCAGCGGTGAGCAGAAGCTCCGCGTCTCGCTCAAAGATTCTCCGTGGACCACGGATGACGTCGACAAGATCATCCTCTCGTCGGACTTCGAGGTCCTGGGGCTGCCCACCCTGACGTACCAATACGGGCTCGGCGTCCCTTTGATCGGGATCCGCACGTCGGATCAAGCCGGGGAGGACGCGGGACGGTTCTACCCGCCCGAGATGGCATTCCCGCTCACCGCGTTCTTGAAGCCGACCTCGCGCCTCCGGGACGAGCCGAACGGCGAGGACGGGCCGAGAGAATGCACCCTGGAGTTGATCGACCCGCTCCGCAATCGCCTGGTCAGTCCCCCGCCGCTGGAGATCCCGGCCGAGTCGGACGTGACCACGCCACTTGCCTATATGTGGTCCAAGACCGACCTCAATCGCTATCGATGGACCGGCCTGTTGCGTCCGGGCGAGGCACTAGGCCGGGCGAACCTGATGCTCCTGAGGCCGTATGAGCCGGGGAAGATCCCGGTCGTCATGGTCCACGGCCTGATCTCGAGCCCGCTCGCCTGGATCCCGATGATCAACGAGCTGCTCCACGACCCGACCATCCAGGACCGTTACCAGTTCCTCCTCTACATGTACCCGACCGGGGTGCCGGTTCCGATCGCCTCGGCCGGCTTGCGGGACGCGCTTCACCACGCCGAAGAGCTTTACAACCCCGGGAACTCCGACCCCGCCTTCAACAAGATGGTCCTGTTGGGTCATAGCATGGGCGGACTCCTCAGCCACTCCACCGTGGTCGAGAGCGGCGACAAGCTCTGGGAGCTGAACTCGTATCGCCGCTTCGAAGAGATCAAAGGGCCGAAGGAAGTCCTCGAGGAGATCGAGAGCTACCTGTTCTTCCGGCCTCTGCCGTTCGTCCGTCGCGTGGTCTTCCTGGCGACCCCGCACCGGGGCTCGGACCTGAGCCGTCGGCTCGTCGGTCGCGTGAGCTCGGGCCTGATCTCGGAGCCCGACCACATCAGTGACCTCCTGGCCCAGTTGATCAAGGAAAACCCGACCGCCTTCGATCGGCGGAAGTTCCGGCGGATGCCCTCGAGCATCGAAACGCTCGAGCCGATTTCTCCCAGCACCCCGTCGATCCTCCGATCCATTCTGATGATGAAGCCCGCCGACGGCGTCGTCTTCCACTCGATCATCGGTTCGGTGCGACCAGGGACGGTAGTGGGGCAATCGACCGACGGTGTCGTCCCCTACAGCAGCTCCCACCTGGAAGAGGCCGCCTCGGAGTTGGTCGTCCACTCGGATCATGGGGTGCAGAAGGCCCCGGAGGCGATCCAGGAAGTGCGCCGAATCCTCCTCGAGCACGATGGTGCGGTCGTCGCCAATAATCCGCGGCGGGACGCGCTCGCCGATCCGCCGAAGCTCGACTGAGTTTCGCCCCGAATCCCGGTTTCTGCGGAGAAGGCGAGCTTCGGACTCGCCCGACGACGTGCGTCCGTCCCACGAACTCGCCGTGGACGTCCCAATAGGATTGAGAATCTCGGGGGGCTGTGCCAAGCTTTCCATTCTCAATAGGGTCGTTGTGAACCGGCAATTGGAGAGAGAGCTTCCACGATGAGCGAGACTTTGGCCGACCGCCTGGCAGCCTTCACGATCGCGACGCGGTACGAGGACCTTCCGGAGGAAGTGGTCGCGGAGGCCAAGCGGCGGCTCATCGACGCCTTTGGTTGTGCGGCGGCGGCGATGGGGGAACCCGCCCCCATGATCGCGAGGCGCGTTGCGGCGAGCATGAGTGGCGAGCCGGGAGGGGCGTTGATCGGCGGAGGTCGGTCGTCGGCGGACTGGGCGGCGTTCGCCAATGGCGTCCACATCCGTTACCTCGACTGCAATGACACCTATCTGTCGCTCGAGCCGGCGCACCCGAGCGACAACTGGGCGGCGGTCATGGCGGCGGGCGAGCATGCCTCGGCCAACGGCCGCGCCTGGATCGTTGCGGCGAGTGTTGCGTATGAGGTCCAGTGCCGCCTCTGCGACGCCGCGAGCATCCGCGCCCGGGGTTGGGACCACACGACCTACGGAGCGATCTCGTCGGCCCTGGCCGCCTCCAAGTTACTTGGACACTCGCACGAGAAGACCGTCCACGCCCTCGGCATCGCCGGGACGACCGGCACGGCGCTCCGCCTGACGAGGGCGGGCGAGCTCTCGATGTGGAAGGGATGCGCCTTCGCCCACGCGGCCCGCAATGGCGTCTTCGCCGCGCTCCTGGCCGGCGAGGGGATGACCGGCCCTGCCCCGTTCTTCGAGGGGGAGATGGGCTTCTGGCAACAGGTCTCGGGACCGTTCCAACTCCCCAAACTCGGGGGACCTACGGCGGCCGACTGGATGCTCCCCAAGACGTCGATCAAATTCGTCCCCGCCGAGTATCACAGCCAGTCGGCGATCGCCGCGGCGTTCGAGCTGCGGCCCCGAATCGGCGACCCCTCGCGGATCAAGTCTCTCGAGATCGCGACGTTTCGGACCGCGGTCGAGATCATCGGCAAGGACCCCGAAAAGTGGCGGCCCAAGACGAGGGAGACGGCCGACCATAGCCTCCCGTATTGCACGGCCGTCGCGCTGGTGGACGGTGTGGTCTCCGCCGCCCAGTTCGAGCCCGAGCGGCTCGCGGACCCCGCCCTGCTCGACCTGGTCGCTCGTACCACGGTGATCGAAGACCCCGCGCTGACGGCAGGATACCCCGCGGGGATTCCCAACCGGATCCGGGTCACGCTCGACGACGGGACCGTCCTCGAATCCGAGGTCGCGTTCCCCCCGGGCCACGACAAGAACCCCCTGACCGACGATCAACTCGCGGTCAAATTCCACGGGCTCGCCGACCCGGTCCTCGGCGCGGTCGACTCCAAGCTCCTCTGGGATCGCGTGACGAGGCTCGAGGAGGATCACCGTCCCCACGAGGCCATCGCCCTGCTCAAGAAGAATTGATCCCCCGCGACGCATCCCGGCCTGGAGGTCTTGCCACGGTCGGCGGCCTCCAGGACACCCTCACGGATTGTTGACGAGGGGGCGATTCGGATTGTCGAAATCGGGCGGACGGGGTATGAACCCCTGCGTGGGGCGCTGAAGGCGTCGCCCCTCGATTGCCGATAGTTTGAGGATGATCGCGAGAGTCGTCAGAATCCTCGCGCGACGGTCGGACGGTCCGAGGGACCTCGGCCTTCCCCAGGGCTTCTCAAGGATGAGGGCGGGGCATGCTTTTCAATTCATTCCACTTTGCCTACTTCTTTACCCTCCTCTTCCCGCTCTACTGGGTGCTCCGCCACAGGGCCCAGAACCTCTTGCTGCTGATCGCGAGCTACTACTTCTACGCGTGCTGGGAACCGAAATTCCTCGCGCTCCTCATCCTCTCGACGGTCATGGATTACGCGTGCGGCCTCGCGGTCGACCGCATCGAGGACGCGCGAAAGCGGAAGCTGTTCGTCGCATTGAGCATGTTCTTGAATCTAGGCATGCTCGGCTTCTTTAAATATTATAACTTCTTCGCGGAAAGCCTCCAGGCGGCGCTGGGTCGGGCGGGTATTTCCGTCCCGCTCGCCCACCTCGAGGTCGTTCTCCCGATCGGGATCTCGTTCTACACGTTCCAGTCGATGAGCTACGTCATCGACGTCTACCGACGCGACATCAAGCCGACTCGGAACATCATCGAATTCGCGGCGTTCGTCTCGTTCTTCCCCCACCTCGTCGCGGGCCCGATCATGCGGCCGACGACGCTCCTCCCCCAGATCGAGAAGCCCAGGCGCTTCGACCTGATGCAGTTCTATCAGGGGGCGTATCTGATTTTCTGGGGCCTGACGAAGAAGATCGTCATCGCCGACAATCTGGCGGTGATCGTGAACGACTTATTCGGAAAGTGGCAGACGATCGACGGCGGCCTCGCGTTGATCGCGATCTACGGCTTCGCCTTCCAGATCTATTGCGACTTCTCCGGCTACACGGACGTCGCCCGAGGGATCGCGAAATGCCTGGGGATGGAGCTGGCGCTGAATTTCAACCTCCCCTACTTCGCGACGAGCCCGCAGGACTTCTGGAGCCGTTGGCATATCAGCCTCTCGACCTGGCTGCGTGATTATCTCTACATCCCTCTTGGAGGGAGTCGAGGGAGCCAGGTCAAGCTCTACCGCAATCTGATGCTGACCATGATCATCGGCGGGCTCTGGCACGGGGCCGCTTGGACCTTCGTCCTGTGGGGCTTCTACCAAGGGGTGATCCTGGTTCTCCACCGGTTGTCTCGCCCTTGGCTCGACCGGATCCATCCGACGGAGCCGATCGACCGTGCGTGCTGGAAGGCGGTCCGAATCGTCGTCACCTTCCATCTCGTGTGCTTCGGCTGGTTGATCTTCCGCGCCTCGTCGATCGAGCAACTTCGAGGGATGATCGACGCCATCGTGTTCCGACCGGCCATTCCGGCGTCGGCCTACATCCTTCCGGTGGCCATCGTCACCCTGCCGCTCATCATCTATCAGGCACTCCAGTATCTCTCACGCGACCTCGACGTGATGGCCAAGACGCCGTGGTACGTCCGAAGCGTCTTCTACACCTGCTGCTTCTACGCGATCATCCTCGGCGGACAGTTCGGCGGGGGCCAGTTCATCTACTTCCAGTTCTGAACGGGGGCGATGGACCTATGCAACTGACGGTCCGCCCGGCCAAGCGGGCCTCATGGCCCCTAGGGCTCCTCGGCATGGTCGTCCTGGTCGGCGTCGTCGAATGGTACGTGGCCTGCCACGACGTCGACTTCTCGCTGGCGGGCCCCTCCAACTGGCGGTATGGGGTATGGTCGGCGTCTCGGGAGACCAAGGGGATCAAGCTGCTCGCGCTCGGGACGAGCCTCGTGAAGCACGGGCTCCAGTCGCGGGTCGTCGAACGGGAGACGGGTCGGTCGACCCTGAACCTCGCCGTATTCAGCGGTCAGATGTCCTCGAGCTACTACCTGCTGAAGCGAGCCATTGATTCGAGGGCCACGCCGAACGCGATCCTCATCGATTGCCAGGACGGGCCGGTCCCCCGCCCACTCCGGGACCAGCGGCCCGAGGGTGTGGAGGCGAACCTTCGGTGCTGGCCTGAGTTGTTGGGCCTCGCGGATCTCCTCGACCTCTCCGTCGCGACAAGTGATGCATCGCTCTTCGGCGAGTTGGCACTGGCTCGTCTCCTGCCGTCCTATCGAGCCCGCTATGAGATCCGCTCCGACGTCCTGGCGGCCTTGCGGGGTCAAGTCGGGTCGTCGCGGAGCCTGATCCTCACGTTTCGTCGCAACTGGCTCGTGAATCGGGGAACGCACATCGTTGCCCGAAACTCCGTGCCGCCTCCCTCGCCGACCGAGCCATCCGGGCCGGGGCCGCACGCAGACTTTTCGACGAGCCGATGGGTGCGGAACAAGCTGAGTCTCGCTTACAGCGAGAGGTTGCTCGACCTCGCCGCCGCCCACCGGATCAAGGTCTTCTGGCTGATCCCGCCGGTCGGGCCCGAGGCCCAATTCGAGCGCGATCGCGAGGGGATCGACGAGTATTTCACCCGGGTCGCCCACTGGGCCCTGTCTCGTTCGCCGGATCTCGTGGTCCTCGATGCCAGGCGTTCGGGCTATCCACGGTCGGCGTTCGTCGACAAGGTTCATTTGAACCGAGAAGGCGGCGGGCGCTACAGTCTCGACGTCGGGTCCGCGATCCGCCAAACCTTCGCGTCAGGGCTTGGGACTTCCCGGTGGATCGACCTCCCTGGCTATCGAGCGCTCGATCGTGATCTTCCCGTCGAGGATTTCTCCGAGTCGATGTTCGTCTTGGGGAAAGCCGGGACGGTGCGACGATGAGGCCTCGCCGGTTGCCCTGCGGTTTGCTCGGCACGTTCGCAATCATCGCGATCGTCGAGGTCGTCGTCGCCAGTCACGGTCGCGAGCTAACCCGATTCCCGATCCACGACTGGAAGTTCAACGGCCGTGCGGCCCGTCGTGTGACGACCGACTGCGGCGTCCTCTGCCTCGGCGACAGCTTGGTCAAGTTCGGGATCTCGCCCGGAGTCCTGGAGGCTCGACTGGGCTCGAAGGCCTACAATCTCGCCCTCTGCGATGGCCAGGTCACCTCGAGTTACTACATGCTGCGTCGGGCACTAGACGCCGGCGCACGGCCCTCGGCCGTCGTGCTCGACGCCGCCCCCCACCTGCTCTCCGCCGAGCCGAGGCATAATCTCCGCCAATGGCCGGAGCTTTTCGACACCACCGAGGCCATCGAGCTCGGATGGGCCACCAAGAACGCGCGGTTCTGCGGCGAGTTGGCGCTCGGGATGATCTTTCCCTCGCTCAAGGACCGCTACGAAATCCGAGTGGCCATCCAGGCTTCTCTGGACGGGCGTGTCGAGTCGCATCGCGGCGAGGTCGCCGCCTATCGCCACCATTGGCGAAAAAATCGCGGGGCCATGCTCTTTCCGGAGAGGCCGTCGTATCAAGGCGAGGTCGAACTGGAAAACCCGGCCTACTTCCCGAAGAAGTGGAAGTGCCACCCGGTCAACCTCGACTACATAGACAGGCTCCTCGATCTGGCCGCGCAGGAGCGAATCCGGGTCTATTGGCTGCTCCCCCCCGTGGTGCCGCGGTTCCAGGCGCGTCGCGACGAGCTTGGGCTCGAAGCGTCACTCGACCGGTTCCTCGAACAACTCCTCGAACGGCATCCCCGACTCACCGTCATCGACGGCAGACGCTCGGGCTATGGACACGAGCTCTTCATCGACCCGCTTCACCTGAACCACACGGGATCGGTCGGGCTGACCGACGGGGTCGCGACGCTCCTGGATCGGGGCTCCCGCGCCGCCCTCGATTCAAGATGGGTAACGCTCCCCGACTATCGGTCCGCCACGGGCGACGACGGGCGAGGCCTCGAGGATATCGAGATGTCGAGGCTGGCGGTGGGGTTGGGCGGCGATCATCAGCGGAGACGAAGATAGTTTTTAGCCACGGATTGAACGCGGATGGAACACGGATAATACAAGAAAATTAAAGAAATTTTGAAATGGTAATTTTGTTTATATCTGTGTGGATCTGCGTAATCCGTTGATGGATTCAGTTTTCTGGTTTGTCTTCGATCCGTCTTCGGCAAACCAACAACCCGACTTCGAGCTTGAAAGGCCGGGTCGTTGGAATTGATCCGGGGGGGGAGCTCAGCCGGCCTTGAGATGTTCGACGGGCGCGTCGATCGCTCCGGCGATCGAAGGGGCAGGCAGGGATTGCGACTGCGCCTCGACCATGTCCTGGAGGATCTCGACCTGCCGTTGGAGCCGGAAGAGCTCCCGGACGACCTGGTCCATCAGGGCCATCGACTCGTCGTTGCCGTGGCGGTCGTGGTTGCTGAGGCAGCGTCCGAAGAAGTTCTCGAGCTTCATCAGGATCGGGTGGCGGATGGGCTCGGTCCACCCCCACATCGTCTTCAAGCACGCCTTCAGATATCGTTTCATGAGTGGGCCTCTTGAACGTGGTCGTCGCGGGATGGCATTCGTGCCGAAGACTTTCGGGTG
This sequence comes from Singulisphaera rosea, assembly GCF_054877945.1. Classification (NCBI taxonomy): domain Bacteria; kingdom Pseudomonadati; phylum Planctomycetota; class Planctomycetia; order Isosphaerales; family Isosphaeraceae; genus Singulisphaera; species Singulisphaera rosea. The sequence goes on along the minus strand of NZ_JBTYIP020000001.1, from coordinate 411,815 downwards.
CCCGGGGGTGCCCCTCGTCTGGGGAGTGGACCCCGGGGGGACGTTCGTATCAGGTCCGTGTGCGTGAGCGGTTTATTTCGCAGAGGCCTCTTGGCCCGAGGGCGATAGGGCGCCCTTCGCTCGGGACGCGATTCGGTCGCGATGGCTGCGTTCGATGACCTCGACGTAGCGGCTCGCAACCCGAGACCATTCATGGTGCTCTGCGACGTACGACCACGCGGCCCTTCCGAGGGCCTCGCGGGCCACGCGGTCCCCGGCCAGTTCGCGGACGGCACGCTTCAGGCCATCGATCCCTTGCGACTCCCAACGGACCTTGTAGACGACCTCGCTCGGATAGTCGGAGAACGTCCCGACGTCGGTGACGATCGTGGGGATTCCCGCCGAGAGGAGATAGAGGAGCGCCCCGGACGTCTCGCCGTTGGTGGGAGGCTTCCGCAGGTTGATTCCGAGGTCCGTCACCGAGGCAAGGTCGGCGAAGTCTTCGATCGAGGTCCGCCCGACGAACCGGACTCGGTCGAGCAGGCCGAGCGACGCTGCATGTCGTCGGGCAATGCCGCCGTCGTTGTCCTCGCCGACGAGGAAGAAGAGCGCCGAGGGGTCCAGACGAGCCACCTCACCGAAGGCCTCGAGCGCCTCCGGGTTCATCTTGTCGGGGTGGATGAAGCCGAAACTGGCGACGAGCAACGCGTTTTGAGGGATGTCGAAGCGGTCGCGGATCTCCGCCTGACGCGAGGCCGAGACTTTCATGGGTTTGATCCCGTGCGGGATCATCACCATCCGCTCGGCCATCTCCGGCTGCTTCGCGACGACCTGGTCGATGCACCAGGGCGAGTGGACGACCACATGGTTGGGCGAGGCCAGGATCCTGCGGTTGAGATACCAACCCGACCGGGCGCACTCCCTGGCGATGACTTCCCAGTCCCAGGGCCAGGACTTCCAGCCGGCCTCGATCGCCTCGGCGTCCTCGGGATACCAGCGGAGCATCTCGTTGCGGGTATAGTCGCGCGACATGCCTCGCGTGTGGCCGAAATGGAGGTGGAAGCCGGCCAGGCAGAAGTCGTGCAACGTGACGACGCCCGGATGGCTCAACATCGTCTCATAGAGATAACTATGATAACGTGAATTGCCCATCTGGTAGACCACGGCGTGGTAGTCTTCCAGCGGAGCGAAGCTCGAGAAGAGGCGGGCGTCCCGGGCCCGGAAGTCCTCGGACGCCAGGGCCAGCTCGGGGACGTAGCCGGAGTCGTGGTAGAGGTCGATCGTGTACGTCCGCTTCAATTCCTGGAGCAGGAGGTACGAATAGTCCGACACCCCGGACTTCCTCGGCGGGAGCGGCGAGAAGAACGCGATCCGAGGCTTGGTCGGGTGTGCGTGATCGGCCCGGATCCGTCGCGAGGATTTCGGGCTCGAGGTCTGCGGAAGCGATTGGAAGACTTCCGCGGTCCGCTCCGCCGTGTGAGCCCAGGAGAACCGTTGGGCCTGGACCACGCCCTTCGCGCGGAACTCCTCCGCGAGCTGGCGGTCCTCGAGGATCCGGCCGATCTTGGCCGAGACGTCGCTGGGGTCGCCGACGTTGGCGAGCAGTCCGGCGTCGCCGACGACTTCGATCTGGGACGAGTTGTTGCCCGCGACGACCGCCGCGCCGCAGTGCATCGCCTCGAGGATCGGCAGCCCAAACCCTTCGTAAACCGAGGGAAACGCGAAGACCTTGCAGGTCCGGTACAGGGCGAGGAGCTGATCGTCGGTGACCTCGCCCGTCACGACTAGCGCGTCGCCGACCCCGGCCGCCTTCGCGTACTGCCTGAGCTTCTCGGCATCCTCCGGGAGGACGGTGAAAGTCAGGACCAGTTGATGCTCCGTGCGCAGCGATTCCGAGAGTCTGGCGAAGGCGTCGATCAGGGCCCAGCTATTCTTCCGCTTGTCCATCCCTCCGACGTTGAGGACGAAGGGACGAGTGATCCCGAGCTCGCTCAGGACGCGGTTCGATCGCTCCCGCTCCGGGCCGAGGAGGATGGGCGTGAAGTACTCCGGGTCGCTCGCCGCGCCGATGTTGACGATCCGTCCTTCGGGCAAGCCCAAGAGCAACTGGCAGTCGGCCCTCGTCGCTTCGGAAATCGCGAGGAGCGCGTCGTATCGGCGGAGGTCTTCGAGGATCCGGTAGAATCGCATCAGGCCGGAGCTGAATTGATCCTCGTCCTGGAAGAGGAACGGGATCATGTCGTAGACCACCGCGGCGAGCTTCAGGCCGCCCTCGAGCGGCTTCGACGGCGGCATGTAGCCGGTCCAGTGCTCGAACGGGCTGAGGACGAGCAGGAGGTCGAGCTCGTCGGGGTTCGTGCGGACGAGGTGGTCCATCGCCTGGGTTGCGGATGTTGCGGTTTGCCGAGTGCTCGAGCGTCGGCCGGCCCTCGATGCGAAGGGGACGAGGTATCGCGGGCCTGATTCGAGCCTGCGGATCCGAGCGTGGGGGGCGAGCGGGATCCGATCCTCGGTGAGGCCTTCGTGGGCGTAGAGGAAGAACTCATGGCCGTCGTCGCGAGCCAGGAGGGCCGAGACCAGGTGACGGCTATAGCGCCCGATCCCCCGGTGGCCGTGGTGCGGCGACTGGACGGCGAGCATGTCGATACCGATGCGCACGTTGACGACCTCCGTGTCCGCGTGATCCCCGTCCTTGGTGATCGTTTGCGAAAGTTATCCACCGCTCGACGTTCCGTCAACGTCAAGGGGGGTGTGCCCCAGGGGGAGTATCCTTGCCAAGGCGATGCCGGGCGAGGGGCCCTTCCTCCTCGACCGGTCCGGGGATACGATCGAAGGCCGGTAGTCCGTTCCTCTCCAGCCGTCGAGGTCGATCGATGTCCTCACCCGGAGCCCGCCTGCGCGCGGCGTGGGCCTCGCGCCCGATCATGATCCCGGGCACCTTCAACGCCCTGACCGCCAGGCTCGCCGAGCGTCTCGGGTTCCCGGCGATCTACCTCTCGGGCGGGGCCCTTTCCGCGGGTTGGGCGGGGCTGCCGGACATCGGCCTGCTCAGCCTCACCGAGTTCGTCGAGCAAGCGGCCGTCCTCGCCCGCGCCTCGACGCTGCCCCTGCTCTGCGACGCGGATACGGGTTTCGGTGAGGCGATCAACGCCGAGCGGACCGTCCGGCTGTTCGAGGAGGCGGGGGCGGCCGGGATCCACCTCGAGGATCAGATCTTACCCAAGCGTTGCGGCCATCTCTCGGGGAAAGGGCTCGTCGACACCTCCTCGATGGTCGCGAAGCTCCGCGCGGCGGTCTCCGCGCGTCGCGACCGCGACTTCGTGATCGTCGCGAGGACCGACGCGAGGTCGGTCGAGGGCTTCGACGCCGCCGTCGCCCGCGCCCGGGAGTACGTTGCGGCCGGCGCCGACATGATCTTCCCCGAGGCCCTCGAGAGCCGCGAGGAGTTCTCGCGGTTCGCCGAGCTCGTCCCAGGCCCGAAGCTCGCCAACATGACCGAGTTCGGCCGGGGCCCTCTCCTCACACTGACGGACCTCGATGCGATCGGGTATCGGGCGGCCCTCTATCCCCTCACCGCCTTCCGAGCGGCGATGCGAGCGGCCGAAACGACCCTGAGGCACCTGCGCGATCACGGCACCCAGCAGGACCTGCTCGGACGAATGCAGACGCGTGCCGAGCTCTACGACCTCCTCGGCTACACCGATTGGGAACGTCGCGACCAGGCCTACTTTCACGCGCCGACCGTCGAGGTCAAAAGCGAAGGAGCCGTCCCTGGCTCCGAGGGTTGAGAACCTCGAGCGGCCCGGAGTGCATGTCAGTGCGAGGGGCCGTCGAATCATACCGACGACCCTCCTTCGCCCCCTCCCCCCACACGACATCGCGGCGGATTCGAATGGAAGATGCCGTAACCCCTTGCGACGGGTCGGCGATCGACTCGACGGGTGATTGACCCCCCCGGTCGTTCTGTTACATTAGGGGTCCGTTCCCAGGGCGGTTTCGCCTCGGGGTGCGGCGAGGGCCGAGATTTTCGCGTCGGTCGCGTCGAGGACGTGGCCGACGTCGGGCTCGCCCGAGCATTGGTCTTGAACTCCACTTTCGATGGCGTGGTCCGATTTCTCTGGCCGATTCGGCGCAGGCGGGATCAGGCGAAGCGGACCGTCGCTGATAACGACAAATCCTCCCTCCCGAGACCGAGGTGTGGCGGCGTGACGAGTCTCTTGATCGGCCTAATCCTGGCGCTTCTGGTGCCTCCGATCGTCACGATCGTCCGGGCCGCCGCTCGACATCCTTCGTCGAGTACGTCGGCCGACCCGGGTTCGGGATGGGGTTTCCACTCACAAGGTCCTGAGCGTCGCAGACGGTACGGTGCCCCCAACGGCGTGAGCCGGAGCGGTCCCGACCCTCGATGGCGCCCGAAGTGTCCTCGAACGAGCGAGGGTCCGCCCTTGACGTTCGGTACGCTCCTCCATGGACCTCGGACCCTGGTGGTCCCCCTTCCTGACTTTCCGGAACTTCGAGTCCGTCGAGCGGAGCGGGTGCCCGTCTGAGTCGTTGTCGTTGTCGGTGTCGGTCCGAGCGTCGATAGACCCGCCCGGGTCCCCTTGCCCACGACCCAGGTCGATCGACCCCACCTCGGAAGAATTCTATTAAGTCGAAAGGCGAGGAGCCGACGTGGACGGGGCAACCATTGGGGGCCTGATCGGACTGCTCGTCGGGGCTATCGGTGGGATTGGCGGGGTCCTGGTCTATGCGCGAGTCAGGGCCCAGACGGCCCGAGGCCTCGCCGGAGAGATCCTCTCCTCGGCGCATCGCGAAGCCGAGACGATCCGCAAGGAGGCCGACCTCCGCGCCAAGGAAGATGCATTCCACCGTCGCGAGGCCTTCGAGCTCGAGGCTGAGGAGTCCCGCAAGGACTTCCGCGAACAGGAGAAACGCCTCGAAAAGCGCACCGACCTGCTCGATCAGAAGCTCGATCTGATCAACAAAAAAGAACGCGAATTCGATAACATCCAACGATACCTCGCCGAGCAACAGGAAGAAGTCCGGCGCAAGAACGTCGAGGTCAAGCAACTCCTGACCGACCAGAACGACATGCTGCACCGGATTTCGCAGCTCGGGCCCGACGACGCCCGTACCCTCCTGCTGAAGCGGCTGGACGACGAGCTTCGACACGAAGTCGGGGGGCTGATCCTCCGGCATGAGCAGCATTACAAGGAAACGAGCCAGCAACGGGCCCGCGAGATCCTCGCGACCGCCATCCAACGCTACGCCGCCTCCCACACCGCCGAGACGACGGTCAGCACCGTCGACATCCCTTCCGACGACATGAAGGGCCGCATCATCGGCCGCGAGGGGAGGAACATCCGGGCGTTCGAAAAGGCGACCGGTGTCGATGTCATCGTCGACGACACGCCCGGGATCGTCATCGTCACCGGCTTCGACAACGTCCGGCGCGAGATTGCGAAGCTCTCGCTCGAGAAGCTGATCCTCGACGGCCGAATCCATCCGACCCGCATCGAGGAGATCGTCAAAGAGACCCAGGAGGAGATGGAGCAACACATCCGACAGGTCGGCCAGTCCGCCGCGCAGGAGGCGAACGTCCCCGGGCTTCATGAAAAGCTGCTCGACCTGCTCGGCCGGCTCAAGTTCCGCACGAGCTATTCCCAGAACGTGCTCCGACACTCGATCGAGGTCGCCTACTTGACGGGGCTGCTCGCCGAGGAGATCGGCCTCAGCGGGTCGATCGGGCGTCGTTGCGGCCTCCTGCACGACATCGGAAAGGCCGCCGATCATGAGATGGAGGGGGGCCACCCGGTCATCGGTGGTGAGCTGACCAAGCGTTACGGCGAGCGTACGGAAGTCGTCCACGCCGCGCTGGGACACCACGACGACCTCCGCCCCGAGACCCCCTACACCGTGCTTGTCGCGGCCGCGGATGCGATCAGCGCCAGCAGGCCCGGGGCACGTCGCGAGACCTTGGACAAATACGTCCGCCGCCTCGAGGAGCTCGAGGCCGTGGCGTGCGGCTTCCCCGGGGTCGAGCAGGCCTACGCCATCCAGGCCGGGCGTGAGATCCGGGTCATCGCCGATAGCCATCAACTCGGCGACGAAGCCGCCGCGAAGCTTTGCCGGGACATCGCCCGCGCGATCCAGGAACAGCTCACCTATCCGGGTGAGGTCAAGGTCACCGTCCTCCGCGAGACACGCAACGTCGAATTCGCGCGATGAGTGGTGATCGCCATGGATTGGACACGGATGGGAGAGGCAATTTAGCCACGGATTGGACACGGATGAAACACGGATAAGAGAAGCAAGAATCTATTAAATTTAGTAATTGTTGAGTTTTAAAGTTCAATAATTGATGTTTTTATCCGTGTCCAATTCGTCGCTAAATTGCCCCTCGTCCTTGCTCGGTCCGTCCCGCTCAGTCCGTGGCCAAGTTGATCCGAGGTGAGTGTCTCATGCCCCTGAAGATCCTATTCATCGGCGACGTGGTCGGCTCACCGGGCCGCAGGATCGTCGGCCAGGTCCTGCCGCGACTGATCCGGCGCTGGGATCTCGGGCTCGTCGTGTGCAACGCCGAGAATGCCGCCGGAGGATCGGGCTTGACGATCAAGTGTCACGAGGAGCTCGCGGAGGCGGGCGTCGACGTCTTCACGCTCGGGGACCACGTCTACCGCAAGGACGAGGTCTTTACGCTGTTCGAGCAGACGGACCGGCTCCTTCGTCCCGCCAACTTCCCGCGCGATTCGCCCGGCGAGGAATCAGTCGTTGTCGAGGCCCGCGACGGGACCAAGGTCGGCGTCTTCACGCTCCTCGGCCGGACCTTCATGCGGCCCGTCGATTGCCCGTTCGTTGCGGCCGACCGCGTCCTGGAACGGCTCGGCCACCTCGCCAAGGTCATCCTCGTCGACATCCATGCCGAGGCGACGAGCGATAAGCAACTCCTGGGGCGATACCTCGACGGTCGAGTCTCCGCCGTGCTCGGGACGCACACCCACGTCACCACCGCCGATGAAACGATCCTCCCCAAAGGGTCGGCCTATCAAACCGACGTCGGGATGACCGGCCCGCACGACTCGATCCTCGGTCGCCGATACGACCGGGTCCTCGCGGCCTCGCTCACATTCATCCCCCACTTCTTCGAGGTCGCGACCGGCGACACCCGGCTCAACGGGGCGCTGGTCGAGGTCGATCCCACGACCGGGCAGGCCCTCTCGATTCGAAGGGTCGCCATCGACCAGGCCGAGACGCAACGGCTCCTCACAGACACCTCGACGATCTAGAACGACGTCGAGATCCTCGGCCCATTCGGTGAGATTCCGGGTTCGCCCGCCGCTCGCGCGGGGTCAGACTGCGCGAGAGGCGACGGCGGAACTCGGGGGCGTCGGCATGGGCATCGACTGATCCTTGAGCGCATGGATCGCGCCCATCAATCGCTCGGTGATGAGCGTCAGCGTGGCCCGATCCGACGAGGCATCGGCGGGGATATCGGAGAGGTCGATCGGAGGACCGAAGACGACTCGAGCCTTCGACGGGGTCAGCAGACCCTTGACGATGTCGTTGGTCTCGGGAGTTCCGCAGATATACGCGGGGATGATCGGGACCCTCGAATGCATCGCGAGGAACGCCACCCCGTGCTTGCCTTCGCCGATCTCTCGGCCCGATTTCGGCAGGATCCGTCCCTCGGGGAACATCGGGACGACTCGGCCTTCCTCGAGCGCTCGCAAGGCCGTTCGGGTCGCGGACAGGTCGTTCCCGTTGCGTTTGACGGGGATGCAGCCGATCCATCGGCAGATCGGGCGGATCAGCCAGAAGTCGTAATACTCCTTCGCGATCAGGAAGCCGAGCACGCGCTCGCAACCCGATTGGAGGAGCATGTGATCAATGCCGCACGTGTGGTTTGCGATGAGGATCGCCGGGCCACGCTCCGGCAGCGGGGCGGCATTGACGAGCTCGAGTTGATGCCAGAGTCGGCAATAGATCTTGTTGAGCCCGGAGAGGATCCGAAGTCCCCCGTGGATCTCCGGCGCCGGCCCTAGCCTCCTCATGAGAAGCCAGGGCCCGGCCAGCATGGCCGCGGATACCAGGAACAGGGTCGAGACGTTCATGATCTTAAATGGAGAGCGTGGTCAGGGGCGTTCGTCACGGTTTTCAGAAAGGAAGCTGGACAGCCCTCCTCCTTTCCGTTCGCGACCTTTGAGACCCGACTCACTGTGACGCATTGGTCGTAAGGACGCAAGGAATCCGCGGCAATGGCAAGGGCGGGTCGTTGGCGATCGTCGGCAACGGGATCAGGCCGCGCCGAGGCTTCGGCCGAGGGACTTCGCGGCGTCGAGTCGGAGCTTCCTGCGGCGTCCCATGAGGGCAATCGTCGCGGCGACGCCCCACATGGCTACGGTGGTCGGCTCGGGGACGGGGTTCAGGATTTCCAGGTCCCCATCGATCATCTGCGGGCCAAGGTACCCCGTCGGGACTGGTGTGAACCTTCGGGAACGGAGGTCGTCGATCGTCGCCTGGCTGAAGGTTGTGTTCGGGTCGGTGAGCATCGACCAGGACGCCGTGGCCGCGTCGAGGTATTGCCCGGTTTGGTCGTGGTGGACCGACACGCCGAAGGCGTGCATCAACTCGTGGGAAACGTTATGCGCCACGGCCCATTGGAGGTCGGTCAAGGATTGGGCTTGGCCGAGTTTGTCGATGAAACCGAAGCCGTTGTTTCCGACGTCGGTGATCCCGATCGCGTTTTGGTTCGGGCCATACGAAGCGCCGGAGACGACGCTCAAGGTGTGGTTGGCCTTGTCGTTCGGGTCGATCGTCAGGACCGGAGCCAGGCCGCCGCTAAGCTGAAAGGTCGACTTCACGTCTTGAAGGACAGCATCCTTGAAGTCGAGCTGCTGCTGGGCGTTCGGCTGCTGGCCCCCGAAGTACTTCTCGACCGTCGGGCTGGTGTACCAGGGCTGAGGGTTTCCCGTCAGGAGGATGCTCGCCTCGGGGAATGAGCTGGTGCCGAAGTTGAGGAATGCGTCGGCCGTGGTCCCCGCGGGGAGCGGAGCCGGGACCGGGGCGGGCGTCGGGGCCGGTGGAGCGGGAGCTGGTGCGGTTATGGGGAGGGAATAGGCTGCGGTCGTCGGGACTGCGGATGCGGTCACGGTCGTCGAAGCGGGTGAATCCGAAGCCGGGGGGGAGACCGGGGCGGCGGCCTTGAACTCGGGAGGGGGAGGAGGTGGCGAGTAGTTGCTTGTCGTGTAGGTCAGCGCCGTCGAGGAGTTACCCGGCCCATTCGCGTTGGGACCGGGCAGCCAGAAGGTTCCCGACCAACTCGATGGACCGCCGCTCGATAAGAGGGGGTCGGCATGGGCTAAGGTCCCGAGAAATCCCCAGACCACGACGCTCCATGCCAACGTCTTGACGGCGGACATCGCGAACCTCCTGTTCGACGGCTTTGGACGCGCCATCCTGGCACAGTCCCGCTCGAGACCGAAACCGGTCGCTGACCATAGAGACTCGGTTTAGACCTGGAGCGATAGGCGAGCAACTGAGCAAAGAATATGCCAACGAAATGAAAGGCTGGGAAAATCGAGGGGTGTGTCGCGGATTCGATAGGTGATTTTGCTGCGGAACCCAAGCGTAGTACAGAAGATAGAGCTCGTCAAGTGCTCATTCGCCGGATCCCGCAACATCGAAACACTCGTCTGCGCAATCGCTACAATCCGGGTAACAGTTACAAAAGTTTCGGTAAAACCGACACAGTCGACATTGCTTTTGCAATCGGGACTACCTCGAGATTCGGGACGTTTCCGACAATCCGATCCGCATTCGTTGGGGAAGCGTGGGCACCGGCGATTCGTCGACGGATCTTTAATGCGGGTACGACTTCGCGGGGTTTTTGATTGCGACCCCAAAATCGCCTGGATATAATCGCCCACCGTGACTGATGGTGGACGGATTTGTCATCTGCGTCGTCGTCAATGACACGCACAGTCTCGTCGTGGCGAATGCGGAGACTGCTGACCGTCGGATGACAACCGTTCGCCGAGGCGCAACTCAAGGAGTGATTCGGTGAAGCTTCCTCATAAGATGTTGGTCGCGTTCTCGGGACTGTCCCTCTCGCTCGCTCTGTTCGCCGGCTGCAACTCGGAAGAGGCGGCTCCTCCGGAAACCCCTCCTGTTACCACCCCTCCCACTGAGACCCCCGCTCCGCCGACGACCCCGCCGGCCGAAGCTCCGAAGGCTGCTGACGCCCCGGCCACCCCGCCGGCCACTCCGCCGGCCGAAGCCCCGAAGGCTGCTGAAACCCCGGCCACCCCGCCGGCCGAAGCTCCGAAGGCTGCTGAAACCCCGGCCACCCCGCCGGCCGAAGCCCCGAAGGACGCCCCGAAGTAATTTGCCCTACCGGTTCCTACCGGGTGCAGGGATCGAAGAGGCCGCTCCCGCGACAGTGGGATGCGGCCTTTCGTCGTTGATGGACCGATGGTTCAAGCCAAGGGCTCTCCCTGGATCACCAAGTTCGTCAAACGGCCAATCCCATCGATCTCCATCCGGACGACGTCGCCAGGGTGGAGCGTGAACTCGTCCGGTGGGACGATACCTGTCCCCGTCAGCAGGATGACCCCGTCCGGGAAGATGTTGTCCCGGCCGAGCCAGCCGATCAGTTCCTCGAACGTCCTCGCCATCCGGCCGAGCGGCGTCCTGCCCTGGAACTCGGTCTTGCCGTCGCGCTCGATCTCGATCCGGATCTCAACCTCGGCGTGCGGGGGGAAGGCCGAAGCCAGGGTGATGACCGGGCCGAGCGAACAGCAGGCGTCGTATTGCTTGGCCTGGGGCAGGTAGAGCGGGTTCTCCCCTTCGATGTCTCGGGCGCTCATATCATTGCCGATCGTGAATCCGACGAGCCGCAGCGTGGGCGAGAGTACCAGCGCCAGCTCGGGCTCGGGGACGCACCAACGCGTATCACGACGGACCCGCACCGCCTTCCCCGGGCCGACGACCCGGCTGGGGGTCGCCTTGAAGAAGAGCTCCGGTCGAGGCGCACGGTACACGAGGTCGTAGAACGAGCCCCCCTGCTCCGACTCCTCCTGTCGCGCGACCTTGCTCCGTTCGTACGTGACCCCCGCGCCCCAGACTTCCTGCGCATCGAGCGGCGCCAGGAGCTGCACGGAGCTGAGCGGCTCGGATTGGGTGGCTTCTGCGCGGAGCTTGGCGACCCGCCCCTCGACGTCCTCGTCGGCGAGGAGCTCGCTGAGGAAACCGGTCCCCGAACCGATCCGGTAGACCAGGTCATCCTCGACCACGCCCACGAGCGGGATCCCAGCCCCTTCGGCCTGATACTTGGCGATGCGCATCGGAACAGGTTCCCGTAGCCGTCTCGAACAATCGGCAAACTCGACGGCTCTTTCCATAAACGAGAGAGCGATTCGGGTCAACCAACGTTCTTTCAAAAGTCGCTCAAGTCTCCGTGAAATGTGGACGATTGTTTCTCGATTGACGGCCGAGTCGTCGCATCCTCCCCGATCCGTTCACGGCCCCGGCACCTCAAAGTGTCGGGAAGTGGTCGGCGGTCGGGCTGGCGGAGATTCCGGATTTCCCGTAGATACGGGGTCGTGAGTCGCGGCTTCGTCGTGATGCACGATGGAGCGGGCGTGCAGGAGGCAGGGATGCCAGAACGGATCGTCGTCGTCGGGCATGCGGCAGTCACCTGCCTCGGCCCCGATCTAGAGACTACCTGGCGTGGGCTGATCTCCGGTCTTTCGGGGATCCGTCGCCATGAACGCCTTTCGGCCGACGCGTTCCTCCAGGACGTCGCCGGGATGGTCGAGGATTTCGGGCCAGGATCGAGCCGGGAAGACCCCGCGATCGCAAAGCTCGAGGTCCGATCGATCCACCTCGCGCTGGCCGCCGCCAAGGCCGCCTGGACGGGAGCGGGCCTCGGCGGGGCTGGGTACGACCCGGATCGCGTCGCGGTCGTGGTCGGTTCCGCGCTGGGCGGTGTCGACCTGCTCGACGTCGAGCAGGCGAAGATGGCTAAGCGCCGGAACCTGGCGATCAGCCCGTACGTGGTCCCCGGCCTGATCATCAACCAGATCGCGGGCCAGGTTGCTCAGAATCTCGGCCTCTACGGGCCGAGCGTCGCCCCGGCGAACGCTTGCGCGTCCGGCGGCCATGCGATCGCGTTGGGGGCGATGTTCCTCAAGGCCGGCGAGGCCGACCTCGCGATCTGCGGTGCCGGCGAGAGCGCCTTCACGCCGCCGGTCGTCAACGGCTTCGCCACGATGAAAGCCCTGATCGCCAAGCGCAAGGACGACCGGTCGGCCGAGCACCCTTCCCAGGCGAGCCGGCCGTTCAGCGGAGATCGGGCGGGCTTCGTCCTCTCCGAAGGGGCCGGCATGGTCGCACTGGCCACCGAGTCGGCGGCGCGGAAGTACGGGCTCGAGATCCTGGCGGAATACCTAGGCCACGCGATCAATACGGATGGTTATCACATCTCGATGCCGCACAAAGGCCGAGTGGCGCGTTGCCTCACGACGGCCCTCGAACGCACGGGGATCCGGCCCGACGAGATCGACTACTACAACGCGCACGGGACAAGCACGGTCGTGAACGATCGGGTGGAGACCGAGGTCCTCAAGGAGGTCTTCGGGGACCACGCCTCCGCCATGCCGGTCAGCTCGATCAAGGGGGCGATCGGCCACACCCTCGGCGCGGCCTCGGCCATCGAGGCGGCCGTCTGCGTGCAGGCCCTCCTCGATCAAATCGTCCCCCCCACGATCAATCACCTTCGCGACCCCGAACTCGACCTCGACTACGTCCCCGACTCGGCGAGAGAGGCGAAGCTCGACACCGTCATGAGCGCCTCGTTCGGATTCGGCGGTACGAACAATGCCCTGATTTTTCGGAGATGGAAGGGATGACCCATTCGACCTTGCTGGCCGAAATCACCGAGATCGTGCGACGCGCGGGCAAAGTCCAGCCCGAAGTCACGATTCTCCCGGAGTCGCGACTCGTCGAGGACCTGGCCATCGACTCGCTCGACCTCGTCGACGTCGTGCTCAAGATTCAGGACAAGTTTGACATTGCCATCGAGGATGACGATGTGCCAAACTTGCGCACCGTGACCGACCTGGTGTCGTACGTTTCCGCACAACGCCAGTCCACGGCCGCTTGACGACAGGGATTGTCGTCGTCGGGGCACGTTCGGGGAAGGGAGTCCCTCCATGGTCCGGCGCATGCTGAACATCCGGAAGTTCTTGCTCCGCACGATCTTGCCGGTGCTGCGACACTTCCCCCTGCCGCTCGCCTCCCGGATGGTCGCCGGGATTGGACGTACCGAATACCGGATGCACTCGGAGCTCCGCCGTGAGTATCGCTCCGCCGTCGAGCGGGCCCGTGAGCGGATGGGTTGCCACTGGGATGTCTCGAAGGTCAGCCTCGACCTGGCGGGGAATCAGGTCTGGTGGCGGACGCGAGACCTGCTTCTCGATGGCGTCCCCGACCGTCGGGCCGAGCCGATGTTCCTCGTCTCCGGTCGAAATCACCTCGACTCGGCCCTGGCGCAGGGTCGGGGCGTGATCCTGCTGACGAGCCACTATGGGGGGCATCTCCTCCCCACCCACTGGCTCGCGCGACACGCCTACCCGCTTCGCTTCTACATGGAGCGGCCTCGGCATATCTCGAAATTTCTCGAGAGCCAGTTTCGGGTCGACGGCCCGGTCTCGCAGGACAAGCTCTTCATCTCCAGGAAGGGAGACCCGAACGGCTCGGCCGGGACGATTCTCCGGGCGGCCCGGGCCTTGAAGGCGGGGATGATCCTCTATCTTGCGGGGGATGTCCGCTGGTCGGGGGCGCACACCCAGCCCGTTCGCTTCCTGGGTGTCCGGCATCACTTCTCGGCGACCTGGGTCCGGCTCGCGGCCATGACTTCGTCGCCGGTCGTGCCCGTCTTCTGCCACATGCGCCCCGAGGGGACCTACCACATCGAGTTCCTCGCCCCGTTGGAAGTCCCCTCAGACTCCGGGGATGGGGAACGGGCGCGACACTGGGTGCAGAACTTCCTGTGCCTGCTCGAGGACCAGGTCCGTTTGCACCCGTCGAATAGTAATGAATACTTCTTCTGGCCGACATCCGAGGCCCAGGCCGTCTAAGCCCGTCTCTACTTCGCCCGCCGGGTCAACCGGCATGCTGGGGATTCGTGCGGGGTTCAGGCGTTCGGCTCCGGGCCGTCGCGGGCGGTGGATATCCGTTCGCTTTCGGTCGAGCCGGGAGAGAATGCGTGATGGAAGCGACAACTCCGGCTCCCCAACCGAAGCGCTGGCGACGTGCCTGGCCCTGGGCTGTTCTCGCCCTGGCGACGATCCCCGCGTTCTGGCATGTCGTCGATTTCCCCGATGACATCGACCCCGAGTATCCCCAGGTCGAGCGGCCGACGATGAGTCGACGTCCTCCGCCGGCATATCGCCTGGCCGAGCCGGGCGACACGATCGACCGTGTCGCGATTTATGTCTCGGCATGGGCGTTCCTCCTCGCCCTGAGCGGGACCTGCCTCGATCGCAGGAATCGGGCCCTCTGGGTTGCGGCCGTGGGCCTGTCGATGGCCGGCTTCTGGCATGCGTCGACGCCCGGCCCGACATTCGACGGCTGGCACGGCCTCGGGTGGCGAGCCCTCCTCGACCCCGGCACCCCGGCCTCGCTTAGGATTGAGCTGCTCGCTGCCGCGATCGCCCTCACCCTCCTAGTCGTCGTCCCGCTCATCGCGGTCCGAGCCCGTTGGGGAGAGTCCTGGCGCGAGGCGCGACGCCGGGGCGTGGCGGGACTCTTGATCTTCGCCGTCGTCTCGGTCGCCTTAAGGCAGTTCGAGATCCCGGGGGTCGAGCCCGTCGGCTACTGGCCGCGTTGGGCGTTTGTGTCAGGGCTCATGGCATTCGCTTTCCTCCTCGTGAGGTGCATCCCGGTCATCGATTCTCGGGCCCGACGGGTCGGGTTGTGCCTGGGGTGTGCCCTCGCCTGGTACGGGCTCGTCATCCTCGGGATCGACGTGACCTGGTATCACCGTCCCCTGGAGCGGCTCAAGGCGGTCGTGCCCGGGCGGATCTACATGAGTGCCATGCCGACGGCTCGAGGACTCGAGGTTGCCCAGTCTCGACACCACTTCAAGACGATCATCAATCTGTTCCCCGAGGACACGCCCTTGCGGAGCCCGAAACTGCCCGACGAGCTCCGGTTCGTCAAAGAGCACGGGATCCGCTACGTGGGAAGTCCTTCCGAGAACACCGAGACGGCCTCGAACGGCTTCCTTGACAAGACCCTGGCACTCGCGCAGGACCCGGACGCGTGGCCGATCCTGGTGCACTGCCACGGCTGCATGGACCGCACCCCGGCCTGGGTGGGAATTTATCGCTTCCTGGTCCAGAAGCGTCCGCTGGATGAGATCCTCACCGAGATCGAGCGGCATCGGGGATATCGGCCTAAGGCCTCGGTGATCCTGCTTTACAACCGAGTCCTTTACCCACGCGACCCCGTACGCTACGCGAACGACCCGACCGCGGCCAAGCTATTGCGTGTCGCGCCGGCTTCGTCGCAGCCCTCCGCCCAACCTCCCGCCGTCGGGAAGGCGCATCCGAACCGAGAACCGGTACCTCGTGTCTCTCGAGGGGGGGGCCCTCGGGCCCAACGACCGAACTTGACACGTCCCGGCCGATCGCTAGAGTACCTCCGGACCCTCCGCGATCGGACTTCTCTCGAATTGACCAATCGATCATGACTCCCCCGACCAAGCTCAGCCGTATCGCCGAGAGGACCTCAGTCCCGGCGATCAGTACTTTGATGCAACTGGCCCTGGGCAATCCGAGGCTCATCTCCTTGGCCGCGGGGTTCGTGGACCAGGCGAGTCTTCCGGTCGAGGCGACGGCGCGAGGGGTCGAGGGGCTTTTCCGGGACGCTCAGGAAGGGCGCCGGGCGCTTCAGTACGGGACGACCATCGGCGACCCCGGCCTCCGCGCGAGGCTGGTCGGCCAGTTGGAGCGGGACGAACGAGTGCCGAGCGGGACGTTTGAAAAGATGATCCCTCGGACGGTCGTCACGACCGGCTCCCAGCAGCTGCTCTACCTGCTGGCGGAGGCCCTGCTCAACCCCGGCGATATCGTCCTCGTGGAGTCTCCCACGTACTTCGTCTTCCTCGGAGTCCTCGAGACGCGAGGGGCCCGGGTGATCGGGGTCGAAATCGACTCGGACGGCCTTCGCCTCGACAAGCTCGAGGAGACGCTCGCCGACCTCGAGGCGCGAGGTGAGCTCGACCGGGTGAAGCTGATTTATACGATCTCGGAACACTCGAACCCATCGGGCATCAGCCTGGCCGAGTCGAGGCGTCCGGGCCTGGTCGAGATCGCCAGGCGCTGGTCGAAGCATCAACGGATCTATGTCCTCGAGGACGCCGCGTATCGTGGCCTGACGTTCGAGGGCGACGAACCGCCGAGCGTTTGGAGTCACGATACCGATGGCGATACCGTCATCCTCGCCAGGACGTTCAGCAAGACATACAGTCCCGGTCTGAAAACCGGCTATGGGATCCTGCCCGAGTCGCTCGTCGGGCCGGTCCTCTGCCTCAAGGGGAACCACGACTTCGGCTCGGGCAACCTGGCCCAGGAACTGTTGGATCATGTGATGACCGAGGGTCTCTACGACGCCCAGGTCGCCCGTCTGGTGGAGATCTATCGCCGGAAGCGGGACGTGATCCTCGCCGCCTTCGACGAACATTTCGCCGCGTTCGACGGGGCCGTCCATTGGACTAAGCCGCTCGGGGGCCTCTACGTCTGGCTGACCGTCCCGGAAGGGCTGGACACCGGCCCTGACGGACCCTTGTTCCCCCGATGCCTGGCGGAAGGGGTGGTCTACGTCCCCGGCGCGTTCGCATTCGCGCCGGAGCCTGGGCCGGTCCCGACGAATCAGGCCAGGATCTGCTACGGTGTGCCCTCGGAGGCCGACCTCGAGGAAGGGGTCAGGCGACTCTCGATGGCGGTTGCAGGATGTCTCAACCCGGTCGCGTGACCGGGCGAGCGGCCGTGACGAAGGCAAATTGTTCGGTCCGGCTTTGGCAAGGATGCTGAGGAGGACGCCGTGCTGGGGATCCTACAGCGCTATGTAATGGGCGAGGTGCTCCGCGCCTTCTCCCTCGCCCTGCTCACGCTCACGACCGTGATCGTGCTGTTCATGGTCATGATCGAGGCCACCAAGATGGGCCTCACCCCGGCCGAGATCTTCAATCTCGTCCCGTACGTCGTCCCGGGGAGTCTCCCCTACACGATCCCGGTCTCGCTGCTCTTCAGCGTGACCGTCGTCTACGGACGACTCGCCGCCGACAACGAGATCGTCGCGGTCAAGACCGCCGGCTGTAGCGCCCTGATGGTGCTCCGGCCCGCGATCATGCTGGGGATCATCCTGAGCATCCTGATGCTCTTCTTGACTTACGTCCCGATCCCCAAGGCCAACAATTACGCCAAGCTCATCCTCTTCCAGAACATGGAAGAGATGTTTTACAAGCAGCTCAAGCAAAAGCATGAATTCAACAATGCGAAGTGGCCGTTCCTGATCCAGATCCGAGAGCTCGAGGGGAAGCGGATGCTCGACGCGACGTTCAAGCGTCGCAAGTCTGGATCGAAGGATCCTAATGAATATGATGTAGTCATTCGTGCCGACGAAGCCGTCCTCCACTTCGACACAGACAAGAGCATCGCCAAGATCTATCTCGACGGAGCCGAGGTCCTCGAGGCGAAGAACGACGTCTCGCTGATCAACAATTCGTCGTTCGACATGGAGATCCCCCCGGATCGGCAGATCCTCAAGGAGAAGCGGATCCAGGAGATGACGACCCCGGATCTCGTCGAGGAGCAGGCGAAGTGTCGCCAGAAGATGGCCGAGGAGCGGAAGCGCCAGGCCATGGCGGCTGGCCTCTTCGTCGGCACGGGCCGGTTCAGCCGGATCGCCTGGAATTTCGTCCATCGCTCGTTCGTCGACTACGGGACCTGGGAACTGAACTGGAGGCAGTACGAGACGGAGAAGCACCAGAGGGTGGCGATGGCGTGCGGTAGCCTCTTCTTCGTGCTGCTCGGGGCGCCGGTCGGGATCCTCTTCGCTCGTCGAGACTTCTTGAGTGCGTTCATCTCCTGCTTCTTGCCGATCATCTTGCTGTACTACCCGTTGATTCTCCTCGGGACCAACATGGGGAAGGACGACATCCTCGATCCGACGATCGCACTCTGGCTCGGGAACATGGTCCTGGCCGTGCTGTCCGGATTCGTTTGGCCCTCGGTTATGAAGCACTGATCGTCGGCGAAAGGGAGCGGGGCCAGACGCCTCGTGGAGGGAGCCGGGAATGGGAATCCTCGATCGCCAGCGCTACTGGGCCTTCTTCAAGGCCTACGTCATCTGCTTCATTGCGCTGGTCGGGCTGTATGTGGTCATCGACGCCTTTTCGAACCTCGATGAGTTCTCCAAGCGGGCCGAAGGCCTCGAGCTCTTCAAGGTCATGGGGCAGTTCTACCTCGTCAAGATGGCTCTGTTCTACGACCGCCTTTGTGGCGTGATCGGGATGATGGCGGCAATCTTTACCGTCACCTGGATGCAGCGCAACAACGAGCTGCTGGCGATGCTGGCCGCCGGCATCAGTACCCAACGCGTGATCCGTCCCGTCTGGATCTCCACGTTCCTTGTGAGCGGGCTCGCGGTGCTCAACCAGGAGCTCGTCATGCCTCCCCTTGCCGAGGAACTCCGCAAGTCGCACGACGACGACGGCACCCAGCAGATCTCGGTCTCGAGCCGCTATGACGACGACCTAATTACGATCCATGGCATCAAGGCCGACCGCGCGAATAAGACCCTCTATCCCTGCAACATCACGATCCCGAGCCATGTTTACGGGACGATGATCGAGGTGCAGGCTCGCGAGGCGCGATACATCCCCCCGGATGCTCGTCGCTTGCCGATGTCGGGGGGCTGGTTGCTCCGAGGATCTCAGCTCCTGACTCCGATCGAGTCGAGCATCCTCGAGCGGAGAGACACGCTGGTTCGTCTCAAGGATTCCAAGGGGTTTCCCCCGCCGCTCCCCGTCGTCGACGCGATTAGCCGGGGCCAGGAAACTTACTTCCTCCACAGCGCCTTGACGTTCGAGTCCGTGGCGAGGAGCCGGGATTGGTACCAATTCGCCACGACCCGAGATCTCATCGGCGCCCTCTCCGACCGTTCGAATTCGACGACCGAGAAGATGGATATCTCCGTCTTCCTCCACAACCGCCTCCTCCGTCCGCTCCTGAGCCTCAACCTGATGATGTTGAGCCTGCCCCTGGTCCTCGGCGGTTATGGTCGGAATATGTTCATTAACCTGGGTTTCTCCCTGGGCACGTCGGCCCTCTTCTACGGCGCCGGTTTCCTGTCGCAGTACCTCGGGTCGCACGACCTGATCTCGCCCGAGCAATCGGCGTGGGCTCCCCTGATTATCTTCGGCACGATCGCCACGGCGCGTTGGAACTCGATCCGGACCTGAGGCTGTTCGGCGAAGCGACGCAAAGAACGCCCCCGGAGGCTGAGTGCAGGGTATTCGCCTGCGCCGGCTATCCGGGGGTTCGGCGTTGTCATCCCCGTTGCAGGTTCTATAATGACTAATTGCGTCGGCCCACCTTTTGTGTGAAAGGGTGGGTCTTTTCCTTCACCCATTCCTTCTGCGCTTGGGCAATCGGCGGATCGTCCGCATCGCGGACCCTGCTCGAAGGCTTGTGGCCCGGACGGCCCACTTCCTTCGGAGATGATTGCAAGCCCCCTCCTCGCGGGTCGCGAGGAATCGGATCGAAACGGACAAACATGGTAGATCGTAACCTTCTCCGCGAATTCGACGTCAGTGACGATGAACTCATCGCCGTCGTGGCCGGCGATGACGGGGCCGGCGACCTCGACCAGTATCTGAGCGACGGCCAGAATTTCGAGGTCGGCGGGATCGTCTCTGGTAAGGTCATCGAGATCGTCGGCGACCAGGTTGTCGTCGACGTCGGCTATAAGTCCGAAGGCCTCGTCCCCCTGAACGAGTGGGAAGATGAGCCCCCGCCCCAGCCGGGCGAAAGCGTCGAAGTCCTCCTCGAAGGGATGGAAGACGAGACCGGCGAGATCGTCCTGTCGCGCAAGAAGGCGCACAGGATGCGTGCCTGGGAGATGGTGATCTCCAAGTACCACGAAGGTGACGTGGTCAAAGGCAGGGTCACTCGAAAGATCAAGGGCGGTCTGCTCGTCGACATCGGGGTGAACGTCTTCCTGCCCGCCAGCCAGGTCGATATCCGCCGTCCGTCCGACATCGCCGACTACATCGACCAAGACATCGAGTGCATGATCCTCAAGATCGATGAGGGTCGGCGGAATATCGTCGTCAGCCGCCGCAAGCTCATCGAGATCACTCGCGAGCAACAGAAGAAGCAACTCCTCGCGGAGATCGAGAAGGACCAGATCCGCGTCGGTACGGTCAAGAACATCGCCGACTTCGGCGCGTTCGTCGACCTCGGTGG
Organism: Singulisphaera rosea; assembly: GCF_054877945.1. Classification (NCBI taxonomy): domain Bacteria; kingdom Pseudomonadati; phylum Planctomycetota; class Planctomycetia; order Isosphaerales; family Isosphaeraceae; genus Singulisphaera; species Singulisphaera rosea. The sequence goes on along the minus strand of NZ_JBTYIP020000001.1, from coordinate 391,302 downwards.
CATCGACGGCCTGCTCCATATCACCGATATGAGCTGGGGCCGGATCAACCACCCGAGCGACATGGTCAAGATCGACGACCAGATCGAGGTCATGGTCCTCCACGTCGACAAGGACCGCGAGAAGATCGCGCTCGGCCTGAAGCAGAAGTCCGCCAGCCCCTGGGAAAACGTCGCCGAGAAGTATCCGGTCGGCACCCGGGTCATGGGCGAGGTCGTCAACGTGATGAGCTACGGCGCCTTCGTGAAGCTCGAAGAGGGCATCGAAGGACTCGTGCACATCTCCGAGATGAGCTGGACCAAGCGCATCAACCACCCGAGTGAGCTGGTCAACATCGGCGACAAGATCGAAGTCGTCGTCCTCGGGATCAACAAGGAGAAGCAAGAGATCTCCTTGGGCATGAAGCAGACTCAGACCAACCCCTGGGATCAGGTCGCCGGCAAGTACCCGCCCGGCACCATGATCGAAGGGACGGTCCGCAACCTGACCAACTACGGGGCGTTCATCGAGATCGAGGAAGGCATCGACGGCCTCCTCCACATCTCCGACATGAGCTGGACCCGGAAGATCGGCCACCCCAACGAGCTCCTCGAGAAGGGTCAGCGGATCTCCTGCCAGGTGCTCAACGTCGACCAGGATCGCAAGCGGATCGCACTTGGTCTCAAGCAGCTCCGCGAAGACCCGTGGGAGACCGACATCCCGAACCGATACGAGCCGGGCGACGTCGTGAAGGGCAAGGTCACCAAGCTGACCAACTTCGGCGTTTTCGTCGAGCTCGAGCCGGGACTCGAAGGCCTGCTCCACATCTCCGAACTGGCCGACCATAAGGTCGACAGCCCCGAGGAAGTGGTCAAGGTCGGCGACGACATCGAGGTCAAGGTCCTCCGCGTCGATCGCGGCGAACGGAAGATCGGCCTTTCGCGCAAGAAGGCCCACTGGAGCAAGTCCGACGAGGAAGGCGCCGAGGCCGAGTCGACGACCGCCATCGCGGCCGCTCCCGCGCCTCCCAAGCCCGAATCGAAGGAGTCCAAGGAGCTCAAGGGTGGTCTTGGCGGCGGCGGCCTCCTCTTCAGCATTGGTGGGACTTCCACCTCTGACGAACCCACCTCCGACGAACCCACCTCCGACGAAGGCTAAGACGCCGTACTCCCGCGAATCGGACGTGTTGCGGCGTCCCTGTGACGTCGCCCCATTCCGAAACGTGCGAACGGAATCACGCTCCGCTTCCTAATAAACCGCTCCCTTCGAGACCGCTCGATGGGGGCGGTTTCGCATTTCGAACGAACCTGGCGCTGCGGTGCGCCCTCCAGGAGGTCCTGCCTTGAATGGGTAGGCCGTCTCCTCTTCAATCACCTCCCTAAATCTTTTCCCGATTTCCCGGTCATCCCCTGCCCTTTCCTCCAAAACGCGGTGAAGGCTAAGCGTCGACGGACAGGCTTGGAACGTCGCGCCCCGATCCCAGAGAAGTCGACGGCCATTCCGATCGAACCCTCATCCTGCCTGATTTACGCAAAACGAAAAATCTATTCGACAATCGCAGATTCTGTATTTGCCATTTTCGCTACAATCTACAAAATCCTTATTTTCTTTATCACCCCAAAACATCCCAAACTCCCAAAACCTTTTAAGTTGTCAAGCTGAGGGTCCGATACCTAACAACCAGGGAGTGAGGCCAGAATGAAGACAGGGGTAGGGAGGGTTGGGGAAAGTAGGCTGCCCTCCCCGTCATGAAACCTCGGTCTCTTAATTCTTGCCAGCACTTAGGAAAGACGCGAAGGCGAAAGGGAGGCGACTACGAGGGCTTCGGCGAAGGCTGAGGTCGGCAGAGTTGCCCCAGTTCCATTGATACGCGGTCTGTGGAACGAAAGCTCCGTCCCAGCCTGTTGGCTGTCATGCCTGCCGCGAGTCGCGGCCGTGCTTGCGTGATGTCCTCACGGGATCGGGTCGGATTTCCCAACCAGTGCGGACCCAGTTACGACCGACCCAACGAGGATCTTCATGGCCCGTATTCGTCGACACCGCCGCGACACGGTACAAAGTCCCCTGGAGACGTATCTCCGGGAAATCAACGAAATGGCGCTGCTGACCGCCGACGAAGAGAAGATGTTGGCCCACCGGATCGCCGACGGCGACAAGAGCGCCCGCGATCGGATGGTCCGGGCGAACCTCCGCCTCGTGGTGAATATCGCCCGAGGTTACGTCGGCAAAGGTCTCGCGCTTCAAGACCTGATCGAAGAAGGCAATCTTGGATTACTCCGCGCGGTCGAGGGCTTCGACCCGGCCGTTGGCACGCGGTTCAGCACCTACGCGAGCTACTGGATCAAGCAGTCGATCAAGCGGGCGCTCGTCAACACGGCGAAGCCGATCCGGATCCCGGCCTACATGGTCGAGTTGCTTTTCAAATGGCGGCGGATGTCTGCCGAGCTCCAGGACAAGCTTGGCCGGGCTCCAACGGTCGACGAGATCGCCCGGGCTCTCGAGCTTCCCAAGAAGAAGCTCGCGATCGTGAAGAAGGCGATCAAGGTCTATAACCTCGTCCCGCAGACCGACCAGCCCGAGAACGGCTGGAGCCTCGGCGAAATGCTGATGGACGAGCGGACCCGCGCCCCGGATGTCGAGATGGTCGAGGCCGACAACTTGAGGCTCGTGATGCACCGTCTCGAGGAGATGGACAAGCGCGAGGCCACCGTCTTGAGGATGCGGTTCGGGCTGAACGACGCACCGCCGAAGACCCTCAAGGAGATCGGTGAGTCGCTCGGCTTGACTCGCGAGCGTGTCCGACAGATCGAGAACGAGGCCCTCGGCAAGCTCTCGGCCACGTTCCAGGCGGACTGACCCCACGACCTCGGACCGCTCGAGCCCTGCTGTTCGCGAAGAGTCGCCCCCACGACGGGTCGAGCCGCCGTCGCCCGCGATTACGACTGCCGGCGCCCGAAGCCGACGATCCGAGCACGATGGCGGCGGAGGAATGCGCCCGCCCCGCAGGCCAGCAGGACGACGAGAGTCGTTGGCTCCGGGATCGACGGGGGGGCGCGGTAGCCGAGGGTGTTGCTCGACCGAATCGTGGTCGAGAAGCTCTTGCCGAAGCTTCCATCGAAGCTGCTGTCGAGCGCCGGGTGTAGCTCGAGGTAGAGGTCAGGGCCGAACGTGTTCGCGAGTGCTCCCCCCGTGACCTTTAGATCCAGGTTGAAGGCCGACGACCCTCCCCCCTGCGAACCGAAAGCCGTCGGCTTGCCTTGCAGTAGCAAACCCTGGAAGGTCTGCCCGCCGACGTTCACCGTCCCATAAAGCGCGTAAGAATTATTCGGGTCGTTGATCAAACGCCCGGAATTATCGAGCGTCAGGTTCAGCGACTGGGTACGGACTCCGTCGTCGTTGGGCTGGACGATCGACTCCTTCTCGACCGACGGGCCCGTGCTCAACAGGTACGGCGTCGTCGTGGCCTGGAAGACGCCCGTGCGGGTGCTGGGGTCGTAGGTGAATTGCTGCGATCCGCTGATCGAGGCTGCGATGTCGGGGTACATCTGGCCGCCAGGCGCCTTGATGAGCTCGGCGAATGTGGTTTCGCCGAGGATTGAGGCGAGCAGCAGAGAGAGTCCAACCTTGGCGACGAGGCTGCGCATCCGGTGCATGGGATCATCCTAATCAGTCCCCGCATCCATGCTGGCCTTGGCCGTTCGTGATTCGCTGCGGCCATGCCGGGGCTATCGATCGGACGCGGGATCGCGGAAAGGCTCGAGTCGATGTCCTCAAAGCGGCCTTGCGCTTGCTTTTGTGGCAGTTCGAAAGGAATTGGCCACGTCGAGGGGTGATCGAGCCGTTCGGTCTCCTTCCGTTGAGGAATCCAACTCCATTTGGCGACGGCTAGGTCCGGCCAGTCAGGTCCGGACGATCGAGTCGACGCTCCCGAATCCCATGGTCCTCACGGTGAATCGGGAGACGCCACCGCAATTTACGCGGTCGTTCCCCTCCTGTCAATCAACAAGTCCGGATCGCTCCTCCTCTCATCCCCCCCTCAACCTGGGCGGAGCTAGAATTTATCACCCTCGAAATCAAGGTGCGGGACCGCCCCGTCCCTCGCGGCGTCCGGACCGGCTATGACGCGGTGAGACGGACGGTTATGATGATGAGTCAGACCGTTTGACGTTCCGGAATCGGGAGTCTCACGTGGGACTGATAATTCGACGGATCGCCGTCCTCTTGGCCTTCATGCCTCTCCTCGCCCGGGCGGCCGACCAGGGTGCCGAGGACCTCTGGGTCTTGAAGCCGGTGGTGCGACCGGACGTCCCCGCGAATGAGTTCCCTCCGAAGAACCCGATCGACGCGTTCATCAATCAAGGATATGAAACCGGCAGTCTCAAGCCGGTCGGCCCGGCCGACAAGCGGACCCTCCTACGTCGCGTGTCGCTCGACCTCGTCGGTCTCCCGCCCACCCCGGAAGAGCAAGATGCGTTCCTCCGCGACGACTCGCCGGATGCCTATGAGAAAGTCGTCGACCGTCTGCTCGAGTCGGAGCAGCATGGGGTTCGCTACGGACGCCATTGGCTCGATGTCCTCCGGTATGCCGACGTCGACGAGCGGATGACCGCCGCGCCCGGGCTCTACCTCTGGAGGGACTGGGTGATCCGCACTCTCAACGACGACGTCCCATACGACCAGTTCGTCCGAGCCCAGTTGACCGGCTATCGATCCTCGAATCGCATCCAGACCTCTTCGGGCGGGAATCGTTCGCGCATCGAGCCACGTCCCGACGACCAGTTCGCGCTCGGCTTCCTGGCCCGAGGGGCGGTCGTGCGCGACGGCAAGGATGCGAAGGAATTCCCGATCGTCGCCGTCGAGACGGTCTCCACCGCCTTCATGGGGCTAACGGTCGGTTGCGCCAAGTGTCACGACCACATGTACGACCCGATCAAGCAGCGCGACTTCTATGCGATGAAGGCGCTCTTCGACCCGCTCGTCCTGAGAAAAGTGACGCTGGCCACCGCCGCCGAGATCATCGCCGCCGGCAGGGCGGCCGACGAGCTCGAGAGGAAAAGAGCCGCGATCGAGGGACCCCTCGAATCCCTCGTCGCCCCCTACCGAAATCAACTCCGCGACGACCGAATCGCCCTGCTTCCGCCTGACGTCCAGGCCATCATCCGAAAGCCCGAGCCGGACCGCTCGGACGCCGAGCAGAAGGTCGCCGACGACTATTACCCGGTGCTCCGCATCGACGGCGACAAGCTCCAGGCGGCCATGCCCGACGCCGATCGCCGACGATACCGAGACCTTCAGGGCAAGCTCTCGCAGCTAGGAGGAGGAGGAGGAAGGCGAGGCTCGGCGCTCCCGGCATTCTGGACGGTGGAGGTGGATCCGATCAAGGCGCAGGAGAAGACCTACGTCCTGACCAGCGGCGATCCCGACCGGCCCGAACTCAAGCACGAAGTCTCCCCCGGCTGGCCGTTCTCGCCGGATCGCCCGGACTTCCGCGAAGGGCGTGTCGAGGCCTTCTCCGACTGGCTCACCGCGCCCGACAATCCCATGTTCGCCCGCGTCGCCGTGAATCGGCTCTGGCAATGGCACTTCGGCGAGGGCCTGCACAAGTCCCCGAGCGATTTCGGAACCCTGGCCGAGCCGCCCATTAACCCGAAGCTCCTCGATTGGCTGGCCGCCGAGTTCGTCGCCCGAGGCTTCCGGATGAAAGAGATGCACCGGCTGATCGTCACTTCGGCCGTCTATAAACTGGCCTCGGAAGTCGACCCGAGCCGGTCGACGTCCGAGAGGGGGGCCGACCCCGAGAACACTCGCCTCTGGCACTTCCGACTACGACGACTCGAGGCCGAGCCGATCTGGGACTCGGTCTTCTCGGCGGCCAAGGATCTCGACCTGACCGTCGGCGGCCCGTCCTTCGAGTTTGGAGCGCAGAGAGGGGGCAAAGGTCCCAATCGCCGCGGCGCCTTCATGATTCGAGGGTATTCCACCAACCGCGATGTCGTCCCCACCTTCCTCCAGGCCTTCGACGTCGACGACGGCCGTGCCCCCTGCCCCGTCCGGACCCGGACCGTGACCGCCCCCCAGGCCCTTTTCTTGATGAACAGCGAGGTGGTGGACGGCGCGGCCGAGAAGTTCGCCGAACGGCTGAAACAGGAGTCGGGCGGTGACCTCGGTGCGGCGATCGATCTCGGGTATCGAGTCGCTGTCGCACGACCTCCTTCGGATTCGGAGCGTCGCGTCGCTCGGAGCTACTTGCAAGGAGACTCGGGCCGACTGAAGGGTTTTGCCTGGCTACTCTTCAACCTGGACGAATTCCTTTACGTGAGGTAATCCCCGATGGGCGGTCCGCCTCTCTTCCCCCGCGGACGGGTCTCCCGGCGCGGGTTTCTTCAGCGAGCCGGCGGCGGCTTCCTCGGGGTCGCCCTGGGTGCCCTCCTGGCGGAATCGGGCGAGATCGAAGATTCGCTTCTCGGTCCCCATTTCACACCGCGGGCGAAGTCGGTCATTTTTCTGTTCATGTGCGGCGGCGTCAGCCACATCGACACCTTCGACCCGAAGGACAACAAGTGGGCCGGCAAGCTGATCGACGCGGTCGGCTTTGGCGACAACAATGCCGAGATGCGCCGGCCGGTCATCGCCTGCCGCCGGAAGTTCACACGATACGGGCAGTCCGGCATCCCTGTCTCGGACTGGTTCCCTTACGTGGGGGAGATGGCGGACGAGCTCGCGGTGGTTCGTTCACTCTGGTGCCACGAGGGGAACCACTTCCCCGCCGTGATCGAGACCTGCACCGGTCACCGTGGCCGCGCCTTCGATCATCCGACCTTCGGTAGCTGGATCACCTACGCCCTCGGCACGGCCAACAAGAACCTGCCGAGCTTTGTGAACCTGGGCCGGGCCTCATCGCCCGTCCAGTTGACCGGCGGCTACCTCGGCGCAAGTGTGGCGGCGACACCATTCCAGGCCGGTGAAACCCCGATCCCGAACCTCAAACCTCCGCGTGGCGGGTCTCCAGTCGAACGCGACCGCCAGAGGCAGGCCCTCCACGAGCTGAATCGCGAATTCCGCGAGCACCATGCCATCGAGTCCGACATCGCCGCCCGTGCCGGGGCCTACGAGCTCGCCGCCCGGATGCAGCTCGCCGCGCCCGAGGTCGTCAGCCTCTCGGGCGAGCCCCAGCACATCCGTGACCTCTATGGCATCGGCCAGTCCGAGACCGACGACTTCGGCCGACAACTCCTCCTGGCGCGTCGACTCTCCGAACAAGGCGTCCGGTTCATCCAAGTCTGCCACGCCGGTGGCGGCAACGGCGGCTGGGACGCCCACGGCGACATCGAGACACACGGCCCCCTCTGCCGGGCCACGGATAAGCCGATCGCCGGCCTGCTCCGCGATCTCAAGCTGCGCGGGATGCTCGACGAGACCCTCGTCGTCTGGACCAGCGAGTTCGGCCGATCCCCTTGGTCCCAGAACACCACCGGCCGCGACCACAACCCCAGGGGCTACTCCGCTTGGCTCGCCGGCGGCGGAGTTAAAGGCGGCGTCATCCACGGTGCCACCGACGACGTCGGCTACAAAGCCGTCGAGTCCCCCCACTACTACAGTGACCTCCATGCCACGATCCTTCATCAACTCGGCCTCGACTACTCCAAGATGGAGCTCCCCGTCCTCGGCCGGACCATGCGCCTGGTCGAGCTCGAGGACGCGAAGGGGCCGATCCAGGGGATTTTGAGCTGATCGTATGCCGGTTACTGCCTCGGCTTCCGACGGAAATCACCGTCGAGTCGTAGCCTTCTCACAGGTGCTTGCGTCGAGGGGGAACCGGCCGACTAACCTCGAGATGAGGAGGAAGCACTCAGCCAAACGAACTTCAATTGTTGTGTATGGCTGGGCATCTGATCGGGCTCGCTGGATTTGCGCGCCAGGCGTGGTACTTCGACCGGATGGGCAACCGGTGCCACATCCGGTATGTACCTGCCCTTGCAAGGTCGTACGCAATTCCGCTTACTTCGACAAACGGCCGTTCGCGGCGAAGGTGAGGTCGCTTACCACCTTTTTCATGAGCATCCATCTCTCCAGGTGGTAAGTGTCTTCGATCTCGACGAGATCGCCGACCTCGTATCGTGCCTTTTTTCCGGCCTTACGGCGATACGTCTCGTTCACGGCCCGGCGTTGTGTTCGAGGATGTCTCTGGTCGCCTTGATCTCCGCCAGGGCCTCAATTTCATCCTCGGCGGGGCAGTCCAACCTGACGGCCTTGTGAACCGCCGCGAACCACTCGCGCATGTGCTCATACTTCAATTCATTTAGTTGCTTCAAGATCACTCCGGAGACGACCTCGTCGTGATCGGCGGCCTTGAGGACGGTTCCGAAATCGAGCGGCTTCTCCGAGAATTGCCGGGGATTATGCACCAGGAGACGATACCGAAAGTTGAACAGGAAAGCCTCGAAAGCGGTGACAAACTGCCGGAAAGTGAAGGTAGCCAAGTATTCACGGGCGTACTGCGGAGTTAGCTTGGAGGGCGATTTCGAACGAGTTGGGATGTCAGCATCTTCGTCTCGGACCAAGTCCCGCCCAAGGTCGCTGAGATGCCGAGCGACTGGTGCGCGAGTATCCTCGGCTCATGCGCGGAGGTCCGTAAAGTGATCACGGAGTGCCTACCCTGCGTCGATTGGTGCTGTCCGGCTTGGGGCATTTTCAAGGTGGATGGCTCTTCCCATGGGTTCAATATCGGACGCGATGAGCCCCGCGACGCCCTGATCGTCCATGTTTGCGGCGACAGGGACACATCGGCCCCCGTTGGGAATCGCTGAGCGGTGGGGGTGGTTTCCATTCCACACCTCGCAAGCTGAGCGGTTTCGTCACGGTCCTGAGCCGGAGGAGGGCGAGCAAAGCTTCCGGGCCTACCGAGATCCGCTGTTCGGGCGGTTGGGGTCTCCTCACGACGTCTGATTTCTTGCCATGCGAGATAATATGATTTCATGGGATTGATTGTATGTAATTTGGAATATCGTCGCGTGTCATGCAGTCTCAGGTTTTCGGACATCTTCGAGCCGACTGGAGAAACTTCGCGGGCACTTTCGACGGTGACGATCAGCATTCGCCCTGACTCGAGAGCTGTGGGTACGAACCGCCTTGGCGGGGTGTCATCTCCTCGACGGGCTCGTTACAATCTATCACCGCTGAAACTGTTCAAGCCGACCTCTGCGCTGTCCTGGCCCGGGTCATCCATGCATACGATCGATCTCATCGTGGTGATTGTTTATGTCGTCGGATGTACGGCGATCGGCGCCTGGCTCGGGTCGTCGGCCAGGGAGTTGAAGGGGTATTTCCTCGGGGAGAGCGACATCCCCGCCTGGGCGGTCATGATCTCGATCGTGGCGACGGAGACGAGCACGGCGACGTTCCTCAGCGTCCCGGGTGTGGCGTATGCGGGGGATTTTACCTTCCTGCAACTGCCGCTCGGGTACTTGCTCGGGCGCGTGATCGTGGCCCAGGTGCTCCTCCCGGCGTACTTTCGACGCGAGATTTATACGGCGTACCAGGTCCTCCAGAGGCGATTCGGGGGGGCAACGCGGACGACGGCGTCGATCCTGTTCCTCGTGACGCGCGTGCTCGCCGATGGGCTGAGGCTCTTCCTCGCCGCGAAGGTGCTCCAGGTCATCACGGAGTGGCCGATCGGCTGGGCAATCCTCGCCGTTGGACTGACCACGATCGTCTACACCTACCTCGGCGGGATGAAGGCCGTCATCTGGATCGACGTCATCCAGTTTCATATCTACATCATCGGGGCGATCATCGCCTTGATGATCCTCGTGGGGAAGCTGCCCGGGGGGTGGGGCGAGCTCTGGCGGCAGGCCGAGGCCGCCCACAAGTTCCGGGTCTTCGACTTCCGCTTCGACTTCACGAAACCTTATACGTTCTGGGCGGGGCTGATCGGCGGGATGGTGCTGAACACGGCGACGCACGGGGCCGACCAGATCATGGTTCAGAGGTACCTCGCGGCGCGGTCGCAGCGTCAGGCGGCCGGGGCCTTGATCGCCAGCGGCTTCGTCGTGCTGGCACAGTTCGCCCTGTTCTTGTTCATCGGGGCCTCGCTATTCGTCTTCTATCAACAGTTTCCCCCGCCGAATCCCGAGACTACGATCGGGCGGGACGGCGAGTTTGCGTACTTCATCGTCCATTACCTGCCGACGGGAATTCTCGGCGTCGTGGTCGCGGCGGTCTTCTCGGCGGCGATGGGGACGCTCTCCGGCTCGCTCAACGCCTCGGCATCGACGACGGTCAATGACCTGTATCGCCCGTTCGTCCCGAAGGCGGACGACCGTCACCTGCTTCGCGTCTCGAAGGTGCTGACGGCGGTCTGGGGAGCGGCCCAGATGGGCATGGCCTTCGCTGCGACGCAACTCGAGCAGAACGTCGTTACCAACGCCCTGGCGATTGCCTCGTTCACAACCGGGATCGTGCTCGGACTGTTCTTGCTCGGGATCTTCACCAAAGTCGGCCAACCCGCTGCCCTGACCGGGTTGCTTGTGGGCCTGGCCGCGGTGTCGTTCGCGAAGTTCGGGACGCCTCTCGCGTGGCCATGGTTTGCCCTCGTGGGATCGTCCACGGTCTTCACGGTCGGGTGGCTCGTCGGACAGTTTCTGCCGGGCGAGGACTCGGCTTCAGTAGAAAAGGTCGCTCGCCCTGGGGAACTCGCATGAGGCTGATTTACGTCCTTGCAATCCTGGTCTCCTTCACCTCCCGGTCCTCCGCCGCGCTGCCGGAGGCCAAGCCGGCAGAAGTCCAGCTCGACGGGTCTCGACTGACCGAGATTGACCGGGTTGTGGAACGGGCCATCGCGTCGAAGGAGATCCCCGGAGCGGTTGTGGTTGTCGGGCGGAAGGGGCGGATCGCGTTCGCGAAGGCTTACGGCCATCGCGCGGTCGTCCCGGTGGCCGAGCTGATGACGCGCGACACGATCTTCGACCTCGCGTCGTTGACGAAGCCCGTGGCGACGGCGACGTCGGTCGCGATCCTGAGGGAGCGAGGCAAGATCGACGCCCAGGCTCCGTTCGTCCAGTATCTGCCCGAGTTCGACAACCACGGCAAGGGGGCGATCACCGTCGAGCAACTGCTCCGGCATCGCTCGGGCCTGATCGCCGACAACCCGATCGCCGACTACGCGGACGGGCCCGAGAAGGCCTGGGAGCGACTCTCCACCCTGGAACCCACGAGCAAGCCCGGGGAGAAATTCCTCTACAGCGACGTCAACTTCCTGATCCTCGGGAAGCTCGTGGAAAAGCTGTCCGGGAGGTCGCTCGACGTCTTCGCGAGGGAGTCGATCTTCGAACCGCTCGGCCTCACGTCCACCACTTATCGGCCGGCCCCGTCCGACCGGATCGCGCCCACGGAGCCCGAAGGGGAGACGATGCTCCGCGGGGTCGTCCACGACCCTCGCGCGAGGGCCCTCGGGGGTGTGGCGGGACACGCCGGGCTGTTCGGGACGGCCGACGACCTCGCCGTCTTCGCCCAGATGATGCTCGACAAGGGGAAGGGGCCGAAGGGGCGTCGCGTCCTCTCGGAATCGAGCGTCGAGGCGATCACCGATCCCGGCGATACCCCGCAAGGTCAGCGACGCGGCCTCGGATGGGACATTGAGACGTCGTTCAGCTCCCCCAAGGGTCGACGCTTCGGGCCTCATGGATTCGGGCACACCGGTTTCACCGGCACGAGCCTCTGGGTCGACAAAGACTCGGAGATGTTTGTTATCCTCCTGTCCAGCCGCCTCCACCCGGACGGCAAGGCCGCCTCGCCGACGGTCCTCCGTCGCGAGGTCGCGACGATTGCCGCGAGTGCGGTCGAAGCGGTCCCCCAGGCATCAACCTCGACCGCCGGATCGGTCGATTGCGGGATCGATGTGCTCGTCAAAAGGGGATTCGCCCCGCTGAAGGGGAAGCGGGTCGGGCTGGTGACCAACCACACGGGGAAGACCAAGCACGGCGAGACCACCATCGACGTCCTATTCAAGGCCCCGGAGGTCCGCCTCGTGGCCCTCTTCAGCCCCGAGCACGGAATCCGAGGGCTCGTCGACGCCGAGGTGGGGGATAGCCGCGACGAGGCGACCGGCCTGCCCGTCTTCAGTCTGTACGGCAAGACCCGCAAGCCCTCCCCCGAGACCCTCCAAGGGGTCGACGTTCTCGTCTATGACATCCAGGACATCGGCGCCCGGTTTTATACGTACATCAGCACCCTTGGCCTTGTTCTCGAGGCGGCCAAGGAGAAGGGGATCCCCGTGGTGGTCCTCGACCGGCCGAATCCGATCGGCGGTGTCGAGGTCTCGGGGCCCGTGCGCGACTCGGAGCTCGGTTCGTTCATCGCGTTCCACGAACTGCCCGTCCGACATGGGATGACCGTCGGCGAGCTCGCGACGCTCTTCAACGCCGAGCGCAAGGTCGGGGCCGACCTGACCGTGATCCGCTGCGAGGGCTGGCATCGCGCCGACTTCTATGACCGGACGGGCCTGCTCTGGGTCAACCCGTCGCCCAACATGCGGAGCCTCACCGAGGCGTTGCTCTACCCCGGGGTCGGCCTTCTGGAGGCCACGACACTGGCGACCGGCCGCGGGACCGATACACCGTTCGAGCGGGTGGGCGCCCCCTGGATCGACCCTCGGACGTTCGCGCAGGCGCTAAACGGCCTCAACCTCGACGGCGTCCGATTCGTCCCGATTCGCTTCACGCCGAAGGAGCGGCAGTTCTCGGGCAAGGATTGTGGTGGCGTGCAGATCACCATCACCGACCGGTCCCGGTTCGACCCGCTTCGACTCGGGATCGGGATGGCCCTGGCCCTCCGGAAGACGTACCGAGAGACCTGGGAGCCTAAGGGCCTGATGAAATTGATGTGTGACCAGGCCGCGTACCAGGCGATCCTCGACGGCAAGTCGCTCGACGAGATCGAAGCCCAGTGGAAGCCGGAGCTGGATGCGTTCCGGGCGGTCCGCTCCCGCTATCTGTTGTACAAAGATTGATCGGCGACGGGATCCGTCATCTCAGGTGCAGCGGGGGACGTCATTTAGGAATCGTTTAGGAGCGATCGATCGAGTCATGGCGAAGGAAGACCACTTACTCACCGAGGCGAGAAATCCGAAGTCCGAGGACCTCGACCGCCTGAGCGCCCTCGAAATCGTCACGCTGATGAACGTGGAGGATGCCGGGGTCGTGGAGGCGGTCAAAGCCGAGTCGGCGGCGATTGCGACGGCCATCGAGTGGACGGCCGAGCGGTTCCGTGCCGGAGGCCGACTCATCTACATCGGCGCGGGGACGTCGGGGAGGCTCGGAGTGCTCGACGCTTCGGAGTGCCCGCCGACGTTCGGAACTCCACCCGAGATGGTCGTCGGCCTCATCGCCGGCGGCCATTCGGCCCTGACACGTGCGATTGAGGGGGCCGAAGACGACCCCGTCCGAGGCGCGGCCGACTTCGGGGCCCTTTCGCCCACGCCCCGGGATTTGCTCGTCGGGATCGCGACATCGGGCCGCACGCCCTACGTCCTCGGCGCGGTGCGATCGGCCAGAGAGCTCGGGATCGCGACGGTCGGGATCGCTTGCAACCGCCCGAGCGCCCTCGGCGATGAGGTCGACCTCGAGATCGCGCCGCTCGTCGGGCCCGAAGTCCTTTCGGGGTCGACTCGCCTGAAAGCGGGGACCGCGACCAAGATGATCCTGAATATGATCACCACAGGGGCCATGGTCCGGGTCGGGAAGACCCTGGGAAACCGGATGATCGACCTTCGGCCGACGAACGAGAAGTTGCGGATCCGTTCCCGTCGAATCCTCCGCGAATTGGCGGACCTCGACGACGCCCGCGCCGCCGCGTTGCTCGAACGATCGGAAGGCCAGCTCAAGCGGGCCCTGGTGGCGGCCCTGGCGGATGTCGAACCTGAGGTGGCCCTCCGTCTCCTCGAGGAGAACGGCGGCCAGGTCCGGGCGGCCGTCCGGTCCGCTTCGACTTCGGAGTCGTCATGAGCCAGCCCCTCTTGCTCGGGATCGACGGCGGAGGGACCACCACCGTCGCTTGGCTTGCCGATGCCGAAGGGCACGTCCTCGGCAAGGGGACGGCTGGCCCTTCCAATCCCAAGGCTGTCGGCATGCCGTCGGCCTTCGAATCGCTTGAGGCCGCGATCGGACGGGCTTTTCAGGAGGCCGGACGCACTCCATCGACGGTCGAGGTCGCCTGCCTCGGGCTCGCGGGCTTCGCGCGGCCGGACGACCAGGTCTTGCTCCAGGAATGGGCCGGGCGCGTCTCACTGGCCAGGGCGCTCCTCCCGGTCACCGACGGGGCGCTCGTCCTTGCCGCCGGCACCCCGGAAGGCTGGGGGGTCGGTGTCATCGCAGGGACGGGATCGATCGCGGTGGGTCGCGATCCCCAAGGGAACTTGGCCCGAGCGGGCGGATGGGGCCACCTCTTCGGCGACGAAGGGAGCGCGTACTCCGTGGTCGTCGATGCGCTCCGACGGGTGGCTCGGCGTTCCGACGGTCGCGAGGCGAAGCCCGCTTCAGTCGATCCCCTCACAATACGGCTTTGCGACGCCCTCGGCGTCGCCGATTCGTCCGGCCTGATTTCGGCCATCCACGGTCCCCCACTCGATCGGACCCAAATCGCGGGACTGGCACCCGTCGTCTCTCGGGCGGCGGAGGATGATCCCACGATCGTCACCGAACTCCTCGAGCCGGCCGGGCACGATCTGGGGGCGGCCGCAGCGGCGGTCGCGGCCTCGCTCGGTTGGGATACCGGCCCCTTGCCTCTGGCGCTGGCCGGCGGATTCCTCCTGGCGACCGAAGCCGTGAGGCGAGGCCTTCTTGACGCCCTCGAGTGTCGGGGCTACTCCCCCCTGCCCTCTCCGGTCCCTGAGCCCGTCAAAGGAGCTCTCATCCTGGCTGGGCAAGCCTACCGCGGATCCGTTCTCCCGCAGTCCAGCCGTTGACCATCGGTTTGCCTTTTCCCAGTACAAGCCCGAAGCGTCCGCGAGTGAATCCTCCCGAGTATTCGGGGGAGATTTACTCGCGGACGCTTCGGGCTTATACGAAATCCTGCGGGGTTTCAGGGCCGGATTAGCGAATCCGGACTTTCCTGGCGCCGGCCGGCACCGCGAGCCGCGGCCTGGGCGGTGGTTTCGCGAGGGGCTCGGAGGATGAACCGGCCGATCTCGGGGACGCACCCGATCCGGATCGGGTGCTTGCCGGCGATCCCCTGGCTCACGTGCAGGAGAGTCCGCTGGGACTGGAAGAAGCCCCGGTCGAAGTGTCGGGAGAACACGCTCGGCATGAAAACCGGGCCGATGATGGGGAGTCGGATCTGGCCGCCGTGGTTGTGGCCCGAGAGCATCAGGTCGATCCCCGCCGACGCCGCGCGGTAGAAGAGGTCGGGCGAGTGGCTCAGGAGGATCCGGAAGTCGGCGTCGCTGTGGTAGCGGAGGTCGAGCATCGGACCCCAGGGATAAGACGTCCCGCCCAGCGCGAGCGTCTTCCCATCGACCTCGAGACGAGCCCAGGCCCCTTCGAGGTTCGTGAAGCCGGCAACCTCGAGTTGTTTGCCGATATGCTGATGATCCTGGTCGTAATCGTGGTTGCCGAGGATCGCGTAGGTGCCCAGGCGGCCCTTCAGCCCCGAGAGGACCGGGACGATCCAATCGAGCGACTCGTGGTGATCGATCAGGTCGCCCGTGAACAGGACGAGGTCGGCCTCCCAGGCCTTGGCCTCCGCCGCGACCAGCTCGAAGTACTTGCGTTGAAAGCAGGGGGCGAAGTGCAGGTCGGTGATCTGGAGCAGGCTCAGGCCGTCCAGGGCCGCCGGCAGGGAGGGCACGGTCACTTCCCACTCGCGCTTGCAGAGCCGGAGCGATTCGTTCGCCTTGATCCGGAGCAAGGATGCGTAACGCCCCTCGCCGATCAGGGCGTCGGCCCCGTGGATCGCGGCGAAGTCGATCTCGTTCGACCGCTCGGAGATCGGGACCGGGTGGCTCCGTCGATGGCGGAGGATCGTGGTGGTGGGGATCCCGATCAGGCTGATCGCGAGGCATACCGCGGTATACACGCGGAGCGGGAACGACCAGACGTCCCACGCCCCCTGGGAGAACTCGTAGAGGATCCCGACCATGCCGCTGAAGAGGGCAACCAGCAGTAAAATTTTAATTTTGTGCATACGCTCGTCGGTCATCCCAAGCGCGTGGACGACATTGACGACGACGACGAACAGACTGACGTGGCCGACCATCAGGCAGAGCAACAGGAACCAATCAAGACTCATGGGCCTTGGCCTCAGGGAGGACGGGGGACTCGGGACGGGGTGAGCCCTGGGGAGTGGGAGGTGGGGGGCTGGACGCCGGGAGAAGGGCCTGTTCGACGGCCTCCATCAGGCGATCGGCACGGAAGGGTTTGTAGAGGACGGTCTGGAGCCCTTCCTGGCGGGCCTTGACGATCGAGTGGGCGGGATCCCACCCGAAGCCCGTCATCAGGATGATCGGTACGCCCGGCTGGACCTCGCGGAGCCTGCGGAAGGTCTCGTACCCGTCGAGGTCCGGGAGCCGGATGTCGGCGAGGGCGGCGGAATACGGGGTTTGTCGGGCCAGGGCGATCGCCTCGTGGGCGTCGCGGGCGGTTTCCACGATCGCCCCCTGGCTGCCGAGGAGGTGGTGGGCGGAGCGCCTGATCGTCTCGTCGGCGTCCACCACCAGGATCCGCTTGTCGGCCAGGCGTAGGGTGGGGCGTGGCCCGTTGCGTTTCGGCTCGGGGACGATCGACGAGCCGACCTTCTGGATCAGGCTGCGGATCTCGCGGGCCCGGATGAGCAGGTGGCGGAGCCGGGCGATGATGTCGTCGTCGTGCCCGGCGTATCGGTCGAGCACCGTCGTGGCGTCGCTGAGGATGTCGTCGAGCGGCAGCGCCAACTCCCGGCTGATCGCATCGACCGACGCGGTCGCGGTGCTGAATTTCTCGGCCTGGAGCAACTCCAGGGTGTTCAGCGCCGAGGCGACGTTTCGGGCGTAAATCTCGAGGAATTGCCGGTCGCGATCGTCGAAGGCATCGGGGCGGGCGTTTTCGACGTTGAGCGTCCCGATGACCGTGCCGTGGTAGATCAAGGGGACGGTCAGCGAGCTCCTCGCCCCCGCCGCCCCTTCGAGGTAGAGCGGGTCGTGAGTCGCGTCGGGACAGAGGTAGCTCTGGCCGGTCGCCGCCACGAATCCGGTCACTCCATTGCCTTCCTTGCGAGCGTATAGTTCGCGGTTCGCGGCGACCGGGGTCATCCCCTCCGTCAGGAGCGGGACCAACCTCGCCGTGGTGGTGTCGAGGACACGGATTTCGATGAAGTCCAAGCCGAGAAGGTCTTTCATGTGGCGGACGATGTTGTATTTCAACAGGTCGGTCCGCTCCTCGACGCCGAGCTCGGAAAGCTCCTCGGGGGTCAGGTCGGCCAGCTCGTCCCCCGCCTTGTGGATGGCGTTGATCTTGAGCTGTTGCTGCGTCTCGTCGGTGATGTCGCGCGTCAACGCGATGAGCTGGGTCAAGTTGTTACCGGCGTCGAACACCGGCGTGACGGTCACCCGCAAATAGCGGTTCGCGCCGATCCTCAGTACGGTGCTCGAAGGGACCCGGGACGCGACGGCCGAGGTGAACGGGCACGGCTCGCTGCCGATCACCTCGGGGTTCCCCAGCGCCCGGTAGAACTTGCTCCCGATGGCCTCGACGGCCGGGTCGGAGAGGGACTGGAACTCGGGGTTCGCCCAGAGGACTCGGAGGTCGGGGTCGACGACCGACACTCCGTCGGAGATGGCGTCGAGGATCTCATCGGCCTGCATCATGACCCCGGCCCAGCGGATCGCGGAGAGCTGGGCCGTGTCGGCGTAGACCCCCGAGAATTCCTGCTCGCGGAGCAGGATGAGAGCACGGGCCGTGGACCGGGTGGTCACGATCTCATAATGATCGCCCAGCAAGGCGCGCGGCGAGATCCCCGAATGGCCGTCACGTTCGATGACAAGGAGTCGAGGCTTCTCCGTCACACGTGTTGCCCTTGCAAGTTCGCGGTCGGCTCGAAACCGCCCCGGGAGGCAGCTCCGGGCCGATGCTTTCGAGAGTCCCATGGTACCGGTGGTCACCCATTTCCGGCAAGTCAAGCGTGACCCGACCAGCCGGCTGATTCCCTATTTATCGTGCGGCCGTCACTCGTCTCATGAGTGTCCGTTCGAGCCCGGGCGGACGCCCTCAGATCGGATCGCCCAGGGACGCGCCCGGGCACGCCTCGCGCGGCTTGACAATGACGCGACGGGGCCACTAGCATCGCTGACTCTCGACCCCCCGACGCGGGGACATCCAGGAGCCACCTGATACCATGGGGATCACCGAACGCCTGACGGCGGAACGGGGCGCGTTGCTCGTCATCGACGTCCAGGAAAAACTGATCGGGCGGATGAAATTCCGCGACCTCATGGTCGCGAACGCGGTCCGACTGGTCAAAGGCGCCGGGATCCTCGGGCTCCCCGCCTGGGCGACCGAGCAATACCCGCAGGGGCTCGGGCCGACCGTGCCGGAACTTTCGGCTCTGATCCCCCAACGCCCTTCGAAGACGACGTTCCATTGTTGCGCGGTCCCGCAATTACTCGAACAATTGTACGGACAGCGGATCCGCCACGTCACCCTGGCGGGCGTCGAGGCGCACGTCTGCGTAGCCCAGACCGCACTCGAGCTCTTGACGCTCGGGTTCCGGGTCCAGGTCCCCGCGGACGCGGTCGCGTCTCGTTCCAAGATGGATTGGGAATTCGCCTTGCGCCGGCTCGAGCGGGCCGGGGTGGTCGTCTCGACGACCGAGGCCGTTCTCTTCGAGTGGACCGAGACGGCCGACCGGCCGCAATTCAAGGCGATCAGCGAGTTGATCAAGTCGTTCGTTCCCCCCGCCAAATCCGACGCCGACCGTTAACGATCACGAAGGACCCTGCCGTGCCCGCACCCCAACGCCCCGCAACCCCCGCGCCCTTGAGTCCGTCGCCGAGGCTTTTGCTGGGCCCCGGCCCGAGCGAGGTCCACCCCCGAGTCCTCTCCGCGCTCGGGATGCCCCTGCTCGGCCACCTCGACCCCGAATTCGTCGGGCTCATGGACGAGATGCAGAATCTCCTCCGCTACGTCTTCCAGACCGAGAATCGCCTGACGATGGCGGTCTCGGGGACGGGCTCGGCGGGCATGGAAGCGGTCGTCGTCAACCTGATCGAGCCGGGCGACAAGATGCTCGTCTGCGTCAACGGCGTTTTCGGCAGCCGGATGGTCGACGTGGCCCAACGTGCCGGGGCGGTTGTGACGGCGATCGAGCGGCCGTACGGCGAAGTCTTCGACCCCGAGGAAGTCCGTGCCGCAGTCAAGAAGGTCGGACCCAAGGTGGTCGGCATCGTCCACGCCGAGACCTCGACGGGTGCCTGGCAGCCGGTCGACGAGATCGCCAAGATCGCCCACGAAGGCGGCGCGTTGATCGCCATCGACACGGTGACCTCGCTCGCGGGCGTCCCCGTCGAGATCGATGCCTGGGAGATCGACGCAGTCTACTCGGGTACCCAGAAGTGCCTGAGTTGCCCGCCTGGCCTCGCCCCGGTCTCGTTCAGCCCGCGCGCCGCGGACGTGATCAGCTCGAGGAAGACGAAGGTCCAGAGCTGGTATCTCGACATGTCCCTGATCCAGCGCTATTGGGGTAGCGACCGCGTCTACCACCACACCGCGCCGATCAGCATGAACTACGCGCTCCGCGAAGCCCTCGCGCTGGTCGTCGAGGAAGGCCTCGAGGCGAGGCATGCCCGGCATGCCCTGAACGCCCGTGCCCTCAAGGCGGGCCTGGCCGCGATGGGCGTCGGCGTCCACACGGTCGAAGGCCACCAACTCCCGCAACTCACCTGCGCCCGGATCCCGGACGGGATCGACGACATGACCGTGCGCCGACGACTCCTGCAGGAGTGGGGGATCGAGGTGGGGGGTGGCCTCGGCTCCCTCAAGGGCCAGGCCTGGCGGATCGGGTTGATGGGACACGGCTCACGACGCGCGAACGTGACTCAGGTCCTGGCGGCCCTCGAGACTTGCCTTCGCGACCTTGGTCATCCCCTCGAAGCGGGAGCCGCCTTGGCCGCCGCGTCCGACGCCTACGCCCAGGAAGCGGACCTGGTTTCGCGTTGATCAACAAGATGAGGGGTCGGAGGACTCTGGTCCCTCATCTTCACATCCGAACGGGTTCGGATCAGAGCCTTGTCACTCGGCGAGGGGTCTGGTACACTTCCAGTCAATGACGTTCGTCGGAGAGGCGATCCTTCGAGGGAGGGCCGTGCCGTGCGTGAGCTGCAGAAGCCGATCGGTCGGGTCTGGCGTCGGTTGCGGTTCCAGCGCTTCCTCACCGCACTCGTCTGGTCGTGGGGGGGAACGCTCCTCGTCGTCGCGGGGGTCATCGCGTTCGAGAAGTACGCGAACCGTCCCCTGCCCGGCGCCGATTGGTTGCCATTCGCGATCGCCGCGGGGGTTGGGGTCCTGATCGCGGCTTTGGTCGCCCTTCTGACCGGCCCCAGCCGGATCGACGCCGCGGTTGCCATCGACCGGGCCTTCCACCTCAACGAACGGCTCAGCACGGCGCTCACGCTCCCCGAGGATCTCCGCGACAGCTCCGCCGGCCGCGCGTTGATGGCCGACGCGATCCGACACGTCGGCTCGCTCGAAATCGGCATGCAGTTCGGCCCGAGGCTCCCCAGGCGGGCCTGGGTCCCCCTGGTTCCCGCCTTCGTCGCGGGCGTGCTGCTCTCGCTGCCCAGCCTGACCCAATCGAAGGCTCTCGCCAAGCCCTCCGAGCTGATCGACCGCAAGGTCGTGATCGACCAGACGAAGTCGCTCGGCAAGAAGATCGCCAGCCAACGCAAGGAGATGGACAAGGCGAAGTTCGCCGAGGCCGACAAACTCCTCGCCGACATCCAGAAGGCCGCCGAAGACCTCGCGAAAGCCCCGCCGTCCCAGAAGGACAAGGCACTGGTCGAGCTCAACAAGCTGACCGACGCCGTGAAGGACCGCCAGAAGAAGCTCGGCTCGCCCGACCAGGTCACCCGACAGCTCCAACAGCTCAAGGACATGGCCAGCAACGGCCCCGCCGAGAGTTTTAACAAGGACCTCGCCAAGGGCGACTTTCAGAAGGCCGCCAACGAGCTGAAGAAGCTTCAGGAGAAGCTCCAGTCCGGCAAGATGGACGAGGCGGAAAAGAAAGCCTTGAAGGAGCAGCTCGGCGACATGGCCAAGCAGCTCGAAAAGCTCGCCAACCTCGACCAGCGCAAGAAGCAGCTCGAGGAGGCCAAGAAGAACGGCGGGCTGTCTCAAGAGCAGTTCGAGAAGGAGATGGCCAAGCTCGCGGACCAGGCCAAGAGCCTCAAGCAACTCCAGCAGCTTGCGTCCAAGCTCGAACAGGCGCAAGAGCAGCTTCAAAAGGGTGACATGAAGAAGGCCGCCTCCGCCCTGGGGATGTCCCAGCAGCAGCTCAGCGAGATGGCCAAGCAACTCCAAGAGATGGAGTCACTCGACGGCGCCCTCGCCGACCTCCAGGACGCCAAGAGCGGCATGGCCAACGACGGCATGAACCAGATCGGCGAGAGCTTCGGCGACATGGCCGGGATGGGCCGCGGTGACGGCCAGGGCAAAGGCAGCGGCCTCGGCCGCGGTCGGGGCCAGGGCGATCGCCCCGAGGCCGCCGATTCCACGGCCCTCTACACCGCCAAGCAAAAGATGCAGCTCGGCAAGGGCAAAGCCGTCATGGAAGGCTTCAGCCGCTCCGACAACCCCCTGAAGGGGCAGAGCGTCATCGACATCCAAGGCGAGATGGAAACCTCCGTCGGCCTCTCCGCCGAAGCCCTGACGAACCAGAAGGTCCCCAAGAACGTCGAGAAGCACATCAAAGGATACTTCGATCAGATCAACAAGGGGCGTTGATCTGTCGCTTGAAAATGTCGAGCGCTTTTGGTGGGCGATGTCCACCCTATGGGACGATCTCCCATCGTAGGGTGGGCATCGCCCATCGGTCTTTTGCCAAGCGGTCGTCGTTCCCGTTACGCACGTCCGGTGGAGAACGCGGACTGACACTCGGCCTGAATCGGACCTTCACGGATCGACCACAAGGCCGGGTGCCAGCTCGATTCGCCGTAGTCTCTCGATCCAGTCACGTCCTTGACTTCGACGCTCGCTCACCGAATGCACTTGATCAACGTCTCGTTGTCGGTTCGTTGTCAATGGATGCGGCGTCATGGAGGATAGAGATGAAGGTTTCCAGGCTCTCTGTCGGGGCGATCGGATTCGCAATCCTTGTCGTTGCGATTAATTTCGCTGTCATCCGGGCGACATTCCTCGGTGCCGTGAAGGCGGCAGACTTACATGTTCTGCCACATATCTTGGTTGATCCGATCATTTCTCCGACCCCTGATTACTGGGCGGTCTTTTCCTTTTACTTGCTCCCGATGCTCGATGCCCTCCTCATCGGCGTCTACCTTTTGCATAAGCGTCACTTACACTCCGCTAGGACCGTCGGATTCGTCTTCGCTGGTACCCCGGCGACCCTCGCCGTCATCGCATGCTGCCTGATGTCGCCCGGGAGAATGCTCGAGTCGAGTATGAAGATCAGCCGAAAGGTCGCCCTCGCGAGCTTCCAGGGATTGGCACAACTGTCCGGTCACGGCGAGTTGCTCTCTCGCGCTCCGTCCAAGTGGACTTTTGGGGTCGCCACTCTGGAATGGACCTACGCGATCATCTTTGCGGTCCTCGCTCCGATTGTGCTTTTCTGCGGCCTGCCTCTGCTGTTCGCAGTCTTAGGGGGATGGGTCACCCGGTATTACCGACCAGGCCCGATGAGCCGGGGAGACGCGTATTGATCATCGCTCCGAAGCGTTGAGGGTTCGCGTCCCAGATTGGAGATCAGAAAAGAAGACAAGTCGCGCCAAGAAGCTCAGGGAGGGAGGATCGTCAATCGCGACTACCCAGGCCTACCCGGCCCAGTGGAGCCTTGACATCGATGCTTCGCGATCGGCTTGTTCTGGATAAAACGGGATGCCTGCCGGAGAATACTCAATATCGATCGGCAGGCCGATTCACCGATCTATGAGTTTGGAGATCGCGGTGGTGTTCGCAATCAAGGTTGCGAGAGGCGCAGCATTGACCGGCCTTGCCGCATCATTGGTCGTCCTAATGTTCTCCGCTTCTCATGCGGCCGACCGTGATCCTTGGCGGTTTCCATCAGTCATCATGAGTATTCTGACGTGGCTGGTGAACTTGGCGTTAGTGACTTGGCATCGAGGACGGAGCTATGACAGCCCACAGCCCTCCCTTTTCCAACCCCTGGATGGCATCCGCACTGCTGCCAAAGAAGCCATCGGTGTTATATTAGCTCTGGTTATTCTTTTCACGCTCAATGCCCCATTGATTTGGTGGGGATACGAGAGTGCGATATATGCAGCCAGGAAGAATGCGCAAGGCAAGCCAACAATAATAAGCACCAACAATGACCGGTGGATTGAGAGGAGGAAGCACTCGACCGAGATGCAAAGAGAAGCCTCCCGGGCAAATCAAACTCCCGTCTCGCCATGAAGTGCCGTTGGGTCGCAAAGGGGATAATTCGTAATTCTCGTCACGTGTTCGAGGTTACGGCCCTTTGCTGGGTTAACTGCATGCTGCTTTCCAAACTTCCCCGAGCCGCAGATTTCTCAATCCCTTGCTCGGCATGCAGGAGTGAAAGAGTCTCCAAAAAATCATTCGCTATTCGGCGAAAATCTCGGGAGAGGCCATGTCGGGCTGGCAACAAGACGATATCGCACCCCATAGTCGCCAGAATCGCTCAACGTCCCCAACTAAGTTGCGGCGAGGCAAACGACATTGCCCGGTCTGCCTTTCGCTGCTCATCAAAATCGCCGTACGCACCCGGTTGATGCGATCCTGCTCCGCCTGCAACGCTTGCCCCTCCACCTCGAAGCGTTGTACCCGATGCGGAAAGTCCGGTAACATTTGGGAGAACAAGCGAGTGGCAGCCTGTCGGGCGTGCGGGCACCATGGTTCAAAGTCATCGGTTATCGCAGAGGATGAAGCCTAACCCTGCGCGGCCGCAGATCCCAGCCGTCGCCTCAGCGCTTTCGCTATCCCTCGTATGATTATCGCCAAAAAGGCATGCGAGGCGGACGGGAGAAGTCCGCGAATCACCAAAAGATGCTTCCGTTGTCATCGTATGCCGTCTCTATTCATAGGCGTGGATTGCACTCGCCAGATCGGCAAAATTCCTTATCCTGCGAGAGGAGAGCTCGAAGGCCTAACTCCGATCCTCCCCGGATCAGTCATGGGTCGCCTCGCCGCATTCATCATCATGCCATAAATTCTGTGAAGCTGTTGCATTTATAACTATAAACAAGAATTAATTTTTGCCAGGCCAACCGCCGCGGTCGACCTCCCCACATAGAAGCTTCAATGCGATTGTGATAAGATTGAGACGAGTGGGCCTTCCGTCTCTTCCTTTCAGGGAAACTCATGACGCACGCAGTCGGGGTGGGGTCTCGCCGAGAATTCCTGAGGGCGGGCCTGGTTGGGATGGGGTCGTTGTCGCTGCCGGGCTTGCTCCAACTGCGGGCGGAGGCCGCCCCGACGCAGGAACGGAAGGCGGTGATCCTCGTCTGGCTCCGGGGCGGGTGCAGCCATCTGGATACTTACGACCCGAAGCCGGAAGCGCCGTCGGATTTCCGGGGGCCATTCGCGCCGTTGGACACCAAAACCAGCGGGCTGCGGTTGACCGAATTGCTTCCGCTGCAGGCGGCGATCTCGGACAAGTTCAGCGTCTTACGCTCGATGTCGCACACGGGCGGAGGTCACCCGGCCGGTTCACTCCAACTGCTCTCCGGCGATCCCGACCCTCAGGACAAGCCCGGTCCGGTCTTCCCCGATGTGCTCGCGGTCGCCAACTATCTCGTGAAGAGGAAAGACCGGGCCTTGCCGAACTACGTCGGGGTTAACCCGATTCACGGTTATGATGGGTTTCGCATCGCGGGCCCGGCATTCCTCGGCTCGACCTACGAGCCGTTCGCCGTGACGGGCGACCCGTCGGCCCCGGACTTCCGCGTCAACTTCGGCGACGTCGGGGCGGACGAACGCCTTCGGGTTCGAGATCGCCTCCGCCAGACTTTCGACGATCTCCGGCGTGAGCTTGATCGCTCCGAGATCGAGCGGACCATGGACGATTTCCAGGCCCGCGCGCTCGAGCTCATGACCAGCCCTCAGGCCGCCCGCGCATTCGACATCTCTCGCGAAGACCCGAAGCTCCGCGACCGTTACGGCCGCCATGCCTGGGGGCAACAGTGTCTCATGGCTCGTCGGCTCGTCGAGGCGGGGGTCGACCTCGTCACCACGACCTTCGACGGCCCGCTCTGCGGCCGGGTCGCGAACTGGGACGACCACGCCGTCAACCACCACGTCTTCGACGCCCTCAAGTTTCGCGCCCCGTATTTCGACCAGGCGGTCTCCGCCCTGATCCAGGACATTCATGACCGGGGGCTCCAGGAGCGTGTCCTGGTCATCGTCACGGGCGAATTCGGCCGCACTCCCCGCATCTCCTACGTGCCAAGCAGCGGAGGAGGCGTGGCAAGCGCACCGGCGGGGACGACCCAACCAGGCCGAGATCACTGGAACCGAGCGAACTCGATGATCTGGTCGGGTGGCGGGATCGAAGGCGGTCAAGTCATCGGCGCGACGGACGCCCGGGGCGAGGACGTCGTCGATCGCCGTGTCGGCCCTCACGACTTCCTGGCGACCATCTACCGCCACCTTGGGATCGACTACGAACGAATCACAATCCCGGATCGTCTCGGCCGACCGATCCCGATCGTATCCAACGGCCAAGCGATCCCGGAGCTTCTCGGCAAGTCCTAAATAGCCTTGCCCGATCCTGGGACGCGCCGATGGTTGGATGGACTGCGATCCCAAGTCGACCTCGGGCGAAGGCGATCCTGGCCAAATCCTCTCGCGAAGTCGGATTGATCGGTTAAAAGGGGAGGTTCCAAGCACTTCGGTCGTGTCGGCCAGCACACCGATGGAAGGAGCCTCCCCTTGATTCAAGCGAAAGTCATCCACGCGTGGCAGAAGTCGTCGCTGTCTCAAAGGAAGGAACTTCGGCGGCTCGCCATGCGAGCGAAGGACGCGGGTCTGCGGTGTCGATGCAAGGCGATACTCGCTCTCGTTCAGGGCACGACGCCCACCATGATCGGGACGCAGCAAAGGGGACGGAACATATTATCGGTCGATGCTCGGCATTGGAGTCGAGAGTTGATAGCTCGCGTCGCCGTCAATAGTTTGTTCCGTCCCCTTTGTTTGCGTCCCTGTTCCTCAAGTCGCGCTTCCCCGAGATCTACGACGACGAGATCCGCCGCGCCAAGTGGCTGGCGGATACCGGGACGCAGAGCCCTGATGCGGCCTCGGTGCAGGTCGTGCTCGTGAGGGATTTTCTTCCATCAGAGGCGGAGACTCCGGAGAGGACAATCGGGCAGCGTGAGCATTGAGCGGAGTTCTGATTGGCCTGCAACGAACTTCCAAAAAGGTCATGAATCTATCTACCGATCTTCTCACGTGCTTCATCCTCAGCAGCCTGCCGAGCATGCGATTCATGATATTCGGCGATATTTACAAACACTTTTGCAAGTTTAGGACTGTAGGGGCGATTGAATTCGGCAAGTTTTCTGAAACTGTTAGAGGCGGCCCTCTCTTGAACTTCCGATCCCCAGGAAGCTTGAACTTGCTCCTGCCCCGTCAAAGCCACGGCAAAGAAACCGCCGAAAACCTCATTAGAGCCCAACTGTTCCATGAACTTTGATACGGCCGGTGGTGGCCAATTACCTGACGGAGAAAAGGTTGCTCTCGCAATCAGTCGGCCCAGGGCGTTATCGCATGCTCTCAGTCTCTTCTCACTGGCTGCCATCGAACGCACGGATTCGGTCCAGGAGCGGAAGGAGTCGTAGTCGGGATCGCTGCTATCATTGGCGCCCGGTAGTTGAGACAGTTCATCAAGAAGATCTTTGGCGTTCTTAGCCAGAGCTAAGTCTTGTTCCGATATGGGGTTGTTAGACGAAGCGTCGCCCTCCTTGTGAAATGCCGTTGATACGAGCGAAATGAAGGCGTTCGGGTGCGACAATACATCGCCGATGAGGGTGGTAGCCCGAACCTTACTGAGCCGTTTGTCCAAGACGGGCAGTAACCCCCACTCTATGCGAACTAAGCGGCCTCGATCAAACGAACCGTCCTCCTGTAAGGCTTTCACAAATTCCTGAAGGGCATACTGGCACGAATTGACAGATGTCCCCTCTTCAATACCTTTGGCCTCTAGGGTCGCTTCGAGGAGTACGGCGACGAAATCGCTTGGCAATGAGATTCCGTGATGAGTTGCCGAGTGAGCGTTTCCCACGGCGGATAGTGGACGGCCGGCCCCGACCAATGCCTCGCAAGCGATGCGAACCTCCTCGAAGTCCGTTGGCTGAAGATACCCCCTCACTCGCGACCAGTATTGCTTCACCACCTCAGGTCCATGCTGTTCGATCCAGTCCCAGATTTCGCGGTTGAATCCGAGGCGGCAGCCCAGGCTAGCGAGTTGCGTGGGGGACCACCCGACGGTCGGGATTTCGTTAACGAAAACTTGGCCTTCGCGAAGGTGGCGAGACCTTAGATACGCGCTGATGAATACGGGGCGATAGTCGTCGCTCCGGTCAAGCGATGTCGGAAGTCCCATGTCCACTACGCCGAGCAATCGTTCCTCCCCGACAAGCCTGCCTACCTCGTTCGCACTATCTGCGTAATCGAAGAGGCGAAGCACGCCTTCACTACCGGCTGTCGAGATAACCTGATGAAGTGCGTCGAGCCTGGCACTTCGCAACTTGGTCTCATACTCTCGAAGTTCCTCGGCGAAATTCAATCCTGGTAGGTTCGGGTGATTGTGGCCGAAGAGATGGCGATGGAGGAGTACCGGATCGGTTGGGGCTAGATTGTCTCGAATCGTGGAAAGCCTGTTCCGAATGCTTGGAGGGAAGGCCCAGGGTTCGGAAGCGAACTCCTCATGCCTCGCTACGAGATCTCTCAGTTTTCGCCACAGCGTATGGACCGATTCATTATCATTCGCAGAAAGATCCGCAATTTGATCTAACGACCTGAACACGCGTTCCGAATTTTTTGGGTCTGCCCGTAGCATTCCTTCGAGCACGTCCGCCCATTTTCGTGGCTCCAAGCCCGCGATTTCTGCTACGACATTGGCTATCTCGATCTGGTAATTGAGTCGTTCCTCGTTGCACCTCTCCCTCGACCAGCCGTCGGCCCACGGTCGCCATCGTGGTGTATGCGTTGGGCTGACGCAGGAAGGAGTGCCGTCCGGAAGAAGGGTGGCTAGTAATGTCCATCCGATGTCCGGCTCGACCTCAAAGACACAACGGAGAGCCTGAACTCGCTCCGAGATTGAAGCGTTGGTGCGACTGAACCAAGGCAGGAATATCTCCTTCAGGCTCTTCTCCGGTCGATTGGCATGAACTCCTCCCGGCTCGCTAGTCGCAAGCTTCGCAAGGATAATCGATACTCGGTTGAGATAGGGCGGGTTCCATGCCAGACCCTCCAGGGACCAAAGCAGGGCGTAATGCTGAGAACTCGAAAAAATGCTATGAGTTTGATCCTGGAAAAGTTTGGGCAGCTCCGGTTCCGATGAGTTCAAGTCATCTTCAACTCGCGTGAGGAAGAATTCGGGGTCAGCCTCCGAAACCACCGTCAAATTGTTTCCGAAAGATGCCCATCTCTCCCAAGTTGCATGTTCCGGTAATGCCTTTTTCAGTACATCGTTTGCGACTCGCTTGAAATCCAGGTTCGGGTCTTCCGCCGTTTTATAAGTCGTCATCAGCGCGAGAGTTTCGACGATCGACCGGCGGAGTTCCTCGGATAGCTCGCGCACCTTGCCAACCACTTGCGCCAGCCATCTCTGGTCGGCTTCCAGCTGGAACGCCGGATTGTCCTCTTCCAAAACAAAAAGCGCTAGATCGCAAAATCGCTTGAGTAGATCCGGCGAAATCGATCCTCCGAGCAGATACCATGTGTCTTCGCGTGAGGTCACGAGTATACTTTCCCCGAACCGCAGTAAGAGCGGCTCACTGCCCCGGCTCCAGCGACTAATCTCCACGTCTAGTTCGTCCGACGTGAACTTGGAAAAGTCGGTGACCAACCAGGTGTCGCTCGCGATGCCCCAACCACCGATGAGCGCGAACGGGGCTAATGATGAGCGAAACTCCTCGCGAGCCCACCTCGGGAATTGCGAATTTGGGTGTCGAGTGATCAATCGTTTCAGGATCGCCGAACTCCCGCAGGAAGCCTGCGCCAGGCTCCGGGCTCGAGCGTCGGAGTATCCAGAGGATGCCAATGATCTCCCGAGAGCGTAATGGTCCTGGCGGTTGAGTTGTTGTTTCTCGGCCAACGGACCAGCCGATCCTCCGCCTACCACGAAAACGTGGTGGCCAGCTTGAACCGCCCCGGAAATGTCGGTTGCCTGGAGCTGAAGGTTTGGTCCGGCGATCAGGATGAGCGGCCTCTGCCAGGCGCTGAATGTTCGCCATGCGGCCAGGTCGCTGACTATCAGCGCATCCTGGAGAGACTTGAGTGGTTCGGTCGAACCGAGCGCGGCAAGGAAGTCAAGCTCTTCTGCGGAACCAGCGGAGTGCATCTGGAGTGAATCGGGGGGATCGGTCAGCCATTTGGAGACAGCGTTGGCCTCGCGGTCCCGCGACGTCGTGAACACCGTCGCGTCGAGCGTATGTTCGGCGATGGATCTCAGGGCCTTCCAGTGTGCATCCAGCTTCTGTACGCCCGGGCTTTGTTCGATCGTCCGAGCGAGATGAGCGGGAGATCCGCCCGCAGCATCCGCTTGCTTGGCGAGGATCTGGAAGGCAAATGCGGCCGCATGCCGCGAGGCGATGGGCTGCCAGTCCTCGTCGCGATTTGCTCTCTTGTCCCTGATGCCATCGGAGATGCCGCGAATAACGATGCCCATCACATGACGATTCATGCGAACGCCATGCAAGAAGCCATGGCCTTCCATCTCGACCGCCAAAGCATCGCTGTATGTAGAGGTAATAAATTTATAAAGATCAGATCGACCCGAGGCCAGGACCTTCTCACCCGAGGCGATCGGACCGACTTTCGCGGTGGGTGTGCGCTGTTCGGTATCGTGTTGCTTGATTCGCTCGCGCCAATGTGGCTCGCCCGCCTCATTACGTGCACGTTGTTCTAGCTCGTAGTCGGACAAGTTGACGTTCACGCGCGGCTTAAACCCTTTGTCCTGATCCTTCCCCGACTCATACGCATAAATTTTCGTGGACGCGATCACGTCTCCATGCGTCAAATCCTTGATCGCCCCGGCAACACCGACGAAGAGTGCGATGTCAGGTTCATAGTGGTCAATGACGCGAATTGCTTCCGCAGCGGCCGTGATATTGCCGGCCCCGATTTCGGCAAGGATTACATCCCACGGTTCTGACCGATCATCGAAGATCCCGCGTCGATAAATTGACCCGTTCAGTGGAGGTTCTTCGCTCACCGAACGTAGATGTTCCCTCACAGCGTCCCGTTCGACTGGAAGCGCGGTAATGATGACGGCAAGACGTTTCGACCTAACCATCGGCTCGATTCGCCTCTTTTAATTTTCTCGATAGCAGCCCGGTTCAGGCATGCGATCGCTATTGGTCTCTGTTGGCATCCATGCAATCATGCCTGAAGAATGCCAGGCGTAAAGCAACCCATTCTACTCGATCAGAAGTTTAACCGTCTCACCGTTATCGAAGAAGTCGAGCCGCGTGACGGAACGCGAATGGTCCGCTGCGTTTGCGACTGCGGGGCAATCCACGCCACAGCCTATCCTCAGGTCAAGCAGACGCAACAAAGGGGACGGAACAAATTATCGGTCGATGCTTGGCCTTGGTGTCGAGTGTTGATGGTTCGCGTCGCCGTCAATATTTTGTTCCGTCCTCTTGCTTTCCGCCCGTCCCCTTCCTTCCCGCTCGGTCGTGTTGAACACTTCGATGAATCGCTCGCGGTGAGGCCATGAGTTCCAACTTTCGCTGTCGAACCACGCCTCGCGGAAATTGGTCATCGGCTCATAAACCGGCAGCCAGGCCGGTGGTAAAGCAAGGACGTCGTCGTCGCTTTGAAGGACTTGGCCGCAGCGACTGCAGCGTGACTTATCTGATAGCCAGAACGGCATTCCTTCGACCTCAACGATCCTCCCAATTTGGATCGGACGCGAGGGGTTTGGGTAGGAGGCAAGTACTTACGTTTCGCTGCGAACCCACTCCCTAATTTTCCGCCTGCGTTCTCGGGTCATCGACACGTCGTGCTGTGTGCTCGCCACGCATGAGTCGTCCTAGAGCCCGTCGGCGGCATGACCGCCACGGGGCTTGGCGATGTCGGTGATGAGGCGGCCGCGCTTGAAGATGGAGATCGTTCCGGTGGATTGGGAGACGCAGAGCGTCACGGCGTCGGTCGTCATGGTGATGGCTGCGGCGGCTTCGTGGCGGGTGCCGAGGCCTTGGGGGAGAGCTTCTTCGAGCTTGGCGTGGGGGGCGAGGTAACGGCCCGCACTCAGGATGACGCCGTCGCCACGGATGATGAAGGCCCCGTCGATCGAGGAGAATTCCTTGATCGTCTCTTCGAGGCGAGGGTCGAGGACGTTCCGCTCGTTCTCGGGATAGCCGTGGAACGGGTTGATCACGAGCTGGTGGCTCTGGGCGAGAACGCGGTCGCTGTCGCCGACGACGAACAGGGTGCCGACCGGCCTTCCCTCTCGGCCTTCGAGGCCGAGCTCGCTCGCCAGGCTGAGGAGCCGCTCGAAGACGGCGGCGGTGACGTCCGGGGGGAGCGGGTCGGCGGCCGAGTGGGCGAACATCTCGAGCTCGGTCCCGAGGTCGAGGACGATGATCGTGTCGATCGTGCCTGAGCCGTCGATGCCCGTCAGGCAGACGATCCGGTCCCCCATCCGGAGCAGGTTCTCGGCCGCGGCGACGAGCATGGCGACCTTGATCTGGCCGGCACGCGTCATCGTGATGTCGGGGACGCGGACGATCGCGCAGAGATCCTCCCAGCCTTGAGGGGCCTGGAAGGTCGCGCGCCTCGAGACGAGGATGACGCGGAAGTCGACGTCCTGAATCAGGTCGGAGAGGTTCTGATCATCCTCGACGACGTCCGCGTACAGCAGGACCACGCGAGCCCCCACCTCGCGGGCGATGGCGTGGGCGTGTCGAACCAGGCTCCGGGTCAGCGTTTTCAAGGGAAAGGCTCACGGATTCACGGGAGGGGGATTGACGGGTCCATCGAGGGCGAACTCCACCGCGATTTCCAGGACTCCGAGGTC
Source organism: Singulisphaera rosea (assembly GCF_054877945.1). Taxonomy (NCBI): domain Bacteria; kingdom Pseudomonadati; phylum Planctomycetota; class Planctomycetia; order Isosphaerales; family Isosphaeraceae; genus Singulisphaera; species Singulisphaera rosea. The sequence goes on along the minus strand of NZ_JBTYIP020000001.1, from coordinate 358,910 downwards.
GTCGAGGTATTCGGGGTCGTTGGCCCTCCCCACCTGGACGAGTCGGAGACGATTCGCCCCGGGCTGGAGTACGCCCGAGGGGATCGGGACCCGGATACGCTCGGGCGACTCGTTCTTGGACGTGACGTACCGGTTGAGGTAGTCGACGGCCTTGCCGTTGACCTCGAGGTTCGTCCTGACCTCTCCCTTCCTGACGAGGTCGGCATAGGGTAATCCGACGACTTCGCCAACCATCTGGACCACGTCGAAGGTCAGGAACGCGGGCCCCGAGGGAATTTCGACGAGGTTGAACTCGCGCTCCAACGTCCTCCCCTCGGGCTGGGGAGGATCGAGGGGGTTCGGCCGACCGACAACCTCGTTGCCCATGTGGTGGGCCGTGGGATCGATGACGGTCCGCCGGCCTCGGCCGAGGACGCGGAGGCTCCGCAGCCGATCTCGGGAGATGGTCAGCGGGGCGGAAGAATACGAGGTCTCGAGCGTGAGGCTTGTATCGTCGAGCGCGGTGAGGGCCCCTTCCGCCTGGTCCAAGTCCCTCGGGTCATTCCCAGGCGCCGAGCGCCAATCGACCCGAACGAGCCACCCCAGGAGGGGACGCCCCTGGGTCGCGAGCCGACGGAAGTCGACTCCCGCAACCTCGCTCCAGGGGAGTTCCACGGCGTGATTGTCGACGAGCACCGCGACGCGGTCGGAATCCAGCTCCTTGATGCGGCCGAACAGTTGATCGCCGTCGGCCAGTTGGACCTGGTCCTGGGTCGGGTCGATCTCCAGGCCCGAGACGGCCTCGGCGAATCGGACGAGGCGCATGTCGTCGAAGTGGCCGGACAGGCCGGCCGGGGGGGCGGATTTGCTCGAGCCGATACTCGCGAGACGGATCTCGGTGAGCGGGCCGCCTGGGCCTCGGCCGTGGGCCAGGTCGTTTCCGTCGACGGCGACCTCGGTCTGTTCGGGGCCGAAACGGACGCTGAGACGATGCCAACCGGGCGTTCGCAAGAGTCGCTGCACGGCCAGGGCCGGCCCTCCGGGTGACTCGACGGACAGGCTCTCCTCGGCCCAGCCGAGGATCACCCGGACGGTTTCGGGTCCGGAAGGGCCTCGGAAGGCGAGGTCGACGCACCACTGCTGCCCCGAGACCACCTCTTGGTTGTCGAAGAAGGCCGTCTCGAGACGACCGGCCGCGACCGGTTCGGCCAACCTGGTGGTCAGCGACGTGCCTCCTGCCGGGATCTGGGCGCTGTGGGAGCCGGCGAGTCGAGGATTGTCGACGATTTGGGGATCGCCGATGGTGGTCCAACGGGGCCCGTTCAGGGTCTCCAAGCCATCGTCGAAGACCCGCATCTCGCCGACGCGCTGGATGATCGACCGGACCCCGGATCTCGCGAACTGGATCGCTCGTCCGGTCGAGCTCTCGACGAGCCGGACCTCGGAGGCGTCAGTTTGCCCGAGCCGTCCCGAGACTCGTCGGCCCAGGCCGAGTTCGACTCGGAACGGGGGGAGTCCTTCGTTCGGGGCGGGACCTTGTCCCGAGAAGGTGACGACTGCCCCTTCCTCGAGGGGGACCGCCCCGTCCTGGCCCGCCGCCGCGAAATGAAAGCGTTTCGTGACGTCACCGACGAGCCGTCCGGATAGGTTCCGGCCGTCCTTGAGATGCAAAGACTCCGAAGGTGGAGGGGGCGGATCGGCAAAGTCCACCGCCTGTGATCGAGGCGGGAATGCTGACGTCATAGCGATGATGATCGCGAGGAGACGTGGGTTTGCCTTCATTTCCGTGATTCTACGGGCCGTTTTACCCGCTCGGCAAGCGCTCGCCCCGGGGCCTCCACCCCGATTCGGCCCGCATCTCCCCTGACGAGGGTCGAGAAGGCGACTCCTGGAGGAGTCCCGGGTACCGATCGGGTGACTCGAGCTCCAATCGAAGGAAGTCGATGGCTCCCGCCGTTTTTTGTCGACCGTCGCCGGGGCCGCGGGTAAAACCTCAGGGCTCGCTCCGCGATTTCCTCAACTCGTCTATCACTTAGGAGCCTCGAGTTATGCCGGTTCGACTTCGCGTGGGTCTATTCGTCTGGGCACTGGCGGGGTGGGCGTTCGCGCCGTCGGGATCCGCCGCCGAACCCGAGCGGCCGTTGCGGATCATGGTCTTCGGCGCCCATCCCGACGATTGCGAGCTCGATGCCGGCGGGACGGCCGCCCGCTGGGCGAAGCTCGGACACCAGGTCAAGTTCGTGAGCGTGACGAACGGCGATATTGGACACCACGAGCTCGCCGGGGCGATCCTCGCGAGGCGACGTTCGGCCGAGGTCCAGGCCTGCGCGAAGATCCTCGGCATCACCTCCGAGGTCCTCGACATCCACGACGGCGAACTGCTCCCGACCCTGGAGAACCGTCGCACGATCACCCGGAAGATCCGCGAGTGGAAGGCCGACATCGTGATCGCCCACCGGCCGAATGACTACCACCCCGACCACCGATACACCGGGATCCTCGTGCAGGACGCCGCGTTCATGGTCATCGTCCCGAGTTTCTGCCCCGACGTACCCGCCTTGAGGCACAACCCGGTCTTCCTCTACTCCGAGGACGGGTTCAAGAAGCCGAACCCCTTCCGGGCCGATGTGGTGGTCCCCATCGACCCCGTTTTCGACCTGAAGGTGGCGGCGATCGACGCCCTCGAGTCCCAGTTCTACGAGTGGAACCCCTGGCTCTTCGGCGAGCTCGACCAGGTCCCGAAGGGGAAGGCCGAGCGGCTCGAGTGGACCAGGAAGCGGGCGGAGAAAGGCTACGGCGCCGTCGCCGACCGCTATCGGAAGCTTCTGATCGAGGAACTCGACAACGAGCGGGGCAACGGAGTCAGGGCGGCGGAGGCGTTCGAGGTCTGCGAGTACGGCTCACAGCCATCGAAAGAGGAGTTGCGAAGGCTATTCCCGTTCTTCGGGAAGTAATGATCGAGGTGGGGCATGACCTCTCGACGGTGAGAGTGGCCAACGAGTGGCTTGCACACGGCTCGAGATCTTCGTGACCTGAGAGCGGAGGCGAAGACGGGACTGGCTCCGGGCCTTGATGACGGACCGCGAGGGACTTCGCCTCACTCGGCGCCGAGCCGGTTCCTGTGTTCCTCGGACGGACGCGATATCGTCGAGAGCACTTCGAGGCTGGAGCCTTTGTTCAGTGGTTTTTGCCTCGGCTTGTGAAAGAAGAGCCGGGCAAGAGTGCCCCACCGAACGGAGGGAGGATGGGTCGTGCCGGGTTAGCGGGTATGTTGGCGCGGATTCATGACGACCAAAAAAAAGACCCGCCTTCGGTGACGAAGGCGGGCCCGGGATTCATTGGTCGACGTTTCGATCAGGGAGGGGTCGTCGCGACCGCCGGGCCGCCGCAACGGCGGAGGTGGTCCTTGTCGATGTAGACGACTTCCACTCGGTGGTCGAGGTGGTTGAACGGGATCGGGTAGTCGGACCAGTAGGACTCGTCGTAGTACACGGTGCACTTGTAGTGGCAGTGGACGAGCTGGCAGGGTCCGGCCAGGGGGTAGACCTTGCAGGGGTCGACCTTGTCGCCGATCTTCTCGATGAGGAACCGAGCGTTGTTGCGCTGGGTTTCATAGAAGGGCGGAGACCCGTTCTTGAACTTGGTCACCTTGTCCCACACCTCGCGTTCGCTCGGCGGATCGAGGCAGGTCCCCGGGGCGAATTCGCCGGGGATCGGGTCGAGGATCGGCACTCGGTCCCGCTTCTCCCGCTCCATGTCGCGCTCGAGGCGCTGTTGCTGGGAGGGCAGGATCGGCCAGGCCATCGACCAGCCGGTGATGTGCAAGGGCGAGATGTTTCGGGCAACGTAGACTAGGCCGCAACCGCTGTTGCCAGTGGTGACCATCACCAACAGGGCACCCATCAGCAGCCCGCGAACCCAGCGCGGGGTGATCGGGCCCCGGTGCCGCGCGGATTTGGTCATTGGAAATCCCCTCCGTGGAACGTGCGCGAACTCGCCGGGGGGCACTCCTACCCCTCCGGCCTCGGCGCCGGGGTCCGTCTTGCACGGCGCTCGAACCAGACGATCGATCCGACTTCGGGTCGAACCGCTTGGCCGGTTCATGTGGTTTAGTTATCGAACGAGGGGGACTCGGGGTGTGAGGAATTTCCCTCGAATAGCGGCGAATTCGACTTGCGGGTTCCGCGAAGGGTTTGACCACGCCATCGTCCGCCCCTCCCCTGCCCTCGTCCGTCGGTCCCTGAAATGCACCAAGGGCCGGCCGGAACGAGTCCGGTCGGCCCTTGGGATGTTTCGGCAGGACCCGTGCGGGTCGTTGAGATCTCTTAGTAAGAGAAGATGCCGAAAGGATACGGGGTGAAGAACGGGCGGGTGTAGTTCTTCTTGAAGTCGAGCCACCAGATCCCGTCGTCCCAGCGGAGGGTCACGGCTCGCCAGTCGAGGGGAACTTCAGGATAGGGGTAGGGAGCGCTGATGTTCGGCCAGGCCTGCCAGGGGTAGGCGGTCGGGTAGCCGACGGCCGAGAAGTTCGGGTACGGGGCGTAGCTGGGCCAGGCGTAGTTCGGGGCGCCGGTGGCACCCATGGGCGCGGCACCGGGTCCGCCGGCGGGGCCTTCGGGGAGCGGGCCGCCGTCGAAGCCGGAGGGGCCGGCCGGGGCCGTCGGGGCTGCTCCGCCGTCATAGATGATCTCGCCGCCACCGGCCGCACCGTGGTGGCCGTGGCCGCCGAAGGCGACCTGCGGCTGGTACTGGGCGGCTTGGACGCGACGGTCGCCGGCCAGCTTGATCTGGTCGGCCACGCCGGCGACGCCGGCAACCTGCTGGGCTCGGCCGAGGGCTTCGGCCTTCTGGGCCGCCGTCTTCACGGTGCCCGAGAGGGTCACCATGCCGTTGCGGCTCTCGATCTCGATACGATACCCGGCCAGAGCCCGGCTCGACCGCAAGGCACCGGCGACGGCGTCGGCGGTGGCCTGGTTGGTGCTCGGGACCGGCCCTTGGGCGAGCGACGCCGAGGAAGCGAGGGCCACAAGGCCGAGCGCCATCGAAATCCGTTTCAATCCAACCAACATGGGCTTATCCTTCTCCCGCCAATGGCCGACACATCGAAGTCTTGAACGACGCGCGGGTCACGCCGTTCCCGGTCGGCATTTAGGTCTGTCTGATCCGCGACTCGGGGATGATTCGTTTCGCCGCTCGACCCTCGTAGCCCTTCGCGAGCGACGGCGAATGGCCGACGCTCCGGGGAAGGAGTGGGACGGGGCCGAGAGGCCCGGACGTTGAGGTGTGGAACTCAAGGAGGTGTTGGCATGTTCGGCCGGACGTCTCAGATTCGCCGCAACTATGGCTCACGATCCGGGGGCGGTCAAATCGCGGAGCAAAAAAAAAACGGGGCCGAGGGGCCCCGTTGCGCGAATCCGTGATCGGTGCGGAACTTACGCTTTCGCCCGAATTTCAACCTGCCAGGTTCGGCTCCGGTACCACCCTCCCGAGCTTGGGTCGGGTTGTATCGACGGCCGCATTTCCCGCCGTCATGCCGATCAGAAGGACTGTCATGGTCACGCCGGCGAAGAGGGCGAACTCGGAGTCATGGCGTCCGCAGAGCGCCCCGGAGATCCCCAATCCGACCATGGCGACGACGAACCCCACGCGGCCCCGATTCGTCCAGCGCCTGGAAGTCGCCGGGAGGAGGCGGCTCAGGTAGAGGGCCAGGACTCCGACGACCTGGAACAGCATGACCGAGAACTCGAGAAACGAGCTGAGGCGAGGCAGGTCCATACAGGCTCCTTCCTTGGGCACTGTGTGGGGCGTTGATGATCATCATCGCGGCAAGATGAAGGGACGGATACGGGAGGAGGGGTAATGCAGGTCCCGCGCCGTTCGCCGAATATTCCGGTTTCGAGGGCGTTAAGCGACATTGCAAGTCGACAACTTGAGGAAAAATCCGGCCCTCGGCCATTTTTTTTGGCCGAGGGCCGGAAAGTCTTACACGAAGGGCTTGGCATTCTTACAAGAAGGGAGGTTTTTCAACGATTCCGGATCCGACCCTTCATGTTGGGGCGGTCGATGATGCCCGCCCCGCTGACGTCGAGGACTTTCCAGCCGGCCTTTTCCTTGCGGACGGTGACGGTCCGGAGATAGGTGTCACCGTCTTTGTTGTTGCTGAGGATGACGCCGAGTTTGCCCGAGCTCTTCGCCTGGTTTTCGCCCGCGATCTGATAGCCTTCCAACTTGGAGGCGAAATCCGCCAGGGCGTCTTCGCTCAGGCTCTCCTCGCGGATCTGCTCGAACATCTTCTGGTTCTTGACCGCAGCTTCCGTCGGGGCACGGAGGGCCGTGGCCTCGGCCAGGCGCTGGAGGTCCTTCGCCTTCAAGGCGTCGAGGAAGGACGTGACGGCATCGGTCGGCGACCGGAAGGAGGCGGGTTTGCCGCTCCCCGGCGACGCGCCGGCGTTACGACCGGCGGCCGGGCCACCCGGCCCTGCGTCCGGCCGTCTCATTCCTGCTCCTTCGAACGCGTCACGTCGCCCTGCCCCGCCGGCAGTGGCCGCGGCCAACGGCCCGGGATTTTGGGGGGGCGTCTGGCCGGGGACATTCGCCGTGCGATCCCTGAGCGGCTTGCCGCCGGGGGCCACGGTAACGCCGGCACCCGGGGGGCCCCCTGCTCCTCCGGGACCTGGGGGCATCGAGGCGCCACCTGGACCGGGGGCATTGCCGCCGGCCGAGGCTTCGGCCCCCGGCGCCGAGGGCGCGGGCTTGTTGCCGAGGGCGAGCATTTCGGCCGTTGCGGCGGTCGTGTCCGTCTTGCCTTCAGAGCCGGCGGCTTTGCCAGCGTCGGCGACCTCTTCCTTCGCGGGCTTCGCGTCGGCCGGTTCTTCAGCGGCGGGCGACGCCGTCTTGGCCGCGACGGGCTCCGGCTTGTCCTCTGCGGGGGCGGACTCAGCCGGAGGCGTGGGTTCGGCCGGTTTTTCCGCTTGGGCGACGACGGCCTTGGCGGCCGGCGCGGGGGCCGCCTGGGCGGGGGCTTCGGCCTTCACCTGCGCGGGGGCGGGGGCCGGTGGTGGCGTCGGCGGGGCCGAGGAGGTCGGGGGACCCGACGCCGCGTTCGCGTCTGATTCCGGGTCGGGGACGTCGCTGCCGCCACAGCCGGCCCAGGTCAGGCATAACCCGGCCAGCCCGAATGTCACAAGCCGTACTTTGCTGGCGGTCATCGGACTTCGGTCCTTTCGAGGGTGAATGGGCCGGGTCGGCATGCGAGGGAGGGGAGGGACCTGGTACCCTCGGGCCGTACCCGATGCGAACCAACCCTTTCCCCGTCATTATCTCCGATCTCAGGATTTCATGAAAGAGGGTGGATGCTCGTGACCATCCATCTGCCTGCCATCCGCGGGGCGCGATCACGAGGCGGCCAGCGGCCACAGATTCGTGGCGGACTTGCCCCTGCCGCAATTTGGGTTGTATGATACGACCTATTGTCGAAAGCTGTGCGACACCGACGTCGGAGTGATTGCGATGCCCCCAGCCTTGAAGACGATTCTCCTCGTCGATGACGATAACGAGATCGTCGAGTCGATGCGTACGGTCCTGGAAAACAAGGGCTATCGAATCATCGTCGCCCGCGACGGCAACGCCGGTCTGACGATCGCCGAGCGTGAGAATCCCGACCTCATCGTCCTCGACATGATGATGCCCAAGAAGAGCGGCTTCCTCGTCCTCGAGAAGCTCAAAGGGCGGCCGGGCGGTCTCATCCCCACCATCATGATCACGGGCAACGAGGGCAGCCGCCACCGCGCGTATGCCGAAATGCTCGGCGTCCGTGATTATATCCGCAAACCCTTCGCCATGGAGAAGCTCGTCCGGGCCATCGAGCGGATCCTCGAAGGGCGCACGTCCGAGCCCGACCACGACTGAGTCTAGGGGCCCCGCCTCAACCTACCCCAGGCCTAGAGTCAATCGAGGAGGATCCCTTCGACGGGAGGCCTCCTCATGTCGTTGGTTGGACGATCCCGCCGTTGCAATCACGGGATGGAATACCCGATTTGCCGGAGCCGGGTCGCCAGGGCGATCAGGGGAAGCCCCAGGATCGCCGTGTAATCCTCGGTGTCGATCCGCTCGAACAAGGCGATCCCCCGCTCTTCCAGCTTGTAGCTCCCCGCGCAGTCGAGAGGCTGGTCGGAGGCGACGTAACGCTCGATCTCCGGATCCGACAATTCCCGCATCCGCATCGTCGTCATGTCCGTGTGGACGAACGTCGTCCCTTCGTGGAGCACGGCGAACGCGGTGAAGAGCCGGTGGGTCGCCCCGGCCAGCCTCCTGAGCTGCTCGAAGGCAAGCTCGGGGGTTCCCGGCTTTCCCAGGACCAGACCGCCGACGCTGACGACCTGGTCGCTCCCGATCAGGGTCGCCCCGAACTCTTCGGCGGCCAGGCTCTCGGCCTTGGCTCGAGCCAACGTCGCCGCCAGATCTTCCGGGGAGAGGCCGGCCTGTTTCCAATCCTCCTCATCGATTTGAGGGGACCGGCATCGGAAAGGGATCCCGAGCCGGTCCAGCAACGTTCGACGATACGGAGAGGTGCTGGCAAGGACCAGGCCTGGCACGTGCGTCTTCCCTCGAAGGTCGTTGTCAGATTCCAGAGAATCTCGGCAACGGAAGAAACACGGATCTAGAAATCAAGAGGTCTATCAGCAGGTGACGCGGATGGACGCGGATCGGAAATTCGAAAAATTTTTAGTCTTTTGAATTAGCTATCTGTGTTCATCTATGAAATCTGTTGATCGTTTCTCTTTTTTTTGTCTTGTCCGTGTTCGATCCGTGTTTCATCCGTGGCTAAAATGTCCCGCCTTCCATCTGCGGTCGATCGTAGCTACACGGGGGGCTCGTTGCGGTCAGTCTCGATCGGGAGCCCCGTGCTCCGCCTTGAATTGCACGTCGTAGTCGTCGAGCCAGGCCTTCGCGCGCGCCAGGTCCTCGGCGCGGACCCAGACGCGAGGTCCGGAGCTCATGCTCCCGAGCGCATCGTGGAGGTCGTGCGTATCGGACATGGCGGGGATCCCCGCTTCGGTCAGCCGGTCGGCCAGGAACTTCGCCTGCATCAGGTCGAGCGCCCAGTAGGCCTCGACGAGCTCGCCCGAGTCCAAGCCTAGTGCGGGCGGGAGGGGCCCGTCACCCGTCGGCATGTCGAGGTCGAGCGGCGAAGACTCGGCGGGCTCCGCGTCGGCGGGCACGAAGCTCGGGTCCTCGACCCCGTCCACCGAGGTGCCGCAGGACCAGCAGACCTCGAACGTTGCATCCACCTTCGACCCACACTTCCGACAAGTCCACATACCTGGTTTCCTTCGCGATGGTCTCGGCAGGTTGCCCGGCCGTGGAGAGGATCCCAATCCCGCCGACGATCGTACCCGGGATCTTTTCACGCGTCGAAGTCTTACACCCGAATCGTTCCGAGCAACTCGGACGGCGGGAGGATGTAGCCGAAGAAGAATTCGCCGAAGAGGGCGTAGCGCGCCGAGCTCTCGTCGAACCTCATCGTGTAGACGATGTCCTTCAGATACGTCGGGTTCTTCGCCCAGAGGGTCACCCCCCACTCCCAGTCGTCGAGCCCCGTGGAGGCCGTGATGAGCTGGGAGACCTTCCCGGCGAATTTCATGCCGCTCCGGCCGTGCTGGCTCATGAGCTCCGAGCGTTGCTCGAAGGGGAGCAGATACCAGTTCTGGTCGCCCTGACGCATCTTGCTCATCGGATAGAAGCAGAGACACGGCCAGTCGGGGAAGTCGGGGTAGAGCCGCTGCTTGTTCATCGGCTCGAGCCGCTCCGCATAGGCGGCGACCTTCGCCTTGTACACGGCGCTCTCCGGGTCGGCCCCCTCGCGGTCGCGGAGGATCCGGGCGTATTCCTCGGCGTCCGGCACGTACTCCGAGACCTCGGTGATCGAGTAGAACGAGTCGCTGATCGAGAGCGCCGGGCCGAGCTTCGATGCCTGGATCGCCACCTGGATCCCGTGGATCGCCTTCAGGTCCTTGCCGGCCAGCATCACACCGAAGTCGGCCTTATGGCCGATGACGGCGAACGACTGCATCTGGTCCGGCCCCCCCGCGCCCGAGGGGGTGAGGATTCGCTCCAACTCCGCGCGTCCTTCGGCCCGAGCCTCCGGCGAGAGCCCGGCGAGTACCCCGCGGTCCACCTTGAAGAAGAGGTGGAGGAAGTGCCAGCCATCGACCGGAATCAGGGTCGCCGGCACCTGAGAGGATGACGGACGATGACCGTGCTGCATCGGGTGGGTCGGCGCCTTCGGGGGCATGGAAGGGCTCGTCGCGGGCGATTCTTGGGACATGTCAGGACGCTCTCTTCTCGCTGGTAGGGGCCACCCGGAGTCGACCAAAAGCCCGGGGACGATGCTGAGGGATGCTTAATGAGGGTCAGGACGTTCGTGCAGGAATCTCGATCCGTGTAGGGTGGGCACCGCCCACCGGGCCTTTCGGGATGCCGGTGGGCGGTGCCCACCCTGCGAGTTGGGAGCGGATCGCGCGTGCAAATTTGTTCCCGACCCTGAAGCCGGTTCCATTCTACTCGTCGCTTCTCGACCGGCCAAGAAAGGGGCGTCTCGTGGAATTTCGCGCCTCCCCTCAATATGGGTCGGTAGGGAGGCGGACGGGAAGCCGGATGGTGAAGGTGGTCCCCACGCCGACGGACGTCACGACCTCGATCCGCCCCTGATGCTCCTGAATGGCGTTGTAACTGATCCAGAGGCCGAGGCCCGTCCCGACGCCTTGAGGTTTCGTCGTGAAGAACGGGTCGAAGATCCTCCCGAGGAGCTCCTCGGGGATGCCTGGGCCGTCGTCGGCGATCGAGAGGGCCACCTCGGTCCGATCCTCGTTGGCCCAGGAGCGGACGTCGATCGTCCCGCTCGTCCCGAGGGCCTGGATCGCATTCATCATGATATTTAAAAGAACCTGGTTGAGCTTGCCCGCGAAGCACCAGACGGAGGGGAGCTCTCCGAGGTCGGTCACGAGCTCGATGCCCCGCTGTCGGACCTGGTAGCGGACCATCTCGAGCGTGGATCGGATCGCGTCGTTCGGGTTGATCAGCTTGCGGTCGGCCTCGTCGAGCCTCGAGAAGTCGCGGAGACCCGAGACGATCTCGCGGACGCGCTGGAGGCCCTTGCGGGTACTCGAAAGGAGCCGGTCGAGGTTTTCCAGGGTATAGGCGAGGTCGAGCTTCTCCTCCGCCTCGCGGATCACGGCGGGTCGGTCCTCGCCGACGAAGGCCCGGTAGTGGCCCATGATCGCGGCGAGGTGGTGGACGTCGCGGTCGAGGACGGCGATGTTGTTCGAGACGTACGCCAGGGGGTTGTTGATCTCGTGTGCGACCCCGGCGACGAGTTGCCCGAGGCTGGACATCTTCTCACTCTGGACGAGGTGCGCCTGGGCTTCCTGCAACCGACGGACCGCGGTCTCGAGCTCCTCCTTGCGGTGACGAAGTTCCTCCTCAGCCCGAATCCGAGCGAGGCTGAGCCAGTGGCGATCGAGGGCGCTCCGGACGGCGGCGGCGACTCGAGGGGTGTGCAGGTCGTCCTTGGTGACGTAGTCGTACGCCCCGCGCTTCAGCAGGTCGACGGCCACGCTCTCGCTCCCCCCGCCGGTCACGATGACGACGGGAAGGTCGAGTCCCGGGGTCGAGCGGATCCTCTCGAAGACCTCGTCACCGTTCATCTGGGGAAGCTGGAAGTCGAGGATCACGAGGTCGAAACGCTCGTGGGCCAGGCGGTCGAGGCCCAACTCCCCCGAGTCGGCGAACTCGAGGTCGAAGTCGCGGAGCGTCCGCCGGTAGACCAACTGGTCGGCCTTGCTGTCCTCGATGACCAGGAGCCGAGGGATCTTGGGGGAAGGATCGCTCATCGCTCTTCGTTTCGGGTCCTCGGAGGAACGCCAACCCAGGCCGGGGCTCGTCGCCACGACGAGCCGGGCTCGGCCTGCTCGGAGGCCCCGAGTCCCTCTCCTTGACTATTATATACGGAGGCAGAGGCCGCGGCGGGTGACCGAATTCTGTCGGGTCCCGGTTCGCTGGCAAGTTTAGGTCGTTGAGGGCCTGCGAAATCCGTTCCCTCCCGAGTTGGTCGGGTCCCGGCTCGGGGCGTCCTGGTCGTTGCGGGCGGTGTCGTCGACGCATAGAATGCCTGCCCTGTCGGGTCGGTCCGTGTCGTTCCCTTCTTCGACGACAACACCTTGGGGTGAAATCGCATGCGACTGGTTCACTCGAGAAAGTCGGTCGCGATCGTGGGGCTGGCAATCTCCTGGTGGCTCGCCGGACACACCCCAGAGGCGTCTGCCCAGGGGACTTCGTCGACGCCGGAGCCCCCGATGGTCAAAGGGTGGACGAAGGGCAAGGGGTGGGGATGGATCTGGGGCAAGGACGACGAGGTCGGCGCGCTCAACGCAATGACCGACGCGAGCCGCTCCTCGGCCCTCGCCCTGGCGAAGCGCGGGGAGACCTTCGACCTCGGCATGACCTACAGTCGGCGGAGCTTCAAGTGGCCTGGCCACAGCCCGGGGGAGATCATCACGTTCCGCAGCCCCGACGGGATCGCGCGGATGAAAGACGCCGACGCCCCGCCCGCCCAATTGAACCCCGACCGGGTCTTCTGGCACTCGGCCGCCCTCTTCGTGAGCGACAACATCGCCACGCAGATCGACGGTCTCGCGCACATCACCGCGGGGCCCGACGACCACTGGTACAACGGCTTCAAGGAGTCGGATTGGGGCGGGGACTGGGGCCCGCGCAAGTGCGACGCGACGACGATCCCCCCCATCATCGCCCGAGGGGTCCTCATCGACGTCGCCGCCTACCAGAAGGTTAAGGTCCTCCCTCCGCACACCGCCGTCACGACTCAACTGCTCAAGGATGCCCTGGCCTGGGAAAACGTCGCGATCCGACCGGGCGACGTCGTCCTGGTGCGGACGGGCACGGGGCAATTCTGGGGCGAGTACGGGGCGGACCACGCGACGATCGCCGAGTATGACACCGCCGGCCCCGACCTCGCCGCCACCCGTTGGCTCATCGAGGACCAAGGGGCGATCATGGTCGGGTCCGACACCAGCGGCTATGAGGTCAACCCGCCGACCGGTAAGAATGGCACGGTGATCCCCGTCCATCGCTATCTGCTCGTCGATCAGGGGGTCCATCTCGGGGAGTTCCACTATCTCGAAGGTCTGAGCCGGGCCAAGGCCTACGAGTTCTGCTACATGGCGACCACCAACAAGATCAAGGGAACCGCCGCGGGGTTCGCCCTCCGGCCGATCGCTGTCCGTTGAATCGGGCCTATTTTGGGGGCGGCGTTTCCAAGCGAAGCGGCGCCTTCGGGCCATTCCCCGCTCGGGAGGCTGCCTTGTCCCGTTACGGGATGTCTTTTAGGATACCGGCAGGTCGTCCCTTGGGCTCCTCAACGAGGATGGGGCCGAGGCGAGGCGAAGAATGCGGACAATCGCGCGTGATCGGTGGAGTCGGCGGCACTGACTCCAGGGGTGTCTCTTCACAGACAGCGAGGAAATGATATGACGACCGCCGAGCGGACGCGGGGGCGGATCTACGACAACATCACGCAAACGATCGGCAACACGCCGTTGATCCGGCTCCAACGGCTCACGGACGGATGTTATGCCCAGGTCGTCGCGAAGCTCGAGAATTTCAACCCGCTCTGGTCGGTCAAGGACCGGATCGGCGTGGCGATGATCGATGCGGCCGAGGCGGAAGGGAAGATCACCAAGGACACCGTGATCGTCGAGCCGACCAGCGGGAACACGGGTATCGCCCTGGCCTTCACCTGCGCGGCCCGAGGATATCGGCTCAAGGTGACCATGCCCGAGAGCATGAGCCTCGAGCGCCGCCGGCTCCTCAAGGCATTCGGCGCCGAGATCGTGCTGACCCCCGCGACTGAAGGGATGCCCGGGGCGGTCCGTAAGGCCGAGGAGATCGTCAAGACGACCCCGCACGCCTTCATGCCCCAGCAGTTCAAGAACCCTGCGAATCCGGAGATCCACCGCAAGACGACCGCCGAGGAAATCTGGCGAGACACCGACGGCAAGGTCGACATCCTCGTCTGCGGCGTCGGGACGGGCGGCACGATCACCGGCTGCGGCGAGGCCCTCAAGGCACACAAGCCGGGTCTCAAGGTCATCGCGGTCGAGCCGATCAGTTCGCCGGTGCTGACCCAGCAGAGGAACGGCGACGCACTCAAGCCGGGCCCCCACAAGATCCAGGGGATCGGCGCCGGTTTCATCCCAGACATCCTCAATACCGCGATCATTGACGAGGTCGTGACCATCCGAGACGAGGACGCGTTCGAGACTTCGCGACGCCTCGCCCGCGAAGAAGGCATGCTCTGCGGGATCTCCTGCGGCGCGGCGGCCTACGGGGCGATCCAGGTCGCGAAGCGAGCCGAGAACGAGGGCAAGCTCGTCGTGGTGATCCTGCCCGACCTCGGCGAACGTTACCTCTCCACTCCCCTCTTCCCCGAATGACCGCCGACCCGGGTCGCGGCCAGGCCGCGATCCGGGACCGCGCATGCAAAACGATCGCCGAGCCACCATGAGCGAAGATCCGAGCATCCTGGCGATCCCGGTTTCCATCCACGACGCGATGGTGGCCCACTGCCTCCGCGAAGCCCCCCTGGAATGCTGCGGCATTCTGGGGGGGGTACCCCAAATCGTCTCGTCCTTCCACCCGTTGCGGAACGTCGCGGCGAGCGAGACTCGGTACGACGCCGACGGGCAGGAGCTCATCGCGGCCCACCGCGATCTCCGTTCCCGAGGCGCCGAGTTCCTGGCGATCTACCACTCCCACCCCCGTTGGGCGGCCATCCCGAGTCGTACCGACCTCGACCAGAACTACTACGGCCCCCTCCCCCGGATCATCGTTTCGCTCCTGGGCGCCACGCCCGAAGTCCGCGTCTGGAGGCTGGATCCCGACTCGTATGAAGAACTCCCCTGGCAGCTGATCGACTCGCCCGCCGCCCCTTGAACGCGAAGGGGCGACCCGCTAAACTACGGCTCTCGTTTCCTGAGGCTGAAACGGGACAAGAGTTTCGGTCAATGCCGACCTTCCACGCGGGGCCAACGACTCCCATGCAGCGCACCTTGATCATCCTGAAGCCCGATTGTGTCCAGCGCCGCCTGGTCGGCTCGATCCTCCAGCGTTTCGAGGCGAAGGGCCTTCGGATTGCCGCCCTGAAGCTCCTTCAGGTCGACCGCGCCCTCGGCGAGAAGCACTACGGCGAGCACCAGGGCAAGCCCTTCTTCGAAGGCCTGATCTCGTTCATCACGGGCGGCCCCGTCGTCGTCGGCGTCCTCGAGGGGAACGAGGCCATCGCCGTCGTCCGCTCGATGCTCGGCGCCACCAACGGCGTCGCCGCGGCCCCCGGCACGATCCGAGGCGATTTCTCGATCAGCAAGCAGAACAACCTGGTCCACGGCAGCGACAGCCCCGAGTCGGCCCAGCGCGAGATCGCCCTCTGGTTCCGCCCCGAGGAAGTCGTCGACTACAGCATCGCCGGCAGCCAGTGGGTCTTCGACGGCGCCTGATCCGGGCACGCTCGGACGACGACGAATCATCGAAGGGGCCTTCCCGGGACGTTCCATCGTCCCGGGAAGGCCCCTTTTTCAATTCAACGAGTTTGCTGATCTCCTTCTCATCGATGCAAGTGGGCCGAGAGTTGCTGCTGCCTGAAGTGTGGATCGCGACTCTCCCGGAGCCCTCCTTGAAATAGCGTCGTGATGAAGCAGAGGCCGTGGCGCAGGTGCGGCAACGTCGTCGAGCCCGCCGCCGTGCCAAAGGCGTGGGAGCCCAGCGTCAGCCCTTGATGGCCAGTCTATGCGAGGCTCCCTCAACGTGAGGTTGGGCCGGGCCTTGCCGGCTCGGCATCCAGCGGCCGGGAGTCCCGGACTTTCACCGTCCCGTCCATACTGGTGGAGATGAGTCGGGTGCCGTCCGGGCTTGCCGCCGGTTCCTCCGCGGTCGCCTGGAGCGGGATATCCGAGACGAGGCGCCGTGCGCCCTCTGCAGGAGCGGGTCGAAGTGCGCAGTATATGAGAACGATGGTACGCTGTTCGCGTCCTCATGTTCCCTCGCCTGAAACGGATTCTCTCGGGCTGGGGCCTGATTCGCGAACAAAACGGAATGCGAAAACATTACGTTGGCTAACACTCTCGATTCTATAAAATACACAAAACCCTTCCCTCGGTCGCCAAATGCTCGGCACATGGACATGGGACGGCATCTCGTCGAGGGCTTCCGCGGAGTTCCAGACGTCGCAAAGAGGCCTTTCGCGGCGAAAGAGAGCGAGCGATTCGCGTCGATTTCGCTTGCTCCTATTGATCTTTATCGAACTAACCTTTCGCCGGGAGATTCGCTTCCGTCTGATGGAATTCTTGTACACAAAGGTAGATACGGCATTCAACTAAGTGCATGGCCGTGGTGAAGATTGGTTGGGTAGGTCGTCGTCGCTCATCTAAGGATCACGCAGGCATGAATTCTCCGCAGAAACGACTTGTCGGTCTCGGGCATGATCGGTTAGCGTCGATGCTCTCTCCACTTCAACCCTGCATCGGAATTGAACATTCCGATGTCCACAGTCGGCCGCATCACTCGTCTTCTCGAGGAGGCCCGAATTGATCGATTCTCGCCTCGCACCGCGCCGCGCTTTTCTGGCAATCGCCCTCACCACACCGCTTTCGTTCCTGGGCTGCGGCGGGTCGAACGACGGAAACCACGTCGAGATCAGCGACGCAACCAAGGCCGAAGTCAAGTCACGCGCGGAGATGTATAGGTCGAGGGTCAGCCAGAAGAAGCTGGCGAAGAAGAAAAAAAACAGTTCGAAGCGATAATGTCTCGAGGGATCGACGCATCCGAGCGCTCGTAAGTCCGTCATCGATGAAGGTCCGGGCGTGATTCGATCTGGCCGGCACCCGAGCCGGCTCCGCACGGGCGATTCGCCCGTGGGTTTCATAATTCCATCTCGTCTCGCAAAAGGATCAAGAACATGAAGACGCGCCGAGGATTCACCCTGATCGAATTGTTGGTGGTGATCGCGATCATCGCGGTCCTGATCGCCTTGCTCTTGCCCGCGGTCCAAGCCGCTCGCGAGGCCGCCCGACGCGCCCAGTGCGTCAACAACCTGAAGCAACTTGGCTTGAGCTTGCACAACTACAACACGGCTGCGGGCGCGTTCCCGCCGGGCTGCGTCTCGACGACCTCGACGACCGACTCCGGCCTGTCGCAGACCGGCGTGAACAACTACAGCCAGTGGACATCCTGGAGTGCCCAGGCGATGCTCCTGCCCTACCTGGAGCAGACCTCGATCTACAATGCGGCCAACTTCAGTTGGGCCTGCTGCTGGGACAGCCCGACCGCCGACGCCATCAACCTCACGGTCTACACGACCAAGATCAACTCGTTCCTCTGCCCCTCGGACGGCCTGGCGGGCGTGGGCAATGTCGCGTCCTACACCTCCAACATCAACAGCTATTCCGGCAGCATCGGGTCGACGACGGCCCAGTATCCGTCCGACGGCAACACGTCCGGGTTCTTCAAGCTCTACAACACCACGAATTACGGCGGCCTCTCGACTTCCATCGCCGAGGTCTCCGACGGCACCTCGAACACGATCGCGTTCGGTGAGGGGCTCGTCGGAGACTATGGAAAGACGACCTATCGAGGCAATGGGATGTCGGGCCCGCCCGACAATGCCGCGGTCGAGGCGTTGATCGACGCCAAGACCAACCCCGCGGCGGTCCTCCAGGCCCTGCAGTCCTGCAACTCGTTCTTTACCAGCGGCACGCTCACAAGCGACTCCACCGGCCTCAAGCAGTATAATGGGCAAGTCTGGGCCCAGGGCGAGCGAGGTTGGACCCTGTTCAACACGGTCGTGCCGCCGAACTCGAAGCAATACCCCTGGCGCAGTTGCCGACTTGGCACTTGCCTGGAATGCGCCCCGGAAGGCTCCAGCTTCGTCAACGCGAGCAGCAACCATCCGGGAGGCGCCAACTTCAGCTTCGGAGATGGCAGCGTCAGGTTCATCAAGGATTCGATCAACATGACGATCTACCAGTCGATCGGCACCAGGGCCGGCGGCGAGGTCGTCAGCGCCGACGCCTTCTGACGACGTCGGACATCTCGACGGAATCCCTCGGCCGCCGCCCGATTTCATGGCTTGGGCGGCGGCTCCGCTTTTTTCTTGGGAGAGAGTCCCAGCGCGAGCACGGCCCCGACGGAGGCCATCACCGCGACCGAAACGTGGAGCATTGCCCTGGTGAGCACCTCTTGAGAGACGGGGAGCTCGGTCTTCGCGGTCGGGAATGACATCGCCCCGACGAGCTCATAGATCGCCGCCCCTAGCGTGGCCCCCATCAGCCCACCGGTCAGCGCTTTCCCCAAGCGTTCACGGCCCCCGAGGCCCATCCCGAAGCCCAAGCCTGCCGCAGCACCGACGGCCGATACGATGGCGCCGACCGTCATGAGCGGCATCAATAGATCTTGCGACTGCGGGTCGTGGGTTTTGTAGAAGTAGGGGAGGACCAGCCTCGACGTCGCGAATCCGGCGATCGCCGCGAGCAAACCTCCCACCGCGCCCGACTTCGCACCGGCCGCCGCGGAACCCCTCGCCAGGCCGCCCGATAGTCCCAGCCCCAATCCCAAGGCGGCTCCCAGCGCGGCGAACGTCCACGAGGCACTGTCGAGATGCGCCCCGGCGAACCGCCGGACGGCCGCGGCGTCGATCTCGCGCCCGATCCTGGGGTTGAGCGCCGATTGATAGGCCCTCAGGATCGTCTCCCCCGAGAACCAAGCGACGCCTCCGGCGAGCAAACCCGCGAGGATGGCAAATCCGGCGATTCGGGCATTCGAAAGGACCGCTGGTGCGGAGGGCGGTGAGGGTTCGGGACCAGGCCCGTCGGGCGGGGGTAAATCAAGGTCGGATGCCACCATGCCGATCACTCCTGTCCAATCGAGATAAATTGAAAAAGCGAATGCGTTGGAATCTCCCTGGCTGGCAGTCGTGAGAAAGCCTAACGGAATCGTCGAAGTCCATCAATTCAGCGACGGTCGAGGCTTCGGGAATTCACATGCAAGGGATAGAACCCGAGCGAGGCCGAGTGGAACGAGCCTTGGACAACGATGCGTGACGTTCGCGTCGTTTGCGGGAGGGATTATGGGCATCCGGCGGAATGGAGGATCGCGATTCGCAATACAGATCAGCGATTGCAAGGTTCGTCATTTGAATTCGCTTGCTCGACGCGATCCCGGTCGGCGATTCTCCGAGCGGCGGTCGATTGTCCTCGAATTGTTGCATTGCGATTAGATTTGAAAGCAAAACGTTATTTGTATGTTTGGATGTAGTGCGTGCCGCCACCCGAGGAGGGCCGAAGCCGGCGCCTCTCGTCGGCTTCGAGCGGCATGCTGCCGCCACCGATTCCGTCGTTGAAGGGGACGCGGATCGACCACGAACGCGAGAGCCGGGCGACTTGAGCGAAAGAATGGCCCCCGACGAGGCCGAAGTTATGCGAGAGGAGGGATCCGCCCGACCCTTGGCCTCGAGGTTGCGCCGGGATGGGTGGGCTGGCCGAGGTGGGCTCGTCGTCGAGCGTCCCGTCTTGAGAGGATGGGATCGATCGATCGCCGACGATCGTCTCGGGTTCTTTTCCGGGGACTCCGGATCGGCAGGGAGGAGGCTCGAGGATGACTCAGGTCGAGCGTGAGGTTGCGGAGCTCCGGGCGGAGATCGAGGCGCACAACCGGCTCTATTATCTCGATGCCGCCCCGATCATCAGCGACCGGGACTACGACCGCCTGATGGAACGGCTCCAGTCCCTGGAGGCCGCACACCCCGAGTTGATTTCCCCCGAGAGCCCGACGCAACGAGTCGGCGGGGCTCCGCTCGCCGCGTTCGAGACGGTCACCCACTCGGTGCCGATGCTCTCGATCGACAACACCTACAACTACGACGAGATTCGCGAGTGGGACGCCCGGGTCCGGAAGGGCCTCACGGCGGGCGAGACGGTCCGTTACGCGGTCGAGCTCAAGGTCGATGGTGTGGCGGTCTCCCTGCGCTACGAGGCGGGAAAGCTCGTACTCGGGGCGACCCGGGGTGACGGTGAACGCGGCGACGACGTGACCAATAACATCCGGACGGTCCGCGGCGTCCCCCTTGTCCTGTCCGACTCCCCCCCTCCCCTCCTGGAGGTCCGCGGCGAGGTCTACATGACGAATTCCGAGCTCGTACGGCTCAACGAGCTCCGACGTGCCCAGGATGAACCCCCCTTCGCCAACCCGCGCAACTCGACGGCCGGATCCCTCAAGCTCCTCGACTCCAAGCTCTGCGGCCTCCGCCGGCTCCGGTTCGTCTCGCATGGCCTGGGGGCGTTCGAAGGGATCCAGGCGACGTCCTACGCCGAGATCCTCGACCGGCTCAAGTCGTGGGGGATCCCCGTCAGCCCGTACAACCGCACCTTCGAAACGATCGACGAGGTGATCGCCCACGCGGAGACCTGGTCGACGCAGCGAAACACGCTCGACTACCAGACCGACGGGCTGGTGATCAAAGTCGACGACCTCGGCCAGCGAGCCCGCCTGGGCACGCGGAGCAAGAGCCCGCGCTGGGTGATCGCCTTCAAGTATGAAGCCGAACAGGCCGTGACGAAGCTCGAGGGGATCACCGTCCAGGTCGGCAAGACCGGCAAGCTTACGCCCGTGGCCGACCTGACGCCGGTCAGCCTCGCCGGGACGACCGTAAAGCGAGCGAGCCTGCACAACGCCGAGGAGATCCTCCGCAAGGACGTGCGGATCGGCGACACGGTCGTCATCCAGAAGGCCGGCGAGATTATTCCCCAGGTCGTCCGCGTCGAGGTCGAGGCGCGGGACGGCAGCGAACTGCCCTTCGAGTTCCCCAAAACCTGCCCGAGCTGCGGTGGCCCCGTCGAGCGTGAGCCCGGCGAGGTCGACTTCCACTGCGCCAATCCTCCCGCGCGTTGCCCGGATCAGCTCAAGGAGTGGATCCGCTGGTTCGCCCACCGAGATTCGATGGACATCGACGGCCTCGGCATCAAGCTGATCGAGCAACTCGTCGACCGAGGCCTGCTCAAGAACCTTGCCGACCTCTACCGGCTCGACGAAGCGACCCTCACCGACCTCGATCGGATGGGGAAGAAGTCGGCCCAGAATCTCGTCAAGGCTCTCGAGGTGAGCAAGACCCGGACGCTCGACCGGTTCCTGACGGGTCTGACCATCCGCCACGTCGGAACCCGAAGCGCCGAGGTCCTGGCCCAACGGTTCTCAACCCTGGAGGCGATCCGAGGCGCATCTCTTGCCGACCTCGAAGGCGTCCCCGAGATCGGGCCGGTCGTCGCCGCGAGCGTTTATGACTTCTTCCAGGATCCGGAGAACCAGCGACTGCTCGACGACTTCCCGAGTGTCGGCGTGATCCCGACCCCCGTCGTCGTCGTCCAGACGAATCGCGACAACCTCCCCCTGGCGGGCCAGACGTTCGTCCTCACCGGGACTTTTCCCAGGCGGACTCGTCCCGAGGCGGAGGCCTTGATCAAGCGATCCGGGGGCAAGGTGACGGGCTCCGTGTCGAAGTCGACGACTTACGTGGTCGCGGGCGCCGACCCTGGAAGTAAAATCGACAAGGCGAAGCAGTTGAACATCCCGGTGATCGACGAGGACGAGTTGGATCGGATGATCGGCGTCGAATAAGGATCGCCCGGCGATCACTGACCTGTCAGAACCCCGGAGTTCGTGTCCAACTCCGGGGTGCCGGGTCTGTGGTCAGAGGCGGAGCTTCACGCCGAGGCGTGAGAGTAACCCGGTCGTTACGCAGACGAAGAGCGCCATCCCGAACGATCCGGCCACGACCATGCCGGCATCCGCGTCGGACTTGTAGCTGAGGAGCACCGAGTCCAACTTGGCGAGCGATACTCCCCAGAGGGTGATCGGATGGAGGAAGTACGCCAGGAGCGGATTGGCGCCGGCCGGTCGGACGAGGATCGACCACCTTCGAAGGAGTGCCACGTCCATCAAGAGATAAAGAAGTAGCCACAAGGTGCAAGCGAAGGCGGCGGACCAGAAGCACCAGGTCGGCGTGGCCCCGATCTTGTTGATCCCCTCGAACGTGTCGGTCAGGAACCCCGCCAGCATCAGGCCGAGGATGAACTTGACCGTCCAACGGACCCGGGCGCCGTGGGTCGAGACGTCGCTGTCACGCCTCAGGATCATCCCGAGGACGCAACCGGCCATGCTGATTGCGGCGAGCGAGCCGGTGGCGTCGCCGAGTCCGACGTAATCGCCGACCCCATTCACGGCGCGTTCCACCGCGAGAATCGCCGGCTTCGCGCCACCGAGCCAGGCCTTGTCCTCGACGCGCTTGAAAAGGCCTCCGTGGTGCATCGCGAGGTGCAAGGTCATCAGGATCGCCACCATGCCCATCAGCCACTCCCGGCGCTTCCCGAGAATCAAGGTGAAGGTCGCGACCGTCAGGTAGGCCCACCCGATCAGGCCGAGGATGCCCCACCACTCGGTCCGGAGCCACGCGTAGTGCTCGACGGGCCCTCGGAAGAGGATAGTGGTCGAGACCGGCTCGCGTCGGAAGACGGCGAGGAGGGCGATGATTCCGACGAGGCCAATCCCCTTCAGACCGATGAAGACCTTGCGTTTCGCTCCCGGCTCGCGGGGGAGTGAACACCAGGCGAGCGCCACGCTGACGAAGGCGAGTAGCCCCCAGAGGCGAGGCCCGAGCGTGCGGTCGTCGTGGTGATTCAACTCGACGAGGCCGAGGAAGAGCAGGCTCGCGGAGCGTGTCAGGACGTGCCGGAAAAGGGCGAGCTTGGATTTCCCGACCATCCGGGCATGTTCAAAGGCGAGCGGGATGGACATCCCGACGATGAAGAGGAACGAAGGGAAGACGACATCGGCCAGGGTCATGCCGTCGGCGTTCGGGGGCTGGATGTGGAGCATCCACGAGGGGGCTCCCGGCCCGAGGTCGTTGACGAAGACCATGAGCAGAATGATGAGCCCCCGAAGCGTGTCGACTGAGGCGACTCGCATCGAAGGGACCTGCGGGAACGACTCGGGCCCGATAGGCCGGGCCGGTCGGTGGGCCTCGGGAGGCTCGAAGTTCTTGCCGGGTGCGCTTGCCACGTTTCCGTCCATATTCGGTGGGATTCCTCCGCTCAATAGCCCATCGCCCCGCCGTCTTTGCGAGGATCCGATCCTCCGATGAGTACGCCGCGTTCGACGTCGATGCGGATCGCCTGATATCCGCCGAAGCCGCCTTTTCCGTCGACCAGTCGATGCCCCTTGGCCTCGAGGGCCTTCCGGACTTCAGGACCGATCTCGGACTCGAGCGAGACTGTGCCCCCGTCGGTCGCGCGAGGGCCGGTCGGGTCGGTGGACCCGACGTGTCGGAATCGCGGGGCGTCGCCCGCCTCCTGGACGTCCATGCCGAAGTCGATCATGTTGCAGAGGACCTGGGCATGTCCTTGCGCCTGCATGTCTCCTCCCATCAGCCCGAAGCTCAGCCAGGGTTTGCCGGCCTTGGTGACGAAGCCGGGGATGATCGTGTGGAACGGGCGCTTGTGGGGCTCGAGGCGGTTGGGATGCTCGGGGTCGAGGGCGAATAGACTGCCCCGGTTCTGGATCGGGAAGCCCAGGTCGGCAGGGACGTGGGACGAGCCGAAGCCGGCGAAATTGCTCTGGATCAGGCTGACGGCGTTGAAGTCCTTGTCGACGACCGTCATGTAAATGGTGTCGGCCTGGGGGGGCATGCCGGGGCTCGGGCGATCGTTCGCGCGATCGCGATCGATCAAGGCACCCCGCGTGGCCGCATAAGCTTTGGAGATCAAGGCCTTGACCGGGACCTTGGCGAAGTCGAGGTCGGCGTAGTAGCGGCCGCGGTCCTCGTACGCGAGCTTCTCGGCCTCGATCATCACGTGCAGCGCCTCGGCCGACTGCGGTCCCATCGCCCTGAGGTCATAAGGCTCGAGTAGGTTCAGCATCTGGAGGACCGCGATCCCCTGCGTATTCGGGGGCAATTCCCAAACGTCGAAGCCTCGATAGTTTGTCGAGACCGGGTCGATCCAGGTGGAGGTGTGGTCCTCGAAGTCCTTCTCGGAGAAGAGTCCGCCGACCTGCGACGAGTATTCCACGATCGTCGCCGCGACCGGGCCTTTGTAGAAGGCGTCGCGCCCCCCTTTCGCGATCAGGCTCAGGGAGCGGGCGAGGTTGGAGTTCCGGAACACATCGCCCTTGCCGGGGGCCTTGCCGTTCGGGAGGAAGCACGCGGCGCTCGTCGGGACTTTCGCCAGGGCCGAGGTCGAGAGCTGCCAGTCGTCGGCGATGATCTCGCTGACAGGGAAGCCGTTCTCGGCGTACGCGATCGCCGGGGCGAGGAGCTCGGCCAGGGGTTTGGTGCCGAACTTCGACCGCAGTTGCTCCCAACCGTCCACACAGCCGGGGACGGACCAGCTCAGCGGCCCGGTCGACGGGATCGACTTGAGTCCCTTGGATTGAAACCCCTGGAGACTCGCGGCGTAGGGGGACCGGCCGCTGGCGTTGAGGCCGTGGAGCGTCCGGGTCTTGGCGTCCCAGACGATGGCGAAGAGGTCGCCTCCGATCCCGCACGACATCGGCTCGACGACGCCGAGGACCGCGTTCGCGGCGATCGCGGCGTCGATCGCGTTCCCCCCGTCCTGGAGGACGCGGATCGCCGCGGCGGTCGCAAGGGGTTGGCTGGTCGCGGCCATGCCGTTGCGGGCGATGACGGCCGAACGTGTCTTGTTGATTGGTCCACTCGGCCGGTCGTGCGCGGCGAGCCGGCTGACACCGAGGGTGGCGAAGAGCATGAGGAGCGTCGCGAGGCCGAAGACGAAGGGAAGGCTCGGTCGTTGCAGCACTGGATTTCACCCCCGAAAGAGTCGTTGACGGAGATCGCCAAGCCCGGGAGATCTGTTCATGCGTCCCTTGTAATCGGGCCGCAGGCGACTCGCCGGGCCTCCAAGGGACCAGGCGCCGCTCGACCGTTTACCGGAACGAGACTCGCCTGTCTGGAAGGGAGAGAGGATCCAGGGGCGTGTCCAGGGAACGAGGCTATCGTGTCCCAACGGGAGAGTCAAAAGGGATTTACGGACGACGAAAAGTGTCGTCGAGGCCGAAGGAAACGCTAACGCCCTTCCGCGAGAAGGCGGTCGATTTCCTCGCGAGTCGGCAACCCGGCCTGAGCTCCTCGACGAGTCACCGAAAGAGCCGCTGCGGCATTGGCCCAGTCGGCGGCCTCGAACAAGGGACGACCCTCTGCCAACCCCACGGCCAACGCACCATTGAATGCGTCACCGGCCCCCACGCTGTCGATCGCGTCGACGGCTCGGGGCGCGACGGGCTTCGCTTCGTCCTCAACGACCAGGGCCCCTCGCGGACCGAGTGTCACGACGACCGCGCGGACATCCCAACGACGTTGCAACGCCCGTGCAGCCGCGACGATCTCCGTCTCGGACTCGCAGGGAAGCCCTGCGAGTGTCGCCAGCTCCGACTGGTTCGGAGTGAGGATGTCGACCGATGACAGGGCTTCCTCGCCATTGGCCGAGGACAACGGGTGGGCAGGTGCAGGGTTGAGGATCGTGAGCATCCCTGCCCGACGTGCGCGTTGCAGGCCCCTAATGACGGTCTCGGTCGGAACCTCGAGGCTGGCCAGGAGCACGGCCTTCGGTCCGAAGACGCTGCCGGGCAGTCCATCGACGTCGTCCGGAGTGAGCTTCGCATTGGCGCCCGGCGCGACGCCGATCGAGTTCTCACCCCCCTCCTCGACCAGGATCAAGGCGATCCCCGAGGACTCGCCCGGGAGGATGCGGGCGAGCGAAACGTCGATCCGCTCGCGACGATAGTGGTCGAGTGCATCACGCCCGAACGAGTCGTCTCCGACCGCGGTGAGGAACAAGACGTCCCCGCCAGCTCGGCACGCGGCGACCGCCTGATTCGCCCCTTTCCCCCCAGGGCCCGAGACGAACGTGCCGCCGAGGACCGTCTCCCCTCGGCCGGGGAGCCTGGGGAGACGAACCGTCATATCCGTGTTGCTCGAACCGAGGACGACGACGCGAGACAAGTTGAAATCCCGAATCTCGGAAGGCGACCCTTCGGGCGAAGGAGTCGGATGACGCATCGTATGACCCGCAATTGTAAGCTGGCCGCACGACGGTTTGAACGCCCCAGTCGTCCGGGTGGGAGTTTAGAGAGTCGTCATCCGTCAAGCCTTGATTCGGGGTATGCCGTGGCAACTTCCCTATCATCAATGCGCAAAGCCGGACGGGTGTCCCCCCGGTAGGTGGGGCAACTCCTGCCCCGCTCTTGCCGCAAGAGTCGAGGCAAAAGCCCAGGGGCAAGAGAGCCCCACCCACCGGGGGGATCAGGCTCAGTCGCATGAAGCCGTAGGTACGGCATCAACCTTCAGCGTCGACACCTCCGTAGGCTGGAAGAGGCGATCAACCCGCGTGCGGGCCTCGCCGGGGATCGACGCCGAAGCCGAGGCCCTTGGGGGCCTGGATCTTCCCCTCGCGGAAGAGGATCGGCGGGTTCACATACGACTGGGCGTAGAACAGGGCGGCCATGAGGTCGCAGGCGAACCGCTCGACGGGGAAGGCGGAGAGGCTCGAGGCGAGGCACGCCATCGCGGCCTGTCCCAGGTCGGTCTCCAGGTTCGAGCCGATGGCGCACGACTTCCCGACGGACTGGGCCCGCTTTGCCATCGCCAGGGAGTGGGTAAATCCGCCGTTCTTGCCCGGGTAGATCGAGAGGATGTCGAAGGCGTCGCGGTCGATCGCCTCCTCGAGGTGGCCGGGGGTGAAGACGGCCTCGTCGACCAGGATCGGGACGGGGACTCGGCGACGGACTTCCGCGAGCATGCCGATGCGATCCCTCGGGGTCGGCTGCTCGGCGAGCGCGAGGTTGAAGGGGACGAGGGCTTCGATCGCCCGGACCGCCTCGTCGGCCGTCGCGTGGGCCCCGTTGGCATCGATCGTGAAGACCGGCTCGGGACCCAGCCGGTCGCGGACCGCCTTGAGACGCGCCGGGTCGTCGATCCCGGGCTTGCCGGTCTTGAACTTGAGGGTGCGGACGCCCGCCTCCCAGAACTCGACCGCCAGGCGCACGGTTTCCTCGGGAGGATAGGCCCCGATGCTGACTCGGGTCGGGATCCATTCGACGGGTTCGCGATCGGCGACCATCGAGGACACGGAGACACCGTGTGACCGGGCCAGGAGGTCCCACAGGGCGATGTCCACCGCGGCCTTGGCGAAGGAGTTGGCGTGGAGGTCGCGGTCGAGGATCGCGAGGGCTTCGGCCGGCTCATGGAACGTCTGGCCGACGAGCCGAGTGGCGATGTAGTGGTCGAGCATCCACTTTGCGGTCTCGGCGGTCTCGCCGCTCCAGACCGGCGCCGTCGTCGCCTCGCCGAAACCCTGGAGGCCGTTGTCCCCGGTGATCGTGACGGTCACATAATGCGACGCCTCGTGCCGCCCGAGGAACGAGATGATAGCCCCTTCGGAACGGACCGGATGATCCACGACCTCGGCCTCGATCCGCTGAATCCGCACGCTCATCAATAGGTCCTCCGTCGTCGATGACAAGGCTGTTCGGCTCGCGCCGTCGCGGGGGTTTCCCCGGGCGCGACCGAGTAAGGCGAGCGGACGTGGGCGGACGAGGCGCGAAAGTCTGGGGGGGAAACGGTCGACGTCCTCCCCTCGAACTCCGTGAGAGCGACTTCAGCCCGTCGACTCGAGGTTCGTAAGGTAGACCGAAGTCGGGGCTGAGTCAAACGTTCAGAGAGCCGAGGTGAGAGACGGACGTCGAAGACTCGTTGGCTGAGTCGTTGTGGGCAGGGTTTCGTAAAAGACACTCACGCAATGGATTTCCACCACCAGACAGCTGCCGCAGAGCAACCTTCCCCAAGCCCGAAGCGCGAACGAGTGAATCCTCTCGCATGAAATCGAGAAGGATTCACTCGTTCGCGCTTCGGGCTTGGAGTGACGACTCGCTGCCTGTGTCACCGAAGCAATTTCGCGGCGAGTGCGGGGAAGGTTATTGCTGATTGGAGGAGGTAAAGTACTCGTTCGTCCAGGCGAAGAATTCCTGACGAGACATCAGGAGGACGTCGCGAAGGACGTCGTCCAACTTCTCGCCCCCCTCGGTTGACATCGCGGTGAAGAACTTGGTGGAGACCGGCCGAGAACGTTGGTCTCCCATCACCGCTTCGACGATGCCATATCCCACGGCGCGGATGTCTTCGACCTTGGAGTCTCCGCCGAGCGCGTCGTTGGCCTTCGAGACCCATCCGAGCTCGATCTGCTGATACAGGTTTCGCTTCAGCCTACCGGCGAATGGGCTGCGGGGGTCGACCCTCGAACCGAAGTAGGCCCCGAGGCCGTAGCCCAGCCAGAGCGGGGCTTTTTCGCTCCGACGGATCATCCCGTTGGCCAGGTAGTCGGTCACGAGCCCCGCGAGCGAACGATCGGGCCCGCCCGAGTCGTCTCGCTTCGCCCGCCCTTTTTTTGCGGTCGCGGTCGCCGAGCCCTCGCGACCTCCGAGCGGGTCGATCACGACGATATACGGTTCCGAGCCGCTGAGGTCCACCGACCCTTGCTCGGTCGCTTCCACGTCGCGATTCTCGACGCTCCGAGCGAACTCGACGAAGCTCGGCCGGTCGTTGAAAACGTAGAGGCCGATCTTCTGCGCGAGGTCCTTCGTCGCCGTCATCTTCTTGATTTGGGCGTATTGGGTCTCGACCGTACGGATCGTGGTGGTGACGCGATCCTTCGGGAGGTTGCCGAAGACGGTGACGAGCTTTCCGGGGGTGACTTCGGGGGTCCCCTTGGGGTTCCCCTTCTTCCAACGCTCGATCCCCTTCGACTCGACGAGCTTGTCGCGCTCTTCCACCGGCAACTTCGAGAGGGCGTCGCTCTTGAGCTGTTCGGGCGAGGCGGCGTACGAGGCGATCTCGGCCTTGGCGTCGATCCCGGCGTCGAGCTTCGCCCCTTCCTTGATCCATCGCCCGATCTTCTCGACGGCGTTTTCCGAGAGGCGGCGATTGCCTCCTCCCCTCGGCATCCTCGGGGTTTCCTCGCCCGTCAGGCGGAGGTACAGGTGGCTCTCGTCCGGCTTACCAGGGCTGACGGAAGAGTCTCCCGAGGCTGCGGCGGCCTTGAGGATTTTGTCATAGGTGGTGAGGTCGAGCTTGCCGTTCTTCGTCATCGCCTTTTCGTTGTGGCAGCCGACGCAGTTGCCGACCAGGATCGGCGCGATGTCCTTGGAGAACTTCAGCTCCCCGTCATTGCCCGAAGCCGGCTTCGTTGCCTCGTCCCCGGTGTCGGCCGGCTCGGTCGCCTTTTTCTTGGCCGAACCCTTCTTGCGCGTTTTCTTCTGGGCGACGCGCAGGATCCGTCCGCCGTGAATGGTGTCGCCCGCGACGAGAACGTGAGTCCTCCCCTCGACGGACTCTGCCGGAGGGGTAGACTCCGAGGCCCCACCCCAATCGGTCGCGATCGCCAAGGTGGCGCAGACGCATCCCAGGACGCTGAGGATTCTCGACATGGCGGCACCCCGTGAATCGGAACCCGAGAACGGATGCCTTTATTCTCGCGCGTCGGACGTGCTTTGACAAGGACGCCGCGCCGAGTCGCGTGCCTCGGTTCGCATCGGCCTGCGTTGTGTCGGGGAGCCCCCTCGGCTGACCGTTGTCGTCGATCCCTCAGCGGATGATCGTGACGGGCAATGAGGAGGAAGTGGAATGCCCGGCGATCTCGTCTTTCTGGATCAGCTTCAGGTCGTAGACACCGGCCGGGATGTTGTCGGGGAGGGTCAAGCGATAGTTGATGAAGTAATCACGTCGGCGGTGTCGGCAATAATCCTCGGCGGGGTCGAGCGGCGGCGTCCAGACCGGGGCGCCGCCCTGGCTCGGGACCAGCTCGATCCGGGAGGACAGGTTGCTCCGGAAGGCCTCGCCCGACTGAGTGTAGCGGATGCCCGAGAGCTCGGAATACACGATCAGCGACTGGCCGGCCTTGAAGGCGTTCGTGTCGACGGGCTCGAAGTTCCCGAATCCGCTGACCTTCCGGCAGAGCTGGAGTTCGGTGATCTCGAGCGGAACCTTGTCCTCGAGTGTGGTGATGGCTTCGCGGATATCGACGGCCCGCGAGTGTTCGTCGGCGGCCCGATGTCCGCTGGCGACGGCGAGGGCCGTCGTGACGGCCTTCCACGTCGGGTGGTCGGCCGAGTCGTTGTCGCCCGTCGCGTCGAGGACGTCGAGCACCCTGGCGCGGAGCGACCAGGGACCGGAGGCGGCGTCGGGGCTCCCTTCCCGTTCGTGGACGAGGGATCGGAGCCGCTCCAGTCCCTTGTTCCACCGTTCCCTCGGTGTCGGCGGTTCGGGCGTGGGCTTCTCGGGGTCGATCGAAGCCGGGGCGTTCGTGTGATCCTTCGACGGCGTCGCGGCCGTCGGCACCGTGTTCAGTGCGACCTCGATCGGCTTTGCTTCCGCATCCGACGAAGGCGGCTTCGGGACGCCCGTCTTTTCCGAAGCGTGGTGATCCTCCGCTGGTTCGGGCTCGGACGTGGTGTCGATGTGTTTGATCAACTCGGCCTGCATCAAGGCCTCGTCGAGCAAGGGCGTTGCCGTCGTGGCCGAGTCGTCCGAAGACCCTCCCTTCGGCAAGGGCGGGAGCGGCTCCGCCGGCTGCGACAGAGGGACCGAATCGGCGTGAGGATCCTTGTCGGGCCCTGCCGTCGCGTCGACCGGGTTGGGCACGTGGATCGGCACGACGTTGGGACGAGGCATCGGGAGTTGCTCACAACCGGCCGCAAGGGCCGTGATGAGCAACATCCAAGCGAGACCGGCGCGGCCTCGCCACGATTGGCATCCTTCGAGCATCGGACGGCCCTTGATTCGGCCCGAAACGTCGGACGAGAGGCCCGGCGCGTTCGGAGTTGAGATGGGTCGGGACGTCGCGATGATGTACCCCATCCTCGGGTCGCCGACAAGCTCAAAACTCACCGACCGTCCCCACGAAAGGCCCGCGATCCGCCGCCAGTGCCGCGATCATGCGGCGCCGCCTTTCGCATCGTTGACGCTCGATTTGGTTGATCCGTCGTGCCTCTTCGAGCGTGATCCTCCAGAACCGGACCCGGTCCGTAGGCCGGATCTGCCCAAGTCGCCCGAGGTCCGCGGCGATCACGTTCGCGACGTGGGGATAACCGCCGATCGTCCCCCCGTCGACCCCCAGCACCAGCAGTCGACCCCCTGCCAACTGGATCGCCCCAGGGACCACCGGCATGGACGGGCGGTCGTCAACCGGGAGGATCGAAGGGGCCGGCCCCTCGAGCCGAAGGCCCATCCGATCGGACGACTTGCCGACGATGAATTCGCCGTCAAGCCAGTCGGAGGTCCCTTCGACGCTCGACGCGTCCGGGCCGTCGATGACCCGGAGCGGGGCCTCGGTCGGCACGCGCCAGGTCGCCTCGGACGGGCAACGTCCCGGAGTCGAGCTTGGGATTGCGGGGATCATCATCCCGGCACTCAAAGGCTTGTCGGAGGAGCGGCTCCCGAGCACCGACGGCGTCCTCCAACCGCCGGCGACCGCGAGGTACATCCTCGCGCCCGAAGGGGTGCCCCCGATCGACAGCGTCTCTCCTTGGAAGATCGTGTGGCACTGGGCCGTCGCGAACCGGCGCTCTCCGCGTGCCTGGCCGGAGATGGTGACGGACATCGGCGCGCCTGCCCAGGCGATCGCGAGTGTTTCGCAGGCCTCGTAGACCCCGCCCAGCATCGTCAACTCGAGCGTCGAGCAGTCGGGATCATTCCCGAGGAGCGCGTTGGCGAGGTCCGAAGCGTCCCGATCGAACGCCCCGCCCGCCGGGATTCCCCACTCGCGATAGCCGACCCGACCGTGATCTTGGACGGTCGTGAAGACTCCCGGACTGATGACGCGCAAGCCCATGTCAAGCGAAACCTCGCATGGCAATGTCGTTTCGTTCCAGGACCGCGCGGACGCAGCCGGCGTTCTCGATCGCCCGGGGGTCGTCGCCGTGGATGCAAAGAGTCTCCACCCCCTGGTCCACCAGGCGGATCACCTGGGCTTCGATTTCCAGAGGATGTCTCAGGAGCGCGTCGGGGTTCGATCTGGGGATGAGGCTGCCATCTTCGTGATACCGCCGGTCGGGGAACCCTTCGGAGATGAAGCGAATGCCGGCCGACCGCGCGACGTCCTCGATCACGCTCCCGGGTTGGCCGACGATGGCAAGTCCTCGGGGACGCACGGCGTTGACGACACCGACGGCGATCTCCGGGTCGCGTTGGGCCTGGTTGTACAGGGCGCCATGGGGCTTGACGAATCGGGGCTCGACTCCGACGACGCGGGCGACGCCCTCGAATGCGGCGAGTTGTTCGTTCACGATCCGTTCGACGTCGGCCGTAGACGCCTCCCGCTCGGCGCGTCCGAAGGTTTCCCGGTCGTCAAACCCGGGGTGGGCCCCGACGATGACTCCGCGCGCCTTCGCACCGCGAAGCGCACGGACCAGGGTCATGTTGTCCCCGGCATGGCCGCCGCAGGCGACGCTGGTCGAGGTGACCAGACACAGGAGGGCGTCGTCGTTGGGGAACCCTTCCCCCAGGTCGGCATTCAGGTCGATGACTTTCTCAAGAGTGCTCACAAGCTTTCCCCTTTCCGATCGGCGAACTCGTCGGGGCCGATCGAGTTGAATCGGATCCGGTCGCCCGCCCGGATCGGGAAATGACCGCGTTCGACGTCGACGATGCGGAGCGGCGTCCTCCCGAGGAGTTGCCAACCACCCGGCGAGGCCGTGGGATAGATCCCCGTCTGCCGACCGGCAATGGCGACGCTTCCCTGGGGTACGCGGACCCGGGGCTCCGCACGTCTCGGGAGTCGGTCCAGACCCTGCGGGAGATATCCTGCGTAGGGAAAACCGGGTTGGAAACCGACCGCGTACACGTGATAGTCCCGGCCGCTGTGCAATGCGATCACGTCCACTTCGCTCATCCGGCACACGCGGGCAACCTCGGCGAGGTCCTCGCCGTCGTAGAGCACCGGGAGGCAAATCCGACGCCCCAGAGCCGCCGATCTCGCTTCGAATTGAACGCCGATGAGTTCTCTCTCGAGCCGGACGAGGTCGACCCTCTCGTCGTGGACGTGGACCGCCGCGGTCCGATAGGCGACGACCACATCCTCGACGCCTTCCAGGTGCCTTGCCCGGACGGCCTCGGCCCAGGCCGCGGCCTGGACTTCGTCCGGAAAACGCGCCAGGAACGCCCGGTCTCCCAATGGCTCGAGGTGGATCATAAACGTACGTGACGAGGGGTTCGGGGACGAGCGTCGCGTCAAGGCCCCCGATTGTCGGGGAGTGGCGACACAAGTTGTGTCGGTTCGCATACAATTCTAGCGGAAGGCCGCGCCCCGATCGCCCACCGGGTGCCCGTCGATCCGGCGGTTGGTGGCGAATCTCGAACGGTCGGACCGACCGAGAGGAAGGACGAGCATGGTCGTCGTGACCCTGACACTGGGCCTTGCGTTCCTGGTGGCGACGACTCCCCCCGGGGTCCCGGCGTCGGCCGCCGATGCGGTGGTCCTCTCGGATGGAAAGGTCGTCCTCGGTCAGATCCTGGAGCCCTCCCCTCGGGGGACGTTACGCTTCCAGGTCCGTCGCGATTGGGCCAGGGAGAACGTGCCGGTTTGGTTCGCGCGTTGGGAGACCGCCGAGGCTCCGGGCCTCCGTCGGGCGTTCGCCCAACGTCGCGATCGCCTCGCCGCCTGGCGTCGCGATCGAGAGAAGTTCGCCGGGCCTGATGATAAGATCCTCGAATGGCTGGGACGCGAGCTGATCCGGCTCGAGGATCCCGACGGCCCTACGCCCGCCATGCTCATGGTCGTGAACCTGAACCGGGCCGGTCTCAAGTCGATCGTGAAGCGTCCGGGAAAGTCGGCGGAGATGCTTCGACTCGGATGGCTCTCGGGGGTCTCCGACGTCGAGACTCGGCCCGTTGACTCCCTGGCCGACTTCCTGGAGGGACGCGGGTTCGCCCTCGTGGAGGGTTCAAGCTCAAACCTCGACCGATTGAGGCCTCTGGCCCTGGAGACCGACGCTCAGTGGCTCGCTCGACGGGCGGCGACCGAGGTGCTCCATGACTCCGGGACCCGGTTCGTGCGAACCGGGACGTTCGTCCTCCCGGAGTCCGAGCCCGGACAGCCGTTGACGATCGGGTCGGCCGTGGGCGCACTGGGAGACCTCAAAGCGCTCATCGAGGACAAACCGACCGACCCGCTCCTGGATCGCCTCCGCACGGTGGCGGGCCGAGGGGGCGTCGGGGCGGTCGTGACCCAACTCGATGTCGGAGTCGGCAACTCCGTCCGGGTGGAGTCGACGCTTATGGTACGGCCCGGGGCTGATCGCTGGATTGCGTTCGGCTCGCGAGCTGCGGTCGTCGATCCGCGGAATCTCAAGAATGATGCCGGAGGAGAGCTTGCCGACGATCCCCAGGTGAAGGCGGCCTTCCGCCTCGTGGAGTCGATCGGACTCGGCCCGATCCCCGAGGAGTTCAGGCGACAGAGTCTGAACGCCGGGGCGGCCACCCAACACGCAATGGCCGAGGTCCGCTCGCTCTATCAACGCGACCTGACCGATCTCGCCTTGCCGATCGACGACAATCCTGCGCCGGCGAAGGATCCTGCGGCGAAGGCCGATGAG
The DNA here is from genome assembly GCF_054877945.1 of Singulisphaera rosea. Classification (NCBI taxonomy): domain Bacteria; kingdom Pseudomonadati; phylum Planctomycetota; class Planctomycetia; order Isosphaerales; family Isosphaeraceae; genus Singulisphaera; species Singulisphaera rosea. The sequence goes on along the minus strand of NZ_JBTYIP020000001.1, from coordinate 324,158 downwards.
CCGGTGGACGCCGATCGGCCCGAGGGAAAGTCCAATTGAGCCGCCATCCTCACCGGGGTATCCTGGGCGGCGCCCGGGCGTGCAAAACCGTCCGGCCAATCTAGCCTTCCAACATCAACGCGTGAGAGGCGCGAAAGGGTCCCGCCGATGGGGTTATTCACGGGGAAGAAAGGGCTCGTGCTGGGTGTTGCCAACGACTTCAGCATCGCCTGGGCGATCAGCCAGAAGTTGTTCGACGAAGGGGCCGAGCTCGGCTTCACCCACCTACCGGGCGACAAGATGGAGCGCCGGGTCCGGAAAGCGGTGGACCAGTTCCAACCGAAGCTCATCACCCCCTGCGATGTGCAAAAGGACGAGGATGTGGCGCGGGCGTTCGCCGAGGCCCGCGAGCTGCTCGGCCCGCTCGACTTCGTCATCCATTCGATCGCGTTCGCGCCGATGGACGACATCAAGTGCAACTTCGTGAATGCCAGCCGTGAGGGCTTCAAGACCGCGATGGACATCAGCGTGTATTCGCTGGCGATCGTCGCGCGGCATGCGGCCGAGTCGATGCCCAACGGCGGGGCGATCGAGACTCTCACCTACTTCGGCGGCGAGCGCGTCGTGTCCGGCTACAACCTGATGGGTGTCTGCAAGGCCGCCCTCGACGCTTCGGTCAAATATCTGGCCTACGACCTCGGGCCCAAAAAGATTCGCGTCAACGCCGTCTCCGCCGGTCCGGTCAAAACCCTGGCAGCGAGCGCGGTCGGCGACGCCGACAAGCTTGCCGGCCTCTACGAGGCGGTGGCTCCGATGCAGCGGACCGCGACCCGCGAAGAGGTCGGCGCCGCGGGGATGTTCCTGCTTTCGGACCTCGCCAGCGGGATCACCGGCGAGATCCTCCACGTCGACTGCGGTTACAACGTGATGGGCTCTCCGGGTCGCGCCCTCGAGGCCGCCGAGGCGGCCAAGAACGGCTGACGAGTCCATCCGTGCCATGACCAGTCCCCTGGACGAAACCGAGCGGCCGATTCGCGTGGGTATTGCCCTGGTGGGGCGGGCGGGTTACTACCTGATCCGTCAGCGCCCGCCGGGCTCCGCGATGGCCGGGTACTGGGAGTTCCCCGGCGGGAAGTGCGAGGCCGGGGAATCCCCAGAGGACGCGACCGTACGAGAATGCCGAGAGGAAATCGGCCTGGGGATCGTCCTCGGGCCGCTCCGCAGACGAATGACCCATCGCTACCCCCACGCTTGGGTCGAACTATTCTACTTCGACGGCACGACCGAGTCTCCCGAGGCCGAGCCGTCGGCCGAGACCGGTTTTCGATGGGTCCGCGCCGGGGACCTCCCCTCGCTCACGTTCCCCGAGGCGAACGGCCCGATTCTCGAAGAGCTGGCGGACGAAGCCCGGGCCACGTAGCAACTCCGATCTTGATCGATCGGCTGGGCCGGAGCCCGCAAACGACGAGGTTCCCATGGGCGATCAGTGGCAATTCGCGTTTGCGGTTTTCCCTCTCGCCCTCTACCTCTACGCCCTGGGGTACTGGCACGGCGGACGACACCCTCGCGTCGTCTCCGGCACCACCGACCATGCGTTCCTCGCCTTCGGGATCGGCGGCCTCGTCCTCTTCGGTCCCTTCGGCCAGACCATGGTGCGCACGTTCTTCCGAACGGCGAACCTCCAGGCCTGGCTCGCCCTCACGTCGGCTTACATCTTCGTCGCGATCTTGATCTCTCGGAGGGCGTCGCGAAACCTGGTCGTCTACCACGTCGACCCTCGGTCGCTCGACGCTGCGCTCCGCGAGGCCTTGCTTCGCGTCCCCGGCAACTATTCGAGGACCATGCAAGGTTTCGAGGACCCGGCGACACGTCGAGGCGTGACCGTCTCCGCGTCGTCCAGGCTCAGGACGGCGACGATCACGGCCTTCGGCGACGACCCGAGCGGGCTCATTCAGGAGATCTCGCTCCCCCTCCGCCATCAGCTCAACGTCGTCGTCTTGCGGCCGTCCCGGCTCGCCTGGCTGTTACTCGGGTTCTCGGCCCTGGTCCTGATCCTGCCCACGGCCGGCTGGTTCCTCAGCCACCCGCACGCTCGCGAGACGCTCCGGCTGCTGCTCAAGCCACTCTCGGGGAAATCGTAATTGAAGCGGATTCACCACGAAGGCACAAAGGGCACAAAGGTAAAATCAAAAAGAGAACTCTTTGATTGATTCGATCTGAACTTTGCGTCCCTTGTGGTGAATCCCCTTCCGCTTCCCCCCGGCTCAAAAACGGGCTCGGCCCGGCGACGTCGCAGAGGATGCGACGTCGCCGGGCCGAGTTGGATTCGAGCTTTCGATCCGATCAGGGGATCGGGTTCGGGTTGAGGGGGATCGGTGGCTCGCGCTCGACGACCTTGTCGATCAGCCCGTATTCCCGGGCCTCTTCGGGGGACATGAAGCGGTCGCGATCCGTATCCTCTTGCAGCTTCTCCAGGGTCTGGCCGGTGTGGTGCCGGTAGATCCCGTTGAGCTGATGCTTCATGCGAATGAACTCTTCGGCATGAATCAGGATGTCGGTGGCGGTCCCTTCCATGCCGGCCAGCGGCTGGTGGATCATGATCCGGCCATGCGGCAAGGCGTTCCGCTTCCCCTTCGCGCCTGCGGCGAGGAGCAACGAGCCCATGCTGGCACACTGGCCGAGGCAGTAGGTGGCGACGTCGCAGGAGACCCACTGCATCGTATCGTAGATGGCCATCCCCGCGGTCACGCTGCCGCCGGGGCTGTTGATATAGAGGTGGATGTCGGCCTTGGCATCCTGGTGCGCGAGCACCAGCATCTGGGCGACGATGAGGTTGGCCACGTTGTCGTCGATGGCCGAACCCAAGATGATGATGCGGTCTTGGAGCAGGCGGGAATAAATATCCATCGCCCGCTCTTCGCGCCCGCTCCGCTCGATCACGATGGGGATCAGTGGCATGGGAAGGTCTCTTTCCTGGTGAGGATCACGAGTCAGTTGGCCGGGGGCGTGTGGGCCTTCACTTCACTCGCGGGGATGTGGCCGACCACCTCATCGACGATCCCATATTCCTTGGCCTGGATGGCCGTCAAGTAGCGGTCGCGCTCCGTGTCCTTGGCGATCCTCTCGATCGGCTGGCCGGTGTGCTTGGCCAGGATTTCGTTGATGTCCTTGCGGTTGGCGAGGATCTCTTGCGCCTGGATCTCGATGTCCGAGATCTGGCCGCCCACCTGCCCGTAGGGCTGGTGGATCATGACCTTGGAGTGGGGCAGCGCGTAGCGACGGCCCTTGGTCCCGCCGGCCAGGAGGACAGCCCCGCCCGAGGCCGCCATGCCGATGCAGTACGTCGACACTGGGCAATCGATGAACTGCATCGTGTCGTAGATCGCGAGGGTGCTGCTGACGCTCCCTCCCGGGCTGTTGATGTAAAAACTGATCCCCTGAGTTCGGTTCTCGAACTGGAGGAACAGGAACTTCATGACCGTGTTATTGGCCACGGCGTCGTTGATCACACCCTCGAGGAAGACGATCCGGTTTTCCAGGAGCAGATCGCCGAGGGTCATCTGGCGCTGGCGCGCGTAATTTTGATAGCGCTGAAGGGACGGCTGCGCGAGTGGGTGTTCGGCATACATGGGCGGCAATCCTTCGTGATCGTAGCCCCGCCGCGCCCGAGAGACGCGGGCGTGGCAGGGCCTTCGTGGTCATGTCGAGACGACCTGACGAACGTGTCAGCCGATCCGATCCATCATCATCCCTGCGAGGCCTCACCCTCGGAGGATTCGCCAGCCCCCTGCCCTTCGGCCGAGCCCGACACGGAGGTCTCGGGGGCCTCGTCGCTGGCAACCATCGTGGTCGCCGTCTGGTCGAGGGTCTCCACCGCCGATTCTTCCTCGGCGGCCGCGACTTCCTCGAACACGACGAACTCCAGGATCCGGTCGAGCGACTTCCGCTCGAGGATCTGCGAGGCAAGGACCTCGGCCAGCCCTTCCTTTTCGATCCGAGCTCGAACTCGCCTCGAGTTCTCGTCGGATCGGGACGCAATGGCCTCGATCTCGTTTTCGAGGTCCTCGTCCTCGACCTTGATCTCCTCCGCCTCGGCGATCTTGGCCAGGAGGAAGAACTCCTTCAGGCTGCGGAGCGTCGACTCGTGAGCATTGGCGCGGATCTGGGCCTCGCTGGCGCGGATCTCCGACTCGCTGAGCCCCTGCTCTTTCAGGTCCATCACGAGTCGGCGGAGCGTCGCCTTCTCCTGGCGGCCGACGAGGTCGGCCGGCAAGTCGAAGGGCGTCGACTCGAGGAGCTGCGTGACGACGTCGCGGCGAATCGCCTTCATCTGCGCCGAGCGATGCCGACGCTCGAGGACTTCGCGGAGGGCCTTGCGCAGGTCCTCTTCGTCGTCGAAGCCGATGCTCTCGAAGAACGAGCGATTGGTCTGGGGCAGGCGGAGTTGCTTGAGGTCGTGGACCTGGAAGGTCACGTCGATCGTGTTCCCGCGAAGGCTGGGGTCGGCGGAGCCGGACCCGATGTTCGCTTTCGCGTCGCGGGTTTCGCCCGCGGTCACGCCGACGAGGGCCTTGCCAACCTCGGGGACCGCTCCATCCTGGAAACGAAGCTCGGGCTGGAGGCGGAATTGAATCTCTTTCGCCTCGTTGAGCGTCGTCCCGTCGCGATGGAAGCGAAGGTCGGCCGTGATGAAATCGCCGATCTCGGCCCCGCCTTCGAGCTTCGGGACGAGCTTCGCGTGCTGCTCCAGGAAGAGCTTCAACTGGCCGTCGATGTCGGCTTCGCTGATCGTCCGGTTCGGCCGCTTGACCTTCAAGGCCTTGTAGGCCGGAAGCGCGAACTCGGGACGAACCTCGAGGTCCATCTCGAACCGCATCGGCCCGGTGTCGGGAAGCTCGATCGCCGCGATGTCGAATTGCGGCTGCGAGATGGGATTGAGTTTATACGACTCGTCGAGCTGCTCGAGGCAAGCCATCAGGAGGGTGGACTTCACCTGCTCCGAAACTTGCTTGCGAAACCGTCGTTCGACGAGCTGCTTGGGGGCACGCCCGGGTCGGAAACCAGGGACGGCTGCCTCTTTCTTCATCGACCCGAGCGATTCATCGAACTGGCGATCGATATCCGCTCGGGAGATGGCGACTTTGAGATGTTTCTTACAGGGCCCGACGTCAGAGATTTGAACGTCGAGGTCGAGCTTCTGCCCAACCGATTGGGTCTCGGTTGCCCCAATTTCGTCAGCCGTGCTGACGGAAGATTCGTGGTCGTGCTCGCCCGTGCTCATCAAAGGCATCCTCAGAACAAGTCGGGCTGGGATGGCTTGAGCCGCCATCACGCACCCGACGCGCTCCGAGCGTAAGCCGCCAGCCTTTGAATGGCAATCCACAAAGAGCGGGAGATGGGATTTGAACCCACGACAACCACGTTGGCAACGTGGTGCTCTACCCCTGAGCTACTCCCGCGTGAACCGTGTCGCCATTGTCAGGCAAGACTCTCGAAGAGTCGTCTGCCAATTTCAACTCCCTCGTGTCGAGGTAGACCTACTATAAACGAGCCGGTCGCGAATTCAAGAGGCCTCTCCAAAAATCCCGCATGGGTTCCTCCCGCCATCCTTAAAGCCATGCGTCGCAATTTCTCGGGGCCAGGTCGGTGTTCGCCGCGGTGTCGATGTCGACCATCCGCAGCCTCGATGGCGGCGTTGTCGCAAAACTTGGATCGTGAGCTCCGACCTCGCCCCGAGGGCCTGGCTCCCCGCAACGTAGGAGCTCAGCGGCGGGCCTTCTTGCCGGGCAACGGGAGCGGCTGCATCTGCTGGAGTTTCTTCGAGGCCTCCAGGCCTGCGTCCGGGCGGGTCTCGTCGACGACCGGTTCGGAACTGCCTCCACCCCCACCACAACCGGCCACGGCGGAGAGAAGTAGTACGACGAGGCCGACCGACGTCAGTCGAACGAAGTGCATGAAACAAATCCTCTCGGATAGGTCGAAAAGGGAGAAGAAGGCCGGGCGTTGCAAACGCCCGGCCTTCGTGCGTGAAATCGATTCGTCGACGAAACGTGGAGAGAGGGCTCAGCCTCCGAGCTTCTCTTCCCAAAACCGGGGTAGAGGGTTTCTAGGAGTCGAGCCCTACCTTTGCCTCTCGACAAGGCCGAACTCGAATCAATACGAGTCGGCGCTGACGACCTCGCCACCCGCCCTGGTTCCCACCGCCCACCACGTCTGGATCGCGATGGTGTCCTTGAAGAAGCGGACGGACCCATCGGCCATGCACGCGTTCACGCCGCCGGGGTGGTTGCTCCCCACGGTGATCGCGTCGATGGCCTGGCCCGGGGGATAGTTCTCCGCCATGCAGGAGATTCCGTTGGGCGTATTGACGTGCGTATGCGTGTTGAAACGTAGGGTGTTGGCGTGCGAACCCGCCCAGACCGCACCGCCGATCCAGGAGTCGTTCACCAACCCGGCGGTCGTGGTGGTGCCGGGCAAGCTCCGGCAGGACTGGACGAAGGCCAGAGCTTGAACGCTTCCACCGGTGTCGGCCGTGACGGGGCCCACGGGGCCGAAGGTCACGCGCTTCGCGTCCGCCGAGCTAAGCGAGACCGTCACGTCGCCGGGACCCATGCCGACGAGGCGCTCGCTGAACGCCACCGTGTTCGACGTGCCGTCGACCACGCTCTCGAGGCCGATCGTGCCCAACTTCGTCGGGTAGTTCGTCCCCACCGCCGTCTGCCCGGCCACTTCCCTCATGGGGATGATGACACCGCTCCAGGTCGCCATCGATGCCGGGCCGCCGACGTTGGCGCTGTAGTTCGTCCAGGAGGATTCGAGCCATGGCCCGAGGGGCTTGCTCTCCGACGGGCAAATGAACGTCGCGACCCGCGCCCGGCACACGGTCTGGTAGTTCTGCGGCTGGTCGGCTCCGAACGAGTAGTTCGCCGCGTTGGCCAACTGCTGCTGCTCCATCATCGGCATCAGCGACGCGGCCCAGCCGAGCGGCCAATTCCCCCAGCCGGGGCTCGCGACATGGCCGGGGAGCCACATGTTGCCGCAGAGGGGCGGGAAGGTGTTCTGCTGGGACACATAGTTGTGCAGCCCCAGGCCGATCTGCTTGAGGTTGTTCACGCACTGGGCGCGTCGGGCGGCTTCGCGGGCCGCCTGCACGGCCGGGAGCAAGAGGGCGATCAAAACCGCGATGATGGCGATGACCACGAGCAGTTCGATCAGCGTGAACCCGGTTCGTCGACGCAGAATAGTCATGCGCATAAGTGCAATTCCCTCCCGCAAGGGGTCATGAAAAAGGATCGAGACGCAAGACAGACAGGTCCCGGGACCGGCCCTCGAAAATGGGATGGTCCCGCGGATCTCTCGAACGTTCAGAAATCACACAAATCCCACAGCCCGACGAATGCCGTTATGGGCGATTCTTTATATCCCACGGATTGGCGGGAAAAGGCGGTGGCTGTGGATACCGGAAATTCGCCCCTCAGAGTTGTCTGAATACGGCGCAGCACCATCCGCCATCGATGCGTCGGGGTTGACCGACGCCCGATTCGTCAGGTGGCGTGACGCGCAACTCTCCACTCTCGACCAATTCCCCCTGTCGGGGTCGTTGACCGTGAATCCAGTCCTTCAAGCTGGGCGGATTCGACGAACTACCGGTGGCCGCGGTCCGAAACCGAGGTGAAGGGAGGTCATCGCGTTGAGCGATACCCGCCCAACGCCGACGTCGCAGAAACCCGTCGAATCGCCGTGACGTCCCCTCAAGATCTCGAGTCTGGAAACCTGGGACGCCCAGACCAACCCTTCTCGTTCTCTCGACTTCCATCCCGCGAAGGCCGGGCTCGGCGAAACCCTCAATCAATGCGGCTCGCTCTAAATAGGAAGGGGGAGTGACCCGATTCAACCCTCGATCCCCGAGTTGCGCCTTCACTATATTAAATATAATACTTCGCCGTCCAGATCAAGCGTTGCCTTCTTCGGCTTTCCATTTTTTTTGAAATGGTCGTCGGAAGCAGCCCGCAAGGCGTTGAAAATCGGCGTGAGTAGGAAAAAGGCTTTGTAAAGCGATCGTCGGGGCGGATCGCTCACCATGATTTCGAGGAAACGTCAGGCCCGGATGCGTCTTGCTTGCATGGCCTCGATGAAGCCTCACCGCTCGAGCTTGCCCGTCAATCGATGCATTCTTGCGTGAAGCGGTGTGTCTTGAGCGACGGGTGAAGACACGACCGTATGACCTGGAGAGCGGGAGCTCGCCTGCCTCGTCTCTTCCCCAAGGTGGCGGTCACCGTTGCCATTTAGGCGTGTAAATCTGCGCGAATGTCCCGGATTCGTACGAACTCCTCCCCATCGGGCGCCTGATCCCCTCCTTCGGCCCACCGTGAACGAATGGCTTCGGCATCTTGAATGATCTCCCGAAAAAAACTCTTGACTAAAAATCCGGGAGGTTCTAAAGTCCGGCCGCGGTTCGTCCCACACGGAAGTGGGCGGACCGGCGTGATGGCACGGCTTGGTTCTCGAGTTGTGTCCGGGGGTTCTCCCCGCGTCGGTGAGCAAGGAGGCAGGTCGATGAGGCGAACGTACGCAAGGCGCGGCGAGGCCGTGCTCGCCCTCTGGGCATTCACGGCACTAGCCCTTCTCGGGGCGGGCCTGCCCCTGCCCAAGAAGAAGCGAAGCGAACCGCCTCCGCCCAAGGTCGAAGAAGCCGTCGGTGACGCCGCCTTCATCGGCTCCCCCATGGACATGAGACTCGAAGGCGTGGGGCTCGTCGTCGGGCTCGATAATACGGGCGGCGACTCCCCGCAGTCCTATTACCGCACGACGCTCATCAACGAGATGCGGAAGGCGCAGGTCGACAACCCGAGCAAGTTGCTGACCGACCCGAGCGTCGCGATGGTCATCGTGCGCCTCAAGGTGCCGGTCGGGACGACCACGAGCGACCGACTCGACGTCGAACTCGAGCTGCCGCCGAACTCGAATACGAAGAGTCTGGCCGGGGGTTACCTCCTCACCTGTCAGCTCCGGGAGACCCTGATCGCCAAGGGGGGAGAGGTCAAGGAAGGTGCGCCGCTGGCCGTCGCCCAAGGGCCGGTCATGACCGGGACCGAGGCGAAGCCGGACAATCTCAAGGTTGGCCGGGTGCTCGGCGCGGCGAGGGTCAAGAAGAATACGCCGTTCACCCTCATCATCAAGGAGAACCGGCGGAGCTTCCGAACGGCCGCTCTCCTCGAGAAGGTCGTCAACGACCGATTCCCGCAGCACGAGGGGGTCGACCTCAAGGGGGCGGCCACCGCGAAGCGGGATACGTTCCTCGAGCTCAAGGTCCCGAGGATCTACCACCATCATCACTACCGCTTCTTCCGGGTCGTGAAGCTCCTTCCGCTGGTCGACAGCCCGTCGCTCCGCGAAAAGCGGATGGAAATGTGGGGCAAGGATCTTCTCGACCCCCAGAAGTCCGGGGTTGCATCCTTGCGGCTCGAGGGCCTCGGGTCGTCGGCCATCGAGACCTTGAAGACCGGTTTGTCGAGCCCCAACTCCCAGGTTCGGTTCCTCGCGGCCGAGTCGCTCGCCTTCCTTAACGACGAGTCCGGCGCCGAGGTGCTGGCCCAGACCGCGGTGAAGACCCCGGAGTTCCGCTCCTACGCACTCGCGGCCCTGGCGGCGACCGACCAGCCGGCCTCCCGGATGAAGCTGATCAAGCTCATGGATCAGCCGGACGTGGAAGTCCGCTACGGGGCGTTCGACTCCCTCCGGACCCTCGACCCCGAGGATTCGTTCCTCGGGCGGGTCCGGGTCCTCGACCAGGAGCCCGAGCCGGAGGAGTCCGACTCGATGTCGATCGCGATCGCCTCGGTCAACCGTCGGCGAAAGCCGCTCAAGGAAGACCCGTTCGAGTTGTACGTCATCGATTGCGAAGGGCCCCCGCTCGTCCACGTCTCCCGGACGCGCCGCAATGAGGTCGTCGTGTTCGGACGCGATCAAAAGCTCCTGACGCCGATCGTGCTCCGGACCGGTCCCATTCTCCTGAACGCGGCAGACGGGGACGAGAAGCTGCAGATCAGCCGGATCGCCCCGACCCAGGTCGGTGATCTGGACACGAAGGTTTCCTCGAGGCTCGAGGTCGCCGACGTGCTCCGCGAGACCGCCAACCTCGGCGCCCGCTATCCCGACGTCGTCACGCTGCTCCAGGCGGCCTCTCGTCAGAAGAACATGGCCGGCCCGCTCGTCCTCGACGCTGTGCCGACCCCGAGCGCGCTCTACGACGAAGCCGCGATCCTCGGCCGCGATATGACCAAGAAGGACGACAACCTCAAGAAGACGAAGCTCGAGGAGCCCAAGAAGGGATTCTTCGGGCGCATGTTCGGCCCGATCTTCAAGCGTTGAAATTGCCCTCGACGCCCGGCGGCTGCTCTCGCCGCCGGGCGTTTTTCTTAGCCAATCCTCGCTTTCCCTCTATCCCTCCACGCCTACTCAGCCTGCCTTTTTGCCAGGATTCCTGTGCTCCTTCGATCTAGTCCTGGTCCATCCTAAAGTCGCACGCCGCGCCGTTCGAAAAATAGTCTTGACGGTCAGGTCCGCTACGGCAAGGAGGGGATGAGTGACCTCCTGGTGGTCCTAGGCCGGGCAACCCTCCGTGAGAGCGGGGAGTGTCTCGACCTTCGGCACAAGGGGCCCGGGATGCCGATCCCGACCCCGCCCGTGATCCGCACCGCCATCTCCTGATTCTTCATCAGCGGGTGCGGAGGAGCAGACGGGACGCCGGAGGTTGGGGGCGGGGTCGGAGCGTCTTGCACGATTGCCGTCTCTCGCGGACGAGTTCATCAGACGCTAGGCGTTCGAATTCGAGTCGCAGGGATGGGACTGTCACCGCGCCGACATTGGTTCAAACCGGAGGGGTGAGGAAACCTCCGAGGTCTCGCCCGGATAACGGGCGAGTGGAGACCTCCACTATGAAGAAAGTGTTTACAACCGGCCAGGTCGCGAAGATTTGCAAAGTCGCGCCTCGGACCGTTAGCAAGTGGTTCGATTCGGGCCGCTTGCGTGGATATCGGATCCCGGGCTCGCAGGATCGTCGGATCCCTCGCGAGCATCTGCTTCGGTTCCTCAAGGAGCACGGAATGCCCTTGGGTGATCTCGAGGCAGAGGTTTATCACAAGATCCTGGTTGTGGGGGCGGATGCCCCCATGCTGACCAGCCTCCGCGAGCAGCTTCGCGAAGGGGACGACTTCCGGATCGAGACCGCCGCGTCCGGATTCGAAGCCGGCATTCGTGCCGAGAGCTTCCACCCGGATTGCATCGTGATCGACATGGCTGTCGGCCGGATCGAGGCGGGTCAGATCGCCCAGAACCTCCGCAAGAGCCAGGACCACATCACCACCATCCTCGTCGCCCTGACGAGTGACGAACCCGGCGAGGAGCTCTACTCGCTCGGCTTCAACGACGCCTTCAAGAAGCCGTTCGACGGCGCCCTGCTCGCCGAACGAGTCCGACGCCTTATCTCCCAGAAAAAGGCCGAGGAACCCTGAAATAGACGCGAGATCCGCCGCTTAGTCGACGAGCCCGAGGTACGTCCTGGAATCGCCCAGGACGAGCCTCGGGCTCGTTCGCCTTTCCCCCCCGCCATCCCCCTGCCCCGATTTCCCGACGGCCCCGGCTCGCCGAACGGATCGCGATCGTTCATAATCGTCCGCCGTCCTGGCCACCGTCAGGAACCGGTCCCTCGTCGCCAACGGAGGGGTCCCGAGACATCAAGTTCGCCCCGCCTCGACTGGGACGCCGACACCGCGATGGCCGAGCCCTTCTATCGCCGATTCTGGACCCCTGTACGGCTCTCGACGGCCATCGGGCTCCTGTCGGGCCTCTCCGTCGTCTTGACGCTCGACGGCCCTGGGATCACGATCGACGAGCCCCTCGACGTCCGCCCCGGTCGGACGTACGTGGCCACGCTTCTCTCCCAGGGCTGGGGGTTCTTCCGTCCCGAGGTCGTTGAACGGGTGTTCCGAGACAACGCCGAGCATCCCCCGCTCGGCCGTTGGCTGCTCGGCATCGCCTCGACGCTCGGAGAACCCATCGAGATTGTCCTCGCGGGTGGCCGCGACCCGATCGGACTCTATTTGCTCGCCGGTCGGCTGGCCCCCACCACAATCTTCGCCGCGATGGTCGGCATGGTCGTGTTTGTCGGTTGCCGCCGGTACGGGAGTGCCGCGGGCGTTGCGGCTGGGCTCGGCCTGCTCGCCATGCCCCGAGTCTTCGCGCACGCGCACCTCGGGGCGCTGGACACCTTCATCGCCTTCTTCTGGACGCTGGCCCTCCTCGCATCCGCCAGGGCTCTGGATGCCAAGCGTCCCTCGTTGGCGATGGCCGGTGCCGGGATCCTCTGGGGCCTGGCCCTTCTGACCAAGATCCACGCCTGGTTTCTCCCCCCGATTCTCTTGATCTGGGCGCTCGCCCGATACCGAAAGCTCTGGGTGCTCCCCCCCTTCCTCGCCTGGTCGGCGACGGGCATAGCGACCTTTGCCCTCGGCTGGCCCTGGCTCTGGTATCACACCGGGGAGCGACTCGCGGCCTACTGGGGAACCGGAGTCGAGCGAACCTCGATCTTCGTACAGTACTTCGGACAGGTCTACGCCGACCGAGACATCCCCTGGCATTATCCCTGGTTTTACTTCGCGGCGACCGTCCCCGTGGGGTTGCACGCCCTTGGGCTGTTGGGGCTATCCCAGTCCTGGCGCGAGCGCCGGACCGATCCCGCGTTGCTTCTCCCGGCCGGGTCGATCGTCTTCTTCCTGACCTTGTTCAGCACTCGAGTCCCCGTGTATGACGGCGAGCGACTCTTCTTGATGGTCTTCCCGCTCTGGGCCCTCCTGATCGGCCGAGGTTTCCATTCCGCCTGGCAGTGGACTTCGTCGCGTCGAATCGCCCGAATCGGGCTCCTCGGCTTCTTCGTGGCGCAGGGAGCGGGGACACTGACCGTCCACCCGTTCGGCCTGAGCTACTACAACGCCCTCGTCGGCGGCCTTCGCGGGGCGGAACGCCTCGGGTTGGAACTCACCTACTGGAACGATGCGGTCGACCCGACCCTCCTCGCCCGGTTGGCGGCCGAGGCGGAGCCCAATGACCCGGCGGCCCTGGCCCCGTCGCTGTATCCGGGACAAGGTCTCGCTTCGACGACCCGGACGATGGCCCGGCTTCCGGTCATCCTCCGCGACGAGGACGCCGCGCTTCGCGCCCGGTGGGTCGTGGTCTCAAGACGTTCCGCCTACTGGAAACCCGCGCTCCGTCGTCGCCTCGAACAGGGCCGTCGGGTCGCGGTGCGGGAACGACAAGGGGTCTGGCTCTCGGGACTTTGGACCTTCTCGCCCGAAACCAACCCGACCTCAGACGCGTCGCCCCCGACGCCACGTCGTTAAAACCCAGCTATCCCCACTAGCCAAGGGGTCGACGATTTGTAAAATACGTTCAGAATGATTTGAAACAAGGACCGGCGACGTGGATGAGCTCACGCATTTCGATGACGCCGGTGCGAGCCGGATGGTGGACGTCTCCTCGAAAGCGGTGACGCTCCGCTCGGCGCGTGCCAGCGGGATGATTCGGATGGCGTCGTCGACCTTGGAGTTGATCCTGGACCGGCGTGCGTCAAAGGGTGACGTCCTCGAAGTCGCCCGGCTGGCGGGTATCCTCGCCGCGAAGCGAACCGGCGAGCTGATCCCGCTCTGCCATCCGCTAGGCCTCGATAGCGTCGAGCTCTCGTTCGTCCCGGTCGATGATTCCTCCCTCCGAATCGAAGCGACCGCCAAGGTGTCTGCGCGGACTGGTGTGGAGATGGAAGCGATGACCGCCGTGAGCGTCGCGGCACTCACGGTTTATGACATGTGCAAGGCGGTGGACCGGGCGATGGTCATCGATCAGATCCGCCTGGAAGAGAAGTTGGGGGGCCGGAGCGGCCACTTCCGGAGAGAACCGGGCTGACGCTCGCGAGCCAGGGAAAGGCGATAGGGGGTCGGGTCGTCGGAGACCCGACCGTTTTCAATCCGGTGAGAGCGCGCCGTCGCTCTTCCATTCCGCATCCGCACACGCAGCGGTCTGTCGACGGGCGAGTCGGCGGGATGATCGGGAGGCTCGGGATGTCCTCGCAATCTCTTGTGAAGTCAGAGGAAACCAGCCGCAAATTCGCGGCGATCTACGCTCCGATCGCCGCGGAACTGGCCGAGTCCGAGCAGATCTTCGCGGACGAGCTGGGGAGTCGATTCCCGTTCGTGCAACGCCTCGTCGAGCGCTGCGCCAAGTTCCGGGGCAAGCGGCTCCGCCCCGCCCTGGTGCTCCTCACGGGGCAGGCGTGCGGCGGCCTGCGGCCGGCCCACCCGGTCGTCGCCGCCGTCGTCGAGATGATCCACACCGCGACACTCGTCCACGACGACATCCTCGACGAGGCGAGCGTCCGTCGGCATGCGACGACGATCAACGCCGAGTGGGGCAACGAACCGGCCGTCCTCCTCGGCGACTTCCTCTTCACCCACGCCTTCCACCTCGCGGCCTCGCTCGACTCGACCCTCGCCTGCCGCTGGATCGGCCGCGCGACCAATATGGTCTGCGAGGGCGAGATGCAGCAGATTCACAACCGAGGGAACCTCGTCCTCGACGAGGAGACCTACTACTCGATCATCCGAGGCAAGACCGCCGAGTTGACGGCCGTCTCTTGCCAGCTCGGGGCCCACTACGCCGGTGCTTCGCCGGCGATCGTCACCGAGATGGAAGAGTACGGCCGAGACCTCGGCGTCGCGTTCCAGATCGCCGACGACCTCCTCGACCTCTGGGGCGAGGAGCGCACGACCGGCAAGAGCCTGGGGACCGACCTCGAGAAGCAGAAGCTCACCCTCCCCATCATCCGCCTTCTTTCGACCTCCACCCCCGCGACCTCCACCAAGGTCCGCCAACTCCTCGCCGAGGAGCATCCGAATCGGGACGAGCTCCGCTCCTACCTCGATGCCTCGGACGCCCTCGAATACTGCTGGGACCGCGCGAAGTACTACGCCGCACAAGCGCACTCGCGTCTCGACGGCCTCGACGAGTCGGTCGCCAAGGGGATCCTGCGGAGCCTCACCCAATACGTCGTCCGTCGCGCCTCGTGAACGGCCCATCCTCGCTCGCCAACGTGAAGTTTCCTTCCCGAATCGACATGATTTGAGGTCCTTCGCCTCGCCTGCCTTCCGTATGTGAAACCCTCCCCCCGTCGGTATTCCGTATTCGCAAAGCCAGAGATCCTTCCAACCTCCCGAGACACTTGCGGTTCAGTGCATAACCGCGCGTTTCTCAGTTCCCGGCCGGGAGGAGGATAGGTTTTCGGCTGCCCCGAATACGGAAAAATATTGCTGATACAGGAATGGTGTAATTTTCCTGGGCGGGAATTATGCTATGCAGGCGGAGAACGCACGCCATCGGACATGGCACTCGAGTCGATTCAAATAAGGATGCTTCAGATGGACGCCGAGAAAGCATCCCCCCTCCAAAAGAAGCTTTTGGCGCAGATGGTTCGTTTGGGTCTGAACGGCCAGAAGCTCGCGAAAATCTCGAAAGTGAGCGACTCCGAGATCTCTCGAATCCTCGCAGGCAAATCCCGGCCCGGGCTGGAAAACGCATTCCGGTTGGCGAAGGCCGTCGGGGTCTCGCTGGACTTCCTGGCCGACGACTCTCTCGAGTCCGACCCGGCGGGCCGCTCCGACCCGCTCTCGGTCGAGGAGCGGGAAGTCCTCGAGATGGCCCGGGCGATCGGGTGCTCGCGATCGGTGCGAATTCTCGAGAATATTCGGTTCGTCGGCTATGAAGCCGCGATGAGACGCATCCTTGATGCCAGGGCCGGCGCGGAGCCCGAAGACGGGCCTCGTATCCCTAGCCCACCCCCTAACACCCCGGTTGCCGCCACAAGCTCGGCCCGGGGGACCCCCGCCTAATCGAGCTTCTCACCCGGCACGCCCGCCCTTCCATCGCTCGTCTTGACGCCTCTCCTCATCAGGTTTCGACTGTCTCCGGGCGACACCCTCAGGGACCCAACGGCTCAAGCGTCTCCGAAGAGCCCGCGACAAGTCCTCGAACCGTCGATGCGTACAGGCCACGCCCGCCCGGTCTTCTCAACGGAGGACCGATCCGGGCGTTTTGCGACGATTGCAAGTTCCCAGGAAACGGTGTCTCAGCGTTCCGACGAGGAAGGGTGGTCGGCGTCGGTCTCGAGAGTCGGCGCATCCCGGATCAGAAACAAGAAACCATCGCGGTCCAGGAAACCGCGAGCGTTCGCGTCGGTCCAACCGCTCAGGCCTTGGACGAGGGCCTCCACCCGCCCCGATTCCTCTGGCGGAAGCGGCTGTCCGTCCCCGTCCACGACCCGAAGGGCCACACCGGGAAGGGGATGGCCGACGGAGTCGGGTTTCTCGCCGGTCTGATGAATCCCGTCTCGTTCGAAGTTCGCAGTCGCCCCCGTCAGAGGCCCCAAAGTCGGATGGTTGAAGCGTGGGCGTAGAGGATCGACCGTCTCGAGCGGTCGGATCGATCGAGGCTCGCGCCGGGAATACGCCCTCACGCCTGCTTCCAATAAGGCTTGTCGCACGTTGAAAACGTTCACCGGCGTGGGGATGGGGGGGCCGTAAACGACATGGATCGTCCGCCGCCATCCCTCCGGGCGCTTTCGCAGGAAGCGTCCTCCCGAGAAGCTGAAGAGACTCCCCCATAGGTTGTCGAGGTATACGGGAACGACCGGCACGGTTTCCCGACCCTGGAGGATGACTTCCAGGCCTCGATAGAAAGGGCCGAGGAGCCCCGTCCTCGTCAGTTGGGCTTCCGGGAACAGTGCGACCGCTTCACCGCGGTCGAGGGCTTCTCGGGCCAGCGTGATCGACGTCCGGATCGCTCGAGGACCGGAGAACGGGACCGGGATCAGGCCGACCCTGCGCGCGAGATTCCGGACGATCGGCCAGCCGACATATTGCGCATTAATAAGGAAGCGACCCCGCCGTGGGGCGGACGCGGCGATCACAAACCCGTCGATCCAGGTCACATGGTTGGCGGCTACCAGCACCGGCCCGGTCAACGGAAGGTGCTCGAGGCCTTCGACTCGAATTCGATAGCGGAGTGAGAGGACGAGCCGGAGCCAGGGCTGGATCAGCCAGGGTAAACATGCGTAGACGACGATGGCCGTGGCCACGCCCCCGGACAAGCCGACGACGAGCCACTCACGCCACGACATCGCGGGGCTCCCGGACCGAGGTCGGTCGGCTGAGCGTGGGGATCAAGGCGAGGGGGATGAGGGTGATGAGCGCCGAGAGCAGGAACGTCGGCGAGGGTCGCCCGCCCAGCGAGGACTCTGCCTTCGCGAAGATCCAACCTCCCGCCACGCTCACGTTCGAGACGGCCATGAACAGTGCGTAGGTCGACGCCGCCATCCTCGGATCGGAGGCCTCCATCGCCAGGACGTTGAAGAGCGCATCGCCCCAGCCGTTCGCGGCGCCGAACAGGAAACCCATGATCGCCGCCGACGGGGTATCGTCCACCAGGGCCTGTCCCGCGGTCGTCGCCGCGAGTGCAAGGATCCCGAGGGTCATAATCCAACCGCGACCGATCCGATGGCCCGCGAGCGTCAAGAGTCCCGCCCCGACGGCTCTCCCCACGTATCGGGCCGACGCGAAGGCCCCGATCCGCCCCTCCCTGAAGCCCAACGTCTGATAGTAGGGGCTCAGGTTGATTTCGACCCCATAGGCGACGACCGAGTACATCGCCCCGAAGGCCAGCAGCACGAGGGATCTCGGGGTGATCATCGCCTTCAAGGCCGACCAATTGAACCGTTCGGCGTCGGAGGCAAGGGAGGGTTCGGACAGGGGCAAAATCTGGAGCAAGGGCACCAGGCCCAAACCCGCGCAGGCGTAAAGCACCGAATGGAAGCGAGAGGCATCCCCCTGCCCTTCGAGCCAGAGCCCGAAGCCATAGGAGCCGATCATCGCGGCGATCGCCCTGGCCGCGACGAGCATTCCCTGCACCCGAGCTCGATCCTCGGGCGGGGTGAGATCGATCACCATACCGTCGCAGCATGTGTCGTAGAGTGCGAGGCCGGTGACCGTGAGGATGGCCACCACGGCGAAGGCGATCGCGTGTTGGCCGGGGTCGACTCGCGAGAGCCCGAGCAGACCGGCCGACTGGAGGAGGAGCCCCGAGACGATGTAGGGCTTGCGGTGTCCCATCCCCAGCAGGCTGACCCGGTCCGACAGGGGGCCGAAGAGGAATTTGAACAGGAAGGGGGCGAGCGCAAGGCTCTGGACCCCCGAGGCCGTCTCCGGCGTGACCCCGTACTTGATCATGTAAAGCTGATTGAAACTGAAGAAGTACGCGACCACCACCCCCTGGATCGCGTAGAGCGAGGCGAAGAGGGCGAAGTACGACGCGGGGACGCGCCGACCCGAGGTCATTCGGGTACCCCGAGGAGGGTCGAGTCGTCGGGCAGTCGGCCCGTTCGAAACGAGTGGCTCATGAGTCGTTTGGCCCGGTCAGGAAGCGGTGCGGCCTCGAGCTGTGCGATCGTCTCTTCGATCGGGTACGCGACGCGCTTGAGCTCGATCTTGTTGTCGTCGATCACGGCATATGCTGCGCGGGGGTCGCCGTCGCGCGGCTGTCCCACGCTCCCGGGATTGACGACGACGACGTCGTCGACGGCGAGGTTGAATTGCATGTGCGAATGGCCGACGCAAACGATGTCCGCATCGACGTTCTGGACCCGCTTCGCCCAGACCTGCGGGTCTTTCATGAGGTATTCGTCGAGCGGGTCACGCGGCGTGGCGTGGACGAGGAAGAATCGCTTTCCTCCCAAGGTGACCCGCTGGGTGAGCGGTAGTTGGAGGAGGAACCGGCGCTCGTCCGCGTCGAGCGCATCCCACATATGAGGCCGCGAAACGCGAGTGAGGTAGCGATAACCGCTCTCGCCGTTGACGGCGATCCCCTGGGCCACGCCGTGGTCGTGGTTCCCTCGTATGGCGTAATCGGCGTGCTCCATCGCCCAACGGACGCAAGGGGCGGGGCTGGGGCCGTAGTCGACAAGGTCGCCCAGGCAAAGGCAGACGTCGTGCGGCTCGTCGATCGCCGCGAGGGCGGGCCAGTTCGCGTGAATGTCGGAGACGACCAGGATTCGCATCGATCCCAATTCCAGGTCCAGGACGTTCGGCCATGGGGATTGGATGAGCACGGCCGCTCGGGCTTCGAGCGGCCATGGGCGTCGACCTCGGGCAATGGCCCACCGGACGAGGCCAGGTCCTTAATGAACACGCGGATCCATGACTCCGATCCCTCGCTCGGCGGCCCCTCAGCCTTTGAGCCAGCGATCGTACCAAAGCTGGAACATCAGCAAGGTCCAGAGGGGCTTTCGGAGGTCACGGGCCCCCGACAGGTGCTCCTGGACGAGGACGGAGACGGCATCGGGGCGGAATAGCCCCTGGCGTTCCAGACGCTCGACGCTCAACCGCGACTCCAGGAGCGGTTTCAGCGGACCCCGGAGCCAACGGGCCACCGGAATCCCGAATCCTTTCTTCGGCCGCCGTAAGATCGAGTCGGGCAAGTGGCCCTTCGCCGCGAGCTTGAGGACACGCTTGGTCTGACTTCGCCCGTATTTGAACACGGGAGGCATGGCTTGGATAGAGTCCACCAGGCTCGCGTCGAGGAACGGGGCCCGGACTTCGAGCCCGCACGCCATGCTCGCCCGGTCCACCTTCGTCAGGATGTCTTCCGGCAGATAGGTATCCTGGTAGAGCGCGAGCGACCTCGTAAGGGCGTCGGCCCCTAGCGCGAGCCCGTCGGCCCGGAGGAGGTGCTCCGACTCGACGTCGATTCCCCCGGCCCCGACCAGCACCCGCTCGATTTCCGACCCGGAGAACGAGCCGAGCCAACGCTGGTGGGCCAGCGCAGTGGGCTCGGAGGCTCCCCGGAGGAACTGCTTGAGTCGGAAGTCCAGGCTGAAATTGCCATGGTCGACGGGAAGGCGACCCACCGCCGCCCCCGCCAGGCGTCGAGCCGCGCCCGGTAAGTGGCGAAAGAGTCCGGCAGCACGCTCGGCGACGAATGTGGGGTAACCCGCCATCAGTTCATCGGCGCCGTCGCCTCCCAGGGCCACCGTCACCTCGCCCCGAGCAAACCGGCTCAGGAGGAACGTCGGGAGCAGCGAGGCATCCCCGAACGGCTCGTCCAGCCACTCGACGACCTCGGGCAAGAGCTCGCGGACCGACTCGACCGCGAAGGTCTTCTCCCGGTGGTCGGTCCCCAGATACTCGGCAACCGCCCTCGCGTGCGAGCTCTCGTCGAAGCTTCGGTCGTCGAACGCGATCGAGAACGTGCGGATCCCTCGAGCCGGCTCGAGCTCCGATAGGGCCGCCGCAACGCTCGAGGAGTCGATTCCCCCCGAGAGGAAGACCCCCAGGGGGACGTCGGATCGCCGATGTCGACCGACCGCCTGTCGAAACTCGTCCCAGAACCGCGGGGCGGCTTCTTCCAACGGGGCCGATTCCCCATTGGGCAGACTTGGCCGCCAGTATGGATCGACCCGAGCTCCGCCGTCTTCCCAGACGAGGACATGGGCGGGAGGGAGCTTGCGCATCCCCGACCAGATCGAATGGGGGGCGGGGAGATACTCGTAGAAGAGGTAACGGGCCAATCCCGCCGGATCGATCCGACGCGCGACGTCGGGGTGTTCCAGGAGCGCCTTGGGCTCCGAGCCGAAGACCAGGGCTCCGGTCGTTGTCACCGCGTAGAGGAGCGGCTTCTGCCCCATCCGATCGCGGGCGAGCACGAGTCTTCGACGACGCGCGTCCCAGATCGCCAGCGCGAACATCCCGTTGAGCTCTCGGGCGAACTCCGGGCCATGCTCTTCGTAGAGGTGGACCAGGCACTCGGTATCCGACTGCGTCCGGAAGACGTGCCCGCGCGATTCGAGCGCGGCGCGGAGGGCCGGTTCGTTGTAGATCTCGCCGTTGTAGGTGACCCAGACCGACCCGTCCTCGTTGGACATCGGCTGGGAGCCTCCGGCGAGATCGATGATCGAGAGCCTGCGATGCCCCAATCCCGCCGAGCCATCGATGTAGAAGCCGTCGCCGTCCGGCCCTCGCCTCGAGAGCGTCGCCGTCATCGCCTTCAACACGTCGAGCTCGGCAGGCTTTCCTTCTCGGCAAACGAATCCAGCGATCCCACACATGTCGGTCGCGTGCAGCCCCCGATTCATTGGACGGCGTGGCGAGGTCGTCGAGGACCGCTTCCGTTCGCTCGACCGGCGACCGAACCTCTCCTGACGAGGCCGCTCGAACTTGAGTGTACACCCTCGCGAGGTCGCCGGAAAACAGCCATGGGCGGGCGATCGGGGTTTTCCCGACCGCGAGGCGCATCGGTCATGTTCTGGAGGCGGGGGTGAACTCGCCTCTCGTCTCGCGATCGCGACGCTTCCGCGTCGGACTCGTGATCGGATCCTGGAGTTTCTGCCCCTCGAGAATCCGACCGAGATTTGCCGTTTCTCCCGTAGCCCCCACAGGTTGATTTCGTCCAGCCTGCTCCGGAGAATGGAAGTCGTCCAACCCGTGCAACATAGCCTCCCGCCCGCTTGCTCGATCGCAG
The DNA here is from genome assembly GCF_054877945.1 of Singulisphaera rosea. Classification (NCBI taxonomy): domain Bacteria; kingdom Pseudomonadati; phylum Planctomycetota; class Planctomycetia; order Isosphaerales; family Isosphaeraceae; genus Singulisphaera; species Singulisphaera rosea. Next base: position 302,567 of record NZ_JBTYIP020000001.1, on the reverse strand, counting down.
GAGTTCCTCGCCGATGGCGTCGTTTGAACCGCAAGACTTCGGCCTCGATGAGCCGCCGCCGCGTCCGACGACCCCCCCCGTGCGTCGAGGTTTCGTTCTGGTCCTCTTCCTACTCTGCCTACTCGCCTCGCTGGTCTACGGCATCCCCTACATGGCCGACCAGGCCGGGTACGCGTGGGAGTCGGGACGTTCTCGCGCGGCGATCGAGGCCCTTGAACGGCTCGATAAGGCGGGGGTCGTGGATCGATCTTCAGCCCTGTTCCGGATGGCGACCGTCGCCGTCTCGCCGGCCGTCGTGCGTGTGGTAACCCGACAGGCCCAGGCCGGAGTTCCCGACGGTCGAGGCAATCCGGGGGGCGACCGTTCGGAGGGGACGAACCTCGGCTCGGGGGTGATCATCGACAAGGAGCACGGGTTCATCGTCACCAACAACCACGTGATCAACGGGGCCGACGAGATTGTCGTCCGTCTCAGTCAGGGGACGCTTGCGCCGGCCCGACTCGTCGGCAGCGACCCGAAGACCGACCTGGCCGTCCTCCAGATCAAGGGCCCGGCCCCCGCCGCGGCGCGTTGGGGCGACTCCGACAAGCTCGACATCGGCGACTGGGTCCTCGCGATCGGCAGCCCCTACGCCCTCGACCACACGGTGACCGCGGGCATCGTCTCCGCGACCCAGCGGAATGACTTGCGAATCAATGAATACGAGTCGTTCATCCAGACCGACGCGGCGATCAACCCGGGGAACTCGGGAGGGCCGCTGATCGACCTCCGGGGGACGGTCGTCGGGATCAACACGGCGATCTTCAGCTCCGACCAGAAGCAAGGGAACGACGGGATCGGCCTCGCCATCCCCTCCTCCATGGCGCGTCGGATCGTCGAGAGCATCATCAAGGAGGGGCGGGTCGTCCGGGGCTACCTCGGCGTCGGGATCCAACCCGTCACCCCGGCGGTCGCCGAGAAGCTCGCGCTCCCCGAGGCCCGAGGGGCGCTCGTCATGGAAGTCCGGGCGGGCAGCCCCGCCGAGAAGGCGGGCCTGAGGGTCGGCGACGTCATCGTCAAGCTCGCCGAGAAGGACGTCCCCGACCCGTCGAGTCTCCGCAACCAGACCGCCGGCCTCAGCGTGGGGACGGCCGTCGCGCTCTCGTATTTCCGCGAGGGGAAGCTGGCGTCGGTGAACGTGACCATCGCCGAGCTCCCCGGGGCGCCCGTCCTGACCGCCCTAGGCTTCCGCCTCCGCGAGGTCGCACCCGGCGAAGGACCCGACGCGGGCGGTGCGCTCGAGATCGACCAGATCGTCGATGGGAGCCCGGCCTCGAGGGCCGGGATCCGTCCGGGGATGCGGATCCTCGCCGTCGGCCCGACGAGGGTCCACAACAAGGCCCAATACGACTCCGCCGTCGCCGCGCTGAACCAAAACACCGGTCTTCCGCTCACGATCCGCACCCCCGACGGTCAGACCGCCACGATCGTGCTCGGCGATGTTCAACCTCCCGGTCGACGCTGACCGAAGTTGAATCGGGCCGGCTTTGAGAGATTCTCGGCCTGCCCTCCGTTTTCGTGGAAGACTTGCCCGGGATCCGCGGACTTCAATGGTCCGCGGATCCCGGGCCGGTTTTGCGCCCTCGGAGCCGGAAGCCCGCCAAGTTGGCGTCGACCGTCTCTCCGAGGCCGTCCGCCCATTGGGCCCACCACGATGCCACTAACCGTCCAGGCGAGGGTGTCTGGGCCCGGTCACCCCTGGAGAACGCACCCTGGTATGGCGATCCAGCCCGCAACGAACGAAAAAGCGGGTTGGCGGCCTTGACTTGGACACTTGGTTCTGGGGACAAGCTCCGAGGGCTTGACTCGTGAGTTATGAGGATTTGGGTAAGGCTCCGCGCCGCAGAACGCCGAAGAACAAGGGATTTCGCATTGTCAAGAAATAATTCTCTCCGCCTCCCGAGGAAGGGTGTGACGGAGGGGTGGGCTGCGCGGCTCGCCGTTGTAACTGCTAAAATCATGCCTGTTTAGAAAGAGAGAGGGGTTGTCGTGCGCTGCCTCGAAAAACTTGACCGAAATTCAGCTTGGGGTTATAATTCTTTCGCAGCCGAGGCATTCAAGGGCAAGGTGAGACGCACCGAGGACTCGGACAAGCTGTCCGATCTGCGGTGCCCGAAAACACCATGGACCCGGGCCTGAGACCCTCTTTCAGGAGCCCCCGGTGCCCCGATACTCTGAGGCGACCCTCTCCGCCATCAAGAATGCGGTCGACATCGTCGCCCTGGCCGGCGAAACCCTGCCCCTGCATGCTTCCGGTTCGAAGTTTAAAGCGTTGTGTCCGTTCCACGACGATCACAACCCTTCCCTCGAACTCAATCCCGAACGCCAATCGTATAAGTGTTGGAGCTGTGGCGCCGGGGGCGATGTGTTCGACTTTGTCATGGCTCGAGAAGTCGTGGAATTCCCAGAGGCGCTCCGAATGCTGGCGGAACGGGCAGGAGTTACGCTGGAGAGCCCGTCCGACGGGCCGCGGCCGCTTGGGCCGTCGAAGTCGGACTTGCTCGCGGTGAACTCCTGGGCCGAGCAGGCCTTCGCCGACGCCCTCGCCCGGACCCCCGAGGCCCAGACTTACGTCTCCGAACGCGGCTTGAACGCCGAGAGCGTCGCGCGGTTCCGGATCGGGTATGCCCCCGACGCCCGCGACTGGCTCACGACTCGGGCACGTCGCGAAGGGTTTTCGGGCGAGTTGCTCGAACGGGCCGGCTTGATCGTCCGCCCGAAAGAGTCGCCGGGATTCACGCACGAGCGGTTCCGCGGCCGATTGATCTTCCCTATCCACGACATTGCGGGCCGGACGCTGGGGTTCGGCGGGCGGATTATGCCGGCGGCGCAACAGGCCCTGGCCGCCCAAGGGAAAAACGCCGCTAAATACTTGAATAGCCCCGAGACGTCGTTGTTCCTGAAGCGTCGCGTGTTGTTTGCCGCCGACCTCGCCCGTGCCGCCTCGCGTGAGGCGGGCTGGGTGGCCGTGGTCGAAGGCTATACCGACGTCATCGCCGCACACCAGGTCGGCCTGCAGAACGTGGTGGGGACCCTCGGCACGGCCCTGGGTGACGACCACGTGCAGTTGCTCCGCCGTCTCGCCGACCGCGTCGTCCTGGTCTTCGACGGGGACGACGCCGGCCAAAACGCCGCCGATCGCTCGCTCGAATTCTTCCTGGGTCATGAGGTCGACGTCCGCGTGCTGAGCCTTCCTTCGAACCTCGACCCGTGCGACTTCCTCTTATCGGAAGGGGCCGACGCGTTTCGCTCGCTGGTCGAGCAGGCGGTCGACCCGATGACCTTCGCGATCCGCCGGGCCTCGTCGCGGTTCGACCTCGACTCGCCCGAAGACGCGAGGCGTGCGGCGGAGTGGGTCCTGACCGTCCTCGGCCGGGTCCCCGCTTCGCGGAACCTCGGGCTCGACGTGAAGGTGGCCAAGGCGCTCGACACGCTCTCCCGGCAGCTCCGGGTCCCGGTCGAGACGCTCAGGCGTCGACTCAAACAACTGCAGCTCGCCTCGATGAATAAGTCCGCCGGACGGGCCGCCCCGAAGGCCCCCGCCGCCGAGGACGCCCCGAAGGAGGCGGCCCCGGTGGTGATCCGGCTAGAGACGCTCGACGTCAACGATCGTGAGCTTGTCCAAATCATCTTGAACCAACCGGACGTTGTTGGGCGGTTGAGCTCCCGGGTGGCGGTCGCCTCGATACGCGACGCCCCGTTGCGAGCAATCCTCCAGGCGTGCTTCGACCTCCACGCCGAGGGTACACCCCCCACGTTCGAGCGGGTCGCGCTTCGGCTCGACGACCCCGCGGTCCGTTCCCTGGCGGCCGGCCTACTTTCGCCGATCGTCTCGGCCCCGTTGCCCAAGGACCTCCAGCCCGCCCCCTGGGAGGATCTGCTGGCCACCGTCCTTGCCCGCATCGACGAGCGTGACTGGCAGGTCCGACTCCGGGACCTGCAGGACGCCCGCAAAGAACTCGAGGCCGACCCCGAAGCGGACCCGGCGTCCCGTCTAGCGTTGCGAAATGAAATGTTCCGACATCAATCCATGCGGCCGGACACGAAGAAGAAAAGCGCGTCCTGACCCGTCGTTCCGTTGAGGGAGGTTATTGGATGGAAAAGCTGGACGAGGGCCTCAAGACGCTCCTCGACTTGGGCAAGCGCCGGGGATTCCTGACCTTTGACCAGGTCAACGACTACCTGCCCGACGAGGCGAGTAGCCCTGAGAAGATCTCCGGCCTGCTCGAATCGCTCGATGAACTGGGCATCGAGCTGATCAACGAGGATGAGGCCGAGTCTCGCCTCCTCGCTTCGGGCGACATGGACGACGAACCGGACGAGCTCGTCGACGAACCGGTCGACGATGATGACGGCGAGCTGACCCCCGAAGACCTCGACGAAATCTCGCGGCGGATCGACGACCCCGTGCGGATGTATCTCACCCAGATGGGCGAGATCCCGCTCCTGACGCGCGACCAGGAAATCGGCCTGGCCAAGAAGATCGAGATCACCCGAAAGCGGTTCCGCCGCAAGGTGCTCGAGTGCCACTTCGCACTCGCCCTCGTGGTCGACGTCCTCAAGAAGGTCAATGACGGCGACCTCCCCTTCGACCGCACGGTCAAGGTCTCGGTCACCGAGAACCTCGAGAAGGACCAGATCCTCGGGCGGATGCCGCACAACCTGGTGACCCTCGCGCACCTGATGGAGTGCAACAACCGCGACTTCCGGTCCTTCGTCCGCGAACGCGACAAGCCGACGCGACGCGGCCTCATGGACGACCTCAAGAATCGTCGCCGCAAGGCCGTGAACCTCGTCGAGGAGCTGTCGATCCGGACCCAGAAGGTCCAGCCCTTGATGAAGCGGCTCGAACAGGTCTCCGCCCGCATGGGCGAGCTCATGAGCCAGCTCCAGGACCACCGCGCCGGCCGTGGCGGCAAGGAAGATCGGTCCAACCTGCAGAAAGAGCTCAAGGACCTGATGCGGATCACGCTCGAGACCCCGCAGAGCTTGCGGAAGCGGGTCGAGCTGATGAATTCGCGGTTCCGCGAGTATGAGCAGGCCAAGCGCGAGCTCTCCGGCGGTAACCTCCGACTCGTCGTCTCGATCGCCAAGAAGTACCGCAACCGCGGCCTCTCCTTCCTCGACCTCATCCAGGAGGGGAACACCGGGCTGATGCGGGCGGTCGACAAGTACGAATACCGCCGCGGCTACAAGTTCAGCACCTACGCCACCTGGTGGATCCGCCAGGCGATCACCCGGGCCATCGCCGACCAGGCGCGGACGATCCGCATCCCGGTCCACATGATCGAGACGATGTCGAAGCTTCGCAACGTCTCGAAGAAACTCCTCCAGGAGAAGGGCCGCGAGCCGACCATCGAGGAGACCGCCCGCGCCGCGAACATCTCGATCGAAGAGACGCGGCGGGTGATGAAGATCTCCCGGCACCCGATCTCCCTCGACCGTCCCGTCGGCGAGAGCGAAGACAGCTACTTCGGCGACTTCATCGAAGACGAGGCCGCCGAGAGCCCGATCAACGCCGCGACCCAGGAGATGCTCAAGGAGAAGATCGACCAGGTCCTGAAGACCTTGACCTATCGCGAACGCGAGATCATCAAGCTTCGCTACGGCCTGGGCGACGGCTACACCTACACCCTCGAAGAGGTGGGCCGAATCTTCAAGGTGACTCGCGAGCGTGTGCGGCAGATCGAGGCCAAGGCCGTCCGCAAGCTCCAGCATCCCGTCCGGAGCCGGCAACTCGAGGGCTTCCTCGAGAGCACCGGCTGAGCCCGAATCATCGAGGCCGCCGGACGCCTTAAAGGCGTCCGGCGGCCTTTTTCGCTGAGGAATAACGATCGATCGATCCGCTCGACCATTCCGGATCCGTTCGCCCCGGGACGAGGGCCTTCTCCCCCGTCCCGACCCGTCGATTCAACGTTACCCCCCAGCGAACTTGTGACCCGGACGGAGTCCAAACTCCGCGCCGGATTCGTCGTTAGAGGCGCTCCCGAAACGCGACGCTCACTCTTGGGATGGACCGCGAACGAAACGTCGTGCGGAACGACGGTCCGAGCCCCTGAACCAGACGATCGTCCCATCGCGACCCGAGGGAGTTTGACCACCGATGTCAGCGACCGCCGAGAACCTTCGCGAACTCCATCAACTCCACCAACGCGCCAAGACGCTCCGCGATCGAATGACGTCGGGCCCGAAGACCGTCGCCGCTCGCCTGATCGCCTTGACCAACCGGCAGGCGGCGCTCGACTCCTCTCGAAAAGCCCTCCAGGATTGCAAGGTCCAGCTCAAAAAACGCGAGCACACCCTCCAGGCCCATCAATCCAAGATCGACGACCTCACGGTCAAGTTGAACCTCGTCAAGAAGAACGACGAATACAAGGCGATCCAAAACCAGATCGCCAATGACAAGAATGCCATCGGGAAGGTCGAGGGAGAGATCCTCGAAGAGATGGTCCGCCTCGACGAGATGGTCGCCGCCCTCGCCAACGAGGAGGCGGAGTTCAAGAAGTTCTCCGAAGAGGTCGCCGCGATCAAGGCCCAGGTCGAGTCGACCGCCGAGGCGCAGAAGGACCAGCTCGAGGGCCTCGAGTCCGCCATCATCGGCGCCGAGGAGATCATCCCCGAGGACCTTCGCGAACGCTATCGCCGCACCGTGAAACAGCACGGGGCCGACGCCTTGGCGTTCATCGAGAACAACGCCTGCTCGGGATGCTTCGTGTCCATCACACCGCAGATGCTCAACGAATTGATCAATGCTAGTACTCTAAGCTTTTGCAAGTCATGTGGCCGGATCCTCTACCTCGCCGAGGAAGACCTCCCGACCACCCGGCGCAAGACACGCTGAGGCGGGTCTGTCGGCGGGAGTACCGCTCGTCCAGATGGGGCAGTTGTCGGCCGGGATCGCCCAGTCCGCCCCCCTTCCGGGCTTGTTGACTCGGCGTCGGGCGACTTTATAATGCCTCCAATGTATCAGCCGGCGTCGACCTGTTCGACGCCGCCGAATGTTGAGATACGTGATTCTCGCTGATTTCCGAAGAGACGAGGCACCTGCCATGGCCGGGAGCGTGATCGAGTTTACCGACGCCAACTGGAAGTCGGAAGTCCTTGAGTCGTCCGTCCCCGTGATGGTCGACTTCTGGGCGCCTTGGTGTGGCCCGTGTCGGATGCTGGCTCCCACGATCGAGAAGCTCGCCGGGGAACTCGAGGGCAAGGTCAAGATCGGGAAGCTCAACACCGACGAGAACCAGGAGACCCCCGGCGGCCTCCGGATCTCGGCCATCCCGACGGTCTTGATCTTCCACGCCGGCAAGGAAGTCGATCGCCTCGTCGGGGTGAACACCGAGTCGAAGTTCAAGGCGTCCCTCCAGAAACTCGGGGTCTCCTGACCGCGTGGCCGAACGTAACGTCCGAATCAAGATTTGCGGACTGACGCAAATCACTGATGTTTTGGCGTGCGTCTCGGCCGGGGTCGACTGGATCGGTCTGAACTTTTATCCCCCGTCGGTCCGGTACGTCGACCCTTCGCTCGCCGTCGAGCTCATCGCGGCGTTGCCCGACCGGGTCGACGCCGTTGGGTTGTTCGTCGACCGCTCGCCGGACGAGGTTGCGGCGGTCGCCGACCGAGTTGGCTTGAAGATCGTTCAACTCCACGGCCAAGAGCCTCCCGAGGATCTCTTGGCCCTCTCCCACCTCACGGTGGTCCGTGCGTTTCGCCTCGCCGACGTCTCGGCAGTCCAGTCGATGCACGACTATCTCCGGCGCTGTTCTGAACTCGGGTGCGCCCCAGACGCCGTCCTCGTCGACGGCTTCGTTGCGGGACATGCCGGCGGGACGGGCCACGCCTTCTCGTCCGACCTCGACGCCATCCTCCCCTCCCACCCTCAGCTCATCCTCGCTGGCGGCCTCACCCCCGAGAACGTCGGGATGAGGGTCGCCCAGGTCCATCCCTGGATGGTCGACGTCGCCACCGGCGTCGAGTCCTCGCCCGGTCGAAAGGATCCGGCCAAGATCCAGGCCTTCGTCCGCGCCGCGGTCGGCGCCTGATTGACTCCCCTGAAGTCGATCGGGTTCTTGGGGCGAAATTGGGTCGGAGCGAGGCATCGCATAAAAATGTTCATGCATTGGGTGCCACGGGTTCCGTCTTCGGACCCCGTTCGGACCAGGCTCGGCCTATACCTCGATCCTCGGTCGCAGGGGGATCCTGCACTGACCTCGAGAACCGTCATCGACCCATGCCCGATAACGCAAGCCGGGCCTGGCCCGCACGGGGTCCGAAGACGGAACCCGTGGCACCCTCACGCTCGATCCGGCCATCGAGGCCCGATCCTTGACACACACGTACGCGTGTCTGTACCATGCTTGAGAGGGGGCTCGAAGCCCGTCGAGGACGTCTCGTTGGGAGAGGACCATCGTGGATCGAGACCGTCGCGGTCGCCGACGTCAGCCGGATCAAGAACGAGGATTGCGGCCCCTCCATCCTCGGCTTCCTCGCGAGTGGACGAGCAAAGCGCTTCGCGTCGCGATGTCGCACGAGGACTGGGCCCGATTCGAGGCCCTTGTGAGGGTCGAAGCCTCGGGCGAGCCGACCTTGGCCCGGGCGCACGGCATCGTGCTCTCGAAGCTCCTCGAATTGGCGGCGGCGCATCCCGTCGAAGAGCCTACCCCCCTCGATTGGATGGACTGGGAGCGACTGAAGACCCTGCGACTGCTAAGGTCGGCCGTTTAAGGCAAGGTCGACGCGAGCTGAGCGTGCGAGGTCCAGAGCCCACGATGCGTCAGGCCATCTTTCGGGCACGTAGTTCGCAGGCCTCGTGGGAATCGGATCCGAACGTCTTCGAGACCCCTGTCTTCTCACGAGGGAGAATCCACCTTGGCAACCGTCATGACCGGAGACGTGAAAGACCTGGGACTCTCCGGCGACGGCCATCAGCGGATCCTCTGGGCGGAGCGCGACATGCCCGTCCTCCGCGCGATCCGAGAGCGTTTCGAGGTCGAGAAGCCACTGGCCGGGATGCGGATGTCGGCATGCCTCCACGTGACGGCCGAGACCGCGAACCTCGCCAGGACACTCGTCGCAGGGGGAGCGGACCTCGTTCTGGTGGCTTCGAATCCACTCTCGACCCAGGATGATGTCGCGGCGAGCCTCGTCCAGGACTTCAACATCCCCGTCTTCGCGATCAAGGGCGAGGACGAGTCGAGCTATTACAGCCACATCGCCGCCGCGTTGAAGCACCGGCCGAACGTGACGATGGACGACGGTGCGGACCTCGTCAGCGCGATGATCTGCATCGCCCTCGGCCGGCTCGAGGATCTCCATCCCGAACTCCGCAGTTGGGCCGAGACTTTGAGCGCGGACGAGCGGACCCACCTGGTCTCCGACATTGTCGCGAGCATGGAAGAGACGACCACCGGCGTGATCCGACTCCGCGCGATGCAGAAGGACGGCGTATTGAAGCTGCCGGTGATCGCCGTCAACGACGCCGAGACCAAACACCTCTTCGACAACCGTTACGGCACCGGCCAGAGCACGCTCGACGGCGTGATCCGGGCGACCGACATGCTGATGGCGGGTCGCAAGGTCGTCGTCTGCGGCTACGGCTGGTGCGGCAAAGGGGTCGCGATGCGGGCCAAGGGCCTCGGCGCCCTCGTCATCGTGACCGAGGTGAACCCGATCCGAGGGCTCGAGGCCGCGATGGACGGCTTCGAGGTCCTGGAGATGACCCGGGCCGCCAGCGTCGGCGACCTCTTCATTACCGTCACGGGCAACATCCAGGTGATCCGGGGTGAGCATTTCGCCCTGATGAAGGACGGGGCGATCATCTGCAACGCGGGACATTTCAACGTCGAGCTCGATCTGGACCAACTCGCGCAGCAAGCGGCTTCGCAGAACAAGAAGGTCCGCGAATTCGTCGACGAGTATGTGCTGAAGGACGGCCGCCGGCTCTATGTCCTCGGCGAGGGGCGGATCATCAACCTCGCCGCCGCCCACGGCCACCCCGCCAGCGTCATGGACATGAGCTTCGCGGTCCAGGCGCTCGCGACGGAATGGTCGATCACGCAAAAGGGCCAGCTCGAGAACGTCGTCTATAACGTCCCGAAGGCGGTCGACCAGTGGGTCGCTTCGCTCAAGCTCCAGACCATGGGGATCGGGATCGACACCCTGACCGAAGAACAACGAAAGTATCTCAACAGTTGGGAAATCGGGACATGACACCGGATTCGTCCCGAGCTTGCGACGCGCGGAGCGAAAGGCCTGGGTCACGCCCCGTCATGGTCGCCTCGCTCGAGGAGAGGCCTGGCAGAACTCAACCGACCCAACGTGCCACCGATCTACCTCCGTAGGACGTCGAGGTCGAGTCGAAGGCCGCGAATCGCCAAGGGGCCATGGTGGCCCCCTGTCGACGTTTTCAAGGACCTCCCGGACGACGCAGGACGGTCGTCGTCGTCCGTCGAGGTGCATTCTCTAGAACCGGCCCCGGTCGATTCGGCCGGGACCGGACAACCCGACCTGTGGCGGTCGGGTCTGTTTTCCAACGTCTTTCCCAATTACCCTGCACGAGTGCGACGGCCCGAAAGTCGCCGACGCCCCGGGGATCTACCCAACATGCCCGAGATTCGCCCGTTCCGCGGCGTCCGCTATGACATCGCCCAAGTCGGAGCCCTGTCCGACGTCGTCGCCCCCCCCTACGACGTGATCGACTCGGCCCTCCAGGACCGACTCTACGACGCGAGCCCGTACAACATCATCCGCCTCGAGCTCAACCGCGAAGAGGCCGGTGACGGCGCCGAGCAGAACCGGTACACCCGAGCCGCCCGGTTCTTGAAAGACTGGACCCGAGAGGGGGTCCTCCGGGCCGACGAGCATCCGGCGCTCTACGTCTACCACCAGACCTTCGAAGTCGAGGGCCGGACGCATACCCGCAAGGGATTCCTCGCGCGCGTCCGTCTCGAGCCCTTCGGCCAGGGCAAGATCTTCCCGCACGAACAGACCCTTTCCGGCCCGAAGGCGGACCGGCTCGCACTCTTCAACGCCACGAAATACAACCTGAGCCCGATCTTCGGCCTCTATCCCGACGCGACGGCCGAAGTCCTCTGCGCTGTGGAGGCCGGCCTCCGCGACCGGACCCCGCTCGAGGCGACCGATCACCTCGGTGTCACGAACCGCCTCTGGCCGGTCCTCGACCAGGAAGCGCACACCTTGGTCCAGGGCCTGATGGCCTCGAAGCCGATCTTCATCGCCGACGGTCACCATCGTTATGAGACCGGGGTCAAGTACCGCGAGGACCTCGCGGCGTCGGGCGGGCTGACCGGCCCCGAGGACCCGGCCAACTTTTGCATGATGATGCTCGTCGGGATGAGCGACCCCGGCTTGCTCATCCTCCCCACGCACCGGCTGGTCTCGGGGTTCCCTGGACTCACCGCCGACGTGCTCGCGGAGAAACTCTCCCCCGAGTTCGAGGTCACGATCGTCGGCGAAGGGGACTCGGCCTGCCGCTCAGCCTGGGAAGAGGTCGAGATCGGCGGGGTCCAGGACCTCCTGGCCTTCGGCACGGTCGCGGATGGCCGCTGGCTGACGGCCCGACTCCGCTCCGACGCCAAGATGGATGAGCTGGTCCCCGAACATAGCGCGGAATGGCGGTCGCTCGGGGTGAGCATCCTGCACGAGCTGGTCCTCAAGGCCCTGCTCGGCCCGCTCGGCAACGCGAGTTGCCGCTATGTTCACCTGATCGACGAAGTCCTCACCGACGTCGCGAACCGAGGGTGCGACCTCGCCTGCCTCGTCCCGCCCGCGGGGATGGACCACGTCGAGGGGATCGCGTCGAACCTCGAGAAGATGCCGCCCAAGAGCACGTATTTCTATCCGAAGCTCTTGAGCGGCCTGGTGCTGAATCCCCTGCGTTGAGCAGCCTAAGGTCGATGATGTCCTCAAAAGGCGCCGCGTTCCCGTGAGGATCGCGGCGTTTTTTGATGGGTCAGGACGGCGAGCCTTCGTAGACGTCGATCTGCTCGTGGCCACCCTGGTCGAGGAGCCCCTTGCCCCGCTCGATCTCCGACGCGGAGCCTCGGGCCAACACGAGGAACTTGCCGGCCTTGACCTGGGTCTCGTATTTGATGGCCTGGTCCTTGGGAACTCCCCAACCGACCAGGGCTCCTCCCAGGGCCCCGAGGGCCGCGCCGGCGAGAGCCCCCTCGACCCCGCCCAGCAGCGCGGCCGAGAGGGGACCGGCGACGATCACCGGGCCGAGCCCCGGCAGGATCAGGAACGCGGCGCCCACGAGGAGGCCGAACAGGCCGCCGACCCAGGCGCCCGTCCCCGCCCCGGCCGACGCGAAATCCCCGGTGGTGACAAACCCGATCGGTGCCTCGCTGACCTGGAAATCACGCCCGACGATCGAAAGGTCGCTCATCGCGAAGCCCGCCTCGTGCAGCTTGCGCACCGCCTGCTCGGCGGACGCATGGTCGGGATAAACCGCGACGACACTCGATCCCACCGGCGTCTCTGACTGGCTCATGGCTGTTGGTCCTGAAAGGATCCTCGAAGGGGGTCGACTCACGTAAGGGATCTTACCGCAACCCCAGTACCAACCCCACTGGGACGGCCTCGGGATCCTGCTCGAGCATGAGCTCGCCCTCGAAGCCTCGATCGTGGCTCGTTTCCCGAGGCGATTTGGATTATTGTCGACTCCCTCGAAAAACGGCCCCATCGAATTCCAAGGCATGCTCGCCATGGCGGACTTTCCGCGACAACCTCCCTTTGTCGACTCTCCGATCCGACTGGCGGTCTGCGTGTCGGGAGGGGGGACGAGCCTCCAGAACCTGATCGATCTCATCCAGGCGGGCTCGCTGAACGCGACGATCGTCCAGGTGGTCGCGAGTCGCGCGGGGATCGGTGCGATCCCTCGGGCGGAGGCTGCGGGGATCCCACTGGCGGTGGTCACTCGCCGCGAGTCGAAGAGCGTGTCGGCCTTCAGTGAGGTCGTCTTCGAGGCCATCCGGACGAGCCAGGCCGACCTCGTGGTCCTCGGAGGCTTCCTCTCCCTGCTCGAGATCCCCCCGGATTACGCCGGGAAGGTCATCAACGTCCACCCCTCTCTGATCCCCGCCTTCTGCGGCAAGGGCTACCACGGCGCCGCGGTCCATCAGGCCGTGGTCGAATCGGGGGTGAAGGTCTCCGGCTGCACCGTCCACTTCGCCGACTCGACTTATGATACCGGCCCCATCATCGTGCAACGCACGGTCGAGGTCCGCGACGACGACACGCCAGGGATGGTGGCGGCCCGCGTGTTCGACGCCGAATGCCAGGCACTCCCGGCGGCGATCGCACTCTACGCCGCGGGACGCCTACAAACCGAAGGACGCCGCGTAATCGTCCGCGCCCCTCGCTGAACTCGGGCTGACATGCTCGAGTGAACCAGTCGGTTGTCCGGACACGTGATTCCGCGAGCGCTCGACGGATGAAACCGGGTTTCGGGCCTGGCCCTCAGAGGAGCAGGTGATCCAGGCTCGAGAGTCCCACGGGCTCTCGGCTCGCGAAGGGTTCGGCGTGGCGGACCCCGACGGTGTGCCCCCAGAATCGGGTCCGATCGCAGACCGAATCGATCACTCCGGGCCTACCTGCGGGCTGATTGTCCACGAGCTGCGATCGATAGCATCGCATCGCCGCGACCTTGGCGTCGAGTTGGTCGCTGATGTCGAGGATCAGGTTCGGGCGTTCGACGATTCGGAGATGCACGCTGAAATAATAGAGAATGCGAGCCGGGTGGAAAGGCTCCCCGGCGATGTCGGACTTCGAGAGCTTGCTCCAGAACCGGGCCTGCTCGACGAGCTGGGTGGCGGCGATGTGGTCGGGATGCGCGTCCTCCCAGTAGGGGGCGAGGAGGAGTCGAGGGCGTGTCTTCCGGAAGACTTCGGCCAGGGCTCTCCGATGTAGCAAGGTGGGTTCGAGGTTGCGATTCGGCAGCCCGAGATTCTTCCGCCAGGGGTTCCCGAGGGCGGCGTTAGCCTCGGCGGTCTCCTGCGATCGGCGCTCGAGCGACCCCAGCGGTGTGGGTTCCCCGGTCGTGAGGTCGAGGATCCCGACCCGCCACCCCTGGCTCAGCAATCGAACGATCGTCCCTCCCACCCCGAGCTCGGCATCATCCGGGTGCGGCGAGATCACCAAGGCATCGAGCATGGCAGCCATTCCCCAAGGGTCGAAGTCCTGACCACGGCCTTTCAACGACGCCCTCAATGATAGGCGCGGGCCCCCAACGGACGCGCTTCGACAGCGAATCGAATGCTGGTCTCCTATCGCGGTGAAGACCTGCTGTGGTACAATCTGGGTATATTGAATAATTCGGACGCGATGCGGGCAGTGCGATGGTCGGAAGACCTTTGTCTCTGTCCTGAAGGTGATGTGAAGCGCCCCGGAGTCGGTCCGATGCCGGACTATGTTAAGCTGGCGACCTTGAGCGACTTGCCCCCAGGGAAGGCCCTGGAGGTGGAGCACGGCGGTCGTATCGTCGCGATCTTCAATGTCGACGGCAAGATCTCCGCGATCGACGGGTTATGTCCCCATCAAGGTGGGCCGTTGGCCGACGGGATCCTGGAAGGGAACATGGTGTCGTGCCCCTGGCACGGCTGGGAATTTGACGTTTGCACCGGCAAGACGCCGTTGGGACCGAAAATCAAGCAAACGGTTTATGAGGTCAGGGTCGTAGGACAGGATGTGCTCGTGGCCGTCGATTGATGGGCCGCTTCGACGGAAAGTTCGTGTTGGCGCTCCGACTCGAGGCCCGTCTCCTCCCCGAATGAACGACCGGTGACGCACTTCCGCTCGTATCGAAACGGCGACTCGCCTGGCCTGGCCGACCTCTGGAACCGAGGCGTTCCCAACGAAGCCGTCGCGCGGCCCTTGACCGCGCACGAATTCGACACCCAGGTGATCTCCCGGCCCGATTTCGACGCCGCCGGCCTGACCGTCGCCGAGCGCCTCGGCAAGATCGTCGGCTTCGCCCACGCGGGGTTCGGGCCGGACGATCCCCCGGGGCCCGCCCTTCGTCTCAATCGAGAGCTCGGGACGATCGGGATGCTCGTCGTCGAGCCCGGCCCCGATGACCCCGAGCTCGAGGACGGACTCATCGCCGAGTCGAAGGCCTACCTCCAAGAACGTGGGGCGAAGGTCCTGTATGCCGGCGGCCAATATCCTTTGAACCCCTATTATTGGGGGATTTACGGGGGGAGCGAATGGGCCGGGATCCTCTCCGCCCACACCGCCTTCCTCCGCGCCGCCCACCAGGCGGGCTTCGAATCCGTGAGCTCGACGGTTCTCCTGGAAGCCGACCTCTCGGCGCCTGAGGTTCGCGATCCGAGATCGCCGCTCATCCGGCGCCAGGCCCGCGTCGAGATTCAGGAGGATTCGATGCCGTCCCACTGGTGGGAGTCGCTCGCCATCGGTGCATTCCGGCCGACCCTCTTTCGCCTGTTGTCGAAGTCCGATGACCGCGAGCTCGCTCGGGCGACCACCTGGGATATGAGTTGGTTTGGGCGTTGCGACGGCCGCACCCGGATCGGCCTGATCGAGTTGGGCGTCGAGCCCTCGTCACGTCGCAAGGGGTATGGCCGGCACCTGGTGGCCGAGATCCTCCGCCACGCCCGTTCTCAGATGGTCTCCGCGGTGGCCGTTCAGACCGCCGCGACCAACACGCCGGCCCTGGCCTTGTACCTTTCCCTCGGGTTCACCTCGGTGGAGTCGAGCACGCTCTTCCGGCTCCCCGGAGATCGAGGCCTCGGACCCCACTGAACGAAATCGGGCGAGACCATCCCCGGACGCCAAGCCGAACAACTGAGCCAC
Source organism: Singulisphaera rosea (assembly GCF_054877945.1). Lineage (NCBI taxonomy): Bacteria > Pseudomonadati > Planctomycetota > Planctomycetia > Isosphaerales > Isosphaeraceae > Singulisphaera > Singulisphaera rosea. Next base: position 286,699 of record NZ_JBTYIP020000001.1, on the reverse strand, counting down.
GAATTTTCGACGGCGATTCCAACGCTTCCCCCCTTCCCCGACGTTCTAAGATATCGGGGGCGAAATCTGTCGCCGTCCATTCGGTGCGGACGAGAGTCCTCCCGTCACTCTTCTCTCGACATCCAAGAACTGGGATCCGACTAGCGATGGCACGCCGCACCCTCAATCGCCACGACCTTCGCGCCGCAGCCGAGGCGGCGGAAGCCCTCGGCCTCAACACGCCGGCGGAGCGCAAGCCGCGATCCGAGTCGACCGAGCGCCGTCCCAAGCCCGAGCCCCAGGCGCGGTTGCGCGTCGTCTGGGCTGTCTGCGACATCGGCGGGCGTACCGTTGCCACCTTCGAGTATCCGCGCAAGACCGACGCGGAAGCCCACGCCCTCGAACTGAAGGCGCGAGGCAAAGGGAATCACTTCGTTCGATCGCTCAAAGAACCGATGGGCTGAAGGATCAGGGGTCGGGCGATTGCGTTTGCCGTGCCCGCTCGATCTCGGCTCGGAAGAACTTGGGGGACCAACGGGCCATCGCCCAGTCGAACGGGGCCGGGAGCCAGTGGGCCAGGGCCACCGTCGCACCGGCGATCACGCTCGGCATGAGAAACGCGCGACGACCGTCGAGCTCGCGGACGATCGCTCGAACGATCTTGTCTGTCGGCTCGCCTTTGGGGAGTGCGTCGTGTGAGGCTCCCTCCCCGATTGCGACCCTCGCGAACTCGCTCTCGGTCCGGCCGGGACAGGCGGCCCAGACCCGGACGCCCGTCCCTCGGAGCTCGTATCGCAGGCTCTTGACCAGCCCGTTCACCGCGTGCTTCGTGGCGACGTAGACCGCCGAGTACGGCAGCCCCACGAAACCGAGGACCGACGAGATCTGGAGGATCTGACCGGCGCCTCGCGTGCTCATGTACCCTGCCCCTCGTCGGCTGAGATCCAGGAGTGCCATAAGGTTGACCTCGACCATCCGGCGCATGGCGTCGAAGTCTTGGTCGGCGAGCGCGTGATATTCTCCCAACCCCGCGTTGTTCACGAGGAGGTCGAGCCCGCCGGGGAGCTCCACGGCACGGGCCCAGAGCCGTCCCCGAAAGTCGGGATCGGCGAGGTCGCCGGCCATGACAACGACTCGACCCGGGGGGAGCTCGGCGGCCAGCTCCTCGAGCCGATCGAGTCGCCTGGCGGTCGCGAGGACGGTCATGTCCCGGTCGCGGACGAGTTGCCGGACGAGTTCGCGTCCGAGTCCGGAGGAGGCGCCGGTGACCAGGGCATTGCGAAGCATAGGGGCGCGAACTCCAAGCGTCTTATCCGTGTCCCAAGCAGGTCATCGGCCGCCCGACGACGCTCTGGGTTGTCCCGCCGTGATCGATGATTTAGAATCGAATCTTACGCGAGTCTCTCCCGCAATTGCAGGACTGAAGGGTCCGGAAAGAGGATTGACGTGGCCACCATCGACGACCGCCAGACCGCGACGAACCGAAAACCGTTGACCGGAGCCGACGTTCTGGTCGAGTCCCTGGTCCGGCACGGGGTCGAGGTCATTTTCGCCTACCCGGGCGGGGCGAGCATGCCGATGCACCAGGCGCTCACCCGCTTTCGCGACCAGATTCGGACCATCCTCCCTCGCCACGAGCAAGGCGGGATCTTCGCGGCCGAAGGGTATGCGAGGGCGAGCGGCAAGCCGGGCGTCGTGATGGCGACCTCCGGCCCGGGCGCGCTGAACCTCGTGACCGGCCTGGCCGACGCCAAGATGGACTCGCTGCCGATCATCGCCATCACCGGGCAGGTCCCCACCCACGTCATCGGGACCGACGCGTTCCAGGAAACGCCGATGGTCGAGGTGTGTCGGGCAATCACCAAGCACCACTACCTCGTCCAGAACGCCAAGGACATCGCCCGCATCGTCAAGGAGGCGTTCCACCTCGCCTCGTCGGGCCGGCCGGGTCCGATCCTCATCGACATGCCCAAGGATATTCAGAATACGATCGTGCTCGACCCCGACTACGACGTGGAGATGGACCTCCCCGGCTACCGGCTCCCGCCGGTCCCTTCGGATGAGAAGATCCAGGACGCCCTGGCCGCGATCAAGGCGAGCCGGAAGCCCATCATCTACTGCGGCGGTGGCGTGATCGCCTCGAACGCCTCCGAGGAGCTCCGGGAGTTCGCGACCAAGGCCGGGATCCCGGTCGCGATGACCCTCCAGGGCCTCGGCTCGATCCCGAACGAGCACTACCTCTCGCTCAACATGCTCGGGATGCACGGCACCGTCTACTCGAACTATGCCATCAACGACGCCGACCTGCTCCTCGCCCTGGGCGTCCGGTTCGACGACCGCGTGACGGGCAAGCTCAGCGAGTTCGCCAAGCACGGCCGGATCATCCACGTCGACATCGACGCCTCCGAGATCAACAAGAACAAGACCGCCCACATCGCGATCAACTCCGACGTGAAGTCGTTCCTGACCGCGATCAATCCCAAGGTCGAAGCGGGCGACTGGCGCGAGTGGCACCAGCAGCTCGACGCCTGGCGTGCCAGCGACCCGATGACGTACGACCAGCGCGACGACGCCATCCTGCCGCAGTACGTCGTCGACCAGTTCTCGAATCTCACCAAGGGCAAGTTCGTGATGGCCACCGGCGTCGGCCAGCACCAGATGTGGGCGGCCCAGTGGACCCGGTTCACCGAGCCGAGGACCTGGATCACCTCCGGCGGACTCGGGTCGATGGGCTTCGGCCTCCCCGCCGCGATGGGTGCTCAGGCGGCCTTCCCCGACGCCCTCGTGGTCGACATCGACGGCGACGGCAGCTTCGTGATGAACATCCAAGAGCTCGCGACCGTCTTCTGCGAGAACCTCCCGGTCAAGGTGATCCTGCTCAACAACCAGCACCTTGGGATGGTCGTGCAGTGGGAGGACCGCTTCCACGCCGGCAACCGAGCCCATACGTACCTCGGCCCCGTCGACCACCCCGAAGCGATCGGCCAGGGTGAAGGCGACCTCCCCGAAGTCACCTACCCCGATTTCGTGACGATCGCCAAGGGCTTCGGCGTCCAGGCCAAGCAGATCCGCCACAAGTCCGAGGTCATCGACGCCCTCAAGGAAATGATCGAGTACCCCGGCCCGTACGTCCTCGACATCCTGGTCCCCTACCAGGAGCACGTCCTGCCGATGATCCCGGCCGGGGGTACGTTCCGGGATATCATCAAGAGCTAATCCAATTCGCGCGGAGGCGTCGCGATCTCTCGCGACGCCCTCGAACGACGGCCGAGCAAAGATCCAGGGTCATCGATCGCGAAGCCCCGGGCCTCCTGTGAGGCCCGGGGCTTCGCGCGTTTCCGGAGAAAGGGATGGGATGCGGGGCTGGCTTCAATCTACAAACATAAATTCGTTCGTCAGCAGCAACACCTGGGCATAGGCTTCCCAAGGCGTGAGGACCGGCGGTGCAGGTCCTTCGAAGCCGGCGGAGGCGGCCCACTCGGAAGTCTCCGGGCTGATCTCCCGGATGACCGGGGCCCACGCGAAGGAGTCGAAGTCCGGGCTCGTGCGACAATCAACGACGAAGTCGACCGTCTCGCCCGCTCGGACCGCGTAGCGGGCGACGTGGGTCCGGACCTTGGCATTGTGGGACACCCAGGACCCGAGCTCGCCTCCCTTCGAGGCGACGATCCGACCGCGGACTCCGTCGCCGTTGGGGCTGCCGTGCTCGAGCGAGGCGTCGACCGCGATGACGGCGTCGTGGGGAGCCGTCCAGCGGCGGATGGCCGCGTGGTTGGGGTCGTTGCCCACATGGCCACCCCCGGCGTTGAGGTTCAGGTAGTGCAGGTTCGGATCCGGGATCTTCGGGCCGCACTGCCAGGTGTTCCCGGTCCAGAATGGGAAAGGCGTGAACCCGGCGAGTCGACCTGAGGACTCGTCGTAACCGCCGTAGCCGAACTGCCAGAGTTGTGGGGGCTTCGCGGCAAGCTCCGATTGATGGTCGAGGAAGCGAAGGCCGATCTCGACCTCGTGAGACTCGGGCTCCCTACCGAAGAGGCGTTCGTAATACGCCTGGATCCTGGCCTCCGGCGACGGAAACTCCGGGACGCTCCCCACCAGCCCTTTGGCCCGCTCGATGACGAACGGGCTGTTCATCAAGAAGAGCGCCTGCTGGGGGACGGTCGTGACGAACCGTCGAGGACTGCTCGCGTCGGGGCTGGCGAAGTCGAAGGTCCGGTAGACGCCGTCGAGGTTCTGGCGATCGATGAAGCCGTAGACCGTCCTCCTCGGCGAAAACGGAGGCTCACCGATCGGGACGGGACGTCCTCCGATCGTCTCGTCGAGTCGAGCGGAGACGGCGAGCATGGCGTCGCGCATCGACTCGAAGTCGAGGCGGCGCCTCGTGAACTTCCACAGGAGCCGGTTCTCGGGGTCGCGGTCGAGGTAGGCCGACTGATTCTCGCTCCCCTGCTGATAGACGCTGGAAAGCATGATCAGGCGATGGAGCGACTTGATCGACCAGCCGTCATGGAGGAACTGCCCGGCAAGGAAGTCGAGGAGTTCGGGGTGAGAGGGGGGCTCGCTCCGGAGGCCGAAGTCGCTGGGGGTTGCGACGAGCCCCATCCCGAAATGCTGGAGCCAGACCCGATTGACCAGCACCCGAGCTGTCATCGGGTTCGACGGATCCACGATCGCGTTGGCGAGCTCGAGTCGACCGCTCCCCTTCTGGAATGGCTTCCGGTCGGGGCCGGAGAGGACCTTGAGGAATTGCCGAGGCACATCCTTGCCGCGTCGGCCGGGATTCCCGCGGAGGAAGACGTACGGATTCACCGGCTGCGGGGCGTCGTTGAGGACCATCGCGCGGGCCGGCGGGCCGGGGTGGGTCGCCATCAACTGGGTCGCGCGGTTCTTCAACTCTTCGAGCGTCTTGCGGTCGCCTGGCGAATAGAGTCGCCCTGCGTTCTTGGCCAGGTTGGGGAACGGGCCGGGGGTCAGGTCGGGCGTGAGGGTGACGGGGCCGTCGGGTCGGTAGAGGACCTGGCGGAGCGACTCCCAATCGGGGTCGGTCAGGCCTGAGGCGGTTCCAACCTTGAGACGCTCCCGCCACTTCGATTCGGCCTCGCCGAAAAGGGCCGCGTAGCGCAGGGCGACGTCGCTCAATCGTTCGGGCGGAGCGTCGCGCAACGCTTTCGCGACGAGCGGATGAACCGGGGGCTTCGACTCGGCCAACTTGTCGATCGTGGCCTTCGCCTTCGAGGAGAACTCCGCCGCCGGCAAGTCCGCGAGGGCATTCCAGGGCGCGAAGATCGGGTCGAACTGGGCGCGGGTCTTCGCCCGGTAGGCTTCCCAGTTCCGGATCAGCCAGCGGAGACGGGTGGGTTCGAGGTGTTCCACGGCCGCCAATTCATTGCGTTTCGCGTTTTCTCGATCGAAGCCGAGCTGCGCGGCGACCTTCAGGTAGGCAGCGATCCGGCCGCGGAGGTCGTCCTGGATCTCGGCCTGTTTCGAAGCAACGAAGGCGTGGAATTCCGACTCGATCGCCTTGTATTGCCGGTCGTAGTCTAACGCCTGGGTGTCCGTGCTGGATGACTTCAGGAGGGGGAGTTCGCCGGGTTCGACCGAGCTGGCGAAGACGCCGTGGAGGGAGTAATAGTCATCGGTCGGGATCGGATCATATTTATGGTCGTGGCAACGGGCGCATGTCACCGTGAGGCCGAGGAGCCCCCGAGTCACGACGTCGATGCGGTCGTCGATGATGTCGTTGCCATCGTTCAGGAACCGACGGCCCACGGTCAGGAAGCCGAGGGCGGCGAGTGCGTTCGGGTCGCCGCCCGGAGGGAGGAGGTCGGCCGCGACCTGTTCCAGGAGGAACTGGTTGTACGGCTTGTCCTCATTGAAGGAACGAATGACGTAGTCTCGATACGTATACGAGAACGGGTAGCGACGCTCCTCCGTGAAGACGTACCCTTTGGTGTCGGCGTATCGTGCGACGTCGAGCCAGTGCCTCCCCCAGCGCTCGCCATATCTCGGCGACGCGAGAAGCCGGTCGACGACCCGAGCGAACGCATCGGATCGATGATCGTCCTCGAACGCCTCGATTTCCTCGATGGTCGGGGGGAGGCCCGTCAGGTCGAAGGTGGCCCGACGAATCAATGTCCGCTTGTCGGTTCGAGGCTGGGGGACCATCCCCTTCTGCTCGAGGGCCGAGAGGATGAAGTCGTCGATGGGCGAGGAACCCCATCGGGGATCGCTCACCGAAGGGGGAGTCACCTCGCGCACGGGCCGAAACGCCCAGTGCGACTCGCTTGCCTTGACCCGATCCTCAGGCGAGAGGGTTTTGCCCTCGGGCCAGGGTGCTCCGTGCTTGACCCAGGTCTCCAGAGTCCCTATGGCGAGGTCGGGGAGCTTGGCCTTGGGGGGCATCTTCACGTCATCATGCGAGTAACGGATCGCCCGGACGAGCAGGCTCTTGTCCGGGTCGCCGGGCACGAGGGCCGGCCCGCTCTCTCCCCCTTCCATCATCGCTTCACGCGAGTCGAGTCGCAGGCCCGAGCCTTGCCTGGTCGAGCCGTGGCACTTGACGCAGGACTCGACGAGGACAGGGCGGACCTTCGATTCGAAGAACTCGGCGTCCTTCTCCGAAACGGCGGGACCGGGGGCCTTGGCAGGCGGCTCGGCAAGCGCTCGGGCTGACAGCCCCGATCCGAGGAAGAGGCCGAGGAAAAACGAGGGAAGAAACGATCGCATGGGCGGGTTTCCCGTGGGGATCGTCGAGGCGCCGGTTGTGGCAATCGGGCCGATCGGACCCGGGCGGGTCGACCACGGCCGAAGGAGGGGCGGTCTATCCTGTCCAACATCAATTGTACAACAACGCCGAGACCCAGCCTAGCTCAACACGCATGCACGGTGCGGGCTGTTGCGACGTCTCTCCGTCGATTTGGCACCAAGCCTCACCCCCGTGGGTGGGGCACTCCTGCCCCGCTCTTTCTGCAAAAGTCGAGGCGAACATCGCCAGGCGAGAGTTCCCCACCCACGGGGGTATGGTCGGTATGGTCCCAAGTGCGAATGATTCGGTCGCGTGAGGGGCGAGGGGTCGCTAACCTGGAAGAATCAGGATTTCCCTAACCCGCCCTTGGACACGAAGGCGCACGTGGCGACGATGAGTTTCGAAGAGAAGCCTCCCGGATTGGCTCGAGCGCGGTTCCATGTCATCCTCGCCCAACCCGAGATCGCGGCGAACGTGGGGGCGATCGGGCGGACGTGCGTCGCGGCCGGCGCGATGCTCTGGTTGATCCGCCCCCTCGGCTTTCAACTCGATCATCCCCAAAGGCATCGCGCGGGCCTGGATTACTGGGAACACCTCACCTGGCGGGCGGTCGACCACCTCGATGAGGTCGCCTCGGCCCTCGGGCACGACCGTCTCTGGCTCTTCAGCACCAAGGCGGAGCGCTCCTACACCCAGGTCGAGTATCGCGAGGGGGATGGACTGGTCCTCGGGCCCGAGAGTCGAGGACTTCCCGAATCCTTGCTCACGTCCCGGCCCGATCGTGCCGTTCGGATCCCGATCCGGCCCGAGGCGCGAAGCTTGAACCTGGGAAATGCCACGGCGATCGCCGTCTTCGAGGCCCTCCGCCAGATCGACGACGGGAGTCACGAGCCGTGCAACTGAAGCCTACGGGGCTGCCGGAACCCGCGAGTAGAGGATTCGAAACGCGAAGGAGCCCCGGTCGTCGTGGACGACCGGGGCTCCTCGTGGTTTGTCAGCAAGCGAGACGAAGCAAGCGGTCGATCAAAGGCTGCCGAGGTTGGCCGCGTAGACGCGGACGCCCTTCTTCAGGCCCAGTTGGTCGACGATCTGGCTGGTCGCGGGGACGGACATGCTCTTGCCGGGGGGGAGGCTCACCACCGGCAGCACGTTGGGGGTGGCCCCTTCCTTCTTCGCGTCGCCGAGGATCGCCACGCCGTTCAGGACGAGCGGGGAGAAATTCTCGATCTTGATGCGGAAGGTATCCTTGCCCTTGACCTTGGGACCCTTACCGAGTTGAGCCCGGACGAGCCGTCCGAGGATCCCTTCGGCCAGGGCGTCGGCGAAGTCGCTGGTCTTGAGCTTGCCCTGGTCCGTGCCGATCGGCAGCGTGAACTTGCCGGCGGGAGCCCAGGCGGTGACATCCGCGTCGCTGGTCGCGACCTGGACGAGCGCTTCGACCTTCCTGGCCGACCCGGTGAGGGTGATCCGGCAGGCGATGCTCGGAACCTCGGGCTGGTCGGGGACGTCCGACTTCACGGAGAGGCCGAGAACGGTCTTGTCCTTGAGGGCCGCACCGATTTCGCTGACGGTCGCGTCGAGCGAGCGATCCGAGGTCCGGACCTGGCAGAGGAGCGACGCGGAGCCGTTCGCGGACTCGTCACCGAGGCGGTCGACGAACTGACGGGCCAGGGTCAGCTCCTGGGGATTCGACCACGACTTCGAGAGGTCGGCGATCGCGTCCCACTCGAGGCCCGAGGCCACGCGCCACATCACGAGCTGCGAGAGGGTCGCGGCGGTCTTGTCCTGGGCGAGCCGCTTGAGGGCCACCTGGACCTTGCGGTCGTTGGTCAACTGGCCGATCTCGCCGATCGCGAGCTTCTCGCCCTCCTGGGGCATGGCCAGGGGGGTCATCGGATCGGGGTTCGAGAGCGAGATGAGGCGGGTCGGGAGATGCCGGGTCTGGCCGGGCTTGAGCGAGGCGAAGGGAAGGCTGGTCGGGGGGACGGAGCGGAAGCCACCGCCACCCATGCCGCCACCACCCATTCCGCCCATACCACCACCCATGCCACCGCCCATGCCACCACCGCCCATGCCGCCCATACCGGACATGAGGGAGGTGAAGTCCCAACTATCACGGTCGCCGACGAGCCGCATGATGAGCTGGCCGAGCATCATCATGCCCATGGACGCCGGCATCGTGCCGCCGCCCATACCACCGCCGCCCATACCGCCACCGCCCATGCCGCCGCCGCCCATGCCGCCGCCGCCCATGCCGCCGCCGCCCATACCACCGCCACCCATGCCACCGCCCATGCCGCCGCCCATACCGCCACCGCCACCGCCACCCATGCCGCCGAACTGGCCGGTGGCAGACGTGGCGATCAGGCCCGGCGGGAGCACGACCCGGAGCGGACGCTTGGTGTTGTTGGTCACGGAGAGGGTCATCCGACCATCGCCAGTACCTTCGGCTTTGACGCCGATGGAGCGGTCGCGAAGCGCTTCGAGGAGATTGACGGCCGGAGCCTCGTCTTTGACGGCTGTGGCCTCATTCTTGACGGCCTGGGCCGAAGCCGACGAGAACGGGAAGGCCAGAATCAGGCCGCCGACGAGGGCCGAAGGCCTGGTCAGGAGGCAGAGGGGTGAGCGCATCAGGATCAACCTTACTCGTTGACTACGGGTGGGTCCGGGCCGATTCATTGAGGGGGAACACGCGGTCCCTGATTCCTCGACAGAACGGAGTCACGCCGAGCAGACGACCGAATTTTTTAGGGCTTCAGCGAGATCCGTCGGCATGTTGGCGTCACGGAGGTGGTACCAAAGAGAGACGTCGGCCATGCTCCGAGAATTCGATTCCGATTCGGAATATTGATTCCGATTCGGAATCTATCTTTTCGACCTCGGGTGCACCTCACATAGGGTGACCTTGGTGAAGGTCAGTGCATGGCCGCATCTGGTCCGATACAGTCGAAGAGCCTTGGGGCGGGTCGGGTTCCGAACCTCCGGGAAGGCACGCGAACGGATGACGGGGGCGATGGACGATGCGGTATGTCTCTCACCTTGCCTGTTCGGTCTGCGGCACGAGCTATCCCGCGGACCGGATCATGAACCTCTGCGAGCGCGACGCGCGCCCCGTCCAGATGATCCTCGACCTGCCTCGGATTCGGGCGGAGCGTGGTCGGGACGGAGGGTGGGATCCGGCTCGACGTGATCTATGGAGGTTCGGCGCCCTCCTGCCGCTCGACATCCATGACCCGTCCGACCGCGATCACATCGTCACGCTCGGCGAAGGACACACCCCCTCGATCGACTACCCTCATCCCTGGGCGGATCGCTTGCGTTGCCGACTGGAAGTGAAAGACGAGGGGCGCCACCACCCCGGATTCGGCGGCAACCCGACGCTCTCCTTCAAGGATCGGGGGATGGCGGTCACGGCGTCGATGGCCAAGGCCCTGGGCCTCTCGCGCCTGGCCGTCCCGACCCAGGGCAACGCGGGGGACTCGCTGGCTCGTTACGCCGTCGCCGCGACGATCGAGGCGGCGATCGTGATGTCACCCGACACCGACCTCCCGATCCTCGGGAGCGTGGCGGCCCTCGCGAAGCTGCACCCCGAGCTGATCAACCTCGACCTCGTCCCCGGCACGATCGTCGACTCCGCGCAGAGGGTCCGCGAGTCGTACGTCCCCCTGGGTTACTTCAGCGTCGCGACGTTCCAGGAGCCCGGCTGGCGGACCGAGGGGAAGAAGACGCTAGGGCTCGAGATGGCGGAACCTCGGGGAGACCGGCTGGCCGACCGGATCTGGAAGCTGCCCGACGTTATCATCTACCCGACGGGGGGAGGGACGGGGGTCGTGGGGATGGCGAAGGCCTTCGACGAGCTCGAGAGCCTCGGACTCGTCGGTCCCGAACGGCCTCGGATGGTCTGCGTCCAGAGCTCGGCGACGACGCCCATCGTCCGTGCCTTCAAGGAAGGGGCCGCCGATATCGACGCTCGTCCCGCGGGTTCCACGATCGCGACGGGCCTGAATGTCGCCAAGAATCTCGGACACATCAACGTGCTGCGGATCATCCGGGAGGCCGGTGGCGTGGCCGTCGCCGTGGACGACGAGGCGATCGGCGAGGTGATCCGTGAGGAATGGCAGCATCGTCGATTCGCCTGGTCGCCCGAAGGGGCCGCCACGCTCGCCGCGCTCCCCGAACTGGCCGACCTCGGGGTCATCCGGGAAGGAGACCGGGTCGTCCTGGTCAACACGGCCTCCCCCGAGAAGTCGCTCCCGACAATCCGAAAGTGGATTGGCGGAGGGCTTTGAGACTTAGGAAGTCTTGGACTTCGTCACGGTCTCGGTCTCGTCCGATCGCCCGTTCAGGGCCGGGAGGTATCTCCACGCAACTCCGGAGAGCAGGAGAAGGCCTCCCACGATGGTAGCTCCCGCGGGGCGTTCGCCCGCAACGAGGAGGACCCAGATCGGGTTGAGGATCGGCTCGACGAGGGTGATCAGGCTCGCCTCGGGGGCGTCGATCGTCCGGAGGCCTCGGGCGAAGAAGATATAAGGGATCGCCATCTGGATCAGGCCGAAGCCGACGAGCCCGAGACCCTGGGTCGCGCTGGGGATGGGGATCGAGCCTCGAGAGACGAGGATCCAGACGCCGAGGGCGATCGCGCCGGCGAGGTTGCTGAACGCGCTGAGCCAAACGGGGTCGAGGTCGCGCATCCCTCGAAATCCGACGGTCACGCTCCCGTACCCCAGGCCGCTGGCCAGTCCGAGGGCAATCCCCAGGCTTTCGGTGGGCCTGCCGTCGTGCCCGTACACGACGATCGCCGCGATCCCCAGGGTCGCGAGCACGATGCCGACGACCGCCCGGCGATTGGGAGCCTCGCGGAGAACGATCGCGCTCAGGGGGATCGTCCAGATCGTCGAGGTGCACTGGAGGAAGATCGCGTTCGCGGCGGTCGTGGCCTTCATCGAGGCGAGGTAGAGCCCCGTCATCGCCCCGAAGGCCAGGCCCAGCGGAATCATTCCAGGCCGGAAGACTTGTTTTGCTCGAGGGACGAATGGGAGCAACGCCAGTCCTGCGAAGAGTCCTCGATAGAAGGCGATCGTCAGTCCATCGAGGGCAATCGACTTGGCAAAAACGCCGCCGAGGCTCCACAGGACCGCCGCCGAGAGGACATACAATCGCCCTCGGGCGGAAGAGTTCCCTTGAGCGTCGGCCATTCGTCGAGTCCTCTCCTCTTCGCGCCTTTCTTTTCGAGTCCGGCCGATGGTACTCGCAGACTCGACGCCGGGGGAAGCCGGCTTCGCGGCCAACCCCACCCTTTACAAAGGAGCCGCCTTGATTTGGTGCGGGGATGCCGTTGATTCCTCGGGCCGAAGGGGCTGGAATGGATAGGATGGAGCCCTTCGGGGTGAGACCTGGACGTCTCGTTCTCGAGGCCCCGATCGCCAACGTCCGGGAGGACGACTCGTGACGCCACTCTTGGGCCTTTGCGCGGCCGTCCTTTGCCTGTACCTGTTGATCCGCCTCGTCGCGACGGCCGGCGCGTGGATGTCCGGGTCACGCTTCCGCGCCTATCGTTACATCGCGACGCACTACAACGGCAAGTACGAGAGCCGAGGCTTCTCCGACCCACCGACGGTCAGCTTTTCACACAACGGCTCGAGCATCCGCGTCGGCCTCGCGCCGATCGTGGCGGGACAGCCGGTCCACCCGAGGACTCGACTCGTCGCGCGGTTCCGCCAGGGACTCCCCTTTCGCCTCGAGCTCGCGCCCGCCGGTCGACCTACACCCCCGCAGCCCCCCAAGGGCACCCGACCCGTCCGGGTCGGGGATCCCGAGTTCGACCGCGCCTTCCAGATCCAGGCCAACGACCCCGAGATGGCCTGCGAGTTCCTCTGCAGCCCGGTCCGGCGCTCGATCGGCAAGCTCGTCCGGCTCGCTCCCCCGAGCGGGATGCTGATCTCGATCAACCCGGAGCGACTCCTGGTCCAGGTCGATCGCAACCTCGGACTCAGCTCCGACGCCCTGGCCCACGCCGTCCGAGAAGCCCTCACGATCCACGACGGCCTCCAGGCCGGCGTCGCGACCCGCCTCACCGAAGGCGTGTCGATCGTCGCCGTCGGCGTCACCGACGACCCCGAGATCGAATCCCCCATTTGCAAGGTTTGCGGCGAGCCCATCGTGACCCCTGGCGTCCTCTGCGTCGCCTGCCGGACCCCTCATCATCGGGATTGCTGGGAGTTCGTCGGCTCATGCTCGATCTATGGGTGCACTGGTAAGCACAGCGTTCCCGCGTAGAACTTGTCCCGTAAGGCCGTCGAGTTTTACCCCTCATGGAGGAGTCTATGCCCGATCCCTCGAACCCTTCTCCGAGGCCGAAAGTCACAATCAATCAGTGGATGATCCTCCTGGCCGTGGTCGTCGGGTCGAACGACCTGGCGGTTCTTCTTGTGCGGATGATCCTGTCGAGCCGAGTGTCGGCCGATCAACTCCGCTCGCATACGGCGTTCGCACTCTTCATTCTGAACGGGTTCGTGATGGTCTATGTAGTCTTCTATCTGTTCCTGGACGGGTGGTCGAAGGAGTATCACCACAAGCGGGGGTTACCGTATCCTCCGTCTCGTTGCATCGTGTGGCAGGGTGAGAAAGGTCTGGTATTCGGGCTCTTCCTCACTCTGATCTACATCGCCGTTCAGAGTGACCGGGTCGGGGCTGTGGGACCTGGCCTGACTGCGTTCCAGGCCGGTCCAGGGTGGGTAATGTTCCTCCTTTCGTTCGGCCTCTCCGCGTGGGTGATGAAGACGTCGGCCGGAAAGGCCACGGAGCAAATCACGCCGGTCAACCATTCCTCGGAAAGCGCGAGTCATCCCAACCAAATCCCGTAGCTCTTACGGTTGGGAGAGCCTTCGCTGCCGCAGGAAAATGAGGGGCATACACTCGACTGCGCTTTGGCCGGGTCTCGGAAAACGGCCTCTTGATCGTCAATCGGTCTGGGGTGCTGAACCTTGGGTCCGTCGTGCGCATCCACTCCGACAGCGGAGGGTCGAAGTGGGCCGGGAGACTCCGGCTGTCGACTCGGAGTTGATGGGAGCGAAGGGAATGGGTGTCCAACTCCTCATCGGTCTCGACGAATCCGAATCCAAGGAGATTCGGCGCCGGCTGGAGGCGACCCCGGTCTTCACATTCACGTCACTGCCCCGAATCCGGGTTGAGCGTGGGCGTTTGCTCGTCGAACACCCGCATGCGATGGATCGTTTCGTCCCGGTCGACGGAGTTGTTTACCACGCGATCTTCGAGGACGACTTTGATTTCCTCACCGCGCTGGCCCTCTGGGGAGGTCCTTGCCTGCCAAGCGCCCGCGGGATGATGGAACTCCGACTGCGACTCTCGGGCCTGGTCAGGGTGTTGGCCATTACCCGATTCGGCGGGCTTCCTAGAGGCTACGCGGACCGCGACTCGAGGCTCGACGTCGAGTGTCCCACCGTCGCCAAATGGGGGAACTGGCACTGCGGTGAGGACAAGCAACGCTTCGAGGGCTCGTGGACGGCCACCGAACCGACCCTCTTCGAGACCTTCGTCGACGGTGAGGCAGTCCGCATCATCCTCGTCGACCGACAGGCCTGGCAAGTTCGTATGGCGGGTGACGATTGGCTCAAGTCGGTCCACGATCCGAGGGCCGCATTCATGCCGATCGACCCTGAACTGCTCGACGACACGCGCCGATTGGCCGAACATTTCGGATTGCAGACCATCGGCGTGGACTACATGGTCTCCCTCGAGGGCGATCGCTCTCTTCTCGAGGTCAACCACGTCCCGAACGTGACCGTCTTTCCCGAGGTGCGTACGGCCTACCTGGATCTGGTCGTTCGCTGGACGGCCGGGCTGCCGGGGACTCCACTCCGAACGAACGAGTAAGTTCCACCGGTTCTCCCCGGATCTCAGTTGGCTTCCAGCAGTCCACGATCCGCGTTCCCCCACTGGTCGAGCACCCACTGGGCGATCCGATGAAGCTCCGTCTCGCCGTCGGACTTCGACTCTCGGTGCCGTGCCTCAAGGGGTCGGAGTCGATCCAGGGCACCGCGGTATCGGGCTTCTCTTTCGGCCGTCAACTCACCCTGATCCTTCATGGCCCGGACCCGAAGGGGACTTGTGAGCGGTGAGGGTTGACACCAGGTGCGCTCGAAGTTGAACGTGGCCTGAAGACTCAAGAGGTCGTCGATCGACTGCGCGGACGAGGCGGGCCCGAGAAGTTCCCGCCCGACGGTTGCTTTGTAAGAGTCGAACGGAAGGTCGGGATTGCGGACGAACTCCCGGTAGGCGATCCGGTTGACTCGCATCGGCAACTCGTCGTAAGGAGGGCTTCCGGGCTGCAGCCAGCCGAATCCCAGGGGTATCTGCCGTTTTCCCTTCAACCACCCCTGCCCTTCCTCGGCTTCGTTGGCGACGAACGTGAACGCTTCCAACGAGGGGATGTAGCCGGTCGCCCCGATCTCCTTCGCGTGCTTCGCGCCGCCCTGGATTTGTCGGGGGCTTCTCAAGGCGGGCGAGTCGTCCCACCACAGGCTTCCCTTCGCCTCCTTGATGAGGTCCGGCTCGGGCCTGGCGCTGTGAGGCGAGAAGACGAGGGTCCAGCGCGGGTCGAAGGGGAGTTTCGCCGCCTTCACGCCGAAACCCGGGACCTCCGACCCCGAGAAGTAGTGGGGGAAGACCACGACCGTGGCCTCGGGCTTCCTCGCCCACACCTCGTCCGAAATCTGCTTGACGAACCCGAATTCCCGCTCGAAGAAGTGTCCCGAGCAGTCTCGACAGTGGCAGATCGCATAGTCCGACGACTCGATGAGCAGGCCGTCCGCATTCGGGTAGAACTCGAACGCCAACTCCCGGGCGTACTCGAGCATGAACCGCTGCGACTCGGGCCTCGACGGACAGAGGTTATACCCCCAGCAGCCGATCCCGAACGCCTGCACCGGCTTACTGTCCTTGCCGACCGCCTTGAGCTCCGGATGTTCCAGGGAATACCGGTTCACGCCGTCATAGCCGAACGGCGTGAAGCCGAGCAGGACTTTGATCCCCTTCGAGTGTGAGTGGTCGATGAGGTCACGCAGGAAGTCTTTGCGGATGTTTTCATGATCCTCGTTGTACTTCCAGGTAATCGGAAACCTCCGGCTTCGGAATCCCCCGCCAATCCAGAGCACCAAAGTGTTTCCGCCATCGTCGTGAACCCCATCGACGATCCGAGTCCAATCGGCGAGGTCATAAGTCGGCATCCGCATGAACGTGAGGTAGTACCCTCGCTGATCGAACGGCCCGTCTCCGCTCGCTTCGCCTGCGGAGAGCCCCACGACGACGAGTGCGCTCAGGATCAAAGACACGGCAGCATCTCCGGAGTGAAACCGACAAGCACGATTCGCCGACGGGATCAGGATACCAATGCGGGCACCCACCACCAGCGGTACGACTCTCGTTTGGATTCTCGCGAGAGGAGGATGGGGACCACGGCCGTCTTCGGATGTCATGGAGCTTACGTCGGGAGTGGCCCGTTCCACTGGGATCGTTCGATGTCGGGAAGCCCGCGTCGATCTCGGGTTCTCGTCCAAGGCGGCCGAGCGTACCGTGTTGGCTGGGCTGCGTTCTCGCGGTGCGTCATCCCGGAGGCCTCGCATGGGCGTTCAGGACTTCGACCTGTACTCGCAATCCTACAAGCGGAACCCGTATCCCACGCTGGCGGCCATGCTTGCAGAAGCCCCCGTGGTCCGCGTCAGGTTCCCGCTGTTCGGCAAGATCTGGATGGCGACCACGTACGAGGCGGTAAACGAGCTCTTGCGCGATCGGCACACGTTCGTGCGAGAGGCCCAGTCGGCGGGTCTCTCGCAACGGGCCTCCCTTCCGTGGTGGGTCCCGCGATCGCTGCTCCCGATGGTCGGGTCGATGATCAATCGCGACGAGCCGGCGCATCGCCGTCTGCGGGGGTTGGTCGAGCAGGCGTTCGTCCGGCGAAGCATCGAGCATCTGCGGCCGAATTTCGAGCTGATCGTCGACCGAATGCTCGACGACCTGGAGGCCCAGTTCCGGCGGGACGGCCGGCCGGTCGACCTCGTCGCGGGCCTCGCGCGACCGTTTCCCCTGGCGGTGATCTGCGAGCTGCTCGGCCTGCCGCCCGAAGATCGGCCGAGGTTCGTGAGACTCGCCGAGGCGTTCGCCGGCCCGTTCTCGATGCTCGGCATGTTCCGCTGGTTCGGCGCCATCAAAGGGCTTGTGGCGTACATCCGCGAGGAGGTCCGACTCCGCCGCGCCGAGCCTCGCGAGGGACTCATCTCCGCGCTCATCGCCGCCCAGCACGAGGGCGAGAGCCTGACCGACGATGAGTTGCTCGCAATGATCGGCCTGCTGCTGGCGGCAGGCCACCTGACGACGGTGCACCTGATCGGAGCGGGCGTCTATACGCTCCTCGGCCATCCCGACCAGCGGCAGGCGCTGGAGTCCGACCGGTCACTGGCGGAGTCGGCGGTCGACGAGCTTCTGCGCTACGTCTCCCCCGTCCAGATGACCAAGCCGATGATGCCGGCCCGCGACCTCGAGTGGCAGGGGCAGGTGCTGAAGCGCGGAGAGAAAGTCTTCGCCCTGCTGGCCGCCGCGAACGTCGACCCGAAGAAGTTCGAGGCCCCCGACCGGTTCGACATCCGACGCCGTCCCAACCCGCACCTGGCGTTCGGGGCCGGGATCCACGTGTGCTTGGGAGCGAGGCTGGCCAAGATCGAAGGCGAGATCGCGATCGAACGATTGTTGACCCGCTTCCCGAGGCTCGAGCTGGCCGTCCCTCCCTCCACGGTGCGATGGTCGGGCCAGCCGGGGACCCGAGGCCTTGCGGCCCTCCCGGTCCGGCTTTGGACGTCGTGAATGCGCCCACCTTTTGAGCAAGCCCGGTTCACGCCCCCGTTTCAGTCGGATGGGATCACGTGGCCGGGAGCCTCCGTTCGCGACGGGTTGCGTCGACTGGTCGACCAAGTCCGGCCGGTTGGCGACGGATCGTGCCCCTCGGCGTCGGTTAGGTTCTGGTCGCAATCACGAGTGCCAGTCCGGAAGGGCAATACAAAACCCCGTCGGCGCCGGTACGCAGGACGGGGCTGTTAAGATGTCACCCGGATTTCTCCGACGTCTGGCCGCTCACAGTCCGCTCATATGCTGTGCCGCAATATTGAGCAGGCGGATGAGCGACCGATCGGTCGTTTTGGCCTTCGGATCGTGGAATTCACTCATGATGGGGTCATAGTACTTCACGTTCGCATCGCGGGCCTCTTGATCCGAATACGCCCAGAACTTCAAGTTGACCTTGCCCACGGTCAAGGCGGCCATACGCTGAATGACGAACACGGCCGATTTGTCGTTGTTGAAATCGCCGGCCCCGATGGGCCCGGTGTGGATCAGAACCGGCTCCCCTTTCGCCTGCTCCTTCGCGAGCGTGAAACCGGCGACGAACGTGTTGAACAGGTCCTTGACGATGGCCTGCGACGCCTTCGGCTCGGTTTTGGACAGGCGTGGGGCCGCCATCGCGAGGATGTTGATCGTGAACGGTTGCTGGAGCTCCTCGTCGGCGGCCTTGAGCTCCGCGACGGGCATCGTCCTCCATTTGTCCTTATCCGACGCACGCTCGTGAATGTGCATCACGCGCCTCACCTTCTCGAAGACCCAAGGCGTTGGGCTTCCGTCGAGCACCCCCGGCTTCACGCCCGTGCGGACGACGGGGCGGGACGGCAAGGCCGCCGCGTTGGCCATCTCGGGCATCTCGAGGCACATCGTCTCTTCCTGGACGAAGCCGGTGTTGAACACCCCGCCACCCAACTCCTTGTTGGCGAAGTCGACCCAGAACTGCATCTCTTTGTCCTTCGAGGTATCGTAATTATACCGATCGGAGGACGTTTGGTAGTGAGCGATGTGCGAACTGTCGAGGGCGTTGCTGAAGTAGCTGGGATCGTGACCGTTGGTGATCGCGAACTCGTCCTGGTTCGTCAGTTGCGTGGCGGTCATCGTCGACGTGTTCTTGTAGTGGGTCTGGTAATGTTCCAGGGCCCTGTCGAGCAGCAGCGCCTTGCGGCCGTACGGGTCGTTGGCTTCGTTGTAGGTCGTCTTCTTTTGGGGATCGGGCCCCGCCTGCTTCTTGAGGCCCTCGATCGCCTTGTCGAGATGGTCGTGAAAACCGAGGTTCAGCGATGAGAGCCGTCGATGCCGTACCTCCGGGCGTCGAGTTTCCGGACGGCGAACCTCGGGACGCCCCGTCCGGCCCCGCGCCTTGCCAGGCTCCTGGCCGGCGCCGGTGGCGTGCCAGAGGCCCAGGATCATCCCCGCGATGAGTGCCCCGTAACCCCAACTCGACGTCAGCCCCGCCCGAATGGTGAACCGCCTCGACAGCATGGTGGTCGCTCCCCGAAATGTCGAAGACGCGCCTCGGACGGCGATTGCCTCGCGCCCTCATACAAACAGCCAGGCACGTCTTCGCTCCAACACCATATGAGCCCCATGTTCGGGTGTCAATCGGGCCAAAAAAAACACGTGCGTGGATTGAGGCTCGAACGGAAGCCTGGCTATCGAAGCGGGCCGCAGGGGGCCACCGTCCGGGAGGGCGGAGCGAGGGCACGGGGAGCCGGACTACGGGGCTGCGGCAGAGAACACGGACGTCGCTCGCCGTGCTCGAGGCCATCTTGGGAATTAAGGAAGGCTATTGGCGAGGCAGATCGTCGAGTGGAGGCCCTTGCGTCGCGGACGAGGGGTCGGGTTGGTGTCGGCGATCGGCCGGAAGGGGGTAGGAGGCTTACGGACCCGGGCCTGAGAAAGCGAGGAAATCGATTCGAGAACACTCTTACGGTTTTCCCAATCACCGGCCGACTTGGCGGTTTGCTTTGCCGCGAAAATTATTGTATATATATCTTTGCTTTGGGGTTTCGCTATCGCTCAGGAACGCCGAGCTGATTCGTTTCTGGAGATTCGGAGTCACCCACTGACCATCCGTGCCAAGGGGATGTTAGAGGATCCCACGGCACTGGGAGTCGCTCGGCCCGGCTTGCGTCGACCCACGGTTCTGCGATGGTTTGCTGTTTGAAACGTAGAGAGAGGAGAAGATCGAGGAGGGTGGGCGATCGATGGTACCGAAGGTGGGACTTGAACCCACACGGGTGTTACCCCACCGGATATTGAGTCCGGGTCGAGCGTCTGGAGGAGGGGCTTGGCCTTCTCGGCCTCCTGGGCGACCCAACGTCCGATGCTGGAGTGGTCGGGGGCGTCATCGGGAAGGACGACGCGAAAGAGTTCCTCGATCTGACGCGAGCTGATCCCCATGGCGAAAGCGGTAACTGCGAAGCGCCTGCGGGTGGGGACATCGAACAGGACAGTAGACGTGGTGGTGGGCTCTTGTGCGACGGGATTGGGAGGGCGGAGGGGGCGTTGCAGACGAGGTCGCGGATCGATAGCGTGAACATCGGGTGAGGCCCTCCCTGAGACTGGCGATCTTGGTCGTGAACCAGTTCACCAAGGGGCGGCCTCCCCTTCCACTCAAACTGTCAACCCGCCGAAGTCGCATCCCGCTCGTTACGCGACCGAGCCGTTTCCCGCAAGCTCGGAGCCGTGCTATACTCGATCCCGGACGCATCTTACGCAAAGGAACGCACATGGGGACGACCACCACGCACGCGGGCGAAAACGAGCGGGCATTGCATCCCTCCCAGGGCACCAGCGAAGGGGCGATCCTTAGCAGGATTCTGGAACCCGATCAGGCCACACTCTCCATCGCGGCCGCCCGGGCAATCCTCGATTTCGGCTTCACCCAGGCCGATATGCAACGGATGCGCCAGCTATCGGCCAAAGCCCAGGAAGGGACTCTCAGCCTCGGCGAGCAGGATGAGATCAATAATTACGAGCGAGTCGGGCACTTCCTCTCGCTGATGAAATCCAAAGCCCGTCGCTCACTCAAGGCCCGCGGCAGCAGCAACGGAAAGGGCAAGGCTCACTGAGCACGCATGCAACGCGAGCTTGTAGACCTGGTGTGGCAGCGTGCCGGTGGTCGTTGCGAATACTGCCAGCTATCCCAAGAGAGCCTCGATCTTCCTTTCGAGATCGACCACATCATCGCCAAGAAGCATCTCGGTCCCACCCGGGCCGCCAACCTCTGTTTAGCCTGTTTTGCCTGTAATAACCATAAAGGTCCGAATATTTCTGGAATCGACGCGAAGACGAAAAGAATCGTCTCCTTGTTCAATCCACGTCGCCACAAATGAAGTAGGCATTTCCGCTGGGACGGACCAACCCTGGTCGGGTTGACGCCAGCCGGCCGGGCGACCATCGTCGTCCTTGAAATCAATCTCGGCTATCGCGTGATCTTCCGGCAGGGGTTGATCGAGGAAGGTGTGTTTCCTCCTGAGTGACGCCGAGATGCCCCGGCTATTCACGGTTTGTCGGTTCGTTCTACAATCGAAAGGTTTCGACATCCAAGAATGGTTGCATGCCTCGACCTAGGTGAAGCACTCCAAACAAGGAGCCATCAGGCATGATGTTGCCAGAAAACCATTCCGGGTATTGGTCGAATTCGAGATTCGTCTGTAAGGGTCGATTCCCAAAATGTGGCGCTTGCATGTGGGTCTCGATAGCATAGTCATTGGTCTGTCGATCACCGACTACCCCCCTAAGGAGACAAGCCTGAAATGCAGCTCGATGCCCTGGATGGTCCGGTCTTCGAGCGAATCCCGGGACGTGGTCAGGTAGCGGTTGCGGAACTCTGCCAGGGTCAAGGCGCGCACCTCCGCAGGAACGCCTGTCGACCCTGACGATGGCTTGCCGGCGTGCTGGAGGAATTCGACGATGCCGACGCCAGGCGGCAACTCGATCAACGGCTGCTTGAGCCGCAGGAGCAGGTATCCCTCTGGGCGGCCTTGGCCTCCGCCTCCTCCAGTGAGACCTTGCCGATGGTGACGAAGGGCTGCTTGCCGTGGTAGCGGAAGATGAATCGGTAGCTGCCGCTACGATCCTGGAGCGAGGCCATTGGATGTCCCCAATGCCGCCCCAATCCTGTTGCCAAGGCGGGCGATGTGGAGTGGGCAGGATCGCCGTAAGTCGATAGTACCGAAGGTGGGACTTGAACCCACACGGGTGTTACCCCACCGGATTTTGAGTCCGGCGCGTCTGCCATTCCGCCACTTCGGCATGTGCTGATTCGTTGAACCCGGGTCGGGCCGAGGCTCCGAACGTTGGGCTCGTACGAGGAGGCTATGATCCAATTCAGGGGGCGTGATGTCAAGAGCCTTTGAGCCAGGTCGCGAACCCTCAAACTCGCTCGAGGATTGGGTGTGCCGTATGGCCGATCCGGTTTTGAGGCCGAGAATGTCATCGCCGCTCGAGGGGGGCTTCGGGGGCTTCGGACCGGCATTCGGTGTGGAAAGGCCGATGCGGGAAGACGGTGGAACCCCGTCTTCTCCGCTCGCCGCTCTTGTCAGAGGGGGGAATGAGCTCTTAGTCTAGTTCGCTGGTCAAGTGTCGGAGTGTCGAGGGATTGACAGACCAGGGGCGACCGTAATGCATCGATCGGCGAGACGAAAATGGGTCGGGATCTTCGGGATCGTCCTCTGCGTGACGGCTGGGACCGGGACGGGGGCGAGGGCGGACGACGCGAGGTTGGCCGACTACTTCGGATTCCTCCCGCTCGAGGTCTACAAGCTCGACAGCCGCATCAGCAACCTGCTGCTCAAGGATCTCGACGGCGACAAGGTTGACGACATCATCGTCGTCAACAACGGCCGGTCCCGCATCGACCTCCTGCTGACCGGCAAGAAAGACGGCGCTGGCGATGAGCCCTCGGCGACCGAGAAGGAGACGAATTACCTCGCCAATGATCGCCGGATGCGGCTGGTCAGCGTGCCCGTGAACAAGGAAGTCGTCAGCCTCCAGGCCGGCGACTTCAATGCCGACGGGAAGCCGGACCTGGCGTATTACGGGACCCCGGAAGGGGAGGTCATCGTCCTCTTCAATGACGGTCTGGGCTCGTTCGGGAACCCGAAGCGGATCAACACCGGTGAGGCCGTCGAAAGCGGGACGTCGCTTGCGGTCGGCGACCTCAATCGCGACGGCCGGGACGATCTCGCGCTGCTCGGTCAGGGTGAGATCGTCGTCATCAGCCAAGGAGACGGGGGCAAGCTGAACGAGCCCGAACGGCTGCCCCACACGTCGAGCACACCCCGGATGCTCCGGGCCGTGGACCTCGACGGGGATGGCGGAGATGACCTCGTCATCCTCGACGGAGGCGCCGAGGATCCGATCCGCGTCCGATTCTCGGCCGCGGGCAAGAGGCTTGGGCCCGAGCAAAGGTTTGCGGTCGAGTCCCCGAAGGCGATCGCATTCGCCCAGGTCGACGGCAAGCCCGGCGCGGAGCTGCTCACGATCGAGAACCAATCGGGCCGTGCCCGTGTCCTCACGCTCGACGAGTCGGAGGGCGACGACCAGGGGAAACGCGGCCGACTGATCTTCTATCCGCTCCCCCCCGGCAACGAGCGCGGGCGATCCCTGGCCGTCGGCGACCTCGACGGCGACGGCAAGCCCGACGTCGTCGTGACCGACCCGGCGAACGCCCAGTTCCTCGTCTACAGGCAAGACGGCAAAGATGGCCTCGGGACGAGCCAGAGCTTCCCCGGCCTGGTCGGCGGCAAGACGGTTCGCCTGGCCGACCTCGACGGCGACAAGGCGGCGGAGGTCATCGTCCTCTCCGAGCAGGAGAAGCAGATCGGGCGGAGCGTCCTGGCCGGGAACCGGCTGACCTTCCCCACGCCCCTACCGATCAGTGGGGAACCGGTGGCGCTCGACGTGGCGGACCTCGACGGCGATAAGACGCCCGAGATCCTGTATGTCTCGCGGACGAACGCAAACGGCTCCGACGCCTTCGCGCTCCGCGGCTTGAAGCGGGACAAGTCTGGCGCGATGCTGCCGTTCCGCTGGGGTCAAGAAGACAACGTGCCCTTGAAGACCTTGACGAGCGCCCCCCCTGCCCTTCAGGTTGTCGACGTCAACCGCGATGGTCAGGTGGACATCCTCGTGTTCAACTCGTTCGGCAGCCCTCTGCTCCTCCTCGGCCGAGCCGGCGAACCCCCTGCCCCCGCGGGCGGGAGTCTCGGGCCGTTGGCCGGCGTGACGCCCGCCGGGCTCAGCCTGATGGACCTGAAAGGGCCGTCGCTCATCGTGGCCCAGAACACGTTCGCGCGGAACATCTTGCTCGACAAGGAAGGGCGTTGGGAGGTCAAGGACCAGTACAACACCGGGCGAGGCACGGCCCAGGTGATCGGCGCGGCTGCGCTCGACACCGACGGCGATGGGGCCAAGGAAATCGTCCTGCTCGACAAGACGTCGAAGTCGCTCCTCTTCCTCGAGGCGAAAGACGGGGTCTACCGGCCCAGCGGCACGCTCTCCGTCGGCTCGATCGACTTCCAGGGGATGCACGTCGCCGACTTCGACGGCGACGGTCGAGACGACCTCCTCCTCGCGGGAACGGACCGTTTCGGCGTGGTGCTCACGGGGAGGAAGGGGCTTCGCCTCAAGCCGATCGCGAGCTACGAGTCGAACCGCACCGAGGCCCGGCTCTCGGACCTCGCCGCGGGGGATCTCAACGGTGATGGGCGGATCGACATCGTCCTGACCGACGTTGCCGAGCACTTTATCGAGATCGTCTCGTTCGTTCCGCCCTCCACGCTCGAACGAGGCCTCTCGTTCAAGATCTTCGAACGGAAGTCGTTCCGCGAGATGAACAGCCTCCTCGAGCCTCGAGACCTGGGCGTCGGCGACGTCGACGGCGACCACAAGTCCGACCTCGTTCTCATCGTCCACGACCGCGTCCTGGTGTATCGACAGGACTCCGGCAAGGCCGACGAGGAGAAGGCGAAGTAAGAAAGAGCCCTCGCCGATCGACGTGGTCGACGGAATGATCGACGCACCGACCACCCGCCTTCGGAGATAAAGGCGGGTGGTTCGCATTGTGGAGGGAGTTTTGCGAGCGGAGCCCCTCAAGTCCTGGTTGTTTCTGGAGCAAGATCGAAAACCGCGGGGCAAGAGTGCCCCACCCACCCGGGGGAGTCTTCCCAACCGTTGCCGAGTGGGTGGGAACGGAGGACTCTCGGATCGAGATTCAGGGTGCCTTGCCCTCGATGACCAGGTCGATCGCCGAGAAATGCTCGTGGTCGCTTTGGGTCTGGCGGGTCTCGATGCGGACGAGGTAGACGCCCGGGGTGTCGATGCGGAGGGTGGTACGCTGGCCGGCCTTGGCGCCGGGCTTGAAATCCATGTCGAAGGCGGATTCGAGGATCACGTCCCCGGAGAGGTCGGGGAGGTCTTTCTGCCCGACCTTCTCTTCGCGGGCGACGAAGAAGTGGACCACGACATTCTCCAAGGTCTTGTGGGGATAGACGTTCGTCAACATCCACTGGACCTTGATCGGGTCGTTGACGCGGGCGCGGAGCACCGGTCGAGGGTTCTTGCCGGAGGCGGGGGGCGTCTGGTCAACGAAGGCCGCCTCCTGGCCCTTGGGCGACGAGACGTCGAGGCGAATCTTGGCGTGCTCGGCTCGCGCCGAAGGGGTGATGAGCGTGATCGAGATTGCGAGGAGGAGGAAGGCCGGTCGGAACATTGGGGAAGCTCCGGGAGGGATGGTCGGTGGCCGACTGGCGAACGCCGGGGTCTCCGCATCCTAGCCTGACAATCGCCACGCTTCCACCATTCCCGACGATCCTTCCTCTCGACGAGGGCATGGTTGCGTCGCGGTCGACAATCGCGTGATAGGGTTCCTCACAAGCGTCGTTATCGACGGTCGACGGATGCGCCTCACGCATCACTGACCGCGAAGACTCTCCGCTTTTCAGGAGGAATGGACGTGATCTTGGCGAATCGTTGCCGGATGACCTTGCTCGGTCTCGTGGTCGCGGGCGCGGCGACCTCTCTGGACATCTCCACCTCGAGGGCCCGTGCGGGTGAGTTGGCCTCGAGCCAGAGTGCCTACACGGAAACCCAGGCGCGTCGGGTAATGGGTCGACGTCCCTTCGACCCCTTCCGCCACAAGACCCTGTATCTGTCAAGCTATGCCGGGACGAACTATCCGTCCGCCGCGCCCAGGGCTACGCTCGCCCCGACCGGCGTCGCCTACCCGACGAGCCGATCGAGCCGTCCTTTCTTCGGCTGGTTTGGCACCAATCGCTGACAGACTCGGCGTCGAGTTAGCGCCAGGTCGGTTCACGACTCGTCGGGGCGGGTGGCCGAGGGGACGCTTGCGAAGCCCGGCCGCCCGGATTGTGTCTCCCTTCCCTCGCGGGGTCGTGGGCGATCATCAAGACCTGGCCGAGTCGGTCGACCCTTCGACGTCGATGCGCCGTCCTGGCTCGAGAAACTTTCACGGGCCGGGGCTTGGCCTGTCGGTTGCTGAGACAATAATTCCGTCGGGCCTCGGCCGCTGGCCGTCGCGTTGATGAAGACCGTTCGTCCCGCCGGTTGGGGCAGAGGACTTGAAAGGACGGTCCGTCAGATGAGTGCGGGCGACTTGCGAATCGGGATCGTGGGTGCCGGTCAGGTGACACGGTCGCGGCACATCCCCGGCTTCCTCGCGCTCCCAGGGGTCAAGATCGTCGGCGTCTGCAACCAGCGTCGAGAGTCGGCCGGCAAGGTTGCCCGCGACTTCAACATCCCCAAGATCTTCAGCAGTTGGGAAAGCTTGATCGAGGACGACGCGATCGACGCCGTCGTTATCGGAGCGTGGCCTTACCTCCACTGCCCTGTCACGCTCGCGGCCCTCGAGGCGGGGAAGCACGTGCTGACCGAGGCGAGGATGGCGATGAACGCGCGCGAGGCGCAGCGGATGCTCGACCATTCTCGAGAGCATTCGAGGCTGACCACAATGGTCGTCCCAAGCCCTTACGGGCTCACGGGCGATCGCTTCCTCCGAGCGTTGGTCGACGATGGCTTTCTCGGCCATCTCCGCGAAGTTCATGTCCAAGGGCTCAACTCCGACCTCGCCGACCCGAAAACGCCGCTCGGGTGGCGGCAGACGACGAAGTATTCGGGCTTCAACATGCTCACGCTGGGGATCCTCTACGAGACGATCCTCCGCTGGGTAGCCCCCGCCAACCGCGTCATCGCCCATGCGTCGAAGCGTATCCCGCGACGACGCGACCCGGAGACCGGCGAACCGTCCAAGGTAGGGACCCCGGACAGCGTCCAGGTCCTGACGACCCATGAGGACGGGTCGTGCGGGGTCTATCGGCTCAGTGGCATCGTCTGGCACGAGACCGGGATGGTGGTCACGCTTTTCGGGAGCGCGGGGACCCTCGTCTACGACCTCACCCGCGATGAGATTCGCGGCGGACGTCGCGGCTCGACGGAGTTGGAGCTGATGCCCATCCCGCCGGAGCTCCGTGGCGGCTGGGAGGTCGAGGCCGAATTCGTCGCCGCCATCCGAGGGGAACGGCCGGTGACGCGGACCGACTTCGAGACCGGGGTCAAGTACATGCAGTTCACCGAGGCGGTCGCCCGGAGCTCGCGCCATGAGTCGCCGGTGGCCCTACCCCTCCGCGAGTTCTCGAACCCGAGCCTGTGACCGTAGGAGTCGAGTCACCTCGCCTCGTCAGCGCGCGGAGACTCGCGAGAACCTGAGCCGAGGGCCGGCCGGGAGCGGGACGAGCGGCTTCGCGGGATCCTCGGACTTGTAAGAATTCTCGACCCAGGCCTTCAGGCGTTCCGGGTTGTGCGCGAGGTGTTGCCCCTCGAGCCAACGGTCGTACTCGACGAAAGGCTCGTGGAGCCTTTCCGTGCCGCCGAAGGCGACATGACCGTAGTAGGTCGAGAAGGCCCCCAGGGCTTCCTTCGGCGACTTGCCGGCCTGGCACATCAAATAGAGTCCGCTCGCGAGGCCCGTACGGTCCGAGCCCGACTTGCAGTGGATGAGCAACGGATATCGGCAACGCCCGAAGAGGTCGATGAGGCGGAGCAGTTCCTGCCGCGTCGGTCGTCGCGTTGCGCTGATCGGGAAGTCGTAGAAGTCGATCCGGGCCTCTTCCACCAGGCGAACTTCATTCGCGTAGAACGAATCCGCCTGCGACCCTCCTCGAAGGTTCAGGATCGAGGCCACCTTGTAGGTGTCGACGAGCGTGCGCAGATTTTCTTGGGGTTGCGCCGAGCGCAGGACTCGATCCGCCTCGACGACGCCGAAATTGCCGTGCAACAACGGATTCCGAAACGTCACCGCCAGCGCGGCGATCACGACGAGGAAGGACCCGCCCAGGATGGCGAGTCGACGTCGACGGCGAATGGGGGGACCTTCACGCTGGACCAAGACCGGGTATCCTTTCCCAACGTCCCCCTACCTGCGTTTCCCCATTCATTGAGGAAATCCCCGACAATTTATCGGTCTACAGTGGGGGGTCAACACCAATCTTAGGCGCGTGCCAAGCCCAAGGCCATCTCCTGCGAGAGAGTTCGCCGCAAGGCTTACGGATCAGGCCCGCCTCGGCCCGATCATCATCACGGCGGCCCCGATCGGCGCGATAATGCCGCCGATCCTGCCGCATCGATCGAGGTGTCTCCGTCGACGGGCTACCCTCGGATGGCGGGCGGGAAGATCTCTACGCCGCCGTACGCGGCGTAGACGCAGCCGGGCGGAGCGGACTGGAACGTCGGGAGCGTGCCGTACGCAGGCCGCGTCGCGCCGATGACGGCCAGCCAATCCCCCTACCCTCGCGGAGGCAAAGTCGGATCAGGCAGTCGGCGCTGATCTCGCAGAGTCCCGCGGCGACGAGGATGGCGAAAACCCTCGCGATGGCCAGGCTTGGGCCGCCGTATCCGTTTCCTTAGGGCCGATCAATCTGCGTCGAGGTAGTCCTCACGCTCGAGGCCGCGGAGGTAGTCGAGGGCCTGTTCGACGGTCCCGACGGGGGTGCCGGGGACTCGGCCGCGATCGTCGAGGTCGCGGAGGAGTTCCAGGTCGTCGCGCGCCTCGGGACTTTCGGGAGTCCGACGCGACTTCAACCCGGGTGGCCGTTCGCGGCGATCGAGCAAGTCGGCCTGGTGCCCGATCAGCCAGAGAGTCCGCTCGGTGACCGAGCCTCGGAGGGACTGGACGGCGGCCGCGATCGGAAATTGGGGGTCGATCGCCTTGCCGACGTCGTGGAGGAGCGCCGCCAGGAGGAATTCCTCGTCGTACGGACGCGCCTCGCGGGCGAGGTCGAAGACC
This sequence comes from Singulisphaera rosea, assembly GCF_054877945.1. Classification (NCBI taxonomy): domain Bacteria; kingdom Pseudomonadati; phylum Planctomycetota; class Planctomycetia; order Isosphaerales; family Isosphaeraceae; genus Singulisphaera; species Singulisphaera rosea. The sequence goes on along the minus strand of NZ_JBTYIP020000001.1, from coordinate 257,762 downwards.
TGGAGGCTGTGGTAGAGGGCGTCCCCTTCCGGGTGGCGCTTCGGGTCGAGCTTCACGGCCTCGAGTGGGTCGAGGCGCAGCTTGTAGATGGCGAACCGGTCGAGGTGATCCGCCATGGCGATCACCTCGGGGACATCCTCGAGGTCTTCGACGACGTCGGGCGCGGAGTCGCCCTCGGTGTTCGAGCCTTCAAGGAGGGCCAATTGCTTGAGGACCTCGTCATCGGAGGGGAGGTCGCCGGGGCGGACCTTGTGGCCGAGGACGGCGGCCGCCTTCCGTTTGGCCGCGTAGCATTGGCTCTCGGTCGCCTCGCGCTTCGGCACCCCGTCTTCGACGGGTGAGGGCGTGATCGCGTCGAACAATCGACGCGCCGCCTCGGCCGCGATCTGGCGACGGAGTCGAGGAGTGGCCTGGGGCGACTGGTATCGCTTCTTGAATCGGTCATGCATGACGGTCACTCGTCGCAGACGACGTCGGTCAGGGTTAACAACGCTCCTCGCGAAACCAGGTCGGTCAGGACCTTCCCTTCATTCGCGTCGTCGATAGCCCGGATGGCGTCCACGACGATCGCAACGCGACAGCGGTGATCGAGGAGCCAGGAGGCCGCCGCCTTGACGCAGTAATCCGTCGCCACGCCGTAGACGACAAAAGTCGGATGCCCGCGGTCATAGAGGGCGAGGAGCCGACCGGCCTCAGGGTGGCTGGAGACGTCGTACTCTTGCTTCTCGACCGTGAGGTGCGCCGGAAGACTTCCGACGAATCCCTCGTCCGACGCGAGGATCTGCCCGCCAGGCCAGGCCGTCGCGTCGATCCGGGACTGCCCCGACGTCCCCAGGAGACAATGTGGGGGGAAGACTTCGAGCTCGCGGTCGTCGGGCGAATGGGCGCAGGCCGTGGCGAACACGGGGATGTCGTTCGTCCTGGCGAATCCCGTCAGACGTGCCAGGTTGCCCACGATCGCCAGGGAGTCGGGGACGTACAACGCCCCCGAGGGCTCGAGGAAATCTCGCTGGGTGTCGATGTCGACGAAGACCAATGGGCCCTGAAGCATCGGCAAGGTCTCGAAGGTCCGAGGACGGTTTCTGAGGGGTGCCACATCGCCTAGCGGCATGACTGAGACCGTTCGAGCGTACCCACGACCGCGATCGGGGGATAGCCGGACTCGTGGCAACTTGCCGGAGGGGATCAGTCTCGCTTTCGGCAAACGTAGACCTGGGCGAGGTCATCCTCGGTCGTTGGCCCGAAGATCACGTCGACTTCGAAGCCCGCGCATCGGAGTTTGTCGGGAAAGTCAGTGCCGAACTCGGTGAAGACGGGGTAGCCGACATCCCCGCCCGGATGGTGGATCGGGGGGACATGGTGGACGAGACTGCCGTCGGGCGCGATCGAGGCTCGAGCGAATGTCGTCGCGACGCCCGGGAGGAGTGGGATCGTGAAGAGGTGGATCCCTCCAGGCACCAGGACCCGGTCGATCTCGCGGAGGGCTGCGTCGAGGTCGGGGACATGCTCCAACGTTTCGGAGGTCAGCACGAGGTCGAAGGAGTGGTCGTCATACGTGAGCCGAGTCAGGTCTTCGCATCGGACCCCTTCGACGACCTGCCCGGGCTCGACGCCGGGTTGGAAGTCGGAATATGCGAGCTTCGGGAGCGATCGAAGCTGGTCGTGGAGGCCCTCGACGAGATTGATCTCCGCGACTCGCAACGACCGAGCCTCGGGGCCGCGGACCCACTCGGCGACGGACTTCGCAGGTTGAGGTGGGTTCCCCTCGGTGAAGACTTCGAGCAGGACCTGGGCCAGTCGCCGGGCCCGCAGCTTCGCCCCGCACCAGTAGCAGTCGCACGACTCCTTCCGCGCGAGGGCGGCGGCGAGTCGAGGGGAGAGCCCCCAGAACTCTCGAAGCCGACCGGGGATGACCCGAGGTCGATACAGCATCGGCCCTAGTCGGCCGCAGACCCGGCAGACCTCGATCCGACGGCTCGCGACGGCGTCGAGCAGCTCGCCCGTCTCTGCTGCGAGTCGATGCCCCCGGTTCCAGGCGGGGAGGAGGATTCGTTTCAACCGAACCGGGATGCGAGCCATGAGCGATGTCTTGTCCTGTTCGAGAGGCCCTCGCGGGTCGCCTTGACCCTCATGATACCCTCGGCTACGATGACGTTTGCCCTTGGGCCGAGGTGTGGAATTTACGCAAAGAGCAGTCGTTAAAACAACCTAGGACGACGGCGATGGCTTACAGCACGGGTGTGGTTCGGCACAAGACGCGCGAAGTGGGTCTGGGCGATCACGTGGTCGGCGGCGACAACCCGATCTGGGTCCAGTCGATGACGACGACGAACACGTTCGACGCCGAGGCGACCATCGAGCAGATCCGCCGCCTGCAAGAAGCAGGCTGCGAGATCGTGCGTGTCACCGTCCCCAAGAAGGAGGACGTCGAGGCTTGCCGCCTGATCCGCGCGAACATCAACATCCCGCTCATCGCCGACATCCACTACGACTACCGGATGGCCCTGGCCTGCCTCGACGCGACCACCGCGGACGGCCGACCCGCCGTCGACAAGATCCGGATCAACCCCGGCAACATCGGCGGCGAGGAGCGATTCAAGGAAGTCGTCCGGAAGGCCCGCGACAAGGGGATCCCGATGCGGATCGGGGTCAACTCGGGGAGCCTCGAGAAGGACCTGATCGAGAAATACGGCTTCCCCTGCCCCGAAGCCATGGTCGAGAGCGCCCTCCGCGCGATCGAAATGGCCGAAGGCCTGGGTTACAAGCAGATGATCGTCTCCTTGAAGGCGAGCCACGTCCCGACCGCCGTCGAATGCTACTCCCTGTTCGCGTCCAAGTGTGACTACCCGACCCACGTCGGGATCACCGAGGCTGGCTCGAGGGAGTACGGCACGTTGAAGAGTGCGGCGGGGATCGGCGCGATCGTGCTCCGGGGGATCGGCGACACGATTCGGGTCTCGCTCCTGGGCGACCCGGTCCCCGAGATCGCGGCCGGATTCGACATCCTCCGCGCCTGCGACCGGCGCGTGACCCGACCCGAAGTCGTCGCCTGCCCCACCTGCGGCCGGCTCGACATCGACCTCGAACGGATCGTCGCCGAGGTCGAGGCCAAGATGGCCCACCTCAAGAACCCGCTCCGGATCAGCATCCTCGGCTGCCTGGTCAACGGCTTTGGCGAGGCCAAAGAAGCCGACATCGGCATCGCCGCCGGCTCCGGCAAGGGGGTCATCTTCAAGCGAGGGGTCCCGATCCGGCACGTCAAGGAGGCCGACATGGTCCAGGCGCTGCTCGAGGAGGTCGAACGCTTCGAAGAAGACACGCCGGCCCTGAAGTCGTACCAGGAGAAGAAGAAGTCCGTACTGCCGGTTCTCAACTGATCGGGAACGATTCCCCGAAGTCCCACAAGGAGGCGGGCCGTTGAGTCTCTTCAAGCGTCGCAAGGACCTCGGGGTCGTCCTCCTCGCGGTCTGGCTGATTGCCCAGGGGGTGATGTCGCTCATCAGCATCCCCTTCGTCACCCCCCTGCTCGCCCTGCTCGCGATCGCCGCCGGCACGCTTATCCTGGTCGATCGCTAGCACACTTCGAGGCCCAGGATGCTCTGCCCACCGGTAGTCTGAGCATCTCGGATGGTGGGTGGTGTACTCCTACCCCGCCAGATTTTTGGCCCACTCTGATGCAAGCCCGAATCGCCGACGAGTGAAACCCCTCACGCATGATCGTGAGGAGACTCACTCGCTGGCGCTTCGGGCTTGTAGAGATTCGATTCGCCTACGCGAGTAACCCGGGCACGACGTTGCCGTGGACGTCGGTGAGGCGGAAGTCGCGGCCCTGGAATCGGAACGTCAGTCGGGTGTGGTCGATGCCGAGGGTGCGGAGGATCGTGGCGTTGAAGTCGTGGATGTGGACCGGGTCCTTGACGATGTTGTAGCAGTAGTCGTCGGTCTCGCCGTAGGTGATGCCCGGCTTGATCCCGCCCCCCGCCATCCACATCGTGAAGCAACGCCCGTGGTGGTCGCGCCCGTAGTTGTCCTTGGACAGGGCCCCCTGGCTATAGACCGTACGACCGAATTCCCCTCCCCAGATGACGAGGGTCTCGTCGAGGAGGCCCCGCGCCTTGAGGTCCTTGACAAGGGCCGCGGCGGGCTGGTCGACGTCCTTGCACTGGCCTCGGATCTGGGTCGGCAGGTTGCCGTGCTGGTCCCAGCCCCGGTGCATCAACTGGACGAATCGTACGCCGCGTTCGACCATCCGCCGCGCGAGCAGGCAGTTGCGGGCGAAGCCGCCGTCGACGCCGGTATCGTCGATTCCGTACATCTGGATGGTCGACGCGGGCTCTCGCGAGAGGTCGGTCAACTCGGGGACGGAGGCCTGCATCCGATAGGCCATCTCGTACTGGGCGATCCGGGTGTTGATCTCCGGGTCGCCGAACGACTGGGCGGCCATCTCGTTGAGCCGGCCCACGCCGTCGAGCATCCTGCGCCGAGTTTCGGCGTCGATGCCGGGCGGGTTCGAGAGGTAGAGGACCGGGTCGTCCCCCGACCGGAAGCGCACCCCCTGGTGCTGGGTGGGGATAAAGCCGCTGCCCCAGAGCCTCGAGAAGATCGGCTGGTCGGTCTTGTTCCCGCTCCCTTGGGAGATCAGGACGATGAACGCGGGCAGGTTCTCGTTCTCGCTCCCGAGCCCGTAGCTCAGCCAGGCCCCGAGGCTGGGCCGACCCGGTTGCTGGTGACCCGTCTGGATGAAGGTCGTGGCCGGGTCGTGGTTGATCGCCTCGGTGTTCAGCGACTTGACGATGGCGATGTCGTCGACGATTTCCGCCGTGTGCGGCAGCAACTCGCTGACCCACCCGCCCGACTGGCCGTGCTGGGCGAACTTGAACATCGGGGCGACGCACGGGAACGACTTCTGCCCCGAGGTCATCCCGGTGACCCGCTGGCCCATGCGGACCGACCCCGGGAGCTCTTCGCCGTGGTGCTCCTTGAGTTGCGGCTTGTAGTCGAAGAGGTCGATGTGCGAAGGACCGCCCGACATGAACAGGTAGATGACGTGCTTCGCCTTGGGGGCGAAGTGCGTCGGCGCGGCCATCAGCCGGGGGTTGAGGAGCGAGGCGAGTGCGGCCGTGCCGATCCCCGTGGCGGTCCTGCCGAAGAACTGCCGACGGGTGACGAGGCGTTGATGTTCTAGCGTCGGGTCGAGCATGGCGTTACCCCTTGGTGACGGTCTCGTCGAGGTTGAGGATCGCGCCGGCGACCATCGACCAGGCGGCCAATTCTGAAGGATCGAGCGACTCGTTCCTCGGCGATTCGCCCACGTGGAGCAGCTTTTTGGCGGCCTCGGCGTCGCGACGATAGGCGGCCAACTGCGAGGCGTAGAGCTCTTTGAGGACGGCGACTTCCAGCGGCCTGGGCCGCCTCGCGGTGGCGAGTCGGAATGCGTAGGTGATCCGGTCTTCGTCCGACGCCCCCCCTTCGGTCATCATCCGCTCGGCGAGCTTCCGCGATGCCTCGACGTATGTCGGGTCGTTCATGAGGACGAGCGCCTGGAGCGGGGTATTGGTGCGGGACCGGCGGACGGTGCACGTCTCGCGGTCCGGGGCGTCGAAGGTGGCGAGCGTCGGCGGGGGCGAGGTACGTTTCCAGAAGGTGTACATCGTCCGGCGGTAGAGGTCGCGTCCGTGGCTCTGCGTATATGTCTGGGCCGTCCAGTTCTTGCCGTCGAGCCTCGAGGCCAGCTCCTCCCAGAGTCCCGGCGGCTGATAGGGCGAGACGCTCGCACCGCCGATTCGGCCGTCGAGGAGCCCGCCCACGGCGAGCGCCTGGTCGCGGATGAACTCGGCCTGGAGCCGGAGCCTGGGGCCTCGGGCAAGGAGGCGGTTTTCGGGGTCCTTGGCGAGTCCTTCGGGAGTGACCGTCGAGGACTGGCGGTAAGCCTCGGACGTCACGATGAGCCGGATGAGCTCGCGGACATCCCAGCCGTCCTGGAACTCGACCGCCAGCCAGTCGAGCAGCTCGGGGTGGCTGGGGACCTCGCCTTGCGAGCCGAAGTCTTCGGCCGTCTTGACGAGCCCGGTGCCGAAGAACATCTGCCAGAACCGGTTGACCGTGACGCGGGCCATGAGGGGATGCGAGGGGTCCACGAGCCATCGCGCGAGGCCCAGCCGATTCCTGGGCGCATCGGCGGGCAGCGGCGGGAGGCTTGCGGGGACCCCCGGGGTCACCTTCTCGCCGTGTTTGTCGTACTGGCCTCGGACGAGCAAGAACGTGTCGCGAGGCGTGGCCATCTCCTGCATGACCATCGTGGTGGGGACGGTCTTCTCGACCCCGTCGAGTGCATCCTGGAGCTTGGCGCGACGCTCGGCGGCCGCCTTCAGCTCGGGCGAAGCCTGGGACCGGAAGTACGTCCGAAGATGGGCTTTCTGCATCGGGTCGCGCGCCTGGGCCGCGGTCGCGAGGATGTTCGCGACTCGCTTCGGCAGCGACTTCGTGCCGGCGGCGTGCTCCGCCCTCGAGGCCGAGAGTCGGAATTTCCCGAGCTGATGCTGGCCGAACGGCGACTCGAAGTCGAGGTTGACCGTGACGGGCTGTTCGGGGGCCGAGGCGATTGGCTGGTCGAGCTCGAAGATCGCGGAGTGCGCCTTGCCGACCTCGGGATAGATCGCCCAACCGGTCGAAGGTTGGCCGTCGATGGCAAGCGTCACGGGGAAATCATCCTGGCTGAAGTCCGCGGCGGCCGCCTTGATCTTGAGCGGCCCTGCCCCTTCGACCCGGAACTCGGTGAGGACCATGTTGCCGTTCGCCGACCGGCCCGGTCCTTTGGCGGCGAGCCGAGCATCGGGGAGCGCCTCGAGTCGAAAGGCCCGGACTCCCGCCAGGTCTCCGGCGACGACGACCGAGTAGGAGTCGGTCGACGGGTTCGTCCCTTCGACCTTGATGGAGCGATCGTCTTGGGCGACCAGGGTGGCTCCCCCTTTGGAGCGAACCTGCACGGCTTCGAGCGGAGTCCAAGTTCCCTCCTTCGACGCGTCCGTCGCCGAAGCCTCCCAACGGGCCTGCGCCTCGTCGAGTGCGGGCGAGTCGGCATTGAGCTGAGCGTCGAGCTCCGCGATCGAGGCCGTCAATCGGTCGAGCTCGGCCTTCTGCGTCGGATCGGGAGTCGAGAGTTGGGGCGAGGCGTTGCCCTTGCTGCCGTCGAGCCCATTCTCCTGGATGTTATTGAAGAATGCGTACAGTTGATAATATTCTTTCTGAGTGATCGGGTCGAATTTGTGGTCGTGGCACTGCGTGCATCCGACGGTCAGTCCGAGCCAGACGGTCCCGGTCGTGTTGAGCCGGTCGATCACGTAGGCGGTCTGATACTCCTCGGGGATGGCCCCTCCCTCGAAGTTGATCATGTGGTTGCGGTTGAATCCGCTCGCGACGCGCTGGGAGACCGTCGGTTCGGGGAGGAGGTCGCCGGCGAGTTGTTCGATCGTGAACTGGTCGAACGGGAGATTCCTGTTGAATGAGTCGATGACCCAGTCACGCCAACGGGTCATGTCGCGCCCGCTGTCGATGTGGTAGCCGTGGGTGTCGGCGTATCGCGCGGCATCGAGCCAGTCGAGGGCCAGGCGTTCGCCGTGGTGGGCCGACCTGAAGAGCCGCTCGACGAGTCGTTCGTAGGCGTCCGGGCGGGTGTCGGCGAGGAATGCGTCGACTTCGGCCGGAGTCGGCGGCAGGCCGGTCAGGTCGAGCGTCACCCGGCGGATCAGGGTTGTCTTGTCCGCCTCGGGGGCGGGCTTCAGGCCTTCGCTATTGATTCGGCCGAGGAGGAACCGGTCGATCGGGTTCGAGGTGGCCGGGACGCCCTTCGGAGTCGGGACCTCGGGCCGTCGGGGCGCGACGAACGACCAGTGAGTCTGGTACTTGGCCCCCTGGTCGATCCAGGATTTCAGGAGGGCTTTTTGGTCGTCCGTGAGGGCCTTGCGGCTCTCCGGCGGCGGCATCATGAAGCCCTTGCTCTTGGAGTCGATCCGCTTCGCGAGCGTGCTCTTCGCGGCGTCGCCGGGGATGATCGCGGGCTCGCCCGACTCGGCCGGTCGGAGGGCGTCGTCGCGGACGTCGAGCCGGAGCTCCGCCTGGCGCTCGTTGGCGTCGGGGCCGTGGCACTGGAAGCAGTTGTTCGACAGGATCGGCCGGATCTGCCGGTCGAAGTCGACGACGTCCTTCGGCGAGGCGGCGTGCAAGGTCGTCGCGAGTCCGAGGAGAATCATCCCCGCCTTCGGCAGCCAGTGACCACTCATCGTTCGTAAGACCCCTTCCAGGAATGCAACCGAGCCACCGACCGCAAGACCATGATTATATCCCGAGGGCGTGGCGCTGAGAACAAGCTCGGAAGGCCCCAGGTCCACCACCGGGGGGCACGCCAACGCGACGTCGAGTCCCTGCGCCGGATGCTCGGGGATCCGGGTCTTCGGTCTCTGTCAATCTCGGGGCGAGGATCGGGGCGCCCGACCCCCGTTGACGACGACCGGTCACGCCTCGGCTTGCCGATTCCAGGCCGAGCCACGTATCTTCGAAACGTCAGGCCAGGAGGCGACGGATTGGCCGATGTCCGAGGATGAGGATGCCGCCCCACCCCCAAGCCCAGGATTTTCTCGAGAAACTGGCGGCGATCGGGGCACCCGCGGTCGAGACGTTGCCCGTGTCGGTCGGCCGCTCGGGCTTCGAGTCGTTGCGAAAGCTGTCGGGGCCGGCCGAGCCCGTGGCGTCGGTCGAGAGCCGGACTCTCGCCGATCAGGTCACGATTCGAGTTTACCGCCCCGAGGGCTCGGTCCTTCGCCCTGTCCTCGTTTTCTTCCACGGAGGCGGATGGGTCTTCGGGAGTCTCGAGACCGTCGATGGCCCCTGCCGAACGCTCGCCAACGCCTCGGACTGCGTGGTCGTCTCCGTCGGGTATCGCCGGGCTCCGGAGCACCCCTTCCCCGTCCCGCTCGAGGACTGTTACGCCGCCTCGAAGTATGTCGTCGAGAATGCCGAGTCGCTCGGCGTGAACCCTGATGAGATCGCGGTCGGTGGCGATAGCGCCGGGGGCAACCTGGCGACGGCCGTCGCCCTGCTCGCCAGGGATCGCGGGGACCTTCGGATCGGATTTCAGTTGTTGATCTATCCGGTGATCGACGCGACCCTCGACACCCCGTCGTACCGTGAATTCGCCCAGGGGTACGGGCTGACGCGGTCGACGATGGCGTGGTACTGGAGCCGGTACCTCGCGAACGTCGATGACCGGGAGAACCCCCTGGCCTCCCCGTCTCGGGCGAAAGACCTCGGCGGACTTCCTCCCGCCTGGATCCTCTCGGCGGAGTTCGACCCGCTTCGCGACGAGGCCGAAGCCTATGCCGGGCGCCTGGAAGAGGCCGGGGTCTCGGTCGAGCTTCGGCGCTATCACGGGATGATCCACGGCTTCGTCCAGATGGCCGGGATCCTCGACGACGGCCGGACGGCGCTCCTCGATGCGGCGTCGGCGCTCCGGGACGCCTGGCGCCGTTGACGACTTGAGGCGGGCGTTCAGGACTTGGGAGCTTCGGCGTCGTCCCGACCGACCAGGCTCATCAGCGCGGGCCGGATCTGTTCCAGGCTAAGTCGAACGCGAGCGAGAGCGACCTCGGCCTCGGCGAGGTCGCCGGTGCGACCGATCTCCTCGAGCCGGGCGACCACGATCGTCGCGGCCAGGCCCCCGAGGATCGATACCGACCCTTTCAGCGTATGGGCCCCAAGTCGGAGTGCTTTCGCGTCACCCCGATCGATCGCCTCGGCGAGCCCCTGGATCATCCCAGGCGCATCGTCGAGGAACATCTCCGTAATCTCCCGGAGAATCTCGCGATTGCTGTTGAGGTTCGCCAACGCCGAGTCGAGGTCAAGAATCGTCCGAGACAGCCCCTCCGTGTCGGACACCGATTCGGATTCGGCGGGTTGGCGTGAATGCCTCTCGAGGATGTCCATGAATGTCGGCCAGTGGACGGGCTTGGGGATGTAGTCGTCGAATCCGCCGTTTAGACAACGCTCGCGATCTCCCTTCGTCGAGCCCGCCGTGATCGCGATCACCGGCATGTGTCGGCCCGTCCCGGCCTCACGCCCCCGGATCGCCGCGGTGACCTGGAATCCGTCCATCACTGGCATCTGGACGTCCATCAGCACGAGGTCGAACGGCTCGGCCTCCAACCGCTCGAGCGCCTGGGCCCCGTCGTTGACGACGACGACCTGATGCCCATGCTGCTCGAGCATCAACCTCGCCAGTTTTTGGTTCACCATGTTGTCCTCGGCGATCAGGATCCGCGCGGGGCGGACGGGAGGAATCGCTCGACCGGGAGGGGATTCGGCCGTTGCCGAGTCGTCCGACCGGGTTGTGTCCATCGACGACGCCTTGGCGTCCTCCAACTCCGAGGGGCGAATCGGCTCCACGAGAAAGCTCCTCACTCTCAGGTCCCGACAACACACCGCGTCGATCGCTCACGCCGGGCGAGAGATTCGCAACCGTCAGGCCGGTGGAGTGGGACTCTTGCTTAAATAAGCGGACAAGGTCGAATCCCTCGACACCCGGCATCCCGGCATCGGACAGGATCAGGTCGAACGATTGTTTGGTGGCGAGGGAGCGAGTGATCGCGTCAAGGGCCGCCGAGCAGGGAGATGTCTAGTTGGCAAAGCTTTGAAAAGCTCCGGATGCCAATACCGAACGCCAACCCTTCGCCAAGGGCCGCATTTCCATGCGATCGCGAGAGAATCCACGCCCCGACGTCGGGCGAAGTCAGCCCCGAATGGGGAACGGACGAGACAAGGCGAGTGTATCCGCGGAGGGGTTCAGATGAAAACGGTCATCTTCCTCAATTCGACGGAGTTGATCTGCGGATCGTCTTCGGCCTCGGTTTGTAAGACCGATTTTGGGTGGTTGGGGAAAAAATTGGATGACATCGAAACCCTCGCGACACTATTAGGATGGAGGTTGGGTGGAGGCGTGCGAACATGCCACTTGACTCCAAGGCTCGATCGGAGGAGAGTGAATGAGCATCCCCCAATTCCTGGGAAGTCCGGCCGCGCCCTCTCCGACGGCCGAAGCTCTCCACACCCGTTGGTTTTCACTTCAATGATGAGATGAGATGAGTTGAGATGGATGATCTATGTCCAGGATCTCGCATCCCGAAGCATGCGATCCTAGGACCCGGATTTGATATTTCGGAATCGGAACCGAACGACTCTAAGATAACGTCGATGAGAGCGTAATCTGTCGGGAGATGTCTTGGATTCGAGGGATCGAGCGGTGACCCGATCGCGACCCATCCTCGTGGTGTAGGCGCGCGGCCGGTCCCGGCGGTATGGACGTCGATTGATGGAAGTCCCCAAGGGTCGTCGTTGATCCGTGAGAGGCCAGGTTCGCGGTACGCGCCGAGCCACGACGAGCAGGGAATTCACGATTCTCCGAGCCGAGGTACGACGTTATGCGCGCTCTACGAAGGGAACGAACTCGAGTGGTTCCACACGCGAGAATGAGTCCGTACTCCTGCACTCGCGTCGCGACGGTCGTCCGCGGGGCGTGCGGAGTCCTGGCGAAATTGGCGTTGTTGGTCACGATCCTTGCTGTACTCCTCTCCCGGATCAATCCGCCCGCCCCCTCGGCCAGGGCTTCGGCCACGGCCCCGCTCATCCTCGGGCCGGAGACGATCCCGGACCTGACGCCTCCGAAGACGGTGGTGTTCGACCCGGAGACGGGAAAGATGGATCCGTTAGCGTCGAGGGTGGGGATGGATCTGAGCCACGCCAGCGGTTCCCCCTGGCGCGACGAGCGCGGGCGAACTCAGATCGTCGGGGTCCTCTCGGGCCTTCTCCAGGGCGGGGCCACCGAACCGACACTGGTCCGGGCTTCGCTGCCCGATGGTAGCTTGCTCGATCAACTCGCCATGGAAATCCTGCCGGCCGGGCGTCCTTGCTGGTTCCCGGACCGCTCCGCCCGGATCCTCTACGTTGATTCTCGGTCCAACCTCGCCCGGTTGGAGTTCGAGGGTCGGCCGAATCGTCGGAGCGAGTTGCGGCCGACGCCCGTTCGTTGGGGAGACGATGTCCTCGGTTCCGATGGTCTGTTCCGCGGTGACCTCTTCTGGCCGTCCGACCCTCGCTTGAAAGGACGGATCCTCGCCTCGTTGAGCCCTCGCTCTACCTTCGGCGGGGTCGCCCACCTCGAGCGTGATCAGATCTGGTGGCTCGAACTCAACCCCGAATACACCAAGATCGTTGCCGCGGGCCGGCTGACCCGTCCGAACGTGCCGGACGATGGGCTGACGACGGAACGCTGTCCCACAATCGGGACGGACCGGTCGGGGCGTCTCCTCCTCGCCTACCTCGACCGTCGGTCGAGCGAGCCGAGGTCCCAATGGACATTGAAGGTCGCTCCGATCGAACTCGAAGCGGACTCAGGTGTTCCCTCGGTCGTCACCGCCGAGTCTCGGACGATTTGCAAACAATGCGTCGCCACTCCCCCTTCCTTCTCGCTCGACAATCGGTGGCTCCGTTACCTCACCTGGCCCAAAGCACCGGGCCCCTGGCAAGTCCAGCGCTTCGCGCTCCAGGATCCACCCAAGGGCCCCAACTCGTCTCCGCACAATCCCAGCCCCGCCACGGCGCGGGCGTCGGCCGAATCCGTCGCCGATTATTTTTAAGCAACGGCCGGGCACGGCGTTCGGGTCCGCCCCAGGTCGAGCAAAGGTTTTTTTAGCCACGGATGAAACACGGATGGAACACGGATAAATCAAGAATAAAAACGATCAACAGGTGACGCAGATGGGAACAAATGATTTATTCAATAAATTTGAAAATTTTATTGAATTTCCTGCCTGAGCCCATCTGCGTCATCTGTTGATAAATTCTCTGATCTCTCGATTTATCCGTGTTCCATCCGTGTTTCATCCGTGGCTGAAAAATCTCCATCCTCAATCTGTGGCCGATTCCAGCCCGATGTCGGGTCGTTGTCATGAAGCGTCAACAGCTGATTGGGGCGGGATTCAGCCCCCGTGGCGGACGACACGCCCTGACCGAGCCCCCGTGTGGCGGCCTTGCTCGAGGACGATCCGGCCGTTGACGACGAGGAACTCGACCCCTTCGCTGTATCGGAACGGATCTTCGTACGTGGAATGGTCGAGGATCCGGTCGGGATCAAACACGACCACGTCGGCGTATTGTCCCGCGCGGAGTAGCCCCCGATCCGTGATCCCAAGCTTCGACGCGTTCAGCGACGTCATCTTGCGGACCGCATCCTCGAGCCGGATCACCCCTCGCTCTCGGACGTAGACGCCCAGCACTCTCGGGAAGGTCCCGAAGCTGCGAGGGTGGGGATAGCCTCGGCGAAGCGGCCCCTCGATGGCGTAGGCCGAGCCGTCCGAGCCGATCGAGCACCACGGTTGCGCGAGCGCCAGGGTCATGTCCTTCTGGGTATGATGCTCATAGATCGTGGGGATTGACCCTTGCTGCTCGCTCAGGACGTCGAAGAGAACGTCGAGGGGGTCGGGGGTCAGGGTTTTCCCTCGGCTCCAGTCCTGGATGACCCGATCCATCGTGAGCCCCCCGTACTTCCCACCGCCATTGACGAGCATCCGACGCCAGTCGCCCCCGACCGCGGTGTAGTGGTTGTACCAGCCCGGAATCCCCTCCCGAATGTCGGTCTTCAGGCGAGGACGGAGCGCAGGATCCTTCAGCCGTTCGAGCATTCGAGCGGTGCCTCCCTCGTGGGCCCAAGGGGGGATGATGCTCGCGAGGTTGTTGTTGCCTCGAGTGTACGGATAGACGTTCGTCTGGACGTCGACGCCACGTTTCCGGGCGTCCTCGATCAACGCGATGATTTCATTCATCCGGCCCCACGACCTCTGGTCGGCGATCTTGACGTGGATGACGTCGACGGGAATACCCGCCCGTTCTCCGACCGCGATCGCCTCCTTCACGGCGTCGAGCACACCCGTCCCCTCGTTGCGGATGTGTGACGAGAAGAGGCCGTGATGCCTGGCGACGACCTTTCCGAGCTCGACGATGTCATCCGTCGTCGCGAGCGAGCCCGGGGGCATCGCGAGCTGGCTCGAGAGTCCGAAGGCCCCCTCTGTCATCGCCTGGTCCACGACTGCCTTCATCGTGTCCATCTGCGAAGAGGTCGGACGCTCGAAGGAGTCCCCCATCGCCATCTGCCAGACGGTGTCGAGCCCCACGTACGAGGCGACGTTCACGGCGATCCCCGCATGTTCCAGGGTTTCGAAGTAGCCCCCGAGCGTCTTCCACTCGACCGGCTTTCCCCCGACGATCGCCGTCTCGGGTGTCTTCGATGGGCCGGCCGATCCCCCTTCCCCGATCACCTCCGTCGTCACTCCCTGACGGACCTTGCTCTGGGCGTTCCCGTCTTCGAGGAGGAGGAGGTCGGAGTGCGAATGCATATCGATGAAGCCGGGGGCGATGACCATCCCCTTGGCGTCGATCACGCGCCTGGCCTCGCCGGTAATTGCGCGGCCGACGGCCACGACCCGGTCCCCTCGGATGGCGACTTCTCCCCGGAACCAGGGATTGCCGGTCCCGTCAACGACCTTCCCGTTGCGAATGACCAGGTCGAATGGCGGCTCCGCAGCTCGCGCGGGAGAGATCATGAGGACGGCAAGGCCGATCGCGATGCCCAACAGACGTCGGCACGGTTTCATGGAGGACTCCTTCATGAGGGCAGGACCAGTCACTCGTCCACGTCGCCTACCTTCGCTGGCGATGACCACCGAGCTCGATTCGCGAAGGTCGCTGGCGAAGACGGAATGTACCAGAGCCCGACGGCAAAACCGTGGTCCAAAGCTGTTCCCGCCATGACCCACATATCGCGTTGGGAGGGGGTAGGAGAAAAAAGGCGAGATCGTTCGCGGAGGGCACGTGAAAACGGGGGTGAAAACGTCGGCCTCTCTCAACTCATTTGTACTGACTGTACCTTGACTTCAGTCCCTCGGTTCTTCGCCGGATCTCATATGATTGATTGGAATCCAACGACCCAACATCGGGCTTGGAGAAAGAGCCAGTAGACGATCCGCAGATGCCCCAGGTCGACACGGATGGAGTAAGATACCTTTGCGATTCCATTCTTGGCGATTTCGTGTCGTCTGCCGATCAATTTGTCTTGGATTATCTGCGTTTCTGCCGTGGCTAGGTTTGGCCCCAAAGTCGGATCGCTGTTAAAACCGAGGTGGAAGGTTTACGCCCAACCCTGGCTCACCTCTCTTCGAGAGAGTTTGCGAGGCCTTCCGACAACCCGCCCGGGAATGTTGTCCGATGGACGATCTCAAGACTTCGCACCCGAGTGATCGAGACCTGGCCGAGTATGGGCTTGGAAGGCTCGACGAGAGCCTCGCGAGCTCGATCCACGGGCATCTGGAGCGGTGCGAAGAGTGCCGGAGCCGGGTAATCGGGTTGTCGCATGACACGTTCCTCGGCCGGCTCCGAGAGGCTGGGCTCTCCCCTGGCGATACGACCTTGAGTCGTGGTGAACTCGAGATCACGCCTACGTCTCGGTCGCTCCAAGGAGAACCCGCTCCACCTCCGGTCGATTCCCTCCCGCCTGGGCTGGCGTCGCACCTCGATTATCGGATCCGGAAGGAGCTTGGCCGGGGTGGGATGGGGGTCGTGTATTTGGCCCAGAACCTCATGATGGGTCGAGATGAGGTTCTCAAGGTCATCAACCAGAAGGTCATGGAGCGTCCAGGGGTGCTGGAACGCTTCCAACGCGAGATTCGGGCGGTTGCCAACCTTCGCCATCCCAACATCGTCACGGCCTACACTGCGTTTCGCATCGAAGGCGGGTTGGTGTTCTCGATGGAGTATGTCGAAGGCCTCGACCTCGCGCGGTTGGTCCAGGCCAAAGGGCCGCTCTCGGTCGAGCACGCCGCCCACTTTGCCTACCAGGTGTCGCTCGGGCTCCAGCACGCCTTCGAGCGAGGGACCGTCCACCGGGACATCAAGCCCCAGAACCTGATGCTCACCCATGACGGCAAGCGTCGACTCATCAAGATCCTGGATTTCGGGCTGGCGAAGGCCAACCGTGAGGGTTCGCTCGACACGACCTTGACGCACGAGGGCCAGGCTCTCGGCACTCCGGACTACATCGCGCCCGAGCAGATCCTCAACGCGACGAACGTCGACATTCGGGCGGACATCTATAGCTTGGGAGGGACGATGTATTACCTCCTGACCGGCCGTCCCCCCTTCCTGGCCAAGTCGCTCTATGACATCTACCAATCCCATATCTCTCGAGAAGCAAGCCCCCTGAATCTCATCCGGCCCGAGGTCCCCGCCGAGCTTGCATCGCTTGTCGCCAAGATGCTGACGAAAGAACGGTCGCGACGCTTCCAGACCCCCGACGAGGTGGCCAAAGCTCTGACCCCCTTTTTCAGGAAGCCTGCGGTCGGCGGAGCCGGGACGGGTCGGACGACCGCACAGGACCCCCGAGCAAGCCGTAATCCCCAACCCTTGAGGTCCAAGAAAACCTCTCCGAATCGTGCCGAACCGCGAGCCAAGCCGCCCTCCGAACCAATCCCGCATCAGACAAAGACCGTTGTGGAGGACTCCAAGACGCCTTGGTCTCACTTGATCGACACGAGCGAACGAGACGTTCCAGGGACGTTGCCCGAGTCCTCGCTCACGCAGGCTCTCCACCGTCGCAAGAACTCGAATTGGGCGGCAATCCTCGCCATCGCGGGCACCACTTTTAGTGTCCTCCTGCTCGGGATTCTCGTGTTGACCTCTCGTGGCCCCTCGACCGCCCCGAAAACATCCCCGGCAAACGCGGGCGTCCCCATCGTCGGCGAGAAAGCCATCGTGCGGCGGGCCGAGGAGGCGAAGGTGGATCTAGGGGGCAAACCTGGAGAACCGGGCCTGATCGTCAAGCCGCTCGCTCAAGCCCCGGACGCCGAGGGGGTGACTCCTTTGGAGGCCGAACTACGGCCGGCGATACGGGAAACCCCGAAGCTCACCCCGACCGAGGTACCCAATGGGTTTACCCCCCTCTTCAACGGGAAGAACACGGAAGGTTGGGGAGATGATCAGCCCAATGGCAGTGGATGGTTTGTCGAGGACGGGATTCTCATCGGGAAGGGAGGCGATGAGGATCGGGCCTACGCCTTGTTGAGGACCGACCGCGCCAACTTCGCGAACTTCCGGATGCGAATGAAGTTCTTGAACTCCGATCGAAGAGACAAGTCGATCGCACTCTACTCGAGAGGGAGGGGCGTCGGCGAGAATCCCGAAGAGGCGACCTATCGCGTCGTAATCGGTACCCCTTCGATCGAGGGCAATCAGCGGTTGCCGGTCGGCAGCATCATTCGAGGTCAGCTCGTCGGCCCCGACGTCACGATCCCGGCCAGGTCGGGTTCGATCAAATTCGGAGATTGGGCGGAAATCGAACTGGTCTACTCCAGGAACCGCCTCACCACCTTGGTCAATGGCAAAGAAGTCGCGGCCTACAACGAGCCCAATGGGGGACTCGAACCGGTACGCATCGGCCTTTATTGCGAAGCGTATACGAATCTGCATGTCAAGGATCTTGTTGTCGAGGAATTTGATCGGAAATCCAGTGTGGGGATGAGACGTCCGGTCGGAGAGGGCCGGGACGCCAGGGTCGCGACCCCCTTGCCCCGAACCTCGCTCGTCCGCGACGACTTCCCGGCGACGATTCGCGCCGGAAGATGGGCGATCGAGGGCGACGAATTGGTCCAGTCCGAACGGTTGAAGTTAAGGGGAGCCATTCTGCTTTTCGGCAGCCCATTCTGGTCGGATTACGACTTCGAATTCAAAGGTAAGGCGACCCACGGCACTCACCTGTTCAAAGGGCTCTTCCATCACTCCGGCGGGGAGAGGCCCACCACGTACGCCTTCGCACTCGGGAACTATCATAACACGGGAGACGATCTCTCCTTCGACATCAACGGGAACTGGGGCCGTCACAACGGGTTCTTCCTGCCGATGAAGCGAGAGTTCGACCGCTGGTTCCATGTCAGGATCGAGGTCCGAAAGGCGGACTTTCGTTGCTATGTCGATGGTCGGGAGGAATTTCACGGTAAGGACGACCGATTCCGGATCGGCAGAGTCGGGCTCTCGACCTGGGACTCAACCGCCCGCTTTAAGGAAATCCGGGTCGTAGCTCCCGACGGCGAGATCCTCTTCGAAGGCCTGCCTCGCTTGCCCCAAGCCTGAGTTGTCGGGGTGGATCGAGACTATCCATTTCGACGAACCGACGGAAATATGAAATTAAATAAATGCGTGGTAAGTTAAATTGTGATAACGCGATGAAACGATTTTAATTATATCGTGTAAATTTCAGAATATCTAACGCTTTATAATTCATATTATGAATAGTAGTGGTGAAATATCGTAGGTGGCCGGCTCCTTGGTGCAGGGGACGCCTCTAGCTGGCTGGGGTCGACTCGACGATCGGAAACCTGCATCGCCTTCTCGAGTTTGATTCCTATGCGTCTCACCGATCTGTGGCGAATCAATGAAGACACGCCCCGATTATACCTACTCTACCTCGCTCGATTGAGTCGGAGTGGTTCGCACGAGCGTGTCGTTGCGGCATGCCGGGAGATCCGGCGCCACGCTGCTCGTGGTCCGGGCCGGGACGCGGGCCTTTTCACCTATTCGTTCGAGATCGACGCGCCGTGTGCACTTGGGCAGTACCCTTCGGCTTGGCGACTGCTCCGGCGATGGGAAGAGTGCGTCTTCGGGCGAAAAATTGACCTCGATCGACGGGCATGGTCGATCCGTGAACTGAACTGGTTCCAGTTTCACGACATTCCACTCCTCTACTTCACGGGCAAGTATCGGCAAGGTTGTCGTCTACTCGAAACCTCGCTTGATGCCTCGCTCGATGAGAGGAAGCCCCGAAGTTATGACGTTATGTTCCGAGTTTACAATGGCGACGAAGAGCCGGAGAATCGGTGTCGGGTGACGCTGACTCATTACTACAATCGCCTCGGTAAGAATCCGCTCCAGTGGCCTCGCTGGGGAACTTTCGTCAACGGCTTTCACGCCCGGCTATTCAGGCTCGCCGGGGTTTCTCGAGAAGAGATGTTGGTCGACCCCGGGCGGTTGCCGGCTTTCTTCGAGGCACTCATGGCGATCCGCGCCGAGCGGACCCCAACGGGGGTCGGCGGGGGCGTGCGCGATCTGACCGACGGTGTTAATGCGGTCGAGAAGCGGCAGGCCGCCGTGCAAGAGAAACTGGAACGGTTCGAGGAGAGATCCAGACCAATGAGTGACTTCTTGAACATGAGGCTGCTCGAACTGTTCCCTGAGTTGCGAGATCTCGAGGGACCGTAAGCTGGGCCCGGTCCGAACTCGAGTCGAACTCGGCCGAGGTCGTCCGACAAATGCATGGACTCATGGGCTGAAACGTGAACAGGGTTTGGGACCGGAATGCTTGCCCGATCTCATGGGTCGAAGAGCTCGCCGTCTCCCCTTGGCGGTACTGACGTCCTCCCGATCACCTGCCCTGCTTCGGACCTCGACCGCTCCGCCAGATCTCGATGGCCCTGGTATCGACCTCGACATCCCTATCGATCTGGCGTCGCAACTCGTCCCGCCGGTCCTCCGGGGCTCGTGCGATCATCTCCTTCGTGGTCAAAAACGGTCTAGGTTCGAACCGTGAATCGACGACTTCGGCGAGGAAGATCGTCCGATCGCCGGTGTCGGTGGTCGACTCGACCCGGCAGTCGAGCCAACCTGGGGCTTCCTCGAACAGGGGGGAGCCCGTCGCGCCGGATTTCGGCGAGAGACCGGCGAACTTGTCGGTCACGTCCCGGCCGGACTGGAGCCCGAATCGCCAGACCCAGTCGATCCGTTCCGGGGCGATGAGGTGGAGCGCGAAGGCCCCACTCCGCTCGATCAGCCTCCCTGTGTGATGTTGCTTGGCGATCCCGATCACGACTCGAGGAAGTCGAGGGGGGAGCGACGCCTGGCTGACGAACGTCGCGATCAAACCTCCACGTCGGCCCCCGGAGGCCGAGGTCACGAGCCAGAGCTCACGGTCGAGGTGTCGGAAGAGCTGCGAGGCTCCGGTCGTATCCATACCGATTCCTTTGAACATGGCCATGGTTGCGGAGGGGTTGAGGATGTGCCTCAAACTCGACGCTCATGCCCTTGATTGCCGACCCATCGGATTTGCGACGGCGAAGTCGGCCGGATTGCGATCACCTTCCTATTGTGGCGTGGCAGAGGCGATGATAACCTCACGCTCCCTCCTTAGGGTGAGTTCCTCACTCGTGTTGCGTCGGGTCCGATCCGGTTCCTCCAGGCTGAGGCTCTTATTCGATGGCTAGGATTTGCCTGATCAACCCGCGATTCCCGACCTCGTTCTGGGGGCTCAATCATGGCCTTCCCTTGCTCGGTAAGAAGGCCAACATGCCGGTCCTGGCCCTGCCAACAATCGCGGGCCTGACCTCCGAAGAGCATGAAGTCGTCCTGATCGATGAAAATATCGAGGAGATCGACTTCGACGCACTCCGCGGGTTCGACATCGTCGGGCTGACAGGGATGACCGTCCAGCGCGACCGGATGCGCGACATCCTCCTGGAGTTACAGGCCCGTGACATCTTCGTTGTCGTGGGAGGCCCCTGGATCACCGTCGCCGAGAATTGGTTTGATGGCCTTGTCGACGTGATCTTCATCGGCGAGGCGGAAGAAACCTGGCCGAAGTTCCTGGAGGACTGGAAACGGGGTGAATGGCAACGCCGCTACGAACAGGCCGAAAAATCCGACATGACGAAGGTCCCCCTCCCCCGCTACGACCTCGTCCCTTTTCGCGAATACTCGATGGGATGCATCCAGACCTCGCGCGGGTGCCCGTTCCAGTGCGAGTTCTGCGACATCATCGTGATCTTCGGCCGGCGCCCTCGACTCAAGACGGCCGACCAGGTCATCGCGGAGATCGAGGCGCAACACCGCCTCGGCGCTCGGGTGATCTTCCTCGTCGACGACAATTTTATCGGCAACAAGAAGGCGGCCAAGGTCCTGCTTCGCGCGATCGTCGACTGGCAGCATCGGCACGGGTATCCCCTCGCCTTCTTCACCGAGGCGTCGCTGGACCTGGCCGAGGATGACGAGCTCCTCCGCTTGATGGCCGAGGCCGGGATGGTCGCGGTCTTCATCGGGATCGAGAGCCCGGATGAAGAGGCGCTCCGCGAGACCAAGAAGTATCAGAACGTGCGCGGCAGCCTCTTGGACCGAGTCCACAAGGTCCAGGCCGCCGGTCTCGAGGTCTACGCGGGGATGATCGTCGGCTTCGACCAGGACGACGAGACGATCTTCGACCGCCAGTTCGAATTCCTCAGCCGCGCGAAGATCATCGGGGCGATGGCCGGGATGCTCTCGGCGATCCCGAAGACCCCGCTCTACGAACGGCTCGAGGCCGCGGGCCGACTCGACAATGCCGCCGCCGACGACCCTAACATCGCGACGAACGTCATCCCCCTGCTCATGTCCCGCGAGGCGATGCGCGACGGCTGGCTCGACCTTATGGACCGGCTCTACGACGCCGAAAACTACTTCGAACGGTTCGACGAGCTCTTCATCGAGGGGAAGCTCCCCCTCGGTACGGCGAAGATGGAATGGCTCCGTCGGCACCGGCCGCTCAAGTACGCGGCGAACCAGACGCTCACGATCCTGGCGGCGATCGGGATCCTCGTCCGGGTCTTCCTCGACCCTCGGTCGAAACCCTACCGCCACGTCTACGCGAAGACGTTGCGGAAGCTGCTGACCTCGGGCCGTCCCCCGCGCTACCTCTTCCAGTTCGCGTTCAAATGCGTCATGCACACGCATTTCGCGATCATGACCCGCCAGATGGTCCGCGGGGAGTCGCGACTGGTCAACACGTGAACGGGCCGAGACTCGCGAAGTTCAGGCCACGACGGCCTTCACCACCTGGCCGGCGACGTCGGTGAGGCGGAAGTCTCGACCGTTGAAGCGGTAGGTGAGTCGGGTGTGGTCGATCCCTAGGAGGTGGAGGATCGTGGCGTGGAGGTCGTTGACGCTCACGCGGTCGACGACCGCCTTGTGCCCGAACTCGTCGGTCTCGCCGTGGTGAACGGCCGGCTTCACACCGCCGCCGGCCATCCAGGTCGTGAACGCATGCGGGTTGTGGTCGCGACCCGTCCCCCCCTTCTGGACGATCGGAAGCCGGCCGAACTCACCGTTGCAGACGACGAGCGTCGAGTCGAGTAGGCCTCGGCCTTTCAGGTCGGTCAGGAGGGCGGCGATCGGCTGGTCGGTCTCGAGGGCGAAGCCGCCGTGGTTCGAAACGATGTCGGTGTGGCCATCCCAGCTCCGCTCGTTCTCCATCCCGCCGCTGTAGATCTGGACGAAACGGACGCCACGTTCGACCATCCTGCGCGCCATGAGGCACTGCTTGGCGAAGTGGCCACACTTCGGGTCGTCGAGGCCGTAGAGGGTTCGCGTCGCGTTCGACTCTCGGTCGAGGTCGAGCGCCTCGGGGGCGGACATCTGCATCCGGTAGGCGAGCTCGAACGACTCGATCCGGGCGGCGAGCGCGACCTCGTCGGGGTTCTCCTCCTGGTATCGGCCGTTGAGCCGCGCGATCAGGTCGAGTTGCGACCGCTGCTCGTCCGCGGAGACCTCGGGCAGGCGGGTCAGGTTGTCGATCGGCACGCCTTGTGGGTTCAAGGCCGTCCCTTGATAAATGCCCGGCAGGAATCCCGGACCCCAGTTCAGGGCGTGGCCCTTGGGGAGTCCGCGTCCCAGGGTATCGTACATCACGACGAAGCCGGGGAGGTTCTGGTTCTCCGTGCCGAGCCCGTAAGTGACCCAGGAACCGACGCAGGGGAAGCCCATACGGCTCATCCCCGTGTTGATCTCGAAGAGCGCGGGGGAGTGGTTGTTGGTCTCGGTATGGCAGGCGTGGAGGAACGCCATCTCGTCGACGTGGCGGGCGAGGTTCGGGAAGATCTCCGAGACCCACGCCCCGGACTCGCCGTGCCGACGGAATCGGAACGGAGACTTCATCAGCGGGCCGACCTGCCCGGTGAAGAACCCGGTGTTCTTGTCGAAGCCGGGAAGCTCCTGGCCGTGCCGCTTCTCGAGCTCCGGCTTGTAGTCCCAGGTATCAACCTGGCTCGGCCCCCCGTTCAGGAACAGCCAGATGACCGACTTGGCCCCGGTCGCGAAGTGGCCGGACTTCGGGGCCAGGGGATGTAGCGCCCGGTCGGATTCCCCGGCCGAGGCCGATCGGAGCGTGGCTTCGGCGTCGAGCAAACCCGACAGGGCAAGCATACCGAGCCCCGACCCCGTCCGGCGGAGGAACTCTCGGCGCGTTCGGAACGTCGGGCTCGGGGTCGCGAATGCGTGGGGGATTCGAGGCATCGTTCAATCTCCAGGCGCGGAGCCGATCGGCGGACTCACTCGACGTAGAAGAACTCGTTGAGGCTCAACAACACCTGGGCGAAGTCTCTGAGGGCCAATTCTTCCGGGTCACCTCCCCCGCCCTTTCGGTGGAGCTTGGCCTGGCGGTCGAGGAAGGCCCGTGCATCCTGCGCTTCTCCCGGAGCCGGGGGGCGGCCCAGGGCGATCCCATAGCCCGAGCGGATGATCTCCTCGGTGGATCCCCCGGAGCTCCGGGCGATCCTCGAGGCGAATCCCTCGGCCCATCCCCGGACGATTGTGCTGTTCAGGAGGAGGAGTGACTGGGGGGCGACGGTGGTCGTGGCACGCACACCGATCCCCTGGAGTGTGTCCGGCGCATCGAACAGCGTCATCATCGGGATCAACTGGCTCCGCTTCACGGTAAAGTAGAGGCTGCGCCGCCTTTGATTCGGATCGAGGGTCCCCGGTCCGTACAAGGTCGGGTCGAGCTGGCCCGAGACCGCGAGCATGGCATCCCGGATGATCTCGGCTTCGAGCCTCCGGCGTTCTTGCCGCCAGAGGAGACGATTCTCCGGGTCGAGCTTCAACTTCACCGGGTCGATTCGAGCCTCTTGGCGGTAGACGGCCGACGACATGATCCGCTTATGGATCGGCTTCAGTCGCCAACCTCCTCGGATCAACTCGCCGGCGAGGTAGTCGAGCAGCTCGGGATGGGTCGGCCTTTCCCCCTGGGCGCCGAAGTCGCTGGGGGTGGAGACGATCCCACGTCCCATGTGATGCTGCCAGAGCCGGTTCACGATCACCCGGGCGAGGAGCCGACCGGCGCCATCGTTGGGATCGGTGAGCCAGTTGGCGAGCGAGGCGCGTCGGAACGTGGTCCGAGACTCGGAGGGAGGGTTGATCTTCCAGCGCGATTCCGTCGCTGCGCTCGACATCTGGACCTGGAGATATCCGGGGAGCACTTCCTCCAACTTCTGATTGGGATCACCCCGCTTCAACAGGTGGGTCTTCTCGAGGAAGTCCCCCCCCTGTGTGTTGAGCCGGACCGCGGGCAGACCCTCGCTGGCGATCAGGGCCTTCGACGTCCTGGGCTTCGGCCCTTTCGCCAGGTGCTCCTCGACCGCCTTGCTCCTCGCCTGCCAGAGGGGATCGATCGTTCGATACCAATCGAGGAGGGTGATGCCCTGCTCCTTCGACCGCTCCGATCGGGGCCTGGCGAGGATGGACCAGATCTCCATGGGGATCGTCTCCCCGTACAACGAGGCGAGCGACCGAGGGAGGCTGGTTACCGAGAGCCGGAGCCGGCCGATCCCGTGGCGTCGGTTTCCCCGGAAGTCGAGGACGAAGGTGAGGACCGTCCCCGAGGGGTGCCCCAGGTCCCCGTCGACTTCGAAGAGCGCCGATTGGGGTTTGCCAAACTGGGGGTCGATCGCCCAGCCGGAGGCCTTGTCCCGATCGATGGCGGCCTTGATCGGGAGCCCCGGTTGCTCGAAGCTCGCCCTGGCGTTCCGCAGGCGAACCGGCTCGGGACGAGACGAGCCGTCCTTTGGTGCGGCCATCACGCGGAAGTCGGTGAGGTCGAAGTTGCCATTGTCCGCACGCCCCGGACCTCCGTGGACGAGCGAGGGGTCGGGGAGGACCTCGAGACGCATCGCCGTGATTCCGATCGGGGAGGCGGTGGCGACCAGAGTATACGTGTCGAAGTCGGGATTCTTGCCCCCGACGAGCCAGGAGCCGTCGACGCGCTTCGAGAAGGTCGCTCCTCCCTGGGACGTCCGGCTTGACAAGTCGAGGGTCAACCAGGCGGGGGGTTCGGTCGACGCCGAGCGTTCCCGTTCCCAGGTCTCGAGGCGACCGGGGAGGACCTCCGCCTCGAACCGGGCGAGGTCGGCGACGTAGGGTTTGTGCTCTTCAATGAAGGCGGTTCGTGCGCGATCGAGGCCCGAAGGGTCGACGATCAGTTCGATCTCGGAGCGGACGGTCGTCGTGAACGTGGAGACCAGACGGTAGTAGTCGCGTTGGGGGATCGGGTCGTACTTGTGGTCGTGGCATCGAGCACATCCGATCGTCAGGCCGAGCATCGAGGTCCCGATGGTGCTCGCGATGTCGTCGAGCTCGTCGTACCGCTCTTTCTCGACCTGGTTTGCCGTGATCTGGGTGCTGTGGACCCCCGCCGCCAGAAAGCCCGTCGCCTTCAAGGCCAGGGGGTTCTCGGGCGCGACCTCGTCGCCCGCGAGCTGCCAGGTGACGAACGTGTTGAAGGGGAGATCCTGGTTGAGGGCCTCGGTCACGAAGTCGCGGTAGTGGTACGCCGAGGGGCGATCGGTGTCATGCTCGAACCCGTGACTCTCGGCGAATCGTGCGAGGTCGAGCCAGTGTCGACCCCAGCGCTCGCCGTAGTGGGGCGAGGCGAGCAGTCGGTCGAGGAGTCGATCATAGGCGTCGGCCGACGAGTCGGCCACGAACGCCTCGACTTCCTCCGGCGTCGGCGGGAGCCCGACCAGATCGAAGGAGGCGCGGCGGATAAGCTGTCGACGTGCCAAGGGCCGGTTGGGCTCGATCCCTCGAGACTCGAGCGCGGCGAGGACGAACCGATCGATGTCGTTCGAACATCGCGATGGATCGCGCACGACTGGGAGGGGCGCGGTGGAGAGGGGCTGGAACGACCAGAAGCTTCGCCCGCCCTCAATGTCGATGACTCGCTTTCCCGAGGCGGCCACCGGCTTGGCCCGAGGGTCGTGGGCCCCTCGTTTGACCCAGGCCTCGAGGATGGCGATCTCCTCCTCCGCCAGCTTGCCCTTCGGGGGCATCTTGAGGTCCGGGTCGTCGTATCGGATTGCCTTGACGATCGGGCTCTGGTCGGGCGAGCCGGGGACGATCGCGGGTCCCGAATCCCCCCCCTTCTGCCAACCATCCTTCGAGTCGAGGAGGAGGTTCCCTCGACTCTTCTTCGCCTCAGTCGAGTGGCACGAGTAACATCGTTCGACCAGGATCGGCCGCACCTTGGACTCGAAGTACTCGAGCTCCTTCGCGTCCGGTTCGGCGCCCCTCGCGGGGATCAACAGGAGCGCGAGCCCGAGCAGGTAACCCAGGGCCGGGGAGCCGGGGGCGAAGTTCGTCCGTCCCACCATCGTTCGGACCTCTCTGGGCTGGCAACTTTGGGGACGATTCAAGGCGTCCTGCGTGGCAATCCGTCGGAATGAGCCGAGGCGCGGCTGGTCGTCGGCGTGCGAGACCTTGAGGCTACACCAAGACGACCCCGACTCCAATCCCCCGTACGTCTTTCACGTCTCAGACCTTCGGACGTCAATAGACCCCGTGGAGCGGACCGCCGGGAGCCGCCAATGCGTCGACGCGTCGCTCGACTTCGGGGTCGTCGATGAGCGGAGGGGCGTGGTGCGGCTTGATCCTCGCGTCGATGACGAGCGGCCCCCGGCATCCCCAGTGCTTCTGTGAGACGAACGAGTCGACCCCACTGATATCCGCCGCCGGATTCGAGCGGGTGAACGTGACCCAAAGGAAGTTTTTCTCACGACGTGCGACGAACTCGCTGTCATCAACGAGCACGATCAGGGGGAATTGACGAATAGGATCGTCCGGCGACACGCTTCGGCAGAAACGCTCCAGGTCCTCGACATCCGTGCGGTAGGGGGGGCCCTGAACCGCGAGGATCCCCGGCAAGGCGACCTTGGGGGAGTGGAATCCCTCGGCGATCCGAAGCTCCGAGGGCAGTTCCGTCGGGAGTCCCCGGCGCGGGGGACCGGCCGCGGCGATCACGACCTTCGACCCCTGATTCAACCCGTCCCCCGAGTAGTCGAGGGTGTCGATCGTCGTACGGGTCTGGAAATGGAGGTCGTTGGTCCAGTCGACTCGCGCGAGGACGTGGCGGAAGTACGCGGGGATGTCGTGGATGTCGAGCGTCGGGTCGTCTTCGCTCGCGACGATCAGGAGGTACTTCGCCAGGGACATCTGCCCCTGGCCGAGAATCGCGTTCGCGGTGGTCAGAATCTCCTGAGGGCGACGTACGTCGGCGTAGGGGACGTAACGCTCGCTGCCGATTGCCAGGAGAAGCGGGTGTACGCCGGCGGCGTCGACGGCATTCACGGCCTTGACGCCGGGGAGGACCGTCGGGATGAGCGGGCCGGTCAGCTCGTGGATCAGGTCGCCGAAGGACGTATCCTCCTGCGGAGGCCTTCCGACCGAGGTGAACGGCCAGATCGCGCCGGGGCGGTGGTACACCCGCTCGACTCGGAGCACCGGGAAGTCGTGGGTCAGGCTGTAGTATCCCAGGTGGTCCCCGAACGGACCTTCCGGCTTCCTTAGGTCGGGGTCGACAGTGCCCGAGATCACGAAGTCGGCCTCGGCCGGCATGGGTAACCCGTTGGCCGCGATGACCATGCGCACGCGCCGACCTCCCAACGCCCCGGCGAAGGCGAGCTCGGGGAGTCCCTCGGGCAAGGGCATCACGGCGGCGACGGTCATGGCGGGGGGACCGCCGACGAAGACGTTCACCCGCAGCGGTTCGTTCTTCCGGATCGCCGACGCGTGATGAACTCCGATCCCTCGATGGATCTGGTAGTGCAGCCCGACCTCGCGATTCGTCACGTAGTCGTTGCCGGTGAGCTGCACCCGGTACATCCCGAGGTTCGACCGTGCGAGGCCCGGACGGTCGGGATCCTCGGTGTAGACCTGGGGCAATGTCACGAACGCTCCCCCGTCTCCCGGCCACGAGTGGAGTTGGGGAAGTCGGTCGACCGTGGTTGTTCCTTCCAAGATCGGGCCCCGCGAGACACGTATGGGAAGCAAGTGGAGCGCCGTGGCGGGGAGGCCTCGGTATCGCCAGGGACGCTTCAGGATTTCGGGAGGGCGGACCTTCACCTCGACCAGCTTTCGGACGGCATCGAGCGTGTCGCGGAAGATCAGCCGGGTCCGCGCCATCGTCCCGAACAAGTTCCCGACCATCGGGAAGGCGGTCCCCTTGACCCTCGGGAACAGGAGGGCAGGCCCCTGCGCCTCGAAGACTCGGCGCTGGATGGCGGAGGCTTCGAGGTAGGGGTCGATCTCCCGGTCGATCGCGACGAGGTCGCCGCGTTCTCGAAGGTCGTCAACACAGTCGGCCAGCGTGCGATAGCCCATGGCGAGAGACGAGCCCTTTCCGTGTCCATCCGATCCGAGGCGGAGGTTGTCGACGCGAGGACATTCCTCCACCGCCGCCTTACCCGCGGCCCGTTGCCGTTCCAGACTAGGGAATCGCCCACGGCAACGCCAAGGGGCATGGTCCTGAGACTCGTGAAGGCGAGCTCGGGCAAGGATTCAGCCGGCAGTCCGCGTGGACAAGCGCGGTGTGGGCTCGTATACAATGAAGATCCGGGGGGTGCGTACCCCCTGCCCTGCCCTCGTGATCCGCAAAGGGATCGAAATGTCCACGGAGACGGAACCTTCGCAACGCCTGCGTCTCGAAGTGCCGGTTGACAAGTCCTCGACGCGCGTGCGCTCGATGTTCACGTCGATCGCGGGCAAGTACGACCTGATGAACCACCTCCTGAGCTTGAACATCGACAAGCTCTGGCGGAGTTTCACGACGCGGACGGTCCCGCCGGAGCCGGGGGTGCCGATCCTCGACTGCTGCACCGGGACGGCCGACCTCGCCCTTGCCTACGACCGGGCGAGCCGAGGGCAGTCGCCGGTCGTCGGCTCCGACTTCTGCCGCGAGATGCTCCGTATCGGCAACCAGAAGGTCCGCAAGGCGGGCGCCGAAGGCCGGGTTGCCTTGATCGAAGGGGACACGCTCAGGCTTCCCCTCCCCAGCGACACGTTCGGGGTCGTGACGGTCGCTTTTGGCCTCCGCAACGTGAACGACACGGCCGGTGGCCTCGACGAGATGATCCGGGTCGCTCGGCCGGGCGGTAAGGTCGCGATCCTCGAGTTCTCGAGGCCCCGAGGCCCGGTGCTTGGCCGGATCTACATGGGGTTCTTCCGCCACGTCCTCCCCAGGGTCGGCCAGGCGATCGCCCCGAACCAGTACGACGCCTACGACTACCTGCCCAACAGCGTCCTCCAGTTCCCCGACGGCCAGGCGATGCTCGACCTGATGGCCGAGCGAGGCCTGACCGAACTCCGCCAGTATCCCTTGACGTTCGGCATCGCCACCCTCTACGTGGGCGTGAAGCCCGGCCGAGGGACGGTCGGATGAGCGATGCGTCCGTCGTCGACGTCGTCCTTGATCGAAGCCAACTCAGCGTGGCTTGTCTCGAGGTCGCAGGGATTCGCGATCGGCTCGGTCTCGGTCTGACTCCGATTCGACATCGGGGAGAGCTCGACGAGACCCGGGGCCGTGTCCGAGGAGAGGACTGATTTGATGTCCCCCGCCGCACCACCGAAAGTCGTCTTGGTGACCGGGGCCTCGGCCGGGATCGGGGCGGCCCTGGCCCTCGAGCTTGCGAGTCGAGGCTACCACCTCGCCCTCACGGCCAGGCGTGGCGACCGACTCCAGACGCTCGCCGACAGGTTGCTTGCCGAGGACAAGGCCCGCGGCTCCGATCGACCTTCGATCGAGGTCGAGGCTTTCCCCGCCGATCTGAGCGACCCTTCGGCCCCCGACCAGATCATCGGGGACGTGGTCGAGCGTTTCGGCCGGCTCGACGTCCTGATCAACAACGCGGGCTTCGGCCTCCCCTCCCTGTTCGCCGACTCGGACGCGAGTGAGCTGCGCCGCCAGATCGAGGTCAACCTCGTCGCGCCACTCTTGCTCACCAGGGCCGCCCTGCCCCACCTGCTCGCGAGTCCGGGGACGATCATCAATATCGGTTCGGCGATCACCAGCGTTCCCAACTCGGCACTTGGCGCTTATGGTGCGACCAAGGCGGGCCTGGCTTACTGGAATGATGCGCTCCGCCGCGAGCTCCGCCACAAAGGGCTCAAGGTCTGCCTCGTGGAGCCTGGACCAGTCCACACCGAATTCTTCAGCGCGATCGAGCGGCTGATTCGACCGGGGGGGGAATATCACCCGATGCTCGACGCCCCTGCCCCGTGGATGTCGGCCCAGGTCGACGACGTGGCCCGCAGGATCGTCGACTTGATCGACTCCCCGAAGCGGCGACTCTCGGTCCGCCGGAGGGTGGTTTGGCCCTTCCGACTCCTTGGCGGAGTATTCCGCGCCTGGCCCGCCCTCGGGGACGTGGCCTTCACCACCATGGCCCGCCACTTCGAGCGGCTGGAAGAGAACTCGCGACTGGTAGGGAGCCACGGCGATGCTCGGCCGACTGAATGACCTCCTGGGGATGATCAAGTTCAGCCATACGCTGTTCGCCCTCCCCTTCGCCCTCCTCGGCGCCGCTCTCGCCGCGTATGCCCCCGACGGTTGGCATGGCCGCCCCCAAGACTGGCTCGGGATCCTGCTCTGCATGGCGACCGCCCGATCTGCGGCGATGGCCTTCAACCGGCTCATCGATCGCTCGATCGATGCGAAGAATCCGAGGACCGCGATGCGGCACTTGCCCAGCGGACAACTCTCGGTCGCCTCGGTGTCGATCTTTACCGTGGCGAGTGCGGTGGGATTCGTCGCGTCGACGCTCCTGTTCCTCCCGAACCGCTGGCCGATCTATTTGTCGGTCCCGGTGCTCCTCTGGCTCCTCGGCTATTCGTTCGCGAAGCGGTTCACGAGCCTGGCCCACTTCTGGCTCGGCGGGGCACTGATGCTCGCGCCGATCGCGGCGTGGATCGCCTTGCGCGGCGATCTTGCCTGGCCACCGGTTCTGCTCGGGCTGGCGGTGCTCTTCTGGGTCTCGGGCTTCGACATCATCTACGCATGCCAGGACGTCGACTTCGACCGCACCGCGGGCCTGCACAGCGTCCCGTCGAGGTTGGGTGTGAAAGGTGCGCTGCGATTGGCCGCGGCCTGCCACGCCGTGATGGTGTTGACTCTCATCGCGCTGGGTGTCGCCTATCCCCTCGGTGCCGTGTACTTCGTCGGCGTCACGGCGGTGTCGATCCTCCTGGGGTACGAGCACGCGATCGTCCGCCCCGACGACCTGACACGCGTGAACGTCGCGTTCTTCCAGGTGAACATCGCGATCAGCATGGGGCTGCTCGTGTTCGGCCTGGTCGACCTCTTGGTCTAGGGCGGGATGGCCGGGTTATTGGTGAGGTCAGTCGCGATGCCTCGCCATAGTGACGACCCGGTGGGCATTGCCCACCGAGCGTTACTCAATGTTTCCCGTGAAACAAGACGGCCCTAGCATTTGAATGGAACGGGGGGTAGTCAACGATCACCCGCGGGCCGGGTCTGATACTCCTTCAGATAGCTGTCATACTCGGCGTCTCGAGGCCTTTCGCCCTCGGGGCCGAAGGGGTATGCGGGCATCCCTCGCCAGGGGAGAGGCTCGACGGAGTCGCTCGCGGCCGTGAACGGATCGGCGTCCTTGCAGTAGCCGACGGAGCGGAGGACGTAGGAACGCGTCCATCCCTCCGGCAGCTTCGGGGCGGCGACGGCATCAAACTCGAGGCGAACCTCGTCACCCGGCCCGACGGTGCAGAGCTGGTCGTCATCGGCCTTGAGGAGCGTCGCCACATCGCCGAACCGAGTGAGCCGCCCGGACATCCTGGCCAACGGGGCGGGGTCGACGTGCTCGTAGTCGTAAAGCAACGGGGCGCGGCCATCGGGCGAGGATTCGCGTAGATAACCTCGCTCCCCGAGCACGGCACGTGAAACCGCAAGCCTCGAAACGCGGATCGGCAGGCTCCGATCTCGGACGGCCAGGAACGCCTGGTCCCAGGCGCACTCCATGTTCGTTCGGATCCGGAGGACACAGGACGAGCCCCGGAGTTTCCCCGTCAGATCGACCGTCATCATGCGAGGGAGCCCCGCGGGATAGCCCGCGTTCGGTTCGATCACCTCCCACGTCCCGTCCTCTCGGCGACGCTCGATCGCCGGAGGTTTCAAGGCCACCCCCGCCGTTGCCGCGGCGTAGTTCGTTTGCGAATACGGGTACTCGACCCAACCCGCGAGGCAGAGGACCAGCGGGTCGTTCGGTTGAAACCGCGAGAGCCGATCGCCGAAATCGAGGATGATGCCGTGCTCCTCGGCATACCCGATCCAACCGTTCAGGCGTCGAAAGTCGTCAACCGACTTGCGGTCCCAGGCCTTCAAAGTCTCGGTGACGTCGCGGCCGTGCAGGTCGGTCGCTTTCACGGGGTCGATCGTCTCGCGCCAGGCGATGACCTCGCCGGTCGGCCGAGGCCCTTCGGGGGCGAACCGCTCGTCGGGAGTTGTGGATACCCCCGGGGGCCGATCGATGACATCCAGCGAGAGCTTCTCGAGATAGGCAACTTCGTCCATCGGCTCGACGACGGAGAGTCGGAGGACGCCGTTCTCCGGCTTGAGCTGGTCGGGCGCAATCGCGACCGACTCATCGCGGTCGGGCTGTCCGTAGACGCCCGGGGCGACGAGGTATCCCAGGCCACCCCCTCCCAGGAAGTCCCCCAGGCAGACGAGACGTTCGCCGTTCCACGTGAAAAGGACCGGGCAGCTCCCCGTCTTTCGATTATGTTCGGCGAGAGAGAGCGTCTTATCCGCGACCACGTTCAACTCGCACTGCATCGTCCCGTCGGGCCATCGGAGGCGAAGGAGCGAGGCGGTCGGGACCTTCCCGAGTCCCAGCACGAACGGTCCGACCGACTGGGAGAGTCCGGCGTAAATCGTGGACGCATCGAAGGGCACGAGCAACCCCTGCCCTTCCAGCGTCAGGCGAGTCCCCGTCCCATGGGAGTTGCTCCTCATGTGGTCCGGGAATGTCTTCCAACGCCCGGAGAGGTCGATCGACAGCCAGTGCTGGCCGTTGCCGAGGTTCCGCGCCAGCCGAGGGGCGGCCCCGTCTTGAATCAGGAACAAGTCCGGCAAGGGGTCTCCCGCGAAGTCGGCCAGTGCGAATCCCGACAGTGGTTTGCCCTCGTCGACGCCTGGTCCAAGGGTCAGCGGAGAAGTCTCCAGCCGCTTCCCGTCATTCCTCGCCCATGAGGGAGAGGACGACAGTGGCCTGCTCGAGATGCCGACCAGGTCGGTCCAGGTGTCGAGGTCGAGGTCGGCGGCCACGGCATTCGTCCAACCGACTCCGTTGCTCGGCCAAGCTTCCCAGTACGTCCGGCCCGCTTCCGCGGTCCGGTCCGTCACGTTCCGCCACGGGGAGGTTCGTCCGGTCGCGGAGACGGCGACGACGTCGGTCCGACCGTCTTTATCGAGGTCGGTGACGAGCATCCCTGAGATCGGCTCCTTCGCGTCCATCCCCCTCGCCTCGGCGGCGTGAAATCGTCCGAGTCGGTCGTTCAGCACGACGAGGGGCGGGTTGCCTTCCGACGCGAGAACGAGGTCGATGTCTCGATCCTCGTCGATGTCGAGCGAGGCCACGGCGACGTGAGGGCTGGATCCGCCCTTGAGGACCTCGGCCTCAGGCCAGGCGGTGAAGGCGATCGAAAGTCCCGACTTGGCCGCGAGCTCATCGGTAGCCACCCCGAGCGGGGCCCAGTTGTCCTTGGGTCGGCCGGCGATCGCGGCGGGCTGTCCGTCGTTGCGGAACGCTTGATTGGGAGTGCCGGGGGGCCTTGTCTCGGTGAACGCCGTCTCGGCATGGTCCGGACTCGTGTAGTTGACCACATAGAGGTCGAGGTCGCCGTCCTGGTCGAGGTCAAGCCAGCGTGCGGTGAGGCTCAAGGCGTCCACCGAGATACCGGCGGCCTTTGTGACGTCTTCGAATCGGCCGCCAACATTCCGGAGAAGTCGAGCTGTTCCGACCCCGGAGAGGAAGAGGTCGATCCTACGATCGGCGTCGAAGTCGGCCGCCGCGACGCCGAGGCTGCCCCCGGAGGCCGGCAAGCCGTACGCGGCGGAGGCGTCCTCGAAACGGCCCTCGCCTCGGTTGAGTAAGAGCACGTCGCGGACCCCGCCCGGGCCGTGGACAGCGGAGGCCAGGAAAAGGTCTAGACGTCCGTCGCCATCCGCGTCGAGGCTTGCCGACGCGGCCCCGAAGCGGGACCTCGCTCGACCGACGACGGCAAGCGACCGTGTGAAGTCGTCGGGCTGAACCCAGCGACACTCAGTCGGGAGTGCGACGGTGATCGTCTTGGGGACGTCGAAGCGGGGAGGGATCCCTGGCTTGGCGGCGGGGGCCGCGGTTGGGATCGGGTTCACGACCTGCGCGTACCGTCCCATCTCGCCATAGAACGATTCGGCCGTGTCGCCGGGCCCGGCGGCGTTGCTCTTCGGGTTGAGACGTTGCCAGAGCTGGAGCAACGTCTTCTGCTTGTCGCGCTCGCCCGCCCAGGCGTAGGCGAACTGGAGCTTGTACAGGGCGCTGACGAGATAGGGATTCCGCTCGAGGGCCTTCGTGTAGATCTCGATGAGCTGCTTCGCCTGCTTCGGACCGGCGGGGCGATCGGGGGCCTCGGGATCGGCGAGAGTGCTCCCTACCTTGTACCAAGCATGCGCATCGTTCGGATCATGCTCGGCGACGAACGTGTAGTCGCGATGGGCGTCGGCGAGCTTGCCGAGGTATTCGAGGATCACGCCCCGGCAATAATGGGCGTGGAGGTTCCCCGGCGCCCTTGTGAGGACCCCATCCAGGAGCCCGAGGGCCCGCTCGAACTGAGTCGGGGCGACCTGACCGCCCGCCCCCTCCCCTTCTCCGCGCGGGCTCGCCCCGCCGGCTTTCGCCCCCTCCGCCTGAGTGCCGGTCTGGTTCAGATAGGCGATCGCCAGGTTGATCGAACCCGGGATCCAACCCGGGGCCCTCTCGTGCACCTCGCGAAAGGCTTCGGCCGCCTTGTCGTATTCGTATCGCTCCATGTGACCGAGGCCGCGGAGGTGTTCTCCGACGACCTTATCCATCTCCGCCGAGGGGATTTCGTCGCGGAGCGGCTCGGCCTTCGGTTTGACCGCCTCTGAGGTGTTCGGTTCGTTCGGCGAGCCTGCAACGGGGCCGAGCGTTGGCGCTGGCTCTCGGTGGCAACCGAATGCCAGCGCCAGCAGGACGAACACGGTCTGGGACCACGGACGATGGCCGAGCGGTCGATGAGGCATGAAGCTCTCTCGCAAGAGGTCAGGAAGAACCTCAAGGATAGCGGTTCGATTTGGCGCCGAGTAGACGCGAACCGTCCACGGTGGGTGAGTCGATCCGGATGAGCCACGATACGGACGGCCAAAGAGAGGCCGGCCACAGGAGCTGACGCGACTGCGGCCCGAGGTGAGGTCGCTGCGCCCACCGTCAATGATGCCGGACATCCTCCCTCTGGCTAGCGAGAATCCGGCTTCAGAGGGGGAGGAAACGTGGGAACCTGTGGATGAGACACCGAATGGGCATAGGCGTGGAGTCGGAGGTGGGAGAGCATCTGATGCCCGCTGCGGCGAGCCCGCTCGGCGCGGAGCGAGTCGATGTCGATCGGCGCGACGACGATCTTTTCGCCGGGACCGGGATCGGCTTGGGCCAGGATCCGTCCGTCGAAGTCGACGACCATGCTACCGCCGGGCCAGGTAAACGGGGGATAGTTCGAGGCACTTGCCCCCTGGTTCGCGGCCACCACGTAGGCCAGGTTTTCGACCGCTCGGGCCCGATTGAAAAGCGTCCACCAGTCCATTGGGGGCGTCGCACCCCAGGGGTCCATGTATGCCGAGACTCGAATCAAGACCTCAGCTCCGCCGAGCGCAAGGGCGCGGATCGCCTCGGGGAAGAGCCAGTCGTAGCAGATCGCCGCGCCGATCCGACCGATTTCAGTCTCGACGACCGGGAACATCGGCTCATGATACTTGGGCAAGTCCGCCGGGCTGGTGTGCAACTCCCAGGGGAGCCAGGGGTTGACCTTTCGGTATTTGGCAAGCAGCCCGTCGGGGCCGACCAGGCATGTGGTATTGAAGACCGACCGGGGCCAGCGTCGGTCGATTTCGAGGAAGGTCCCGGTCTGGATCCAGACGTTGTGCTCTTTCGCCTTGGCGGCGTAACGGTCGGTCTGTTCGTTCGGGATCTCGACCGCGAGTCGATCGCGAAGCTCGTCGAGAGTCTCGTAGATGGGTGCGGCGTGGGCGAACTCGGGGAACGCCAGGAGTTTCACGTCGAAGAACGGCTTGTATCCGACGACCGCGCGATCGACCATCCCCAACAAGGCACCGACTCGCCCCGCCAACTCGCTCCGATCGCGAGGGCAAGGCAAGTCGGTCTGGCAAGCGGCGGCGTAGTATCGAGGAGGGCTCGAGGACAGCGATCTCACCTTTCTCGAAGTCTGGGTCGAGGTCCCGTCCTCAACGGGACTCCACCGCAGGAGTCGTGGCGTCGAGGAAGGCGGCGAGAGTCGGGTCCGCCGCGCGGTCGGAAAGTCTCAGGAAGACGTCGGAGGCCTTCTGCGTCCGACCGGAAAGATACCACTGGGCCCCGAGCACGAGCCAGGCGTCCCGGTCCCCAGGAGTGACCTGGAGATGCGACTCGAGGGCAGCGATCTGTCTGGCGAAGTCGGCAGGTTCCGAGTAGATCGTCTGGATGTCCCCTGCGTTCGCGAGCCAGCCGGGCTCGGCCGTCTGGGCCTCGCGGAAATGGTTCGCCGCTTCGCCGTATTGCCCTCGCACCAGGGCGCACTGAGCCAGGCGGACCCGAGGGGGGGCGGAATGGGGATCGGCCTTGGCGGCCTGCTCGTAACGCTCGGTGGCGCGCCGGTTGTTCCCCGCCCGGAAGAGTCGATCGCCGACCGTCACCAACTGCTTCGATCGCTCGGGTTCGCTCTTCTTGCGCTTCGGCACTTCCGCCAACGGTCGTCCCATCGCCATGGGGGGCATCGGCCCGGCGAGCGCCCCCCCATTCCAGCCCGGGGCCTGAACCGTCGGTAAGTAGGGCGGATACCAATTCGGGCTGTAGTTGATGATCGGCGGCATGAAGACGATGGGGAATCCGCCCACGCCGAAAGACTGGTAATACGGGAAGGGATACCCGGACCAGCCGCCCCCGACCCCGAATGAGAATCCACCGCCGTGGTGGTGGATTCCGCCGCCACCACCGCCACCCCCCCCCCCGTGGTGATGAGCCATCCCACCGGAGTGTGGGCCGGCGACGGCCGGCAAAGATAAGGACGCGAGGACGCAGAGGACGCTGCCCAACGGTCGTGAGCGTGACATGGCAGGCCGACCCCCCTCCTGACCTGGAATCTCTTCCGAACAACCTTCCGTTACAGTCAATTATCGCGGGGGGAGGCCGTCGAAGGCAATCCACTTCGAGGGAAGATTCGGCACCTGTTCAGGTGAGTGACTGGGGGCCGTCACCGTCTCCGAGCCGGCCGAGTCGGGTCGATACCGAGACGCTTCAAGTCCGGCCCGACGTCCAGCTTGGCACGCCCCGGGTGATAGCTCGGGTCGAGTGCGAGGTCTCCAGGCGCGATCTGGCCAGCGTGGAGCTTGCCGAGGAGCCGTACGCTGGGGGGGACGCCCGGGAGCCGACTCG
This sequence comes from Singulisphaera rosea, assembly GCF_054877945.1. Classification (NCBI taxonomy): domain Bacteria; kingdom Pseudomonadati; phylum Planctomycetota; class Planctomycetia; order Isosphaerales; family Isosphaeraceae; genus Singulisphaera; species Singulisphaera rosea. The sequence continues at coordinate 219,894 of NZ_JBTYIP020000001.1, read as the reverse complement.
GTCCCGTGATGTTGTGCATGTGGACCTTCCCCCAGAATTCGACCCACTGGCGTTCGACATCGGGTCGCGTCTTCGAGGACGGGGGTGTTTCGGCCCGAGAGGTGAAATGGGCCACCTCGACGGCGTCATTTGCCGCTTGCCAGAAGAGGGCCCCCTGCCCCAGCGACTCGGCCTCGACCCGCAGCATTGATGAGTCTTTCGCACCTCGGTCGAAACCGGCGACGAAGGCGTTGTCACGGGTCAATACGAGCCAGGGGCGATCCGGCCCGGGCGCGGAGCCCGGCCATCGGGCCAGCTCGACGAAGCTCTCTGCGGCCGCAACCGTGCAATGCTCGAGGCCGAGCGTGGCGTCGAACCGGTCCCTGGCCACCTTCGATGGTCGAAGCGAGAACGCAACGCTCCCGCTGGCGATCGCGCAGTTCGAGGCGGCGATCATCCCTCGACCGACCTCGGCGCGTACGGCCTCACCGCCGGTGGAGAGGAGGGAGTCGATGATTCTGCAAACCGGCTTGTGGATCGGCGGATCGAAGAGGGCGCTCGCTTCGGCGAAGGGCTCCGTACTCGAGGCCTGGAACGAAATGAGTCCTCCGTCCCACCGAGGGGTCGTCTCCGAATCCGAGAGCCAGCAGCGCTCGAGGAGCAGATTGCCACGATTGACCTTCACCAGGAACTGGACCCCCGAGTTCGACTCCCGAGCCAGCCGGAGGTCGGAGATCCGAAGGTCGCCCTCGTGGATCTCGATCAGCGCATCGCCCGAGGCCGATGGAGCCGCGATGATGGTGGCCGGGGTCGTCGGACTGACCGGAGAGAGCTCGAGCGAGACTCCGTTGGGGAGCCGAACGGGCGTGAAAGGGATCGTACGACTCCCTCGGATCCTGACCCGCAGGGTCCGATCGGTCGAGGTCAGCTCCTCGAGGATGAATTGGCCGAGATCGAGGGCGTCTGGACTCACGCCGGGGTCGAAGACGATGTCCCGGACCTTGGCATTCGTCGCCTGGGCGCGTGGGCGAATGGTCGGTGTCGGGGCGGGGGCGGGGGCGGGCGTGTCGCCGATCACCGCGAATCCGAGATCCTTGGCCTGGGCACTCTTTGCCGCGCTGACGGGAGTGATCGAGGCACTCGGGGGCGAGCCCGGACCGTTCGAGGATCGACCCATGGGGACGGGTGGCGCGACTTTGCGGAACGTCTCGAGCGTTTTCTCGAAGAGGAAGGGTGCCGGGACGGCGATCCGGGAGATCGTCGGGTAACGTTCCGGGGCGATCGTCAACAAGTCGGTTGGGGCGATCCGCTCGATATCGGCCCTGACCTCGAGGTTCGTCGACTCAGCGACGCTATGCGCGTCGGTTCCCGGCCAGGCTTCTCGGACCCCCGCGAGGGATGCGATCCTGGACGGCTTATTGGTCGCCGAACTCAGAAACTCGGCCCAGCCAACCAATCGGTTGTGATCGCCGTGCCAATGGATCGAATCCCCTGCTCTCCCGGGTTCTGAAGCCGCGATGATCAGGCTCGACGCCCGTCCCTTCGCCGTGTGCGCGAATGTCGATCCCAGGGCACGGACCGTGGTCGATTCCCTGCGAGCACTCGGGGTGCCTCGCGACAGGTCGACGAGGGAGCTCCCTCCAAGAACAAGGCACCGGACGAAGGACAGGCGGCGATCTCCCTGCGGTTCTGTGCCCGAACCCGTGACCACAGGTTCGACACCACAGACGACCGCGGATCGTCGGATCAGGGCCTCGGCGTTCCCGCCGGCGAAGTCGATGAGCGAAGTCCCATCGCCCCGGATCAACGTCGACTCGATGCGAATGTGGTTGGGGACCGTCGCCGTACGGGTCCTTATGAGTGAGAACGGTTGCTTCCGGGGGTTGACGATGGTGATCGTCGAGTTCCGGATCGTCAACGAGCCGCCTCGGCATTGGACGAGCGCCGACTGCGTCTTGGGCAAGTCCTGAACGTTCACGATGAGGTCCAGGCCGTCGAGGATCAGTGATTTCCCCTCGAGCATGATCACCGCCGGCTGCGCCCGCACGACTTCTAACTGGGGCGTATCCACGGCCACGATCGGGCGGCAGCCGTCGCGTCCCCGGATCAATCGGGACTCCCCCGAGATTCGTAGGTCGTCCTCGAAGAACGGGCCATTGTCGGCGATCTCGATCGTCCCGCCGATCACGTCGAGTGCGAAGCGCAAGTTGGGGTGTTGCGACGAATCCCTCGGGTCGACGACCCGGTGAACCATCGCGTAGTTACCCGAGAGTCGGGTCGGAATCTCGGCCGAGGCCCAATCCGGCACGAACTTCGACTCGACTCCTACCCCATAGCTTGGTTCGGGTTGGAGGTCGGGCGGCGGGTCACTCGGCTCAATCCAGGTGGGCGGAGCCGGTTGGCTCGGGTGGTCTCCCTTCGTTGCGGGAGTGTGACCCGGTGCCATGATGGCTTTTGGAGGGCTCGTCGCTACCGGCGCGAGCGGGACGTTCGAGGGAGCCGCCGCGAGGATCTGGGATTCCCTTGCTGGATTCGGTTCCTGGGGCTCGGGATAGGACCCGGCCGCGGATTGAAACAGTTGATGGGTCCCGATGATCAGGAGGACGATACCGGCCCCCAGGGTCACGCACGTGGTGATCCACCGGCGCGAGCCGTCGTCGAAGGAAGGGCGTGGACCTCGAATCGCCGCGACACCCGGCCCTGTCTCGGCTTCCTCCTCCTCACTCTCCATAAGGGCAACGATGGACGGGGTCACCTCCGGACTACTGGAGCGTGGCGACGTTGTTGCCTGGGATTCCTTCGAGGGCAGCTCGTCGAGTTCGTCGCGGGAAGCCTCGAGCAGCGGAGTCAACTCGGCGTAGAGCAGTCCCGAATGATCGACGCCCGGGACTTCCCCCTGCCCCGACTCCACGCCAAGCGTGGGGGCTCCGGCCAACTCGGACCCGAGTCGGAGTCCTCGGCCTTCGACGGAGTCGACTTCGATCGGAAACCGAATGCGACTGATCTGGGTTGCGTCTCGGTCGTCCTCCGCGTCGTCGATGACCGCGTACAGAGGACCAGCGTCCCCGTCGCGTTCGAAAGTGGGGACGACGTCGAGCTCGTCGATCAACTCCTCGTAGTTGGCGAAGCGCTGTTCCGGCTTCTTCGCCATCATCCGTCGGATCAGGAGTGAGAGCGAGGTCGATACTTCGGGTCGCAACTCCTTCGGATTCGGTGGCGGCAAAAGGCAATGGCGACTCAGCTTGTCGGCGATATCGCCCCCGGGGAACGGGGCCGATCCCGTGAGGATGTAGTAGAACGTGCACCCGAGCGAGTAGATGTCGCTCCGTTCGCTGGTCGCTCGGCTATCCCTCGCCTGCTCCGGTGACATGAAGTCGACTGTGCCGACCGTCGTACCTTCACGAGTGACGCGCTCATCCTCGCGGTCGGCCTGGAGTGCCAGCCCGAGATCGATGATCTTGACGTCGCCCGTGGGGGTTAGCAGCAGGTTGGCAGGCTTGATGTCGCGGTGGATCAGGCCGCGGCTCGCCGCGAACTGGAGTCCCTTCGCGACGGTCTTGATAATGCGGAGCGATTCCCCGATGCCGAGCGGCCCTTGGGTCCGCACTCGCTCGTGGAGGTCTCCCCCTTCGACGTACTCGAGGACGAGGTAATATCGCCCGTTGTCGACACCACGGTCGAAGATCTGAACGATGTTCGGGTGCTCCAGCGACTCGGCGCTTTTCGCCTCGCGCAGGAACCTCTGGAGCGGGATCCCGTTCTTCGCCAGGGCCCGTTGGAGAACCTTCAGGGCGACGATGTGTCCGGTCTCGATGTGGACGGCCCGAAAGACCGAGCTCATCCCCCCAGAACCGAGGGACTGGAGCAATCGGTAACTGCCGATCCTCGGTCCGACCTTGTCGGTCTTGGTCGAGTCCGCCTCGGACATGTTCGTCTCGGCCCTTTCCCTTTCGGAACCAGGCGGGGAGAACGTCCCGCCCGGAAAAATCGTCGGCACGGTCGTGGGCGGGGTCTCCACAACCGGGCCATCAGGGAGTTGTGATCGTTTGAAGTGAGACTACGATGAAATCCTACCGAAATCCTCAGATCGAGGCGACCCCCTCCCCTCGGCTTTGCGACTCGATCCCTGGTCCCCACGATGCGATGCGCGGGTACCGGTTGTCGGTCATCCTCGCGACCGGATCAGCGAGGTCGGAACGGGCTCGAATGGGGAACCCGACGACTCGACGCGGCCAATGGCCATCGAGGATCGGGCACACCTGAACGACCAGACCCGGCCTCACCATTGAAGTTTAGGGCGCGAGGGTCAAGGTTGGGCTCGCGGAAAATGCAAACCGTTCAGAAAGGAGGGGTCCCGTCAGCTCCGCGGTTGACAGCACGCCGCCGCTTGGAGCACAATCGGGCGGTCCTCAAGTCGTCCGCGCCCGTAGCTCAGGTGGATAGAGCGGCGGTTTCCTAAACCGCAGGCCGCAGGTTCGAATCCTGCCGGGCGCATTCTTCTCTCGGGTTAGGTCCTTGGCTCGACTCGAGAGATCCTTGCGCTCGTAGCTCAGCTGGATAGAGCAACGGTTTTCTAAACCGTCGGTCGCAGGTTCGAGTCCTGCCGGGCGTACTTCCGACGACTTCTGGTCGGAGATTCCAACCTTCGCCGAATGCTCACTCCTCCTCGGGTTAGGATCTTGACAGGAGTGGTGAAGTCGGATTTCATAACGCTTTAAGGGCCTCCTCCCTGTTGAGGGGCCTGCCGAGTTCCACGTGAAACGTCCGGGAACCGCCCGGCACGATCTTTATCGAGGCGGACCTGCCCATGGACCTCCCCGATCGTGGGGCGACCCCGCCGACGGCGGGTGAAAACCTGACCGATCTCGAAACGAGCTGGACCACCATTCGCAATGCCCACTGCCCAGGCCCCGTCGGCCAGGCGGCCATGGGCGAGCTCATCGGTCGCTATCACGACGCCGTCGAGCGCTACCTCCGGCTGAAGTTGCGCGACCGTAACCTCGCCGACGAGGTGTTTCAGGAATTCTGGACGAAGCTCCTGACTCACAAGCTCGCGGGGGCGGACAACAATAAGGGGCGGTTCCGCGACTATCTCCGGACCGTCCTGCATCGCCTCATCATCGATCACTTTCGCACCCGGAAACTCCAGCCGCTTCCCTCCGGCGACCTGCTCGACCCGGCGAGTCCCGACGCGGACTACGATCGCGTCTGGCGCGAGGCGGTCATCAAACGCGTGTGGTTGCGACTTGATACATACGAAGTCAACACGCCCAAGAACCGATACGCCAGCGTCCTGCACCTTCGCGTGGGAAACCCCAAGGCGTCGATCGACGAACTCGCCCAGCAACTGAGCCAGCAAAATCATTCGCCGATCAGTCCCGAGGCTTTCCGCAAGACGCTCCAGCGCGCTCGGGCTAAATTCCTCGAGCTCCTCATCCTCGAACTCAAAGAGACGATTCATCCGGCCGAGCCGGAGGACATCGAGGCCGAGATCTTTGACCTGGGGTTGGGCAACCTCTACCGTCGATACTCGAGCGACTCCGACAGCTAGCGATGGCTCAGCCGGACCCAACGGTCCCCGTTACGGGTTGTCGTGCGCGGATAGGGATACCTCACGGGAAGTGGGGTGCACTTGGCCTGGGCTTTCGTCCCGCATGTGGACGAGCCCATGGTTGCCCTCGGCCCTCGCCGCGACGTCTCTCTGGCGACCGGGGCAACCGTGCAGCGTCTTCCGGTAGAAGACTTCGTGACGAATCCGTGCGCGTGGACGGGAACGTCCGTGCGGACTCTCTCCACGGATCGGGTGTCGAAAAGGCCGCGGCACACCCCTGATCAAGGCGTGACGAGGCATGCGCCACTGGCCTCTCCCGCGAATTCCCCAGCCTTCCCACCTCGAAAATGCCCCGATTTCCCTAATCGCGAGGACGGGATTTTTCCGCCCCCCTTGACCGTCGCCACTCAGGAGTTAGAGTTGTAGTGGAGATGTCAAGAGTTTCAGGCTTGGCGTCAATCCCAGTTCCTCACGTGATTTGGGGCAGGCTTGTCCCGTTTTATTCACGTACCTGACGAGCTTCGTTGACCTCAGAGAGGAGTGGCGATGCTGGTTCTCTCCCGGAAGAAGAACGAAAGCATCATCATCCACGACAATATCACGGTCACCGTGATCGAGATTCGAGGTGATAAGGTGCGCCTCGGAATTGAAGCGCCCAAGGATGTGACCGTTCACCGACGCGAAGTTTACGAAGCGATCCAGAACCAGGCCAAGGCGCACGATCACGGACCGACGGCCTTTTCGCCGGAAGCGTGATCCCCGATCCCTCCGATTCTTTCCCACCCTCGTCCGTTCCGCGTTAGCGATCCAATTCTCGAGAATGCGTTAGATTCGGGCGTTCCCCAAAAGGGATCGGTACAGAGTCTTCATGCGCATTTCCCAACCGCATCGGGTCTGTAATCGCGACGAGACTTCGTCATGTGCTGCGCGAGGTTTCGAAGCTCTTCACGACCCGGACGAATTCTCGCATCCACGGACCATTGTCGGGCCATCCACGCACCGAGATGATGGGACCGTCGACAACGACGTCGCGATTGACGAACTCGACTCCAGCGGCCTTCAAGTCCGGCTCGAGTTCCGGGTAGCAAGTCATCGTCTTACCCTTGCCACCGCCCGCGGCCAAGATGAGCAACGGGCCGTGGCAGTTCGCGGCGATCGGCTTGCCGGCTTCGAGGAAGTGGCGAACGATGGCGACCGCCTTCGGTCGGTTTCGCAGATACTCCGGTGCGCGGCCGCCCGGGAGGACGAGGCCATGGTAGGCACCGGGTTCGACGTCATCGAGGCCGAGGTCGGCCTGAACCCGATACCCAGGTTTCTCGGTGTATGTGTCGAAGCCGGGTTCGAAGTCGTGGACGACCGAATGGAAGACCCGCTTCTCGGGAGCGACGATGTGGACCGTCCAGCCTTCCTCCTCTAGACGATACTTCGCGTAATAGATCTCCTGGGCTTCGCCCGCATCGCCGGTGAGTAACAAGAACTTGAGCATGGCGACGACACTCTCCCGTCCTCGGCCGCGACTCTCGAGACGTCCGCATCGCACCTAAGCTAACGACACGTGTGTGCGTCCGCAACCCGCCGGGATCAGTCCCTCGCTTGGCAATCCGAACGTAGGACCGAGACGAGTCGCCTTGTTAGCTCGCGCAAAGCTAGCAAGTCATGTCTAAATGGCTTGGTCCCTGGGCTCGCCTCGTGAGATCCCGTCGAACCGGGGTTGACCCTCCCCGTGTGCTCTCGTTACAGTAGTTCGCGTCAGACGTGCGACGGCCCTGTCGTCTAGCCTGGTCTAGGACACATGCCTTTCACGCATGCAACACGGGTTCGAATCCCGTCAGGGTCATTTCGTCGAAGCGGATGGGGTGTTTGCGACCTCATCAACGATCACCAGGAGCCCGGCCTTGAAAAGGCCGGGCTCTTTTCGTTTTAGGCTAGTCTCAATGGATCCGCACCGGACGTCGAGATTGGCCGGGTGGTGATCGCTACGGCTGTCACGAGCACGCGGACGCCAACGCCGGCAACGAGCTCAAGGGCCTGTTTCCAAGGTGTAGTCTGGCCAGAGCGAAGTCACTCACCCAACGATAGGTTGGCGGCCTCCAGCGGTCGGATGGTAGGAGTAGCTCGACGCGTCTCGGTTGATGGATTGTGGCTCGGTTCAGCGGAGGGTGTCAGCGCCGAGCGCCCTGAGGTGGACTTCCACGCAGCCCGCAAGTCTGGAGACATTATAGCCGCCTTCCAGGACGCTGACGATCCGGCCCTGGGCGTGCGTTTCGGCGACGTCGACGATCGCCTGCGTGATCGACTCGAAGTCTTCGGTCTCGAGTCCGAGGCTTCCTACAGGATCCTCGACGTGCGCGTCGAAACCCGCGCTCACGATCACGAGTTCGGGTCGGACCTGATCCGCGACGGACTCCAAGCCGCGCCGAAAGGCCGAAAGATACTCGAGGCGTGAAATCCCGAAGGGTAGGGGGATGTTCCGCGTCGCACCCAACCCAGCGGCTGTCCCCGTCTCGTCAGCCGCCCCGGTCCCCGGATAGAACGGGTACCGGTGGATCGAGAGAAACGCCACGCGAGGATCCTCGTAGAAAATCTCCTGAGTGCCATTACCATGGTGGACGTCGAAGTCGACGATCAGGACCCGGTCGAGCTCGAAGCGCTCAAGGGCATGGGCCGCCGCGACGGAGACGTTACCGAAGAGGCAGAACCCCATAGGCTCGTCGGGCCTCGCGTGGTGTCCGGGGGGCCGCACGGCACAGAAGGCGCGTTTGCCCTGTCCTGGCTCCTTGAGGACCGCTTCGACGGCCTCGACCGAGGCGCCTGCGGCGAGGCGGGCGGCTCGCGTCGAGCCGGCATTGATCCAGGTGTCCGCCTCGATGGGCCCGCCGCCTTCTCCTTCGTACTCAATGAGCTGGTCGATGTATCCCTCGGAATGGACCCGCGCCAGTTCCTCGCGCGTGGCCTCCCGGACGATCCCGGCCGGACAGACCTGAGAGAGGCCTGTCCGGTCCAGGTGCCTAAGGACCGTCTCGAGACGCTGGGGCCGCTCCGGATGTCGGGGAGGCGGGCTGTGCTCCAGCATTCGACGGTCCGAGTACAGGATGACCATCTCCAACATCTCCCCTCGGCAAATTCGACCGGCCCTGACGTGTCGTTCCTTCCTCAGCACGGAGCCTAAGGTTCCAACACGTTGTTCGTCAAACGTTGAGTTCCCCGGAATGCCTGCGGACGAGGGCAGGGGCACATCGACACTCGTTGCCTCGTCGACGGTCGCCCCTCGCCGTTCCACGTGGAACCCGCAACGACAGGAACTCGGGACGGTCGGCGCTGGGGATGAGATCCGGTCCCGGTTCGGTTAAGATCCTCGCATGAGACCCTTGGAGCAGTCGACCAGGCGGGAAATCCTGGCGGTGATCGCCGTAACGTGCCTCGGGGCAATCTTCCGGTTCTGGGCGATCGGCCGTCTCGGCCTTACCCATTTCGATGAGGGTGTTTACGCCCTGTCAGGCCTCTGGGCGATTCGTCCCGGCGGCTTGACCGGGATCGACCCGATGGTGGTCCCGTACGCCCCGCCCGGCTTCCCGATCCTGATCGGATTGGGTTACAGCGTGATCGGTGTGGCCGATGTTTCGGCGATCCTGGTCTCAACGCTTTGTGGAGTCGCCCTCATCCCCGTGATCGCATGGCTTGGCCGTCGGGCCTTCGGACCGGGATCGGGCGTGACCGCGGCGGCTTTGGCCGGTGTTTCCATTGCTCACATCGCGTTCTCACGCAAAGCGCTGACCGACGTCCCATTGCTTCTCGCGTGGAGCCTGGTCATCGGGCTTGGCGGGAGGTTCCTCGAACGGCCTCGGCTCCGTCGGGCGATTCCCCTGGGACTGGCCATCGGCTTCGCTCAGATGACCAAGTACAACGGTTGGCTCGCGGGGGCGATCGTCGTGCTGACCGCCGTCCTCGGCCTCGTCGTTTGCCAGGCCGATCGTCGTCGCGACACCTGGCCACGGACGTTCGGGTTCGGTCTCATCGCCGTCGGGGTCGCCCTCGTCGTCTACTGGCCCTGGTTCATGTTCGTTGAGCGGCATGGGGGTTACGACGCCCTCGTTCGACACCACCAGAGCTATCTCGGCGGTCCCAAGACCTGGCTGCCGCACTGGAACACGCAGCAGGCTCAGGCGGTCGCCCTGTCGGGTGGAGCGGCCTGGGGAGTCCTGACCTGGATTGTGGTCTGGTGCGTGCGTCAGTGGTCGACTTCGGCGACCTCCACCGACTCGAAGCCGAGTCGGTGGGGAAGACTCCGACCTTGGATCGAGCTATGCGTGGGTTCGCTCGTCCTGGGGTTGCTGCCGACTCTTGCGTGGTGGGTTAGTCTTGCGCTCATGCCAAACCTTCTTCTCGACCGACGCCCGGCGGCGCGAATCCTCGCTGTTTGGTGGCTCGTCATGTCGGTCTTGACGCCGTTTTACCACCCATACGCGCGACTCTGGCTCCCGCTCCATGCGGTGGGATGGTTGTTCCTCGCTCGAGGACTCGACGTGCTCGGCCACTTGGATTCTTTGAAGGAGTCCGCACGGCGTTCGACGTCGTTGCCACGCGCTTTCCTACTCGCGGTCGGAGTCTGCGCGATCTTCGGGATCCTGACCGAACGTATGACGCACGCGCGACCGTTCCCGATCTCGCAAGTCTTCGGCCCAACGGATGGGCTGAAGCTGGCCGTCACGCAGGCTGCGCAGGGAATGGAGACTTCGAAGGCGGCAGGGGGGAGGGGCGTGCAGGTCCTGGCTCGCCGACCGGTGCTTTTCTATCTCGCTCTCGTGAGTCAGCGACCGATCCAACTGCATCCCGACCTGGACTCGATTCTTGCCAACACACAAGTTCATGATTTTGCCCTAATCGACGAGGTCCAGCTCCTCCAGGAGAAGGATCTCGCCTCGGCACGGGCTAAATTTCGTGATTGGGAAACCGTTTCGAGCCGAGCGCTCGAGCTCGACCCGGTGACTCGTCTCGACGTCGAACCGCGATCGGCGTTCGGAACGAACTCGTCAGGTGGCCTATTCCTGGTGTTACTCCGACGCGTTTTGCCCAACACCACACCAGGGAAGCCGGGAGTTTCCCCGTGAGATCCGAACCGCCGAGCCCGCTCTGGCCCGACCCGAACGCGTTGGGTCCTGTGACGGATCTTTATCAGTTGACGATGATGGCGGGTTACGCCGCCTTGGGAAAAGATCGCCAGCGGGCCACGTTCGAGGTGTTCGTAAGGCGGTTGCCGCAGGACCGCTCTTATCTGGTCTTCGCGGGCCTCGAGCAGGCGATCGCGGACCTCCTCAACCTGGCCTTTTCGCCGGAACAGATCGACTCGCTACGAGATTGGCCAGCCTTCTCGAGGACCGACCCTCGGTTCTTCGACCGCCTCAGGACGCTTCGGTTCACGGGAGACCTCTGGGCAATCCCCGAGGGGAGCGTGGTCTTCGCGGGAGAACCCCTAGTTCGCGTCGAGGCGACGCTGCTCGAGGCGCAGTGGATCGAGACGTTTCTCCTCGCGACGCTCGGATACCCGACTTTGGTGGCGTCCAAGGCCGCACGCGTCGTCCATGCCGCGAGCGGCCGGCCCGTCTTCGACTTCGGGGCGAGACGAGGGCAGGGGCCCCTTGCCGGCTTCCTAGCGGCCCGAGCGTCGTGGATCGCAGGCGCATCGGGGACGAGCCACGTCGAGGCAGCACGACGTCTGGGCATCCCTTGCGTCGGAACCATGGCGCATTCCTGGGTCCAGTCGTTCGAGACGGAGGCCGAAGCCTTCACGGCTTTCGCCGGACACTTCCCGGACGCGACCACGCTCCTCGTCGATACGTACGATGTCGAGCAGGGAGTCCGCCATGCGGCGGCGATCGAACCTCCGGTCCAGGCCATCCGCATCGACAGCGGAGACCTCGCGGAGGAGGCGTTCCGGGCCAGAGCCCTTCTGGATGAGCTTCGACGACCCCAGGTCAGGATCGTGGGCAGCGGCGACCTCCACGAGCGTTCCATCCGCTCGCTCGTCGAGCGAGGTGTACCTTTCGATGCGTTCGGCGTCGGGACCGAGCTCATCACCAGTCGGGACGCCCCGGCTCTCTCGCTCGTTTATAAGCTCGTCGAGCTCGACGGGAAGGGGCGACTCAAGCGAAGTCCGGGGAAGGCGACCTATCCCTTCGCCAAACAGGTCTTCCGAATACGAGAGGACGACGGTCGATTTTTGGAGGACCGCGTCACGCAATCGGACGAATCATCGGAGGGCGAGGCTTTGCTCGTGCCGATGATTCGAGAGGGGCGACTCGTCGGGACCTATCCCAGGCTCGAAGAGATTCGCGCGCATTGCCGTGTTCAACTCGAATCGCTCCCGGAAACGCTCCGCGACCTCGACGAGACTCCGACTTACCCGGTCGTCGTCAGCGCAAGACTGCAGGCGGCGGCCGAGGAACTCGGTCATCGGTCCTGACCCCTCGCGGATTTGGACGGCTCGTCCTCACTTGTTCTGAGAACGCGCTCATCGCGACCGGGACCGGAGTGCGTCTCGTGTTGATGGCTCACGCCGAGCACCACCGCCCGGGATGCTCGAAAAGGTTGGGAACACCCGAGCATCGTCTTCGAGGTCGAATCGGAGTTTGCGGGTGTGATTTGGACCTGGAGAAGAGGGCAGGGGAGGGGAAGTTTGCGATCCTGGGGAAACGCTCTTTGCGACGACGCTAGAGGTTTCCGCTCGAGCGGACGATGAAATCAGCAGGAACTTCGAAATGGCGAGGCCTTCGAGGCCGACGTCCCGAGCGAAGTCCCGGGCAGTGAGCCGACGAGTCACGGAGTCGGCGTGCTCCGACACGCCGAGGGCCCGCGGAGTCGGGCCCTCACGGAACTTGTCAAGGAGGTCATCGAAGGTGAATAAGCGACGTCTTGGACGCGGCCTGGAGTCCTTGCTCGGCCGCGAGGAAGGCGGTTTCGATCCCGTCTCCGTCGACACGAATGACTTGACCTATATCGCCGTCGATCAGATCGACCCGAACCCGTTTCAACCCCGCCGTCAATTCGACGCCGAAGATATCGCCGCCCTGGCCGACTCGCTCCGCCAGCACGGTATGCTCCAGCCGATCCTGGTCCGGGCGGTCGACGATCGTTACCAACTCGTCGCCGGCGAGCGTCGGCTCCGCGCGAGCATCGAGGCCCACCTCCGCGAGGTCCCCGCCCGCGTGATGGATCTCGACGACCAGCGCGTCAACGAGCTGGCGATGGTCGAGAACCTCCAGCGTGAGGATCTCAACGCGATCGAGAAGTCCGTCGCCTTCCGCGACTACCTGCTCCGCTACGGCGGGACCCAGGAGGACCTGGCCAAACGGCTCGGTCTCGATCGTTCGACGATCGCGAACCTGATCCGCCTGCTCGAGCTCCCGGAAGAGGTCCAGGATGCGGTCCGCAGCAAGAAGATCTCGCAAGGCCACGCCCGAGCCCTCCTCGGCCTGTCCGACGCGGATCAGCAACGCGCGGCGTGTGAGCGGGTGATCGAGGAAAACCTTTCGGTCCGCCAAACCGAGGCGCTCGTCGCGACCGGGGAGCCGACCCCGGCGAAGTCTCGGATCCGCAAGGATCCCGGACACCTCGCCTCCTCGACGGCGGCGCGGGCCCCGCACTTCGTCGAGCTCGAACAGCACCTCAACACCCGGTTCGGGACGCCGGTCCTGATTCGTGTGAAGAGTCGCGACCGTGGCCAGATCGTCATCGACTTCAACTCGCAGGAAGAATTCGAGCGCGTTACAGGGCTCATCCGCGGGTGATGCCTGACCGGCCGACCAACCCTCCGATGACCATTTCCCCCGGTGTGAGGCCGAGTCTTCACGCCGGGTTTTCCTTTCCCGAGACAGCTTCGATCCACCTCACCGTTCTTTCCGCGGCGAGTTCGGCCTTCGACCCCCTCATCTCAACGCCCTCCCCCATTCGATCGGGCCATCCTCGTCTCTTCTCCGTCCTCCTCCAAACGGCGCCGGATCGTCCGATCGCGTCCTCGAGACGTGGATCCTCCTGGTACCTTGGATCATCTCTCGAAATGGTCAACGCACCTTTCGACGATCGATGATTTGTGTCCTCTTGAACACAGGTGAACTCGATGCAATCGCTCCGGATGGTATCCGGAGTGGGGAGCCGGCTTCGGGTCGAGAAGGGGGACGCGACGAAACCCCGGTTTGAATTCGGCCCGAGATCGCGACTTGGCTTCCCATTTCTCGGGGGATGCCGTCGAAAAAGAGAATACGCCTTCCGGCTTCGGCACGGGTCGTGACGTCGATTTTTCTCCACGGTCACCTTCGAAGATGGTTCCCAGAACTAGGTTGCTACCTGGCCCTGTTTCCCCAGCACAGATGGCATTCGCTTTGCTAAATGGGGGGAGAGCTGATCCCACCGTCGATCCGATCGAACGTCACGAACCCGATCCGCCGAACTGGCATTCGCCCTAGGAATTGACTCGCGCATGGAATTGCTGAGTGTCGAGGAGCGGGCTGGATCCGATCTGGCGAGTGCCCTCGTGCAGATTGCTTCGGATCCCGAGCAGGTGTGCTACTTGCATCGGATCGTCGGGAGCTACTGTCACCAGGGTCGCAACATCTTGAATTCGCTGAAGCTCAGCCTCTATCTCGCCCGGCGCGACCAGTCGGGGGGTTCACCCGAAACGTGGTCCCATTTCGAGCCGGGATATCAGAAGATTGAACGGTTGTTCGAGCGATTGCAGTCGATCTGCCGGCCGATGACCCTCTCGCCGATGGTCGGCTCGCTCGCGCTCCTCTTCGACGACCGCCGAGCGTCATGGACATCGGCGTTCGCGTCGAGGAATCGGACCTTCGAGATGATCGGGCCAGAAGAGCCGGCCGTCGGTCAGTTCGATTCGACCCGTCTGGGGGAAGCCTTCGATGCCTTCGTCGCCTGGCGTTCCGAGTGCGGGCCGTTGGACAGCCACGTACGGCTAAGTTGGGTCGCGAAGGGCGGACAATTCGTCATCGTATGGGAGGAGAGCGGCCTCGACGATTCTCTCGCGGATTCCACGTCAAAGAACGAGACCAACGCGTTCGCATTCCCGCTGCTCGCTCGGGTCGTCTCCGCCCACGGCGGTTCGATCACGCACGTGGCTCCGGGAGCCAATCACCTCGAAATCCGCTGGCCCCTCGACTTCCGACCTCGATGATGAGTCCGCACCCATGCTCAGCCTCACCGCCTCGATGCTGACGATCCGCCCACGTCCGGAGCGGCCCTATGTCTTGCTGGTCGACGACGACCGGTCGAGCGTGAGTTTCCTCAAGCAGGTCGTCGAAGGGGCAGGGTATTCGTGTTCCCTCGCCCACTGCGCGACCGAAGCCCTGAGCTTTTGCGAGGAGCGGAGGCCCCAGGTCGTCGTGACGGACCTGTCGATGCCCAACCTCGACGGTCGCGGCCTCGCCACCTGGATGAAGACGCGATTCCCCTCGGTCCCGATCCTCTTGATGACCGGGCAGGCTCTCGGCGACCTGGAGCTCGTCCAGTTGAAGCGGAGTTTCGCGACGGTTTTCTCAAAACCGGTCGACATCGAGCGGTTCCTCTCGTGGATCGACCGCCTGATGCCTCCGCACGGATTATCGAGCCGGACTTGACCTGGCTCCCAACCTCACCTTACCATGCGTAAGTCCAACTGATCGGGGCGTAGCGCAGCCTGGTTAGCGCGCCTGCCTTGGGAGCAGGAGGTCACCAGTTCGAATCTGGTCGCCCCGACTTGGGAACTTCGTCGAGCGGTAAGAAAGTACGCTCAACGAAGTCTCGTATGCAAACCTGAATGAAACGCCAACGGGCCCGGCACTTCCGGGCCCGTTTCACGTGGAACCGAGATCGAGTTCGCTCGCTTCGCAGACGCCAGGATCGAGCGGGGACGCGCCCAATCCGTAAGTCTCGGCGACGGGGTCAGTATCCGCCTTGGGTCGAGGCTTGGCGAGGCGCACGATCACTGTCAGCCCTCGGCGTGGCCAATCCCAGCCTGACCTTGAGCTCGTCGAGGATTTCGGCGGTTCGACTCGCTCCAATCCGATCGCAACCGAGCTCGGCGACCGCAATCGCGGAGTCAAGGTCACGTACGCCGCCGGCCGCTTTGACCTTCACGTGCGGCGGCGAGGCCCGACGCATCAGGATCAGGTCTTCGTGGGTTGCGCCACCGGTGCCGTAGCCGGTCGAGGTCTTGACATAGTCGGCCTTGATTTCTCCGCTGATCTCGCAGAGCCGGGTCTTCTGCTCGTCGTTGAGGTAGCAATTCTCGAAGATCACCTTCACGATCGCTCCGCCCTCGTGGGCCACTTTGGTGACCTCGGCGATGTCGTTACGCACTACATCCCAACGCCCGGCGATGGCTTCGCCGATGTTGATGACCATGTCGAGCTCAGTCGCACCGTCGGCCAGTGCCCGCCGAGACTCGAAGACCTTCACCTCGGTCGAGTGGCCGCCATGAGGGAACCCGATGGTCGTCCCGACGAAGACACCCGTGCCTCGAAGCAACTCGGCCGCACGGGCGACGGCGTACGGCTTGATGCAGACGCTGGCCACCTGGTATTGCGCGGCGAGTCGGCACCCCTCGTCGAGCTCGATGTGGGTCAGCGTGGGCCCGAGGAGTGAGTGATCGATCCGCTTGGCGATCGTTTCATACGTGAGTTGCATGGGAGGTCAGCTCCTGGGGCAGGGGAGAGGTCGAGGCCGCGTGTCTTGGAGGGGGAGGGGGCGACGGGATTCGACTGGCTCGATCACCGGACGGGGTTGAGCGACTGGCGCGAATCCCTGGATCTCCGGGGTGTCGGGGTCGCGCGTTTCGAGGCCAGGTTCGGTCGGAACATCATCAACAGGACGAGAGGGAGGTAGAGCAGGACGAGCGTCCCCCCTTCGTCGAGATACCAGAACTGGCTGGAGACCAGGATCGCTGCCGACAGCGAGATCAACTCGCCGAGGTTCTTCTCCGACGGCCAGATCGTGATGATGATGACGAAGGCGATGTAACTGATCAGCACCGGGAGCCGATAGCTGGCGTCGATCCCCGCCCAGAAGCTGCCGGTGAGCGGGGCCTCGATTCCAGGCAACATCCCGGCTTCGGCCAGACTCCTAGAGCCGAGGGCACGAGCCCACCCGGCGAGGCCGGGGATCAGCGCCCCGACGACTCCGCAGATCGTGACGACCCCGAGTCCGATCGACCCGAAGCGGATCATCCCCCGGCCTCGGTAGAAGCCGCACCAGAGCGGGATCAGCCCCAGGCACGCGGGCATCCAGCCTCCCGCAAGGCCGATCAGTCCGCCGGCGATCATCGGTCGCGTATAGACGGCGAGCGCCGCAACGATGAGCGCAGCGGGGACGACTTGCCCGCTATCGACGAGCGCGATCCGAGTGTATGGGGAAATCAAGTAGCAGGTCACGGCGGCCAGCCCCGCGATGGGGCGTTCGAAATGCTTCCACCCCACGATGAACAACGAGGCGACGAGGCCGAGGTGCGCCAGGCTGGCCAGGACCCTCGAGAGGATCACCTGGGGCCTTCGATCCGTGATCTTGTCGGTCAGGGACGTGGCGCTCAACACCTGGTTCAAGGCGTGATTCGCGTCGAGCGAACCGGCAGGCGGCGGATCAGCCCGGCCGACAGGGTCCGCAGGGTTCCGCGCCGCCCCTTCATCCACCGGGAGACTGACCGTTTCCACGAGGAGTAAGCCGAGGACGCCGATCGACAGACACGCCAAACCCGCGGCGTTCATATTCGGTTCGAGCAGCGGGCGACGAGTCAGGCCGAGGTCGACGAGGCAGCGGACGAGCCAGAGGATCGACCCGAGGAAGAGCCAGACGAACGCGATCCAGGGTTGGCGATGCCCGTTCCCGACGAGGATCATCATCCCTGGGGCGAGCGTGAAGAGCAGGAGTAAGTCGAGGTTCCGTACGCTCCAGACTCGGCTGAACTTGAAGAAGAACGTCACGCAGCCGAGCAGCGACAGGAACAACCAAACGACGGGGCCGACCCCGAGGTCGATGACGAGCGAAGGGCCGCTCACGGAATCCTCTCTCTTCCCAGCGAAGTCGAAAAGGCGAAGACTCGCTGCCAGATCCCGCGGGGCGGGCGATCCTCGCCTCGAGGGGAAATCTTACGAACGTCCATGGAGGGCCGCAAGGCGCCTCGCCTTCGACCGTTCCAAATCGATCCAAGTCAATCCGACTCGAACGGGACGGCCTCGCCTGCGAGCTGGCAAAGGGCATTCATCGCCGCCCTCTGCTCGGCATCCTTCTTGTTCCGGCCCCAGGCCGGGGCGTAGCTCTGCCGACCGATCTGTGCCGAGATCTTGAAGCACTTCGAGTGGTCGGGGCCCTTCTCGTCGAGTAAGAGGTACGTCGGTGTCTCGCCGAACTGGCGCTGGGCCACTTGCTGGAGGTTGCTCTTGTAGTTGATGCCGCCCTGGCCGCCGACCGTCGCCTCGATCTCCGCCTCAATGTGCCTGAGGATGAACTGCTGGGCGGCCTCCATCCCCCCGTCGAGGTAGATTGCGCCGATCAGGCTTTCGAAGACGTCGGCGAGCGCGGAGGAGGGTGTCTCGTCCTGACCTCCCATCCCCTTTCCAAGCACGAGGAAGGCGTCGAGACCGAGCCTCTGCGAGATCTTGGCGCAAGTGCGGCGTGAGACGACCACAGACTTGATCCGAGTCAGGTCCCCCTCGAGATACTCCGGAAACTTCCGGAACAGGACCTCGCAGACGATCGCGCCCAGGATCGCGTCACCGAGGAACTCGAGCCGTTCGTTCGAGACGAGTCGATGATTGGCGCCCGACGCGTGGGTCAACGCCTCTTGGAGGTAGGTGGGATCGCGGAAGCGATAGTGAAGCACCTCTTGGCAGTGGTCAAGGGTGTTCATCTCGTCGCGTCGAGTCGGATCGGGCATGATCGCACCAACAAGGCGCATAAAGAGTTGCAACCAGTCTCCCAGGCTATCCCTGGAGATCACACCTGTCAACCACGCGTCGACAAGGCGTCGCGCCTTACCCCGCGTCGGGAGTCAGCTTCCGTCAGGACGACCCTGGCGCTTTGACCCTCCGCCGGGCCCGTCGTTATGATGTGCGGATCGAGGCATCCGGACATTCTATCGTAAACGCGTCGTGCCCCTCGCTTCGAACGCGAGGGGCCGGAGGATTGGCCGCCGTGGTTCCCGCCAAAGACTTCAAGCGCCGAATGGTCGTCGAGATCGACGGCGCCCCGCACATGATCGAGCACATTCAGGTCCAGACTCCGTCGGCTCGAGGGGCCGCGACCCTCTACAAGATCAAGGCGCGGAATCTCAAGACCAAGAACCGGGTCGAGAAGAGTTACAAGGGGACCGAAGGACTCAACGAGTCCAGCTTCGAGCGTCGCCCGATCCAGTACCTCTACCGGGATCCGGACGGCTGCCATTTCATGGACTCGGCGGACTACAACCAGTTCTCGTTCTCGCCCGACGAGCTCCGCGACCAGCTCCCTTACATGACGGAGAACATGGAAGGGGTCGAGGCCTTGGTGGTCGACGACGAGGTCATCGCGATCGAGCTGCCCGACACCGTCGAGCTCCCGATCACCGACACGGCGCCCGGCGTCCGGGGCAACTCGGCGACGGGGCGCACCAAGCCCGCTACCCTGTCGACGGGGCATGTGATCCAGGTCCCGGAACACCTCGACGGCGGGGTCACCGTCAAGGTCGACACGCGCACCGGCGACTACCTCGGCCGCGCGAACTGAGAACGCCGGAGCGAATGACTGTGGTTGGGTCCGGCCTCACTCGGCGTATTGGAGGACGGACCCGACCTCCAGGGCAGGGGAGGGCCGAGCCGGTCGCGCCGGTCGGCGGTCGGGCCGCCCACGAGTGAGGAGCCAGTGTCCGCAAGGGACGAGGAGCGGGCGGACGAGGAGCGCGTCGAGCAGGATGCCGACGACGAGCGCGAACCCAAGCTGTCGGAGCGAGACCAAGGGGCTCGACAGGAACGACGCGAAGCTGCACGCCGTGATCGCCGCGGCGGAAGTGATCAGGCCGCCCGTCCGCCCGATCGCCCGAATGATGCCCATCCTCGGGCCGAGGGTCTCCGTTTCCTGACGAACTCGATCCATCAGGAAGACGTTGTAGTCGACGCCGATCGCGACCAGGAGCACGAAGAGGAAGTACGGGACCTTCCAGTCGAGCCCTTCGAGTCCGAGCCCCGTGACGAAAACCAGGTGAGTCGCCCCGAGGGCGAAGGCGTAGGTCAACAGCATCGTCCCGACGAGGTTGAAGCACGCCAGCGGGTCGCGGAGCGCGACGAGCAGGACGAGGAAGACCCCGAGCGGGATCACGAACCAACTTCGGAACTGGTCGGACCGCGTCATCTCCCGGATATCCGCCGACTCGGCATTCGCACCGGTGAGGCTCGCCTTCACCGACATCCCCTCGACTTCACCAAGATAGTCGTCGAGCCTCTTGCGGAGGGTTAGGACCTGGTCCATCGCCCCTGCGGAGAAGACTCGATCGGCCTGGGTCAGGTCGATCCGGGCCTGGTGCCCGTCCGGGGTGATATAAGCATTAAAGCTCGCGTTCAACTCCGGGTGGTCCCGAACCGTCTCGGAGGTGATCAGCAGCCGGTCGAGGGCTCGACGTCCCACGGGATCGTCGAGGATCGTGGTGACCTCGCGGTGTGCCTGTTCGGCGCCCTGGGCAATCAGCGAAATGCCCTCCGCGGCACGGGTCAAGTCACGGAGCATCGTGGCTTTGGCGGACTCGTTCGTCGGCGTGTCCTTGGTCTCGGGGCGGCTCGGTGACGAGGAAAGGCCGAGCCAGCGTGACGCCTTCCCGACGCCGAGGAAATCGGTCGAGACCCGTCCGACGTCCGTGTCGACCTTGCCTCGCTCCTGACTCGTCGAGGGCTGCGACGCTACGGTCCCTTCGGTCGGGCGGCGAGGGGACGAAGAACGGGCCAGCTTCTCCTCGAGCCAGAGTGCCGCTCGGAGTTTGGCCGCGCCTTCCGTCAGGCCTTTCTGGAGTTGGCCGGCCCCTTGCGAGATCCGAGCGAACCCGACATTCACCTCGCCAAGCCTCGAGTCGAGTCGAGCCCGAGCGAGAGGTGCTGGGCTCCCCAAGGGCTGGGTCGCGGAGCGGACCTCGAGGAGGCGACGCTGGTGGGCGAGAAGTCGGCTGATGTCGTCGATCAGCGCGAGGCCGGCCGATTGATGGAGGTCCGTGTCCGACTCGAGCACAACCGAGAGGGGAGCGACGAAACCGGGCCCGAACTTCGAGGCGATCGAATGGAAGACACGGCTCGAGGGTGTCGACTTCGGGAGCTCTCCCATCAGGTCCTGCACGAAGGAGGTGCGAAGGCTCAGAAGCGCCAGCGGGGTCATCAGGGCGAGTGCGGCCAGCCAGCTCAAGACCGGTCGGGCCATCGCCCGGCGGCCGAGGTGTCCCCAGAATCCCGACGACGGGGCGGTGAGCCCCGAGAAGGCTTGCGGACGAAGCCGGGCCAGGACCACGAGCAGGGCGGGGGTGAGGCTCAGGGTCGCCGCCAACGTCAGGACGAGGCCGACCGCGACGCTCGGGCCCGTACTGGAGAAGAGCTTGAAGCGGGTCGTCCCCATCAGGGCGAGGCCGATGATCACCGTGCCGGCGCTCGTGATGAGGGCGAGGAACGATTTCCGGAGCGTGACAGACATCGCGCGAACCGGGTCGTCCGCGTCGAAGTGCTCGCCGTATCGCCAGGAGATGAAGAGGCAGAAGTCCGTCCCGGTGCCGAACAGGAGCGCCACGAGGAACAACTCGGCGAGAGGGGAGATCTCCCAACCCGCGAGCATCAACCAGGCGAGGAGCCCCCGGGAGATGATCAGGCTGACTCCGATTGTCACGAGCGGGATGAGGGCGAGCCAGGCCGATCGATAGACGATCAGCAGGACGATCAAGAGGAGGATCACCGTCACCACGGCCGCGCGATCGAGCGAGGTCTGGACGTTCTCCATGTAGTCTCGTCCCGTCACGGCGTCGCCGGCCCAATGGACTTCCAGGCCAGCCGGGGCCGCGAGGCCGGGATCCTTGTCCCAGGATTGGAGCCAGGCGACCGCGTCATGGGCTTTCGGTGAGACGAACATGCTCGCGAGCGGGACGGCGATGAGCTGCATCGTCCGATCCTTGCTCGTCAGTCGATCGGCGATCTCTTTCGCGGAATCGGGGCCGAGCACCCGGAGGATCTCGCCCGAGGGTCCGTCGCTCTGCCAGTGCCCGGCCAGGCGTTTCGCGAACGCCCGGTCATTGGCGGTCAAGCCTTCGGGACGATGGAGGGCGGCGACGGCCATCGAGCCGTGCGTCCGGTCGGGCCAAGCCTGGTGGATGATGGCCTCGGCGTGGAGACTCTCGGAGTCGGGGCCGAGCAGTCGGGTCTGCCCCTCGGCCGTCACTCGAGAGAGATCCGGAGCGGCAATGCCCACGCCCACGGCCAAGGCGAGCCAACCCACAATGATCCAGGTCGGGCGTCGTCCGACGATCGAGCGCAGATTTTCCAAGGCCATCGCGGCAGACTCCTCAATCCGTGGCGCTCGGCGGGGGGCACACCTGGGAGGTAGGGATCGAACGACGACCGTCGCAGGTCACACGTTCTGTCGTCGCCCGAGTCCGTCGCGAGCGACTTGAGGGTTGTGGCAGGAGGCCGGCCGGTTATCGACCTGGCGCCTCGTCGGGAAGCCATCGGTCGCGAAAGCCCGCGTGGGCCGACGCACCATTCCATCCCCTGGCGATGGCCTGAAAAGCTCGATCACGCACGATCTACTCGAGATCCCTCGACGCTGCGACTCATGGCGTCGATGCGCAATTGAGAAATCATGGCGTCGGTGCCTCGATTTCTGCAAGAGCTTCTCCGGCCCGTCCATCGCACGCGGATCGTCGGATTCGTCACGACCGCACCGCACCGGACTTGATCTCTTAAAGTCTCGGCTCATCGGCGTGTGACGTGCCTTCGACTCTTCCTGCGGGTCGTCGCCGTCCATCCTACGTGTGGTCGTAAGTCCCCTGAGGCGTGATTAGGGTGTCAACCAATTCGAAAAACGGAGGGGTTCGCCCGTCGTCCAGGGATGGTAGCGGTTACAGAACTCGATGCGATCGGCGATGCTGGGGTGGGTCGATCGCCAGAGCTTGAAAAGCAGTCCGGGACGTGGATTCGCGAGATTTTCGCGCTGAAGCTTCGCGAAGGCGAGCGCTGTCGATCGGTTGAGGCGCGTGACCTCGAGTCCGAATTGGTCGGCCTCGTGTTCCTGGGCCTGGCTGTACATGTTGGTGACCGGGCCGAGAACGAGCGTTGAGACGTGGAGGAGCAAGAGCAGGAGGGGGATCGAAGCGACGTCGGAGAGGCGATCGAAGCCGAACCTGCCGGAGTACTTCGAGACCAGCCAGCGACCCGCACGATCCACGAAGAAAAGGCTGGCCAGAGTGACGAAGAACGAGAGGAGGATGGAGCGAGGGATGTGTCCCAGGACGTAGTGTCCCATCTCGTGACCCATGACCCCGAGCACCTCCTTGTCGTTGAGTTTGGCGAGCAGGGTGTCCCAGAGGACGACCCGCTTACTCCCGAGGAACCCCGTGACATAAGCGTTCATCGCCTTGGTATCGACGCTCTTCTCGACTTCGAAGACCCGACTCCCATCGATCCCCGCGCGTTTCGCGAGGGCGAGGATCTCGTGCTCGAGCGCTTGGTTTTTCATCGGCCCGAACTCGTTGAAGAGCGGGTCGATCCATAAGGGATGAACGAGCACGACGAAGAAGAGAAACGGCACGGTCAGCAAGCTGGTGTCGAGCCACCAACGCTTCGGCCTGCGAGCCAGCAGAGCGAAGGGGACCCACGCGAAAAGGCACCCCCCGACCACCGAGATCCCTAGGCCCTTCAGGGAGTCGCCGAGCCATTTGGCGAAGGTTTGATTCGAGAGTCCATACTCGTGCAGTCGGACATACCCGCGGTAGTAGTGCAGGGGGAAGTCGATCGCGAAGTCGAGGGCGAGATAAAGGACGAGATAGATCGGGAACGTGAGGAACCAGACCCGTCCGAGTCGCCGGGCGACGTCCCGGAGCTTGGCCGAGATTCCCGTGAGAAGGAGCACCGTCGGGATCGACAGGCTCCAGGCCTGTCCGAAGGCCCAAAGCCAGTTGCCCGAGCGGTAGAACCGCAAGGCGAGGGGCGTCGCTTCCGGCACGTCGACGGGAACCAACTCGTCGGCCTGTCGCTTCAAGGACGGGGGATCGGGTCGCACATTCGTCTCGGGAGCATCGGCCCCGAGGGAACCAGCCGCGCAGAGGATCAAGGCGAGGACGGGCAGGGACAGCTTCATCGGGCGGGCTCATCTCGGTGGGCTCAGGCGATCTGGTGCGTGGCGGGGTTCCGTCGGGCTTTACGCCCCTCGAGTGCGTGTCGGCCGCCAGTCTGGTCAAACAATCTTGTGCGTCGGCGTCCCCAACGGGGGAGGGGCCTGGTCGGGCGCGTCCTCGCCCTTGATCCGCCCGAGCAGCGTGAGCAGGCCCAGCACCAGGAGTACCGCGACCCCCCATCCTCCCGCCGCCACATACCAGGCAAGATCATATCTGCGGACGAGTTCCTCGGCCTGGTGACCCTCGACGGTATCGAGGAGACGCTTGAGTCTTGCGATCTCCGCTTCTTGCGTCTCAGA
The DNA here is from genome assembly GCF_054877945.1 of Singulisphaera rosea. NCBI lineage: Bacteria > Pseudomonadati > Planctomycetota > Planctomycetia > Isosphaerales > Isosphaeraceae > Singulisphaera > Singulisphaera rosea. The sequence continues at coordinate 195,698 of NZ_JBTYIP020000001.1, read as the reverse complement.
GTCTCGGTTTATCTTGCTCAGTCGAGTTTGGAGGTCGGGATAGTCCTTCTTGGCGGCGTTGTAGGCCTCGACCACCACCTTCGACTTGCCCAGCTCCTCTTTCAGCTTGAGGTTTTCGCCGAACAAGGCCCGCGAACGGTCGTTGAGGGCGGCGTCGATCGTCCGCCAGCGGTCGACCTCGCGAGACGACTGGTCACGTTCTCGGATGACCTGCTCGTATTGGCGGAGGATCTTCTCGGCGCTCGTCCCCGTCGATTGGCCCAGCAACGCGTCGAGCGCGAGGCTCTGCTTGGAGGAAGTCTCCAGGGCTTTCGTGTTCAGATCCTTGATCGCCTGGGTCTGATCCTGGAGTTGGTTGTTCATCGAGAACAACCAGAGCAAGATCGCGAACATCAACATGCCGGCCAGCCCCCCGGCGAGGCTGAAGATCGCGGCCGTCTGCGTCCGGTCCGTTGCCGAGAGATGCGAGGACTGGGGTCGAGTCAACATGGCGATCAACTCCGCTTCCAGGCGAGGGGACAGGCTTCCGCCGCCGTCGGGGTTGGGGACGTTCTCGAGGTCGTTGACCAGCCGCGCGAGAGCGACGCGATCGGCTCGCTCGGAGACGATATGGAAGCCGCCGACCTGGTCGAGGCCCCCGTCTCGCCAGCGGAAAAATCCCCGAGTCTGACGGATCGGGTCGACCACGTACGCGACCTGGAGCGGCTGGGAGAAGAAGTGGCGGTGAATGAAAAGGTCGTGTCCCGAGAGGAAGATCCCGAAGTCGGGGTGCGTGTGGTACCACCCGACGATATCGAGGTCGGGGTGGAGCCGGTCGCGTTCACGAGTGATCTCTTCCCACGAGTCGTGAGTATAGGTGAAGCTCGCCTGGGTATTCTCGTAGTGCTTGGCCTCGAGCGACTTCACGATCAGGACGAAGGGGCGTCCCGAGGTCTCATCAACACATTCTTTCCCGAGCAGGATGCCGCCGAGCTCGACCCGCGTGTCCCGGAGGGCGTGCCGCTCGATGACGTCCGCCGTGCCGCGTTCGAGGTAGATCGGCAGGTCGTCGGCCTTCGGGATTTCATAGGCCAGACACGCCCAACCGCCGTCGTGTTCCGGCCGTCGGCGCCGTTCGGGTTCGCGATACTGGACGTCGTCGAAGACGATCTCGTCGTGGCTCAAGTCGACACGCCCCCCTGTTGCGGGCCTCGGCTCGGACCGAAGATGCCCGGAAGGGTCCTGTGACCCCACCCCGGCGTGCTCTCGTACGAGTCCGACCCCCGACCGGCGGATACCCCAACATCCTCGCCGATGGGCCCTGCCAGCGTCAACGAACGTGACCTCGGCTCAAAACCCGGTCCGCAGACTCACGTCGCTCGTCCCAAGCTCCAGCCGGAGGCCATCCCGTCACGATCCCCAGCGAGGAGGAAGAAGCCGGTTGTCTCCTCACCGTCGACCCTCACAATGTCGTACGCCGGGATCCCGAGTTCTTTGAGCGGCCGATCCGCGAGCGGGGAATCCTCGGAGATGGAGTTCCGTGTCTCCGGTCGCCCCAATTCACGGCAGTTCGGACATTGCGCGTCGGCCTGGCTGACCCGGGTCCGGGCGCGGAGGATCTCGGCCCTCCAACCGCATCGGGGACAGTCGACGGCGACGACCAGGTCGCGGTCGAGGCCGAGTGAGAGCGGACCGACCATGGTTTTCCCCGCGGCCTCGAACAGAGCGCGGGCGGAGTCGCGAAATCCGATCGGGAGTTCGACCGGCGCGGGGTAGGTCTCGTGGCTTAGGCAGTCTTCCCGGAAGGGGAGCTGCGTCGAATAGAACTGGTTGGTCACCCCGTTGAAGACGAGGGCGGAACCCGCGGCGACCGGCAAGCCGTGGATCAGCTTCAACGCCTCCTGGACTTCGAGGGCCCCCATCATCGAGGCGATCGTCGGCGCCGTCGGGACCTTGCCTTGGAGGATGTCTTCACGTCTTAAGAGAGGGCAACTGTACCGAACGTTCAGAAGTTGGTAGTCTCGCTCCGTCATCGCGCACTCATAACAGGCGGATGTCGGCGGGACGAAGACCTTGACGACCCCCTGGATCTCCTGGATCCCGGAGTCGACCCACGGGGTCCCGACCTTCCAGCATTGGCGGTTGACCCAGAGTCGGGCCTCGCGATTGTCGAGGCATCCGATCACGACATCGACATCCGCGAACAAGCCAAGGCCGAGCTCGGTGATCACGTCACCGCGCATCGGGACGAACGTGACATCAGGATTGATTTCCTGGGCACGGCGGGCGGCGACTTCGGCCTTCGCGAGGCCCCCGTCCTCGGCTCGAAACAGGACGGATCGCGACAGGTTCGAGGGCTCGACGCAGTCGAGGTCGATGACGTAGGTCGTCCCGACGCCGAGGAGCGCGAGATTCTTCAAGACCTCGTTCCCCAGCGCCCCCGCACCGACGACCAGGACCCTGGCGGCTGCGAGCCGTTCCTGCCGCCACCAGGGGATGAGTCGTAGCCGGCTATATCGGTCATCGTCGTCGATGACGAACGTCTCCGAGCCGGCGTCCTCGTGTTCCTCCGGTTGCTCGGGATCGTCGAGAAACGTCAGCGGGGGCTCGTCCATGGAGGTCTCGCATCGAGGGATCGGGCAAGGTCGGCGAGGCTCGGAGGCTGGCGCCGGCCCGAGGGCTCCGAGGACGGCGATAGCCGACCCGGCCTCGCGGCGAAGCGACCGGAGTCGGGGTCGAGCTCGACTACTCGAGGAACACGATCTCTTCGTCGGCCCGTACGGCGACCGGCCTCGGGCGGAGGTCGACCTCCATGTCGAGGATGATGACCCCTTCGGGCTCCGCGATCGGGCCTTTGGAGTCGTCTTTCAACCGAATCGGGCTGATCGCGTCGCCGTTCTCCGCGATCTTTTTGAGGAAGTCGGTGTAGCGACCGACCCGGGAGTCCTTGCGACTCGGCTCCGCTGGTGGATCCGGTTCGGCGGGTGACTCGGGCGTCGCGGCCCCCTCGTGTTCGACCCTCCCGAGCGCGGCGCGGAGGTCGCGAAGCGGCCGGTGGTCGAGCGGGAAGGTGAAGTTCCGCTGGTTGGCGACCCAGAGCGCCGCGTCTCGGTTGTACGGACTTCGGATGTCATAGTTGTGGAATCGGGCCATGTCCCACAACATCCCGCAGAGCTCGTCGAGGTTGAGGCTCGGCACCCAGTGGGTGCCGTATCCTCCGAGGCAGACCATCCCGATCTCGGAGATGTTCGGATGGTAGATCGGGGTCAGCCAGCGGATCTCGGGCATGGTTCGGGGATACGACGAGCCGAGTTTGATCTCGACCTCGTGACGCTCCCGAATCACCACCTTGCTTCGCTCACGCGCCAGGCTTTTCCCCAAAAACTCGACGACATACTGCTGGGCGGGCTTTCCGGCCTCGCGGAACCGGAGCACGGAGCTCTCGGCACGGAGGCGTTCCATCGCCGCATGATCGTTGCGGAGCCGACGGATCCGGGGCGATTCGTGCATGATAGGGGCTCACTCCCCGCCGCGACTTTCTTCGAGGGAGACTCGCCGGAGCGCGACGAGTCAACGACCGGCGACGACTTCCGGATAGACGATCAAGTGGTCGCCGTTCCGGACGCTCGCCTCCACGAGGGTCTGGCTCTCGACGAGTCGACGCCCTCCCTCTTTATGGTCGAGCGAATAACTCATGGGCTGCCCGTCGGGGCTGATCGTGGGCAGATTCATCTTCGTGATGATGTTCGGAAGAATCCGGCTCACGGGGACGCTAAAGGCAATGACCGCCTTGACCGACTTCGCCCCGGTCTGGTCCAGGAAAGTGACCTGGATCCCGCTCGGTTCGGCATTTCCGCCATATGACATGGTTAAGATACCTCCTCACCATCATTCGCTCGACACCGGGCATTATTAACCGACCAAGACGAGAATCGTCGAGCGCCCGCGCCGCCCCGTTCCAGGATATCCACTCGAGGAGGTGCCGAAAACTCTCGAGTGATCGAATTGGCATCGTGACCGGGAGGTGGAACCGGTCGATTGGCGAGTCCGAAGGATGGAGGAAGTCGGTGCCGAGTCCGGATCGAAATCGCGAGACGAGGCGACGACGTTCGGATTCTGAGGGGTCGCCACTGTCGAAGGGTGAGATATGGTCGAGGAGAGTCGAGCGAGAAGCGGTGGCTTGAAACGCGTGCTCGGGCGAGCACGAGGCTCGCCCGATGAACTGAACGTCTGTTCGTGGGAGGGAGGGGGCCTGGAGGGCCACAAGAGTCATCGGCGAGGAATGACTTCAGACCCGTTCGGCCCGATTCCCGAGTTGTTGGAGTCGGTGCGGCCCGTGTCGACGGCCGTTTTGCGTGCCTCTGCGATTGAAGAGGTCGGAGAAGTAGAGATAGACCGACCGAATGCGATTCATATACGCCCAGCGCTTCGAGTTCAGGACCAGGCCGAGAGTGTGCTCGATCTCATGCAATCGACGCTCGGCCGCGATGAAGCGATCGGTCGTTTCCTTCAATTGGCGTCGGTATTCTTCCAGCGACTGGTCCTGGGTCATGACCCGTTCGATCGAGACCTTGAGCTCGTGGTCGCGCTGGATGAGCTGAGAATTGCGGGTGACGATCGCTTTTTCCAGGCCGAGCAACGAGCCCGTCTCCCCCTCGATCCGACACTCACCTCGGATCGTCAATCGGGTGACGGCCCCCGTGACCGGGAGATATATCATCGGATCGAGCGTCTCGAACCGGAATGTCCCCGGTTCGATCAAAACCCCGTTGCTCGTGACCGCGTCGAGGTCGAGGGCGTGCGACTTCCCCTGGTCGTCTTCCCAGACGACCTCGCGGATGTGGACGAGGCAAAGCCGCGACTCGAGCGGGTCCCAGCGCAATTGCCTGATTGCGTCGGGCGAGTCCAGGATGAACGTGGCCTCGAACTCGGGATTGTACTCCACCTGTTCGCGGCGGACCTCCTCGGCGCGGAAGCTGAATCCCGTGTCGAGGAAGAGCGAGCTGAGTTGCCAACGTTCGCGGTCGCGGATCCCCCGGAAGGCGGTCTCCGACAGGTCGACGAGGACCGAGTCGGAGGTGTTAGGGTCCTCGTCGCGGTTGGTGCAGACGGCGATGAGGTAGTCGACCTCTTTCTGGTCGGAGTCGCAGGGGCGGAATCCGCCGTCCACGAGGGTCATCTGGTACTCGATGTTCGACGCACCGGGGTGGTCGAGGTTCCAGATGTACGACATCGGATACACATGCTGACTGAGCAGATGAACGTGCTGGAAGCTCTCGCGGAGGTAGTCGAGGAACTCTTCGCGGGTGAACTCGTGCAGGTGGTAGGGGTTGCTGTGCGTATCGCCTTCGTTGTAGGTGATCCGGTTCGGGGTCGAGAGCAGGAAGACGCCGTCCGGTTTCAGGAGACGACGGACCTCGGCGGCGAAACGGGCCTGGGCGTCGGCGTCGAGGTGCTCGATGGTCTCGAACGACACGATGACGTCAAAGACGTGTTCGCCGGGGATCGGGATCTGCTCGGCCGAGCCGTGGAAGAACTGGAGGTTGTCCCGTCGATACTGCTCGCTGGCATGCTCGACGGCTTCTTCGGAGACATCGACGCCGCAGACCCGGGCGGCCCGTTCGGAGAGGAAGGCGCTGCCGTAGCCCTCGCCCGAGGCGATGTCCAGGACCACCTTGCCGGCGATGAACGGCACGGCGTAGAAATACCGGTGCCAGTGCTCGTAGGAGATGAAAGGTTCGAACGGCAACAGCTCAGGGTTGGTGAGCCGAGGGAAGTAGCGTTCGCCGCTGAGTTTCATCGGGATTCTCCTTCGGGGGGGAAGGAATCACTCGATCCGAGGACTCGGGGCACTGATGCGCCGACCGTCCCCCCGCGAAGTGGACTTACGGTAAGTGCCCGGATTCGGGTGTCCCCGGAACGATCCGGACTCGTGGCCAGCAAAGTCGTCGCTCGAAATCCCCCAGTGGACCGATCCTCGGCCCGAAGGGGGAGGTCCTGCTCACGCCACGTGGGCGAAGGGACCACTTGTGCCACAGACGTCCTGATGACGTTGACTATCGGCTAATTCCAATCCCCGCAAGAATCCTTCGACCGTTTCCTTGGCATTTCCCAGGTTCCGGACCCGCTCCGACGCCCTGAACAGAAGGCGAGTCCGTCGCCCTCGATCGACCAGCAGGGATTCGATCGCATCGGCCATCGGACGCGCCTCCACCCCCACGCTCAGATAGCCGTCGACGAGCTCCGCGCGGGTTCCGGGCGATCCCCATTCGTCCAGGAGGGCAACCATCGGGCATCCGGCTGCCAGCAGGTCGAACATCCAACGTGGAGTGCCCGACGGATTGAGGACGAGTCCAATCGGCTTCTGTTCGATCCGCGCCTCGAACTCCGTGCCCACGAGGTCGGGGAGGACGGTGTGCGGGAACTCACAGAGATGACTTCGCGAGGCCGCCTGGCCGCCGAGTACGATGGCAATCTCGGGATGGTGGGCGTGGACTCGACCGAGGGCGTCGAGGGCCTCACGCCATACGTGTTCGGGCAACGGGCCCGTCGCGATTGCCAACACCGACGTCGGGTCGAAGCACTCGACCGGACCGGTCGCTCGTTCCGACCAGGGGCCGAGGAGGGTCGCTCGGGCTCCGTTTTGGCGCTCGAGCCGTTCGGCCACGGCCGGGTCGTAGGTGAGCAAGTCCAGGCCCCAGCCGTAACTCGCGTCGGCACGAGACCGGTCGGGACCCTCGGGGAGTCGTCCCGGAAGGTATTCGGCCACGGAGTAGGCGAGATGGATCGCCCGGCCTTCGGCACGTTTGGCAAGGCGGGCGGTGTCAGGGTCCGTCGCGATCAAGACGTCGCAGCAGGGGACCTCGACCCCGAACTCGATGGCGTACGTCGGTTCATCCCCAAGTTCGGCGATTTTTCGGCACGCGTCTTCGGCCGAGAGCCCCGAGGTTTGGTCGCATAGTTGTAAGGTTACGACGGCACCGAGGTCGGCCAGTTCTCGCGCCAGCGTCAGCGCCGGGTCGCGATCCTGGATCGCTTGGTGGAGGTCCGAAACCAGGACGACGATGGTCGTGGCCTGATCTTGGACGCCCAGTCGGCGCCGGTGGGTCGTCAGCATCTGTCGATAGGCCGAGATGGCCTCGCCCGCGACGACGCGAGGGGCGTATTCCCGCAGGGCATCCCGATAGGCCCGTTCTCCCATGTCTCGAAGGAGCTTCGGGTCGACGATCAACGCCCGGAGGCATCCGTACCATTCGTCGTCGGTCTGGGCAAGGTAGCCGGTGACCCCGTGTTCGATGCTCGAAGCGAACGCGCTCGACGGCGTGGCGACGCTGGGCACATGCAGGAGAGCGGCCTCGTAGTACTTCAGGTTGCTCTTCCCCTCGGTGAACGTATTCACTTCAAGCGGGATGAGGTTGATGTCCACGCGGGCGATTTCGGCGGGGAGGCGCCGCCAGTCGACGAACGGGCGTTCCTCGAGGCGATCCTCGAACGGGGCGAATTCGGGGAATTCGGTCAGGTCGAAGTCGCCCGTGACCACGAGCTCGAGGTTCGGGAACTCCTCGAGCAGGCTCACCAGGACCGTCGCGATTTGGCGAAAGTCGTCCTGGTGCGTCCTCGTCCCGCTGAAATACCCGAGACGGAGGCCGGACCGGGGCGGTTTCCGCCGTACCTGCTCCAGCGCGATCCGGGACAATTCGAGTTGTGCCTCATTCAATCCGTTCCGGATCAAGAAGGCGTCTCGGCCGATCGCGGTCGCGCGTTCGGTCAAGTAGGCCGTCGACCCGGTGTAGAAGTCGCACCGCATCAGCATGTCGCGCCATTCGGCCACCACGGCGCGGGCTTTTTCGGGCGGGGCGAGTTGGAGCATCGCGACGTAGGGGACGATCTCCTCGTCGAACAGATAATCGTCGAGGTCGAACACGACGGGGACCGAGAGCTCCGCCGCGGCGTCGAGCAACTCGGACATTTCCGGGGTCATCGGGCGGCGGACCAAGATGATGAGGTCGTAGGAGAGGACCTCGGCGAACCGCTCGGCCAGGTGTCGGTCGTCGATGTAGGCGACCTCGATCCCCGAGAGCCTGAGCGCTTCGACGACGTTGTACCCCCGGTAGCGCATGCAGGCGGCGTCCCAGACCCCGGGCCGGATGAGGAACATGACCCGGAAGGAACGGAGCGAAGGGACGCGAGGCCCTCCCACGCGATCGGGCCACCTCGGCCTGGCCGGCTGGGGCGGAGGTGTCGGCGAAGGGACCGGCGTCGGCCTCAGGCCGAGTTTCCGGAGGGTCCGTCCGCCGACCCTACGCAGCTTTCCGACGACCCGACGTGCCAGGTGGCGGGCCCGATGGACGGTGGGGCGGTCGCGCCAACGTCCGGGGCCCGGCGGGGGGGACGCCTTCAGTGCGTGGTTATCGTTCATGCTGTTGATCCCTCCTCTCCGAGTCTTCAGCGTCCGCGAGGGGCGAATCGCTCGGGGGGCGTTCGAGGCGAAGTCCCGTCAAGGACGAGTCGTCGCGTCGCGAGGCTCGAGCGGCTTGGCGGCGTCAAGCTGGAACCCGGCCGAGATCCGCTTCTGCTCGTCCTGGGGGAGCTTCTTCAGGCACTCCCAGACCGGGCTCGACCGCTGGGCGGGGTTTTCCCACATCTCCCGCCAGAATTCGAGAGAACTGCCCGCGAGCTGATCCCGCGCCGCCCTCCCTTGAGAAGTCTCCACGGCTCGGAGCATCTCGGAAACCAGCCATCCCAGGACGTGCGCTGGGTGGAAGTTCTCGGAGACCGACACCGACTCGATGTCGAACGACTGGAACCAGCGACGCAGGCCGTACTCGGTCGTGTTGTAGAAGTGATAAGGGGGCTCGTGCACCGGCTGGAGGAACGCCGTATGGACGATCAGCTTGCCCCCTGGCTTGAGCACCCGGTAGATCTCGGCGGCGGCCCGGTCGGGATCCGCCAGGTGCTCGAATGTGTTGAAGCTGACGACGGAGTCGAAGGCGTCGTCGGCGAAGGGCAGATGGTGGGCGTCGCCGACGATGTCGGTGTTCCGGAAGATGGAATATTCCATCTCGACGCAGTTCTCGAGCTTGGTCTGCGTGCCCCCTGCGCCGAGGTTGAGGATCCACCCTTCGGACCAGATCATCCAGTCGAGGATATTCCTCGGCGGTTGGTTGCTGATATGTCCCTCGGGCATGACTCGCGGTGGGTTCCCCGCGTCGGGCAGGAAGCTCGGGCGGTCTTCGAAGATCGGGAACTGGGTGTTGCAGCCGCTGCAGGCGAGTTGTTCGTGCTCCAGACGCAGCGCCTCTCGGCAGGTCGGGCAGGCGAGCAACGGGAGCAACGTCTCGAGCCGGGACAAGGTGGCGGTGTTCGCCGACATGGATCACTCCCTCTCCGTTGGTGCGCCGCCTCTCATTGGCGACAGGTGCGTCGCATCTTCATCCTTTGGTGTTTTGTAGGGTGGGCACCGCCCACCGTCGACGGGAATGGCAGGTGGGCGGTGCCCCCCTACCGGGTATCCCGGACACCGATTTCGCCCTACGAGCCAACCGGGTTTCGAGACATTTCTTCAGCGAAGGTACGACCGTCCCTTCCTGGCGACCCGTTTGGAGAGCCGCCAGGCCTTGCCCACGATCGAGGGGGCCAGCTTCCGGCGGACCTTCCTGACGATGAGGCGGGCGAGTCGTTGCTGCTTCAACTCGTTCAGCTCGGCTTGCGCCGCTTCGAGGGCCCGGGCGAGCTCGTCGCCCCGCCCTCGCGACTCCTCGGCGGAACGCTTCAAGGCCTCGAACTCGGCACGAAGCGGGGCCGACAGCGGGTGGGTCTGGAAGACGTTGTCGTCGACCCGGGCCTGCTGCATCGCGAGTTGATTGTGCGACTTCAGGAGATCGAGATAGTTGTAGTTGCTCGCGTGGAGGAGTTGAATGCGCTGGAGGACGTCCGCGAGGTGGGGATGGTCGTTCCGAGCCACCAGTGCGAGGTCGCTCCCCGCGAAGACTTCTTCCAATTCCCTCATCAACCAGAACCGCCGGGACGAGCTCGAAGAGCAGGCCGACTGGATCGCCTCGATGCCTCGGCACTCGCCGACTCTGCCGAGCCCGAAGACGAAGATGAGGGCGTCGGGATACTCGTCGGTCCAGGACTGCAACTGTTGCGAAAGGTCCTCGGAGTCTTCCTCCCTCGCGTCGACGAGGATGGCGATTCGGGACTCATCAACGAGGCTCGATGCCAACGCCTCGCGGGACGTCACGTCGAGCGGGGCGTGGCCCGCGGGTCGGCTCCGCAAATAGACTTTGAGGGCCGAGAGTGTCCTCCCCGCCGACACCGTCCCGCCGTCGGACACGGCGAGGACCCCGCGGACGTGCGGGTGCGTCAGGCCGATCAACGAGCTGGCGCCTCCCGTCGATTCGACCGCGAGGTCGACCACGAGGGGGAGCCCCGGGGTGAACTCGAGGACCAAGTGGGTGAGGAATGCGTCGAAGGGATTCAAGACCTCTTCGAGCGGCCGGCCCTGGATGTCGAGCCCCTCGAACGAGGCCCAGTATTCCTCGACCGGCTCGAACACCGTCATGATGGACGGCTTGGAGGAACGCTTCGACTGGAGCTTCGGATTCATCGACATCCCTTTCGCGCTCGAACGATGTTCGCCGGGGCATCCTCGGTCGCGGGCGTCCGCTCGAGACGACCGTGCGCGGCCGACTCAGAGGTAGCCGATCTCCGGGTGATACCGGAGCTGATGGGTGTTCGACCGGAGGTGTTCCCTCGTCCCGACCTGGTTGAAGACTCGTCGGATCTTGTTCAACGAGGCGTGTTCCTTGGCGGGATCCAGGGCCATCGAGCTCGGCAGCGCGTAGTAGTAGCCGAACGCCATCGGGACGAAGACGATTCGGCGCCCGTTCGTCGTCAGGTGGATCCACATCTCCCAGTCCTCGAGGGCCTGATACGAGACGTCGTATCCCCCCACGTCGAGGAGCTGGACCCGGTCCAAGAGTGCAAACGCATCGATATAATTGCCAAGAAAAATCTTGGACTGGATGCTCTCATTGCTGACGACGTAGTGCGAGCACTCGGCCGCCGCGGAGCGGATCAGCAGGTTCCCGTAGGCGACGGCCGCCTTCGTGTCCTCGAGCGTCTTGACGAAGTAGGGGAGGTTCTCGGGGATCAGTTCGTTGTCCGCGTCGAGGAAGGTCACGTAACGGTATCGGGAACGTTGGAGGATCTCGTTCCGATTCGCGGCGAGGCCACCGTTCGACTCGAAGGCGAGGAGCCGGAAGCCGTCTTTGTAGTAGCGGGCTTCGAGGCGGCGGAGCAGCGGGAGTGAGCCGTCGCGAGAGGCGTCGTCGATCGCCACGACTTCGCCCGGGATCCCCCGGTCCCGGAGTGCGGCGAGCGATCGCATCGCCGACGCCACGGCACGCGGGAGGAGGATCTCGTGATTCCAGTTCGGGATCGCGATCGTGACGCCCGGCTGAGCATTCATGCCCCGTCCCCTCTCAGTTCCGTCTGGTGAGGTCATCGACTGAAGTCTGCACAAACCCGGCCGATCATGCCGCCCGGGCGCTCGCGGCCGTTTTGAGTTGGATGCCGGACGCCTCGAGGATGCGACCGAACTCCTGGGCAAGCGTCGGGAACCGCCCCCAGTCCTGCCAGAATACGCGGCGAAGTCGGGGGAAGACGCTCTCTCGCATCCGCTCGACGACCTCGTGCGCCTCGAGCATCAGGTAGCTGAGCGGGGCCGACTTCGGGATCTCGTCGCGGTTGAGCACAACCTTGATCGGGACGCCTCCGGTCAGCAGTGAGGTCCGGAACCGTTCCGGTTCCATGTAGAAGTGGGCGTGGTGGGAGCACCACACTTGATAACGCGTGCGATCCAGCACGCGGTCGAACTGCTGCTGATTGAGGTGGGGCGACCCTTTCTCGGTATAAGGGGCCGCCGCCGGGATGTAGACGAAGCCCCTCGGGTCGACGTGCTGGATCATGTGGTCGACGAGGGCGGCGCGGGTGGTCGTGACGTGGCCGACGAAGGCCCAGGGGACCGTCCGTTCCGAATCGCGGCGGTCGAGCTCGCCGAGGAGCGACAGTTCGGTCGGCGTCAGCCCCGAGAAGACGAACTGATATCCGGGCCGATCGGAGGGGGCGAGCGCTTCGGACTGGTCCTGGAGGCCCAGGTCGAGGATCGTCTCGACGCCTGCCCGCGCTCCCAGGTTTCGGATCTTGTGATACCAGGGGGTCGAGACGCAGTCGATCGAGAGCGAGGCCATGGCCCGGCATCGACGGCGGATCGCGGCGATTCGCTCGAGTCCTGGCCCTTCCTCGCCGAAGTTATGAAGGATTTCGGTGATGTTCGACAGGAGGCACCAGTCGTACTCGCCGACCTCGGAGCACTCCGCGAGGGTCCGGATCTCCACCGCGAAACCGTGTTCCCCCAGCGCCTCGGCGATCCGCCTCCCGCTGAGGTTGTAGAAGTAGTTCACCGTGCCGGGGATGACGATGAGCGCTCGACGGTGGGCTCTTTCGGCCGGTTCCGGTTTCATGGTCGGTCTCGCTTCTCACGCGGGTGGCGGGTCGAGGACAGGATCTGCGCTCGAGGACGTCGAGGATCCGCCGGCGGCTCGCTGGGAGGGCCGCGGTGTTGCTCGTTCGCGTCCGTCACTGTCCCTCACATGAGGCAAGCTCGAGGTGGCGGGGGGACTATAGCCTTGCCCTCCACATCGGTCAATGCAGCTTGCTCGGCGATCGAAGTATGCCTCGATCGCCGAGCCGTCGGCCCATCGCCGGCCTTCAGTTCTCGGAGGGAAGCGTCGTTGTCGCCTCGTCGCGAGGCGTGACGCGCCAGGACGACGGCCGACCAGCGACCGGGGCCCCGGGCTGTTCGACCCAGCGCTTCCGGCGACCCTCCTCCGTGGCCTCGCCCTCGCGGACGAACGTGCCGGAGGAGACGTCCCCTGTCGAGAATCGGGGGAGTCGATCAAGCGGGATCTCCTCGAGTCGAGGTGCCGCCTCATCCTTCGGTGAGAGGAGCGGCGTGTCCGCCGGCCACTCGATCCCGATGCCCGGGTCGTTCCAGAGAAGGCTCGCTTCGCCCTTCGGGTCGTAATACTCGGTGCATTTGTAGCTGAACAGGGCCGATTCGCTCGTCACCACGAACCCGTGGGCGAAGTCGGGCGGGATGTAGAATTCCCGCTTGTTCTCCTCGGAGAGTGTCACGCCGGCCCACTGGCCGAACGTGGGCGAGCCGACCCGGATGTCCACGGCGACGTCGAAGACCTCCCCCTTCAGGACGGTCACGAGCTTCCCTTGTGCCCGAGGATGCTGGTAGTGCAGTCCCCGTAGCACACCTCGGACCGACGACGACAGGTTGTCCTGCACGAAGGTCCCCGGTAGGCCGAACGACTCGTACCTCGCCCGGTTCCACGTCTCCATGAAGTACCCGCGAGAGTCGTGGAACACGCGAGGCTCGAGGATCACGACGCCCGCCAACCGGGTCTCGATCAGATTCATCATGCCGCGGCAAGTCCCGCCCGCGCCTGGCGCAGGGGAGCATTCGCCGCCCTCCGAGATAGGGGAAGGATGGGGAAGAGTCGGCCCGACTTGCTTGGAGATCGAATGGTCCGGGGGTGGGGCTCAGTCAAGCATCACGAAGTGTTTCACTTGAAATCTGTTTTATTCTTAAAGAACGGGTTTCTGTTGCATTCGATGTCGACAACCTCACTCGGGACGTCGTTGTGGATCCCGGCAGGTTGCCTTTCGTAGGGTGGGCATCGCCCACCGGCATCGGGAATGCCACGGTGGGCGATGCCCACGCCACGAAAGACTCGCGCTCTCCACCCGGACAACCCCGCCCGTGATGTCAACAAGGTTCGATCTCTCAACGAGATCCGACGGGTTTCGGAGATTGGGCAAACGATGGTCTGAGGGGTCGGCAAAGCGACCCCTCGGGCGCGAAGATGTCTGAGAGTCTTTCCGCGCGACGACCGGTCTCAGCCGGCCATCGCCGACAGGGCCGGACGCTCCCGGACGAGGCCGAGGAGGTAACGCCCGTATTCGTTCCGCAGCGGCTCCGCGAGGCGGATGAGCTCGCCCGCATCGATGTAGCCCATGCGGTAGGCGATCTCTTCGGGGCAAGCGATCTTCAGGCCTTGCCGCTGCTCGACGATCTGGATGAAGTCCGACGCCTGGAGGAGCGCCTCGTGCGTCCCGGTGTCGAGCCAGGCGACGCCTCGGCCCAGGAGTTCAAGATGGAGGTCGCCTCGCTCGAGATAGGCGAGGTTCACGTCCGTGATCTCGTACTCGCCGCGCTTCGAGGGCTTGAGGTCCTTGGCGATGTCGAGGACGTCATTGTCGTAGTAATAGAGCCCCGTGATCGCATAGTGCGACTTCGGGATCGGCGGCTTCTCCTCGAGGCCGACGACGCGCCCGTGGCTGTCGAACTCGGCGACGCCATAGCGCTCGGGATCCTTGACGTAGTAGCCGAAGATCGTCGCGCCGCTCGTCCGGCTCGTGGCGTTCTGGAGCGTCTCGCTGAGGCCATGGCCGTAGAAAATGTTGTCCCCCAGGACGAGGGCGACGGGCTGATCCCCGACGAACGACCGGCCGATGACGAACGCCTGGGCCAGGCCGTCCGGCTGGGGCTGGATCGCGTACTCGAGCGAGATCCCCCACTGGGAGCCGTCGCCGAGCAGTTCGCGGAACCGGGGCAGGTCCGACGGCGTGGAAATGATCAGGATCTCGCGGATCCCCCCCAGCATGAGGGTGCTGAGCGGATAGTAGATCATGGGCTTGTCGTAGACCGGGAGCAACTGCTTGCTGACCACGCGGGTCAGTGGGTAGAGCCGGGTCCCCGACCCTCCCGCGAGGATGATTCCTTTCATCGTCCTACCCCCAGGCCCAGTCGTTCGCCCCGGTTCTGGCCGGCCGGGCCGTCCCCGCGCCAAGTCCGATTCCGGAGATACCACTCGACGGTCTTCCTCAACCCCGAGTCGAAGCTTTCCCGAGGCATCCACCCGAGCTCTCGCCCGATCTTGCCCGCGTCGATGGCGTAGCGTCGATCGTGCCCGGGGCGATCCTGGACGAACCGGATCAGCCCCGCGTGCGGGGCATGCGGCGAGTCGGGAACGAGTTCATCAAGGATCGCGCAGATGGTGGTCACCACCTCGAGATTGGTCTTCTCGTTGTGTCCGCCGACGTTGTACGACTCGCCGACCTTGCCGGTCTCGAGCACGAGGCGGATGGCGCTGGCGTGGTCGTCGACGTAGAGCCAGTCTCGGATGTTGTCGCCCTTGCCGTAGATTGGCAGCGGCTTCCCCGCCAGGGCATTGTGGATGATCAACGGGATCAGCTTCTCGGGGAACTGATAAGGGCCGTAGTTGTTCGAGCAGTTGGTCATGAGCGTCGGGAGCCCATACGTATGGTTCCACGCTCGCACCAGGTGGTCGGACGACGCCTTGCTCGCCGAGTACGGCGAATTCGGCTGGTAGGGCGTCTCCTCCGTGAAGAAACCCGTCTCGCCGAGCGAGCCGAAGACCTCATCGGTGGAGATGTGCAAGAACCGGAACCGCCCTCGAGCCTCGCCCGTGGTGCACTTCCAGTAGGCGTACGCCGCCTCGAGCAGCGTGAACGTCCCGACGATGTTGGTCCGGATGAACTCGGCCGGCCCGTCGATCGAGCGGTCGACGTGCGACTCCGCGGCCAGGTGGACGACGGCCGAGGGCTGGTACTGCTCGAACAGCCGGGCGACCTCGTCGGCCTGGCAGATGTCCACGCGCTCGAAGTGATACCGGGGGTTGGAGGCGACCTCGGCGACGGACCCGAGGTCGCCGGCGTAGGTCAGCTTGTCGACGTTGACGACGTCGAGCTCTGACTCGCGGATCATCTGTCGGACCAGGGCCGACCCGATGAAGCCCGCCCCACCGGTCACCAGGACGGTCCCGGGGCGGTCCTCGCCGTTCGCGTCGACGGTCTCCGGCATTTCGATCATGGATCCCTCGGCGGTTTGGCCGGTCTTGGAACTCGGCGCTCGCGTCTTCGCGGCGCGTCGAGACGCCTCGAGTCCTGGGCTCGGTGCGTGAGCAGCCGACCGACGCGGTCGTCGGTCGCTCGCGATTCGGGCGTTTGGTTCGGGAGTCTGAGGCGACGGTTCCCCCTGTCGCGACCTCCTGCCGCGACTCCGGGCAGAACCCCAGCCCGCCGTCGAGGACCCAGGCCAAGTCGTTCATGGCCCGGGCCGACTCGAGGGCGATACGCCGATCGACCCCGACGTCGGCGGGAAACTAGCATTCGACCCCAGGTATGTCAAGGCGACTGTAGGGTCGACTCTCGAGAGGATTCCGATCGGTCCTAGTGCTCGGGTCAGGCCCGCCGCCGGAACGCGAACTGATAGACGGGGAGGCCGAGCAATACGACGACCGACCCGAGGAGGGTTTGCACCGGCCTGCCGGCTGCCAAAAGGACGAGAAGCAAGGCGATGGGAAACAGGAAGAGCAGGGGGGTGATCGGGTAGCCCGGGATCCTGCTCCTCAGCGTGAGATCGTTGCCGTCTCTTCGGGCCAAAGGATAGACGCCCAAGACGGTCAGGACGAGGAACGCCACGGTGACGAAAAAGAAGTAGGCCAGGATCTGCTCGAACGTCCCGGAGATGACCAGGGCCGAGGCGAGGATCGCCTGGATGGCGATCGCGCGAGCGGGCGTGCCGAACTTCGGGTGAATCGCGGCGAGCGAACGCGGAAAGAGGCCGTCCTGCGCCATGGCGTAGTACACGCGAGGGGCAGCCATCAGGATCGCCGCCACGCTTCCGAAGACGACGATGGCGACGATCCCCGCGAACAGGACCGTACCCGACGGGCCGAAAAAGGCCTCGCCGACGAGCGTGGCGAAAGTATCCTTCCGACCGATCCGCGAGAGCGGCACGAGGTAGATGAAAACGAAACTAACCAAAATATAAATGCCTGTAACAGTCAGGACGCCGCAAGTCAATGCCTTCGGGATGGTCCTCGCCGGCTCCCGTACCTCCCCCGTCAGCTTGCTCAGATCCCACCACCCGCCGAACGAGAAGAAGGCGGAGATCATCGCGCCGATGAGGGCACCGGGGAGGGGTTCCGCCCCCGATCTTCGGAGGGTCAGCGGGAAGACGTTCGACCAATCCCCGCGGCCGAGTCCGAATCCCCAGATGGCGAGGAATGCCAGGATCCCGAGCTTCAGGAGCACGAGACCTCGCAGGAGTCTGGCGACGACGCCGAGTCCGACCGCATTGATCGTGGCCAGAACCAGGATGACCCCCACGGCGATGGCCTTGAGGCCGAGCGGGGAGAGACCGAAGGCGTCCTTGAATGCCGCGGCCATCCCCGTGGCGAGGGCGGCCGTGATGCCGGGGTCGGTCACCAGGAGCGACATCCACCCGAACAGGAACGCCGGACGAGGGCCGAAGGCTTCTCGGAGGTAGACATAAATTCCCCCGGCCTCGGGGAATCGGGCCGCCAGGCCTCCGAAGCAGAGGGCCCCTGCCAGCGTGATCACTCCCATCGCGAGCCAGACCGCGAGCAGAATGGCGGGCGAGCCCAGTGACCGGGCCATCTCGGCCGGCGTCAGGAAGATCCCCACGCCGACCACTTCCCCGACGACCACCGCCGTCGCCGAGGCGACCCCGAGTTGCCGCCGGAGCGTCCCGACCGGCTGGTCCGTTGTGCCTTCAACACTCGCCATGAGGTCCGCACCCTCTCGATCGTTGCCTGGATCCCGAACAGGCCCCGGCCGCTCGCGAGGCCCCGTGGACCGCCCATTTCCGGTCCACATCGTCGTCGTGAAGCCGGGGCCTGAAAAGAGGGTGGACGGAACGCACTGGAGATCTCGAGCGTTCGCCAGGCGTCCTGAGCTCGCTTACTTGGATGCGATCGGCTTCCAGCCGAGCGACTTGTAGTTGTCGGCGAACTCGGTGATCTCGATGGCCTGATCGGTGGGGATGTCGCGGAAGACCTGGGTCGTCCCGCTCGTCGGCCAGGTGATTTCCAAGGTCGCAACCCGGTCGGCCTTGGCGAGGCCAATCGTCTGCTGGAGCGGATTCGCGCCGAAGCTGCTGCCCGTCGAGACGAGTCGACGGACGGTCAACGGTGATTCACCCGCGGTGACCACCTTGATCCTGGCCCCGATCGCCGCCCGGTTGGTCTTCTTGCCGACGAGCTTGACCGTCAGCCAGTGGTTCCCCTGGCCGGGGTTTTCGAAGAGGACGTTGTGGTACTTGTCGCCGTTGATGGCGCCTCCCATCTCGATGAAGATATCGGTGTCGCCGTCGCGATCCCAGTCGCCGCAGGCGACCCCGTGTCCTTTCTGGAGATGCCCCGTCCCCGAGGAGCCGGTGATCTCGGCGAAGCGCGTCCCCCCGACGTTCCTGAACATGCGGTTAGGGATGAGCGTGGAGATGCTCGGCTCACCCGTCCCGAGATACATGTCCAGGAACCCGTCGTTGTCGAAGTCGCCGAAATTGCTCCCCATCGTCGCGAAGACCATGTCCAATCCCGCCTCTTTGGTCACGTCGACGAAGCGCTCGCCCCCCTCGTTGCGGTAGAGCTTGTTGGAGTTGAGCCCGTGGGGCTCACCGATCATCCCCTTGACGACGTCCTTCAACGTCCGTTCGTAGCAGGAGGCCCAGATGTCGAGCCATCCGTCGTTGTTGTAGTCCCAGGCCCAGCAAGAGAAGCCGATCCGGGGCCCGTTGATTCCCATGGGCATGGTCACGTCGCTGAACGACCCGTCCTTGTTGTTGCGGAACAAACGGCCGGACCCGTTGAGGAAATTCATGAAAATGTCGGGATATCGATCGTTGTCGAAATCGATCCAGTTCGCCCCCTTGCAGAACGACTGATTCGTGATCAGGCCCGCCGAGATGGCCAACTCCTCGAAGCTCCCATCGCCCTTGTTGTGGTAGAGGCGATTGGGCTGGTTCTCGCAGCAGATGAACAGGTCGAGCCATCCGTCGTTGTCGTAGTCCGCCCACTGCGCCGAGTTGGAGTTGACCGGGTCCATCAGGCCCGCAGCCTCGGTCACGTCGGCGAAGGAGCCGTCGCCGTTGTTCTTGAGCAAGGTCGGGCGCATCGGCAGCGGCAACCAGGCGCCCCTGGGGATGAAGATGTCCATGTAACCGTCATTGTTGTAGTCGGTCTGGCCGCAGAATAGCCCGCCGAGCTGATCGGTGAGGCCGGCCGACTCGGTCCGCTCTTCGAACTTCCCGTCCCCCTGGTTGCGGTAGAAGGCCATCACCTGGGTCGGGTCGAA
Organism: Singulisphaera rosea; assembly: GCF_054877945.1. Classification (NCBI taxonomy): domain Bacteria; kingdom Pseudomonadati; phylum Planctomycetota; class Planctomycetia; order Isosphaerales; family Isosphaeraceae; genus Singulisphaera; species Singulisphaera rosea. The sequence continues at coordinate 176,462 of NZ_JBTYIP020000001.1, read as the reverse complement.
GGAGGTGGCCGCGAGGTCGAGCAGGCCGTCGTTGTCGAAATCCTCGAGGATCCCCCCGCCGGCCTGATTCAGCCGGTTCACGCCAACCCGGTCGCCGATGTCCCGGAACCGGCCGATGTCGAACTCCGACTTGGTGAACCTCTCCAGCGAGATGAGGAAACGAGGGTCGACTCCCTCGGGATGTTCGCCCAGGGTCATATGGGCCAGGTTGAGAAGCCAGCGGACCTCGAGGTCGCTCGGGAACTTCTCGAGGTACTCGGTGAAGTGGCGTATCGCCCGGTGAGATCCGTCCGGGTTCGTGTGGACCGCCTTGGTCGAGATCGGCAAAATACACGAACTTTCACCTCGGCACATGATGCAGTTTTCGTTTTCCCCGCGTCGCAAGGAGGCGACCCCCTGGTGATAAGCGATCGTATAGAGCCACCGCGACTCGAGCGAAGGGTCGCCACCGAGCAGCGATCGGGCCCTTTCCAGTTGGACGTAGGCCTTGTCGGGCTCGCCCTCGTAGTTATACAGCACGGCCTTGTTGATCAGCACGGGGATCAACGAACCGGGAGTGGCGTCCTTGCTCTTGATCGTGGCGAGATGCGCATCGATCGCCCCATTGATCTTGGCACCCGCATTCTTCCAGTGGTCGCCGATTTCTTGCAGGGAGGCGAAAGGTTCCCATGGCTTGACCCTTGGGACCACGAGAGAGTAACCGCTGGTGTCGAACGGCATACGCTCACGGAATACCGTGGTTGACACCGGCTTCACCGCGGAGGGCGCCGATGGTTTCGAGTGGCCGGATGCCGTCTCGCGGGACGCATTGAGCGCGAAGATCCCGATCGCCAGCACCAGGATCACGCCGGCAAGGATCTTCGACGCCGAGCCGAATCTTCGTGTCAGTGAAGTCATCGTCCTACGGAACCTCCGAGTCGATCCTGCAACGGGAAGGACTTCAGGACCTCCCAATTCGGGGAGTTCGACCGAGTCGTTCCTGGTACTCTCGTTCCCAATCCGTCCGCTGTTTCGACTCCGGAAGCCGCCGATACCTTCCCGACTCATTCGACGCCGCAAGGCGCGGGAAGACTCTCTGGGCGCGAAGGGTATCGGACGCCTTCCGGATGAAGTTCGACGGAAATGTTTGATATTATAAGTTTAAATATGATAGAGTGATGGACTCTATCGGCATGGCCGGCCCCTCGTGAAACTCGGGCACGCGATCGGACCGAGTGCCCGCATCGACTCACCCGTCCCGTCGCAACGGACGCGCACGTCGAGTCAATACGGACCGAATTTAGTCCGTCGACGAGTTCTCACGATGGGAGGAGGAATCCGGATGTCGAGGAGGGTGGAAGATCGAGGTCGAAACCTTGACGGGACGTATGTCTTCGCAGATTCGAGGTGGCCACGAGCGGCCAGGAACGTCAAGTGACAGGTGAGGTTCGTGGAACGCCCAGCGTCCCGCGAGACGTTGCTCCACTGATTGGGGCGCTACCGGAAGGTTGGGGCGTCCCGAACACCAATTCCCAGAGCAAGGGCCCGGGTGAGCGGGCTGCTCAGGTTCCGGGGTCGTGTCGAAATGAGCCTCGTCGCTGAATCGCTCCAGCAGTCCGAGTCGGACCGACTCCATCTCGACGCGGGATTGGTCGTTGAGGCCGTGACCACATCCCGCCCGAGCCGGAGCGGGCGCAGCGAGACCACAGAACCAGGACACCAAGAGTGCCATGGTCGCTCGACTGACCAGTTGTCGAGGTCGATCACCGAACATGTCGTTCCGCATTCAAGGCGCGGAATCCCGATCCAAATCGAGTCCGGAGGGGCCCGATCGACGGCTTCCCGCATTCGGAGAGGGAACGTACGGCTAACTCCGGTCCGATCCCAATCGGCCCGCGCCGAATGGAATGTCCCGGAATGCGATGAGTCAGTCGGAATCGGGGAGGGTGAGGACGAACGGAGGCGGGTGGAAAACGCCAAGTCCGAGGGAGGTAGGCCGGACAACGCCATCGTCCGAGGGATAACGCTCAGGTTCGGGGGATTCCAGCCGGATGGGGATGTGTAATAGAGCCCGAGGACTCGCTGGATAGTGATCTAAGAGAACCGGGGAGAGGGGGATGGTCGGCCGACCGGAACACATTGGACCCGTGCATGGCGAGGGTCGCTCGGGGGCCGATGGCGTCCGAGATTCCCGAGTTTTACCGGCGGCATCAATTGCTTCCAAACCCCCGTCGATTCCGTCGGAGTGGACGGCGACTCGAGCATGCGAGGCGCACCCTGCCTCGGCCGGTCGACAGGCGAACACGATCCCCGCCAGGAGCACCAAGGGTACTCCGACCGAGAGTCGTCCCCGTCGACTTTCCGCGGTGGACCTCATCGAGTGGTGCCATCCTGACGTCGTCATCAAGCTCCGGCCGATCGGCCGAGATTGAAGGGGAGTAGTGACACTCGCGAATCAAATCACTCCTAAGCTTACCATACTTAAGGTGGCCCTTGGGGACAAGGGACGACCGTCGCCATGTCACCGATCGCGCTCCCGACGGAAAACGTCATCCGGAATTCGTCATCCTGAGCCCGACGGATCCACGAACCGAAGATGCCGAGGCCCATGAAGCGAAACCGGTGCTGGCTCCTTGTAGGGTGGGCACTGCCCACCAGCATTCCTGGAGGCCCGGTAGACGTCACCAGCCATCGAACCTCGGGCGGAGCGAGTTGACGAATTTCCTGCCCTCGATCGTCACCGGGAAAGACTGGTGGGCGATGCCCAACCTACGGGTTGACTTCGGCACCGATCTCGCTACATGAGCCAATGCCAAATTGTGGTCATTGGTGATAATGAATTTCTATCTATTGTTGAGGCCGTTCATCGAGCGAGCCGTTCTGCCTGGCGGTGACGGAGATGATACTTCAGACCGGTTTGGAAAAAACAGTAAGCACTCACCAGCCCGAAGATCAAGGGAGCGAAGTGAGGGAACGCCGCCATGGGGAAGATGGCGAGGAGGGTGAGTGCCGCCTGCGGGTAGAAGCAGCCGGATAGGACGCCGCCCTTGATCATGAAGAGCATCCCGTTGGTCACGGCGAACATCGTCGATAGCGAGAGGACGGGTAGGCGAAGGAGCCATTCGACGAGGAAAATGAGATTGATGCCGAGCACGCCCGCGCCCCAGATATGCGCAAGTTGCCGCTCGACGAAACGGATCGGGCCTCCGCGCCTACGAAGCGTCCAGAAGACGGCCGCCCACGCCCCCAGACCCAGGGTAAAGATGGAGACGTAAGGCCAGCGCGACGTCACCCCGCGCCAGAGCAGGACATTGGTCAATCCGAAGAAGACGACGAGGGCGATACTGTGGTAGATCCAAAGCATCCCCCAGTTCTCGAGGACGTCCGCGTGGTGCGTGTCGCCCAGAAGCCTGGCCGCGAGAGACCCGAGGCTTGTCGATCGGGCCGAGACCCGCTCCCCGGCGAGGAACGCGTCGAGGTCGTCCGCCATCGCCGCCGCCGAAGGATAGCGTTGGTCGGCCGATTTCTGGAGGCACTTGAGCGCGATCATCTCGAGGTCGAGTGGCATCTTCGGGTTGATCACCCGAGGAGGGACCGGGTCTTGCTCGAGGACCAGCAGGATTGTTTCGACCGGCGACGAGGCGACGAATGGTGCCTTACCGGTCAACATCTGGTAGAGGATCGCCCCCAGGCCGTAGACGTCGCTCGCCGGGCCGACAGAGCCCCGTCCTCTCGAGGCCTGCTCGGGAGCCATGTAGCTCGGCGTCCCCAGAATCGCCCCGCTCTCGGTAAGGCCGGCCTCGGAATCGAACTGCTTCGCCAGGCCGAAGTCGCTGACGTAAGGCTGTCCCTCGAGATCGATCAGGATGTTCGAGGGCTTGAGGTCGCGGTGGAGGATCCCCTGGGTGTGGGCATAATGGACGGCGCGACAGACCCGGGTCAGGAGCCGAGCCCCTTCGAGGGGGGAGGGTGGCGCGTCCGCCAGGCGACGGGCCAAGGTTGTCCCCTCGATGTAGGTCATCACGAAGAACGGCTGGCCTTCCTCTTCACCGACGTCGTGAACCGGCACGATGTGCGGATGAGAGAGCCGCGCCACCGCGTCGGCCTCGGCGCGGAATCGGGCCAGGCTGCTCGGCGACACGGACCCCCCCAGTAGGCACTTCAGCGCCACGATCCGGCCGAGCTCCCCCTGACGAGCCCGATACACGACCCCCATCCCACCCCGGCCGATTTCGTCGAGGAGGACATGATTGCCAACCCGAGGGACGTGGACTTCTTCGCGAGCCGCCGGCCGGGATCCAGCCCTGACCGACACCCAGTCGTCCGTCGGCGATTCTTCCCAGGCTGATCGCGCGACTTCCTCCGCGAGCCGAGATGCCTCCCAGAGGTGGAGTAATTCCTCCGCCAGTTCGGGATGGGCGAGAGCGGTGCGTTCGACGTCCGGTTCACGCCCGTCACGGAACTCGTCGATCAAGCCTTGGAGGAGTGCCGCGAGTCTCGACTCGGAATCGGAAGGGAAGTCTTCCGGTTCAGGTGTGTTGACTCTTTTGGGAGAAGCCGTCATGAGACGGGCTCCTTGGATGGGGATTCGCCCAGGATTGCCCGGAGCTTCCGCAATGCTCGAAGATGTCGCATCCCGGCTGCGGGCTCGCTCAGGCCGAGGAGTCGGGCGATTTCTCCGTTGGAGAGCTGCTCGAAGTGGCGGAGGAGGATGATTTCGCGATCGTCGTCCCCGAGTCGACCGAGGGCCTCTTGGAATCGCCGCTCAAGCTCTCGGCGTAGTGCGTCGGCCGCAGGCGTCGGGTTCGGGTCGCGGAGCTCGGCCATGAGCACGGCTGAAGATCGGTCCGCGAATGCGGCGATCGCCAAGGATTGCTCTCGATCCATGCTCCGACGCGCCGCACCTCGATGGCGTCGGTGCTCGTCGATCATATGATCGCGAGCGATCTGCCTGAGCCAGAGAGGGAACGGGATCGCCGGGTTCCGGAGATAGTCGCCGAGGCGCTGATCGGCCTTGAGCAGGACCTCCTGGACCACGTCGCTGGCGTCGACTCTCCGCTCCAGCATCGGGTCGAGCCGGAGTCGAATCATCTGTTTCAGGGGCCCGCGATGCCTTTCCCAAAGCCGTCCCGCGGCGTTGGGGGCCTCCTGTTCGACGCCCCTTAGGAGAACCTGGGTCTCGTCCGCGTCGGGCCACATGAGGAACATACTCGAAGGACGGTTCGGATTGCCCCTTCGAGTATATCGGTCCCAACGGCAGCGCGCACCCTCAAGCCAATCCTGGTGAGTTATTGGGCGACCGCGCGCCGGTCGCCCAACCCTAATTAAGAAGGGGATTTCTCAATAGGCGTCGCTGGAAATGGCCTCGCCTCCAGAGGCCGTGATCAACGACCGCTGGACGACGATGTTCAGGCCTTCCCTCAGGAATTTGACCGAGCCGTCGCCGAAGAGGGCGTTCACGCCGCCGGGGTGGTAACCGAAGATCTCGTCATCCGCACCGGCGCCGGAGCCCAGTGATGGGCCCGATTGGGCATATGGGGTGTCGCCGTGGCTCGGGGTCCCCTTGTTGTTGATCGTCGACGACGAGACGATCGCATTGTCCGGCTCGGCCCAGCGCCAGAACCGGCGCTGGCCCTGGGGGACGGGGCGGTTCACCGTCAAGGCCGGCGTGATGAAGTTCTCCGCGTATGCGCTGATAAAGCGATCGTCCCGTCCCGCGTCTTCGGCGATGGCGATCGTCATGCTAAGGCCGTCCGTGACCTCGGAGAGTCGGGTCATCCCCTGCTTGAGCAGGCCGTTGACCCGGGCGGATGTGTTCCGATAGTTGGCGATCGGTGTGCTGCTCGGCAAGCCGGCTCGGCCGAGAGGGTCGATCGTCGTCGCGCAGGTCGCGCCGTAGTCGGTGACGCCATATCCGAAGCCGGCCCGGCTCGAAGCCGGATCATCCGGCTCGACGGAATCACGACCTCCCGAGGGGACGCGCGACGCCGAAGGGCAGAGGAATGCGTTGATCACCGTGCTGTACGCGGTGAAGTTCGCGCCGCTGAGATGGTTGTAGTCCAACGAGAAGTTGATCGCGTTGAACGTCGGGGCCGCTTCCAACTGGGGGAGGATCCTCGGGAAGACGGAGACCCCGTCGACGAACTGGTTGTTCGGCGGATTCGACCCGAAATAGGTCGACTTGCCCGCCGGGGGCAGGGCTCCTTCGCCGCTCTCGTAGTTGGCCAGCGCCAGCCCGATCTGCTTCAGGTTGTTGACGCATTGGGCCCGCCGGGCCGCCTCGCGCGCGGCCTGGACGGCCGGGAGCAGCAGCGCGATCAAGACCGCGATGATCGCGATCACGACCAGCAGCTCAATCAGCGTAAAGCCTCGCCCTCCCCCGTCACGCCGGGTGAGTCCTTGGTGTTTCATCGTGTCCTCTCGCGATCTCGGTGCGACTTCGACCGGGAGCTCCGCCCTGGAAACTCCCGCCAGACCGATGAAATTAACGGGGTGAAGAACATTTTGCGAACACTTGATTCGCAAAAATCAAACTTTTCTCGAACACGTGATTCCGAGGGGAGCCGAGTAGGCGGCCATGACCGCCCGCGACATGGCTAGATCCACGGGCGTGGAGAAGGGCGGTTTACTCGGCGGGGCGGCTGTACGAGTGGACGATGTCGACCAGGGCGATGACGTGGTCGACGGGCGTGTGGGGTAGGATCCCGTGGCCGAGGTTGAAGATGTGGCCAGGTCGTCCCGCCGCTTGGTCGAGGATCCGACGGGCCTGGCGTTCGATCTCGGGGATCGTCGCGAAGAGGACGATGGGATCGAGGTTACCCTGGACTCCGACGGTTGGGCCGAGTCGTTCCCAGGCCTTCGTCAGGTCGACGCGCCAGTCGAGGCCGATGACGTCGCCCCCCGCGTCGCGCTGGAGTTCCAACAATGAGCCTGTGTCGGTCCCGAAGTGGATCACGGGCACTCCAGGGGCGAGGCCGCCGATGAGTCGGCGCATGTGGGGCTGGACGAATCGTCGGTAGTCGTCCGGGCTGAGGTTGCCGACCCAGCTATCGAACAGTTGGAGGACCTGGGCACCCGCTTCGGCCTGGGCGTTGAGGTAGAGCGTGGTGCCGTCGACGAGCACCTCCATGAGCGCGTCCCACGCGCCGGCGTCGCGATACATGAAGGCTTTGGCCTTCTCGTAGTGCCGAGACCCTCCCCCTTCGATGGCGTAGCACGCGAGCGTGAACGGCGCCCCGGCGAAGCCGATCAGCGGGATGTTCGGCTTGAGGGCCGAGCGGATCGACGTGACGGCGCGGAAGACGTAGTCCAGGGGAGTGACATCGCCCAGGCGGCGAATACGATCGACATCTTCGCCGGTCCGCACCGGGTTGTGGATGACCGGCCCTTCCCCCTTGGCGAACTCGAGGTCGAGGCCCATCGGCTCGAGGATGAGCAGGATGTCGGCGAAGAGGATCGCGGCGTCGACGCCCAATCGCTCGGCGGCCGTCACGGTGACCTCGGTCGCGAGTGAGGGATCCTTGCATAGCTCGAGGAATGAGACCTTGGCCCGGAGCTCGCGATACTCGGCCATATACCGCCCGGCCTGCCTCATGAGCCAGACGGGAGTGGTCGGTGTCGACTCTCGCCGGCAGGCTTTCAGGAGGAGGCTATCTCGGAGCGGCTCTTCGAAGGAGGGGAGGGCAGGGCTTGGCATGGTGCGATTGCGGTCTCGAGGCGGTTCCAGTCGTCATGTGCCGCCATCATACGCCAGCGCGTCGCATCAAGGGAATGCCAGGGCCTGATCCCCTGGTCTCCGTTAGGTCCGAGGCCGCCCGGGCCGCCGAGGTCCGCGGGGGTGGTCCCTCCGGGTTTCGGCGGTACAATTAGTCAACGGGTCGATTGATGGGATTTCGATGATCGCGGCCTACGCGGGCCGGCGACATACGCCCGATGATTCCGTGATGAGTGTCGCCTGATGGACCGAAATGATTCGAACGAAACGGCGGGGACGACCCCGAATACCAACAAGAACGGCACATCGGAGGATTCTCGAAAGTCGGTGCTGGACGCCTCCCGCCCGAAGGGCCGACCGCCCGGTCGAGAGACCGAGGACGAGCAACTGCTCAACCGGGCGGTGCCGACATTCCCGAAGGCCAGCGTGCCCGAGATGGCGGCCTTCACGCACAGCGAACCCTGGCGGGTCCTCCGGATCCAGGGGGAATTCGTGCACGGGATCAATGCCCTGGCCGAGGTCGGGGCGGGGGTCGCCGTCTTCGGCTCCGCGCGGTTCGGGGCCGACAACCCGTACTATGCCGAGGCCTGCATCCTCGGGCGGAAGCTGGCCGAGGCGGGCTTCGCGGTGATCACCGGGGGCGGCCCGGGTCTCATGGAGGCCGCCAACCGAGGTGCGGCCGAGGCCGGCGGGCTCTCGATCGGGCTGAACATCGAGCTCCCGTTCGAGCAGTCGCAGAATCCGTATGCAAACCTCTCGATCAACTTCCGCTATTTTTTCGTGCGGAAGACGATGTTCGTGAAATACGCGAACGGGTTCGTGATCTTTCCCGGCGGGTTCGGTACGCTGGACGAGCTGTTTGAAGCGCTGACCTTGGTCCAGACCCGGAAGATCAAGCGGTTCCCGATCGTGCTCTTCGGCTCCTCCTACTGGAAGGGGCTGCTCGACTGGATCAAGGCGACCCAGTTGGCCGAAGGGGCGATCTCGCCGGAGGACCTGAACCTCCTGATCGTGACCGATTCGACGGACGAGGCCCGCGACGTGATCGTTGACTGCTATAATACACGGTGCTGGACCACCTGGAAGAAGTCGGAAGGGGCGAAGCTCGACGCCGACCCGCCTGGAGCACCGTCGACCGCTCCCGATCCCGCCAAGGCCGACGCCCAGTAAATTATTGGGTCGTCGAGCCTCCATCCCCGACCGATTGGCTTGCCTGGATCCCCCCGCCGCAGGAGCCCGAGAGATGCTCGACGCCCCCGCCCTCACCGAACAGGACGCCGCGCCGTTCCGGGCCCTGGATGAGGCCCTTCGCAACTCGGGCCCCGAAGCCACGCTCAACCGACTGATCGGGCTCCTGAGCGATCGGGGAGAGTCGCGTGCCTTGCTGGACGCCTTGCTGCTCAAGGCGAGGCATGAGCTCGGCCTCCCGCTCGTGCAGGTCGGGTCGCTCAATGACGTGCCGGAACCGACCCGATCGAAATACGAGGAGCGTTACGTCGACGCGATCCGGACCGTCGGAGGGCGTCTTCTCGCCTCGGGGGATATTCCCGCCGCCTGGCCCTACTTCCGGGCGATCGGCGAGCCCGAACTGGTCTCGAAGGCCATCGACGCGTTTTCGCCGGGCGAGTCGGACGAACAACTCGGACCGATCGTCGAGGTCGCCTTCAATCAGGGGGCGAACCCTCGTCGAGGATTCGAGCTGATCCTGACGCATTACGGGACGTGTTCCGCGATCACCGCGTTCGAGCACCTGCCGCAAGACGAGGCAACTCGAGTCGCCTGTGCCGACCTCTTGATCCGGCAACTCCACGCCCACCTGACCGAGAGCCTCCGCGCCGAGATCACGCATCGAGGCCAGCCACTACCCGCGGTCGGGACCCCGATTTCGAGCCTGGTTTCCGGCCGGGACTGGCTCTTCAGTGATGATGCGTATCACATCGATGTCTCCCACCTGGCCGCGACGGTCCGCCTCGCCCCGCTTGTGTCGGACCCGGCCACGCTCTCGTTGGCGGTCGGCCTGACCGAATACGGCCGCAGGCTCTCCCCCAGGCATCGATATGAGGGAGAAGTCCCGTTCGAGAACACCTACGAGGACCACGCGGTGTACCTCCGGGCCCTGGTGGGGGAGGAGGTCGAGGAGGCCATCGCCCATTTCCGCTCGAAGCTCGGCCCGCCCGATCCCGAGGGTCGGGATGCATCCCCCGCCGCTCAGGTGCTGGTCGGCCTGCTGGTGCGGCTGGGGCGGCTCGACGAAGCGATCGAACTGGCGGCGGAACGCCTCGGAGATCTGCCCGACTCGGCCCTCATGTGCCCCGGCGTCGCCACGCTCTGCCAGAAGGCGGGGCAACCCGACCGGCTCGCTAGGATCGCCAGGGATCACGGCAACCTCGTCAACTACACGGCCGCCCTGCTCCAAACCGGCCCTCTCGACCCTCCCGCCTGACCGCCTCCCATTCGCCCGACTCCAACGGCCTTCGACGTCTGTCCCACGAGCCCACTGGCGAGCCCGATCGGGGTTCGATAATCTTTCAAAGGCCGCGCGAGTTCGCCCGAGAGCCGGTGACGTCCGGGGCGGTTCGCGAAGCACTCTGCCCTGACGAAGGGGATCGATCGATGACATGCCGGATCCGAGGACTCGCGGTCATCGCGGCCGTCGTGTTCCTGGGCGCAGCCTCGGGCGCCGACCCGACGTTCCAGAGCCTCTTCGACGGCAAGACACTCAGCGGATGGACCCCCGAACATACCGATCGCGTCTCCGTCCGGGACGGGGCGATCTTCCACGACGGCGGGACCGGTTGGCTCCGCTCGGCCAAGCTCTACAAGGATTTCGAATTTCAGGCCGAGTATCGGGCCCTGAAGAAAGGGGCCGACAGCGGGATCTTCTTCCGCTCCAGCCTCGAGAGCGCCGACAAGGAACCGTTCTGGCCGTCGCGCGGATATCAACTCCAGGTCGTCGACGGCGAGAACAACCTCATGATCTTCGGCCACGGGACCCCGCCCCCTACCTCGGAGCGGAAGCCTGACGTCCTCAAGTCGGTCATGAAGGGCGTGGGGGAGTGGCAGAAGCTCACGCTGAAAGTCGTCGGGAAGCACGCCGAAGTCAGCCTGAACGGGATGGCCGTCACCGTCTCGGAGGCGATCAGCCTGCCCGAAGGTTATCTCGGCTTGCAAGGCGAAAATGGGCAGTTCGAGTGGCGCGAGCTGAAGATCAAGGAATTGTCGAAGCCTTGAGGCGGTCGTGGATAGGGCCGGGCATTTCTAGCCACGGATTGAACACGTATAAAAACAATTCGATCTAGTATGTCAAATAATTTTTGGTTTTAGAATTAATCTTATCTGCGTCCGTCTTTGTCATCCGTTGATGAGTCCGCTTCCCCCCCCGTGCTTCATCCTTCCTCAAGAGTCGCTGACGTCTTCCCAAGAGAGCCCGGCCTCGGCGAGGGCTTCGGCCGGGATCGCTTGGAAGTGGCTCAGGAGGAAATCCCGCCCCCAGTCTTCGTTCTCGATCGCGTCCAGGGGCGGGGGGATCTCGAAGCCGAATCGCACGGTGAGGAGCTCATAGGCTTCGGCCACCCCGAGTTCGACGATTGGTTTCAGGGCCATCGTGTCCCGCCTCGGTCCACCCGCGCGTCGACGGTAATCGGGGCGAGCTGCCAGACGCCCTTGCCTCGGCTGACCCAGCGGAATCCCGGAGGGGCCGAGCCAGTGTCGTTGGAATCGTCGCTTTGGCCATGACGGCCGCGTTCCTCGGCGATGACCCGACTCAACTCGGCGCCGGCGGCGATGTAGATGAACGTCGCGAGGAACACCTGGAGCCAGGCTCCTGATTGCCCGTCGAAGACGGCGAGTCCGAAGTTGTAGACCCCGTACAGGATCGCGAGCGCCTGGCCAATCCCTGCCGCGATGCCGGTCGCCCGGGCCCTGCCGAGCCAGGTGCTCAGGATCGCCCGAAGGACACGTCCACCGTCCATCGGGAACGCGGGGATCAGGTTGAAGGCGCCGAGGAAGACGTTCACCACCATCAAGTTGACGACGAACGCACGGGACGCGGGGGAGGTTACGAGCGGGTCCAGAACACCCGAGAGCCCGAGCAGGAAGATCAGCATCACGATTGCCCCGTTCACCGCAGGGCCGGCGAGGGCGATGGCCAACTCGGCACCGGGCGACCTTGGCAGGCGTCGAAGTCTGGCGACGCCGCCGATTGGGTACAACGTGATATCTTCGGTCTCGATCCCGAACCGACGCGCCATCAGGGCATGCCCATACTCGTGAAGGAGCACGCAACCGAAAGCGGACAGGGCGAGCAAAAGGACCTGGACCTCGCCGTAGGAGGCCAGGAGATACGCCAGCAGGAGCAGGAAGGTCTTGTGGACGTAGACGTCGATCCCCGCCACGCGACCCAACTTCCACGACATGCTCATTCGACACCTTATCCTTTCATCGAAGGGCGAACCCTCCTCTGTCTTATTGTAGTTCGCTTGTTCTGGACGAATAGTTCGCCCGGGCGAATCTCCAGGGCCGATTCCTTCGTCTTTGACTCCTGGCGGAGTGAAATCGTTTCACCCTAACAAGACGGTCAGCCTCTCGTGCTTCGCACTAAGGACGACCCGTGTTGTGCGGGTGGATCACGATTTTCGTAGCAAACGGGGCGACCAAGGCGGAGCTGCCGAGCGATTGAGACCGAACCGAGAGGTGGGTGAGCGACCGTCCGTGGGACGTCCAGGCGCTCCCGAGTGGGGCCGCGACGCCAAGGGGGAGGAACTTTGATCGCGGGGGGGATTAGCGTTCCAGGATGCCGGGCCTGGGGATGACGAACCCTTTCACCGAGACCTCGATCTGCGGCCAGTTCTGGGCGGCCGTGACCAACTCCAGGCCCCTACGGTCGACGACCATGGTGTCGCAAGAGCGGGCGGGCCCGACGCTGGGGCTCCAGCAGACGGGCGTGCCATGCTCGAGCACGAGGCCGCTGTCGGGGAGGAGCAGCATCTCTCTCGGGAGGTATCCGATCAGGAATCCGAGATAATCGAGGGTCCACTCGTGGGCATGTTGGAATTTTTCGTAGATCCGACGCGCGCGGCGGAAGACCTCGGCGATCGTTTCGCCGTTCTTGGAGAAATAGATGCAGGTGGCGTCGACCATCGCGCAGAGGCTGTGGCAGTTTCGAAATGTCTCGTCGGGCGGACCGAACGAGACGGAACGCGATACCGTTGCGCAGAGCCCATGGCGTCGCCCGGTTGCGCTGATCGTCACACGCCGGTCGATCGGGGCCGCCTTGAAGGTCGGCTGACGGAATCGCGCGGGCCGGTCGTCGCCGGCCACGCGAAGTTCGACGGGAACGACCCCTTCGCGGACGAGTCGATGCGCGAGGTGGCCGGCGACATCCGCCTCCTTCTCGCCCCGGTCGAAGTTGCGGCACGTCGCCTCGACGGCCAGGGTCAGCGTCCTGCCGAGCTCGCGGAGCCGTTGCCGTTCCAGCCCGGTAAGCGGCCGACGCAGGGCCCGCAGGGGACCGCCGTCGCGTGGCCAAGGGTAGCAGGCCTGCCCGAGGTCGCAGGCGAGGCGCTTATTGTGCCCGAGCTCGCTGATGACCCGCTCGGGCTCCTCGTACCAGGGCCGCTCCTTCAACTGGAAGCCGAGGCCGGCCAGCTCTTCCTCGAAGATCCGGGCGCTCTGGACGTTGTCCGTGACGACGGCCCGGCTGCCTCGGTTCACATAGAGCAGGGCCGTGCTCACCTCGGATCCGAGGTCTTGCCCGAGGTCGCCACCGGACGTGAACCAGGCGATCGAGTCGGCACGGCCGAGGACGACGGCATCTTGGCCCGTAGCGTCGAGGTAGGCAGCGATCCGGCGATGCTTCTCGTCGATATCCTCACGCCGCTCCGCCAGATCGTCGTCGGCATGGTCGACGGTCGGATCGGACAGGGCGGGGAGGGTGTCGGTGTTCGGACGGTCTCCCGCCGTGTGCAAGACCCGATCAAATCCGTCGGAGAGGTCTGGCGCCCCGGAAAGGGGGGGAGACATCCCGGTCACATGGGATCCGGATGCCACGCGACGGCCTCCATTTTTTTCGATCGTGAGGCGTGCCCTGGGGTGATCGTCCCGATCGACACCCGGAATACGCGTCGGAAAGGCTTAATGCCATCGTTCCACGTCCCTGGTCGAAAAGCAAGTCGTCGTCATGCTGAAAATGCCTGCAGGGCCGGGAGATGCACGCTTTCGAAGGGACTCCGCGACCGGCCAAGCTTTACTTGGGTTGATCTGAGTTTAAACAGGATTGGGCGGCGCCGACCGACTCCGTCCGGCCGGGCCGCCCCGATCTCAACCGAGATACGACCGCCTCGCGCGGGCCGAACCGACCTGGTCAATCGGGTCGGGGCCTGAGGCATTGGGGGCGGGACGAGCCTACTGGGACGACTTGCCAATGGTGGAGTCGAGGAACGCGAGGATGTCGGGGAGGAGGTCACGGTCTCCGGCCTTAAACCCGAAGCCGTGTCGGGCCGCGTCGACGACGATCAACCGGTGTGGCACGCCCGATTCGGTGAGCGCCGAGGCGAGCTTCTCGGACTGCTCGAGGGGGACGAGCGAATCCTTGTTCCCATGGATGAGGAGCATCGGCGGATCGTCGTTTGAGATATGGGTCAGGGGAGTCGCCGCTTCGCAACGCCCGGGTACGGCTGCGGGGCGTCCGCCGAGCATCAGCGGGACGGGTGATCCGGAGTCGGGGGCCGAGGGATGCAGGTTTGCAAGGTCGACGGGGCCATAGAAATCGATGACGGCCTTGACCCGCGCCGACGCGTGCGGAGCCGTCCGAACCCGATCATCGGACGGAGTCCGAGGGCGTCCTTCGGGGAGGACGGGGCCGTCCGGATACGCCCCGAGCAACACCGAGAGGTGCCCGCCGGCCGACGATCCGAGGGCGGCGATTCGGTCCGAGTCGACTCCGTAGTCGGACGCATGTTGGCGAAGCCAACGAACGGACTCACGGACATCTTCGAAGTTGTCGGGCCAACTCGGTGACCCGGGTTTCGAGAGACGATAGTCGATCGCGGCGACGGCGTAACCGTGCTGGGCAAGTTCGATGGCCATCGGTCGGACAAGTTCTTTGCTCCCCCCTCGCCAACCGCCGCCGTGAATGGCGACGACCGCTGGCCAGCCTTCCGGAGGCGCTGGGCGATTGGGCAGATACAGGTCGAGCCGGACTTTTCGACCCCCCGAAACTCGGTAGAGGAGGTCGCCGTGGGTAACGACCCCTGAAGGGAGTTCGGGGCGGGTGGCCTCGGCCTTCACCAGCATGCCCGTCGCCGCCAGGAGGCATCCCCAGGCGATTCCTCGGGTCCAGGACGACCCCAGGATGCGGGCGGTCCCAAGCCGTAGGGGTAAGGGAAAGGACATGACGGGAAAGGCCTCCGCTGCAACCGAACAAGGTGTCTCGTCAACGTTGTTGAGTGATCCTAGGGCCCGCACTCGGCCCGTTTCAAGGGCTCCGCTCCGCTTTCGTCGGGATGGTTCTGTGAATCGCGACGATCGTGCGGGATCCGTGGACCTGAATGAGGCTGGTCTCTCGAAGCGATTGGTCCGGTATTTGCTCAATCAAACTTCGCGGATTCGGTCGCGGCATCGAGACCGATCGTTGACCGAGGATTTGAGGATCGTTCAGGGCGGTTGGCGGAGCCGACTCACTGGAGTGCGGGTTGACTCGAGTCCCATGCGACGGAGATAGCAATCCCATGTGGGCGAATTATAATAAGAGCATGAAAATACTACTCGTGGAGGATGCCCCGTTCCTCCGGTATGCGTTCGGCCGGCTCCTGCGCATGCACGGCTTCGAAGTCATGGAGGCGAACGACGGGTTCGAAGCGCTCGAATACGTGAGCGATTTCCATCCCCAGCTGGTCGTCACCGACCTGATGATGCCTGGGATGGATGGGGTCGAGCTGATCCAAAAGCTTAAGGCCAACCCGAAGACGGCCGACCTCCCGATCCTGGCGATCACGGCCGACTCCTCGAAGCAAGCCGAGATCAAGGCCAGGCAGGCCGGGGCCGTCGACTTCGTGACGAAGCCCATCGACCTCCCGACCTTGCTGGACCGGCTCCGGGCCTTGCAGGTCGGCTGACCGAAGACCCGGGCGAATCGCAGTCGCTCCGTGACCGAGGAAGCCCTCCCCGCAGAGCACAGCTCGTCGACAGTACCTACGCCCGAAGACCTGTGGCCGGGTCGGGGCCCGCGACGCCCTGGCCACGCCGCCCTCTCGATCCCTTTCCTTCAAACAAAACCCGATGCTTGTTCAAGTCGCGACGCTCGTCGGGCCCGGATGCCTCTCTCGGCACCAGTCGTGGGCGTTGCTCGAGTCTTGAACGACGTGCTCCGATCGGGAATAATCGATAGGTCGCAATGGGAGGAATCTTACGCGCCCGACCGCGTCGGAAGCGGTCCTCCGTTCGTAGCAATCGTCTCCTCCGTCCGTCCTCTCGATCAGATCCTTGAATCTCTGCCCTTCGGTTTGCGGATATGAGCCCTCGCGTCTCGAATCGAGCAAGTGCTTCTTGCCGGCTCGTTCGGGTATGCTCATCCCCCCAGGATCGCCGCAATGACCCCGGAGACGGATCACCCACACCTTCCGGCTTTGGATAGCTCCGGAAGCTCGCGCGTACTCGAGAGCGAGCTTCGAGAGCCGAGGGATCCGGATTCGCCCGAACCACTCTGGGAGACGCAGGAGCGTCATTGGCACGCGGGGATGCGGATCCCAGCCGAGGCCTACTTGCGGCGGCATCCGGAAATCTCGTGGGAGGACGAGACCGCGTTCGAACTGGTCTTCGGCGAGTATTGGCTGCGCAGCGCGCTGGGAGAGGCCCCCGAGGTCGCCGAGTTTACCTGGCGCTTCCCCCGTTTCGCCGACCGATTTCGGAGGCAAGTCGCGGTCCATCGTGCCTTGTGGAGCGTGCCGCCGCCCGTGCAAACGGAATGTGCCGGAGTCGCCGCGGACGCCGAGTCCGAAGTGCTCGAAGTGGGTGGCTCGCTCCCGCTTGGTTTCTCCATGCCAGGCTACCGGATCCTGAGCATCCTGGGCCGAGGCGGCATGGGGACCGTGTACAAAGGTTGGCAAATCAACCTGAAACGCCTGGTGGCGATCAAGATCCTCAACCTCAGTGCCCGAATCGATCCCCGGACCGCGGGACGCTTCCAGGTCGAGGCCGAGGCCGCGGCTCGCTTTCATCACCCGAACATCATTCATATTTACGAGCGAGGCGAAGTCGAGGGCATGGCCTGCCTGGTCATGGAGTACGCCTCCGGGGGGAATCTGCACGACCGGATCGCCGGTCGCCCGCAAGATCCGCTCGAATCCGCCCGAATCGTGGAGACCCTCGCCTGTGCACTCGGCTATGCCCACCAGTGTGGGATCGTGCATCGCGACCTGAAGCCGGCGAACGTCCTCCTCACCGAGGAAAACGTGCCCAAACTCGCCGACTTCGGCCTGGCCAAGCTCCTGGAACACTCCGTCGAGCAGACGAAATCCGGCGACTTGCTCGGGACCCCCGGTTACATGGCCCCCGAACAAGCCCAGGGGAAACCCGAACAGGTCACGGCCGCCACGGACATCTATGCCCTGGGAATCATCCTCTATGAAATGCTGACCGGTCAGACGCCGTTTCAGGGCGTGACACCCCTCGCCATGATCGGTCAGATCCTCACCCAGGAGCCGGTCCCACCGAGGCGTCTGCAACCCAAGATCCCGCGCGACCTGGAGACGATCTGCCTGAAGTGCCTGGAGAAAGCCCCTCGACAGCGCTATGCCTCGGCCATCGATCTTGCTCACGACCTGGGACGATTCCTCGATGGCGAGTCGATCATGGCACGGCCGATTCCGGCCTGGGGGCGGGCCTGGAAGTGGGTCAAGCGTCGTCCGACCCTCGTCATTTCGCTCGCCTCACTCGGACTCGCATTCGTCCTCCTGCTCATCGGAATGCAGGACGACGAGCAACGCCTCCGGATCGCGGCCGTGAAGGCGATCGAGAGCCAACACGTAATTTGCACGCACAACGCCGCGATCGTGTTTATGCACGAACATAATTATGTCGAGGCGAGGAAGAATCTCGAGGTTGCCGAAGGTTACGCCCTGCGGACCGTCGCCCTCGATGAGGAAGACCGAGAGTCCCATCTCCGCCTGATCCACGTGCAATACAACCTCGCCGGGTTGAACCGGGACGAGCGTCGTTTCCAGGACGCAGCACGCCTCTTCCGGCAGGTCCTCGAACGATTGGGCCGGCTCGAGCGCGAAGGTAAGCTCGACGGGCAGGCCGCGATCGAGTTGCGCTACCTGAATACGCTGAAGCGGGACATCGCCTACTGCGACGCGGCGGCCGTGATCCTCGACATGCCCGCGCGTGCCCGGGCGGAAGTGCCCGACGTCGCCGTCCGGCTGCTCCTCCTCCGCGTCAATCTCCTGGCCGATCGCGGTCGCCGATCCGAGATACCCGCCGTGGCCGAGGAACTGTGCGAGTTCAATCCCGAAGTTGTGGAAGAGCCGATCTGGCTGGCGAAGGCCCTCTCCACCTGTATCTCTCAGATCGAAGGGGATGGGGCGGCGAGTCTGCGACGGCAATGCGGCGACCGGGCCGTCGCAGCCCTGGCGTTCGAGCTGGCGGCGACGCGAGGGCCCCGAAATCTCGGCCTGATCGAGACCGACGAGGCCCTCGCACCGATCCGCCACCACTCAGGCTATCGGGAGCTGATGCATCGACTCCGAAATCCTCAGCTCCCTCAAGCGAAGACTCCAACCCTCGGTGCGAATTCGGCCGAGTGATGGTGCGATGACCGCGTCGGAAATCGACCTCAGCGGAGATCGAATGGGATCTCGTTGGGTTTCTTTTCCACGGTCGCGTTGAGATCCGACGTCGCCGTCCGACCGTATTTCTTGGGGACGAGGTTCTTCGGCGGCGGGTCTCCGGGGCGGGGCATTTGCATGGGGTCGGTGTCGGTGGCGCTGACGGTCACGCGGTACGGGCCGGGCACCGCACCATCGCCGGGTTTGAATGTGCTCAGGTGATAGGTCCCGTCGGATTCGATGGTGGCCGTCGCCGGCCTCCCGTTCGTGGGGACGAAGCTGATCGCCCCCTTCGTCAACGGCTCACCGCGTAGCGAGACCTTTCCCGTGACGGGGAATGTCTCGGGAAACTCCTCGGCTTCGGAGCCGCAGCCGGAGATGGTCCCCAGGCTCGCGGCGACGGCCAGGACCAGGGAGGAACCCCGTCTGGTGATGGAACTCGGCATCGGGTATACCCCACCTTCCTGGGTCAATAGGCGTCGCTGCTGACAATTTCGGTTCCGGCTCTCGAGCTGAGCGCCATGTAATTCTGGTAGTTGACGGTGGTCTTGACGAATCGGGCCGAGCCATCGGCGAACGCGAAGTTACCGCCGCCCGGATGCTGGCTGGCATATCCCATGCACGTGCTCCAATCGCTGGGATTGTTGTACGTGATCTGGTTCAAGGGGATCGCGCAGTAGCCGACGGATTGGTTGCCGTTGGCCCAGTTGTTCCACTTGCACTTGTTCGGCAGCGCCTCGCCGGCCAGGAAGGTGTTGCTCAGGCCGTCGGTGATGGACGCGAAGCTCATGGGCCCCCCGTCGTAGCGGTAGAAAACTCCCCGGAACGTCGGGGGAGAGCCATCTCCGAGCAGGGAGAACGGGGTCACGAAGATCCCTCCCATCGTGTTGTCACCCGTGCATCCTTTGTAGCACGTGCCCGCGACCAGCCAGGTCGCCGCCGGCCCGGTCATGTCGGCCTGCCCCAACTGGGTCATCGGACCCGCGTAGCTCGGGCATGCACAGACGCTCAAGGGCGTGGTCATGACGGTCATGTTCGATGGCGAACACCAAGGCGTGGTAATGATGGCAGGGCTGAAATTGTAGAGGTTGAACAGGTTCGTCTGTTCCAGATTCGGGAGCATCTCCAAAATCCAGGATCCTTCGGTCTTCCCATTGTGGGTGGGGATCGTGTTGTTGATATCGTGATAATTATGGACGGCCAGTCCGATCTGCTTGAGGTTGTTGATACACTGGGCGCGGCGTGCCGCCTCGCGAGCCGATTGCACTGCGGGGAGGAGGAGTGCGATCAGCACCGCGATGATGGCGATCACGACCAGCAGTTCGATCAGGGTGAAGCCCCGAGTTCGCGAAGGATGCATGTGCGGCTCCTGGGAATGGATGAGGAGTGGGGATGCCCGAGTCGGACGGGGGACGTCCGCTTTCGGGCACGTTGGTTGGAATGGAGGGCCCTCGGGAATCCGACTGTCAAGGAAGCCGGTATGCAGCGTTGTCAACGGGCGGCGTCGAGCCGGATTGGTGACATCTGGGGGCTCGCCACGCCGGCCGCGGCGTTGCATGTTTCCCCCCAACTACGAAATCGACGTTGGCCGGACCACCGGACACAAAATGGGAAAAAGGCCCGGCGACCCTCCGGCGTCTGAACGTTTGTTCGTGTCCACGACGTACCGGGCGCCGCAGGTTGTGGGCGAGGCATTCGGACCATTCTGAATACGTACGTATGGACCTGAAGACCAATGTGCCACGAAGCATTGACAGCATTATTGGTCATGCACTTGGCTAGGATTGAACACTCGAGGCAAATGGAAACCTGGCGGGAGATCGACCCGCGGCGATTCGTCGGGAGGATGGAGAGGTTCCAGGGCCGTGTTCTCGAGGAGTTCGCGCGCACCATCGCCAGCAGGAGGCACCGTCACACCTGGGGCTGCTCCGGAGGGATACTTCAGGAATCGAACGGGCGATGCAGGGGCGAGTGCTTGTTGCGTCGAAACGTTACCGTCTAGGTCGCTTCTCCAGCGGTAAGGTCCTGAGGAGGATCAGTTCGGGGGCATCTCGGCGTGGACTCGCGTGACGGCTCGTGCGAGTTGCTTACGCCTCGCTTCCGGGGTCCCTCCGAGGAGGTCTGCAATCGCCACCCACTCCTGCCCCTGGATGCGCAGTTCGGCGAGCCTACGTTCCTCGTTGGACAGTCTTCCCCAGAGTTGCTGCAGGTGCTCGCGGCTCGCCATCATTTGGCTGGGGGATTGCGTTGAGGCGTCCGTGGGTTCGGGATTGGAATGCAGGTCCTGCTCCCGCCTCAGGTCGCGACGCTGTCGCTGGTAGTATTTCACCTGATCCGTCAGCTTGTGCCGGGCCATCTCCATCAAAAGGTGGGCGAGGCGGTCGGGGCGGTCCAACTCGAACTCACCGACGGCGGCCCTGACGAAAAAGCTTGCCATGACGGACTGGAAGATGTCCATCGAATCGACGACCCGACGCATTCGGGTGTTGCAGCGCCGGAGGTACATCCTCAACTCGAAGCGAAGCTCCGGGCCGTAGCGGCTCACCACCTCCTCGGCCGCCTGGACATCGCCGGCACGGATCCGCCGAATGAAATCGGCGAACTCCTCTTGTTGGACAGACATCCCGGCCATGGTCTGCCTTCCCTTCATGCGAGGAGAAACGAGGATAAGCTCGGCGAAAGTCGCTTATCCTTTCACAATGTGCGCATCACTCATGCCAGAATCAAGGCCCGGAACGAACGTTTTCCCAATCGGCTCCGCGAACCTTGCACGAATTCATACTGGGCCGATCGGAACTCCGGGAGGCGGGCCGACTCATTTCGGGAGGAACGGGTGTTTAAATCCCGACACGATTCGGAAATACCCGTTTGTCGCAACAGGGAGGACCTGATCGGTGGGCCGTCCACGGGATGAACCGTCCATCGAGTCCTGGTAGGATTCGTGAAGCGTCGGTTTTCGCCCATGAGTTCCCGAGGATGGATGGTCCCCATGTCGAGCGAACGTCCCGTCCTGACCCTCCTCCAGCAGCGCGAGATCGAGGCGAGGATCGTCGGACCGTTGATCCGTGCCTTTGTCGATGAATTGGGGCAGGAGAAGGCGCTGGAAGTGGTCCGCCTGGTGATCTCCGATCTCGCCCGCCAAGGGGGAGCCGACCTGGCCGGCCGACTCGGAGAGTCGACGCTCGAGGCGTTCGCCCAGGGGCTCGAGCGTTGGCGCGAAGGGGGGGCCCTCGAGATTCGGATGCTCGAGCAGTCCGCAGACTCTCTCGACTTCGACGTGACCCGCTGCCGCTACGCCGAGATGTATCGGGCGCTCGGGATGGCCGACCTGGGGGCGAGCCTTTCGTGCCAGCGCGACTTCGCGCTGATTCAGGGATTCAACCCGTCGATCGAGCTCACCCGGACTCAAACCCTCATGGAAGGGGCCTCCCACTGCAACTTTCGGTTCCGAGCCCCGGGGGCCGAGCCTCTCCCACCGTTCGAGTCTCGAGGGGCTGTCGACCCCGAGATTTGACGACGTCCCTTGGGGCTCAAGTCGACCTGGACAATTTGCCGATTATCGGGATGGTAGGGACGTGTCGCCGGCCTCGCGGCTGTCCGTGGCCCGGCCTTCGATCGATCCGACCTGCCCAAAGGAAGGGGCATGCATTATGCCGAGCGGCGCTCATGGCACCTCACGGCTGGCGTATCCGGGGACCCTGGCGATGCTGGGGCTGGCCTTGGCCTTCCCGGTCGCCCTGATGATCTTCAACCCGACCCTCATGTTCGAGCGGGGTTGGGAACAATACGTCGGGACGGGCATCTACATCTGGGCGGTCGTCACGCTCGCCCGAGAGCTGTCCTGGCTCTGGAAGAATGAGCGGGCCTTCGAGGAAGCCCCGGCCCTTCTCAAAACCATGATCCGCGGCCGAACCCCGAGCGGCGAGCCGAGCCCGACGGCCACGAAGGCGGGCCAAGTCGACCGCCGGATCTTGCCCTCGAGATTCCGCCAGTTGGCGGCTTACGTCCAGGAATCCCGCTCGCCGACCGTCGACCAGCTCATGGAGCTGAACCGCGAGGGCTCCGGACTCGACCAGGAGCAGGCCACGGGCCGGTTCACGCTGACGCGATACATCCTGTATCTCCTGCCCGTGATCGGCTTCATCGGGACGGTCGAGGGAATCTCGCATGCGCTGATGGAGATCAGCGTGGTCCTGCCGATGGTCAAGGACCTCGACGGGTTCATGAATAACCTGACGAAGGTCACTTCGGCCCTTCAGATCGCTTTCGACAGTACGCTCCTCGCACTCTTCCTGAGTGCGGCGTTGATGCTGGTGCAGACGCTGGTCTTCCGGCGCTCGGAAGACCTCCTGGCACGCATCGATCGTTGGGTCGTGGAGCAGGTCCTGCCGAAGGTGGGCACCGACAACCCGCTGGCGGAAAGCTTGGCCCTGGCGATCGCGCCGCAGCTCGAGCTGCTGCGTCGTGAGCTCGCGGCGCTCATCGAGCCGGCGGCCCAGGCCTTCGAAGTCCAGTCGGCCCGCTGGGGTGAGCGACTCGGGGCGCCGATCGAGCAGTTCTCGAAGTCGGTCGACCGCCTGCCGATGTCCCTTGCCGCGTTCCAGCGCGGGGCGGAGTCGATCGCCGCGATCGGCAGCGATTTCGAGGCCCTGGGAACGGCGAACGACTCGCTGCGACGCGGGGTTACGTCGCTCGGGCGGATCGAGTCGACGCTCGCCGACCAGGCGATGCAAGGCGATCGGCTCGACGAGATCAAGGTGGGCATCGAGCGCACCTGTGCGGCCGTCGAGAATCTCTCGGAGTCGTGGGCGCACGCCTACGAGCGTTCGAGCCGATCGACGCAGGAGCAGCTCGCGAAGACGATGAACAGCCTCAAGGACGCGCTCGACATGCTGAACGTCAGCATGGAGCAAGGCCATTCGCTCTATCGCAACATCGTCAAGAAGATGTTCCAGAACGACGGCGGCTTCGGTGTCACCAAGCACGACGCGGCGTGATCGTCCGCCACGACCGACGAGGCGTGAGGACTTCCGATTGACGATCGGGCCACGATGCCCGCCAGGAGGGGAGACGCATGCGGCGATCGCGAAGGAACGGGCATGCGGGCATGGAATTCGGAGGCTCCGGCGAGGATTCGTTCGTGGCTGTCGTGGTCACGAAGCTCACGGGTGCCTTGCTGTTCATCCTCCTCCTGACAATGGTCATCATGGCGTTGATGCCCAAGGCCGTGGACATGCATTCGGCGGGAACTCCCTCTCAGGATCGAGCCGCTTTGCCCTTGGCGATCGCGACCCCGGAGCGCCTGCCCGAGGCCATCGCGGGGCATCCCTACGTGGTCGCACTCGCGGCGACGGGGGGGCGGGGGCCTTTGAAATGGTCGCTGGACGGGAAACTCCCGGAGGGGCTCGACTTCGACCCGGCGTCGGCTCAGGTCCGAGGAACCCCTCGAAAAGGCACGCCCGAGCCGGCCAAGGTGGTCATGAGGGTCTCCGATGGGAATGACCGCGCGAGCCAGGAGGCTCGCCTGCTCGTCTACGAGTCCGACAAACCCTTGACGACCCCCTCGAAGTGGAAACCTGCCCTCCCACCGGTCCCCTGGCAGGCCTGGCTCGAGCAAGGGTTCGGTTTCCTGATGTTGTGGCTGATCCACGCGTTCGGGATGAACAGCCTGGCCAGCCTGGAACGTCGAGCCGAAAGCGGTCTCGACGACTCGCCGGACAGCGATGAAGAGAGTGCGAATGTCCGAAAGCGGTTCCTGAGGTATCGGGTGTTCACGCGATTGGCCACGTTCGGTGGCACGGTTGCCCTCGCCCTCTGGCTCTGGCGCCCGATCGGCTGATTTCGCCCCGGGGCGATCGAGCTTCTGAACATCAAGGCGGCGGTCCCCGGAAACGATCATCCGGGGGCCGTCGCCTTTACAATTGTTTGCAAAAAGGACCTTGAATCGCCGGACGGGTGGGGCACGGATATCGCTTATGTCACTAACGCTGTCAGTCTTTCCTGCCCGGCCCATTCCCCTCCGCGTCGACCTTCAACGGCGATCGGAAGCATCTGGAGGTCAAGATGTCCCGGATTCGCACTCTCTTGCTGAGCATGGGGTTGGTGGTCGCCACCTTGATGATTCATTCTACGATGTTCGCCCAGGGCCCTGGTGACCAGGGCAACGGTGGACAAGGGAAAGGGCGAGGACGCCAGGGCGGTGGTGGGGGTGGCCCCGGTGGCGGCGGCCCCTTCGGCAAAGGAGGAGGCTTCGGCGGGGGCTTCGGCGGTCGCAATTCGAGCTTCGGTCTGCTCGATCGCGCGACCGTTCAGGAGGAGTTGAAGATCACCGAGGACCAGAAGAAACAATTGAAAACCGCCCAGGAGCGGCTCCGCAAAAAAGGTGAAGACAACTTCAAGGCCGCACGCGAGAATTCGGGTACCCAGCGTCTCGACCCGGAAACGATGCAAGAATTGTTCGCGTCGATGACCCGCGACACGAACACGTTGCTTTCCAAAATCCTGAACAAAGGGCAGCGCACGCGGCTCAGCCAGATTGCTCTCCAGCAAGAAGGGCCGATGGCCGTCACCAAGGCCGACATGCAGGAAAAGTTGAATCTTGCCCCTGAGCAAGTTGAACAGATCAACATGATCAACCAGGATTATCGTCAGAGTCAGATGGAACTCTTTCGCCAGAACGGCGGCGGACGTGGTGGCCGCGGGGGACGAGGCGGGAACGGCAATAACGGCAACGGGAATGACGACGGGGGCAACGGCGGCGGTGGCGCCCAGAGTGGCGGCGGGGGCAACAACGGAGGCGGTGGTGGCGGCCCTGGTGGTGGTGGCCGAAACCGATTCCAGAATGCCGACGGCAGCTTCAACAAGGAAGCATTCGACGCCGAAAGAAATTCGCCCGAGGCCAAGGCGAAGCGCGAAGAGATGCAGAAGGCCGGCGATTCGCTTCGAGAGGACACCATTGCCGCTCTCGGCAAGGTCCTGACCAGGAACCAGAAGAACACCTTCAACAAGATGCTCGGCGAGCCATTCGACATCGAGAAGGGGAACGCCGCCAAGAAGGACGAGACCAAGAAGGCCGACGCTCAGTCGAAGACCGGCAAATCGGCGACGGCCAAGGGAGACACCCCGGCCGGGACCGGCAAGACGACCAAGAAGAAAGCCTCGACGACTCGTCGCACGGCGCAGTCGTAGTCGACTTCGGCGTCACCAGTATGCATGGGCTTGTCATTATGGAGGACGACCTTTGGATCGTCCTCTTTTGTTTTGGCCACAATCCCGTGGTCGTCTGGCCTTCTCCTGCTCGGGGGTTCGGCGTATAACGACGCCGCTCGTGTTATCGGCGAATCGATCGATCCAAGGAGGGATCGGGACAATGCATCATGGTGCGATCCCGGCGTTAACCATCATGCTCGTCGCGGCGAGCTTGCCCCCGGTCGTCTTTGGGGGTGACTTGACGCTCCCCGACAGCGAGTGGGGGAAACGGAAGGCGCCGATGCTGCTGCTCAGCCGGCAGGATATTCGGACCGCGATCGGCCTCGATGCCGAGAAGTCGGTCGAGGCGGAAGCGGCAAGCCGGATGTTCTTCCTCAGGGCGAAGAAGCTCTTCGGCCTGCAAGGAGAGAAAGTCTTTGCCGAGCAGCGCCTGCTCAATGAAGAGCAAGGCCTGTGGCTCAAGTCCCGCCTCACCGACGCCCAGCGGACGCGCTTGCTGCAGATCGACCTGCAGTGGGAAGGCCCCTCGGCGCTCGTCAGCCGTCGGGGGCTGGCCGATGGGCTCGGTTTGAATGCCGAGCAGAGGACGATCCTGGTCCGCGAGGTCAACCAGTTCGTTGCGAAGCACAAGTCGGGGCCGGTTCCCGCGAACGACTCGCTCGTGCTCTCGAGGAACATGATGGCCGTCCTGTCCGAGCCCCAGCGCGAGCAGTGGGAGGCCCTTCTCGGAGACCCGTTCACGATCCGCAGGGTTGCAAACGGATCCACCCCGCTCACCGGTGTGGGGAACGGCGCTCCGATTCAAAGGAGATAAACGACGGATGCGACGGCTGTCCATGCTCGAGGGCAGCCGTCACGTCGAGCGTGCCTAAGATATGAGGCCGGGGTTATGCGAGCGGGGCCGGGCCGACGGTAAGTCGCTCGAAATCGGGGTCGCCGCGAAGCAGATCGAAGTCGGATTCGACCGGGATCAAGGAGCGGAGGTCGGGGTCGAGTTCGAGGGCCATGGTGAGGGCGTCGAGTGCCTTCGCTGGGTTCCCCGCGAGGCTCCAGTAGCAGGCGAGGTTGTAGTGGAGGAGCGGCTCTTCCGGGTTGTGACGCTCGGCTCGTTCCAGAGCGTCGATCGCCTGGGCGAGCCGATGCGTGCGCTTGTAGCACCAGCCGAGAGCAATCGCCACGCCGATGTCGCCGGGGCGTAATAAGGCGGCGACCTCGAGCGGCTTGAGGGCCTCGCGATAACGCTCGAGCGAGCGTAGGGCTTCCCCGGTGAGAAAGCTCGCCTCGAATTGCATCGTCGCCCAGTCGGCCCGCCTTTCGAGAATCTCGATGGCGCGACGCGGGAGATTCAGCATCAAGTAGCCTTCGGCCTCGTCAAGTTGCCGCTTGATGCGGTCGCGGATGATCCGGCCCATCGCTCCGCTCTCTCCCCGCTCAGTCACAGACACCTCGCGATCTGGCTTGATCGCGAGGTTCGCGACAGGTTGCCTAGGGTGCCGCACACCTTGACAAGCCCAGTCTACCCCAAAAAGTGGTGCGGGGGAAGAGACCGAGAGGGGGCGGTTCCTCGGTCGAGCCACTCGATCACATCCGCCGGTTTGCCCCGAGATCGCCCCCGTTTTGGGGCGATATCGGGGCGGACTTGATCAAGTGGTCTCTGAAGTGGGATTCCAGCTCGCTGAGCTGATGTTCGGTGGCGACGAGAGCAGGAATCTTGATCCCGACCGCGGAGCGTTCGGCGAGGGCTCGCGCCCTCGTGTCGACGCCTTCGTGGTTGCGGAGCCCGTCGAGCCAGCGTTCCGGGATCGCCTGGACACCGTAGTGGGCGCCCATGAGGGCACCGAGGATGGCGCCGGTGCTGTCGGCATCGCCGCCCAAGTTGACCATCTCGATGAGGCCGTCCTCGAAGGAGTCGGTCGTCAGCAGGATGTAGAGGCAGGTCGGGATGCACGCGGGGGGGAAGCCCATCGTAGCCCGCTTGCAG
Organism: Singulisphaera rosea; assembly: GCF_054877945.1. Lineage (NCBI taxonomy): Bacteria > Pseudomonadati > Planctomycetota > Planctomycetia > Isosphaerales > Isosphaeraceae > Singulisphaera > Singulisphaera rosea. The sequence goes on along the minus strand of NZ_JBTYIP020000001.1, from coordinate 148,756 downwards.
GTGGGATCGGCACCGTGGCGATTGGCCTCCTCGACAAGGCCCGCGAGCGCCTGGGTGCGCGGCAGTTCGAGGAGCGACTCGGTGTGGGCAATGGCCGTCGACATGCTCCTCGAATGTCGGTCGAGCGAGCCGACGCCCGTCCCGAGTTGCGAGGCGATGCGCTCTTCCTCACGGGCGACGTCGGCGGCCAGCCAGAGGAGGAAGCTCGGCTCGCGGGCCTCGCCATCCACGAGCCGGCGAACGGCGTGGGCGACGGCCATGGCTCCGGCGAGGCTTCGCACGTCCCGGTGCGTCATCAGGCTCGCGGACATTGCGGAGCGGAAGAGGCCTTCCTGGTCGTTCTTCTCGAAGTAGAGGGCCAGCGGGGCAATCCGCATCGCGGCACCGATGCCCGCGGACGCCTGGCCCGTCTCGAGGGGCGACGTGCCCTCCTCCAGCGCACCGAGAACCTGACGGAAGCTCCTGCCGATCCCCCGATGGGCCCCGTAATGAGACCCGCGCGGATGCGCCATTTGGAGGTAGAGCGAGGCGAGCCGGTCGGCGTCGATCTCGCCCAGGTCGAGGAGAACGTCGCTCAGCGCGAGTGCCTGCTGGGTGTCATCCGAGTACAAACCCGGCATCCGCCAACGGTAGGGCTTCTTCTTCCACGCCCGAGATCCGTCGACATAATCGGCCACCACACCGTAATGGGCTCGGATCTGTTGGGCACTGAGACCTTCGAGGGGGGCCCCCAGCGCATCTCCAGTAGCCAATCCGAGGAGACTGCCTCGGACACGGTCGAGGCGGGACAATTGGGGCATCGTGGCAAGGCTCCTTCGGATGACGGGTGGATTGCCCGAGAGACCGGACAATCTCCCTCCTCTTCGGGACGCAACGAACTGTAACGACATGGCCGAACCACGCCAACGTATTTTTACCCGCCGCACTCCCGAGTCGCCTTCCACGACGCACGCATGGCAACACGGGCGCAAGGCCCCTCTTCACCTTAAGCGGCCTCAGGGGCTTCGCCAATTTTTTTCGGTCCGCTCACATTTTCCCTCGCTGGGGTCGTGTTCCTCACCCACCCGATGAGGTTTAGGGTGGTCGTGGCTAAATGGATAGGCTGATTTTTCGAAAGCGTCGACACATAGAGATCGGAGGATCGTGACCGCATTCGATGCAGGAACCCATGAAGATCCGCCAATCCACTCCGACGCTTTCTATCGGCGGGCCCACCCTCTCGGGAGCACATCGAAGCCGAAGGATTCCTTCGTCGAAGGCCTCCCCCGCGGCGTAACCGTGCCGAGCGTTGCGACGTTCGAGACCCGGCCCTGCCGGTCTCCCGAATGGCCCGATGCGAGGCTCGAGGAAATCCCGAGCGTCGCGACTCACGGGTTGACGAGCCATCGGGGAGCAAGGACGATTGGTCGACCCTCGACGATCACCACAACGAAGGAATTCCTCCTTCCGGGCCCTCGACGGAGAGTTCACCCGTATGAGTTGGTTAATTGCGCGTTCCCTTGGTCTTGGCGTCATTTTCGCCGCGCTCGGCACCACCGTCCGGGGACAGGATCCCTACGGTCCGGTCACCGATCTCGCGCTCGCCAAGCCAGCGGATGGTGTCGACGCAAAGATGGTACCGCCTCCGTCCGACGCCTTGATTCTGTTCGACGGAAAGAATCTCGACTCCTGGACCAAGACCGATGGGAAGTCGGCCCCGAGCTGGACTCTGGTCGAGCCGGGAGCCGTCCAGGTCAAGAACGGGAGCCTCATGACGAAGCGGACCTTCGATGGTCACTTCAAGCTCCACGTCGAGTTCCGCGTGCCGTACATGCCGACCGCCAAGGGGCAGGGTCGGGGAAATAGCGGTGTCTATCTACAAGGGCGGTACGAAGTCCAGATCCTGGACAGTTACGGACTGAAGAGTCAGGACAACGACTGCGGCGGGATCTACAAGGTGGCGACCCCAACAGTGAACGCCTGTAAGGCTCCGACCGTCTGGCAGACGTACGACATCGACTTCCGTGCGCCGGTCTTCCGCGACGGGAAGAAGGTGGAACCGGCCAAGATCAGCGTGGTGCAGAACGGTGTCCCGATCCACGAGGACGTCTCGATCCTCATCGACAACACCGTCGCCGGACTCGGCGGAGATCCGAGCAAGCCTGGCCCGATCATGCTCCAGGATCACGGGAATCCGGTCCAATACCGCAACATCTGGCTCCTGCCTCTCGACTCGAAGTGAGCTGCGAGGGCGAATCCACGTTGACGATATCGTGAATTCAACGTGCGACGGTCGACGGCCACCGGCCTGGTTCGAAGTCCTGGGCCCGGGCTGTTGGCCCTGGTTGGCGCATTCGCATTTCTCCCGGGCGCTCGTGCCGGCCGGAGGCTGGGCCACCACCCCCGACAGGGGGCCGGTGCTCGGTCTCCCGAGCGGTTGGTTTGTCGACGATTTTGGTTTGGCGTGGGGACGATCAGCGTGGGGGGAGCGCGAGTTGGGGCTCGAAGAGCGAGAGGATGCGGACGATCGCCCGCTCGTCGGGGAAGGTGTGGAAGGCGTGGACGGAGAGCCCTTTGACGCCCGGTTCGACGAGCACGTGGCTCATCGGAGACGGGGCGAGGCGATTGGCCGGGGCGAAGCGATGAAAGAGCCGGCCGCGGGTCGTGTCGAGGCTCATCTCATCGCTAAGGTGGTCGAAGATCTCGCGGTCCACTCGCTCGACCTCGAAGCAGGTCTGGTAGGCGAGCCCGCCGCGGGCCGGTAGGTTCGTGGAACGCTCGTGGCGCACGGTCGAGTGGAAGAGCAACCCGGACTCGGGGAGTTTCGTCTCGGGGCCGCAGAGGACTTCGGTCAGCCTCGTTGTCCCGGAACGAAACGTGACGGAGTGTCCGCCTTCGATGATCCGGATGTCGGCCTCCCAGCCTTCCTGGGAGATCCTCCGGTGCGCCCTGACGCCGAACCAGTCGGGATGGATGACCTTGGCGAAGACCTGGAAGGACAGGTCGGCGACCCGCGAACGGCCGAAACTCACGCCCATCGCACGTGCTCCCTTCCACTCCGTCGTCCGGCCAGGCCCACGGCTGGGTCCCGATACGGGCATCCCCACTCCATTATAGATGGCGGGCCAGGCAACGCAATTCGAGCGATGCGACCGGGAAAAATCGGGGGGATCCTCCGGCCGGAGCCGGGTGCGTAAGCCCGCCTTGACCCGCATTGCGGAGGCCCGTACACTCCTCGCGCTTTCCCGGACGCCGGGAGGTAGGAAGCCTTCGACACTCGGCCGACCGCCCCCTCCCGAACGGATGTCGGGGCCGTTGAGAGGAGCCGCATGGTGGTGGAACCTCTTCGAGCCCCCGTGCTCCCCGCTCGCGCCTGGAACGCATGGCGAAACCGGGGGGTACGCTACGCCTGGCACAAGACCCTCCGACGCTCCCTCGGACGTTGGCCGGGGTGGAAGCGTCGCCTCCTTTACGCCGACCCTCGCAATTATTGGACACTCCGGGGCGGCGAAGAATACTTTCGGGAACAGGAAGGGCAGGAGGCGCGATCGAGGCGGTCCGAGTGGATCGCCCGAAGGGTCGCATCCTACCGACCGACCTCGATCCTCGAGATCGGCTGCGGCTACGGGAAGCAAATCGCCGCGATCCGCAGGGAGATCGACGTCCCCGTTTTCGGGGTCGACTTCAGCCCGAGCCAACTCCGCAGGGGGCGAGAGTACCTGTCGGAATTCCGGGAGGTGTCGTTGGCCCTCGCCAACGGAGAGGCCCTGCCGTTCGCCGACCAGTCATTCGACCTCGTCTTGACCTCGGCGGTCATCCTCCACAACCCTCCCCCGGTCGCGGAACGGATTCGGCGCGAAGTCGTCCGGGTCGCCCGCCGGTATGCGGCCCATAACGAGGACACCGACGTCACCTACAACCGCTTCGGCTACGACACGGCCGCCTGGTACGAGGGGGCAGGGTTCGCCCTTGCCGAGTCGGGTCCCTTCCCGATCGATTGCGACCCGACCGACTCCCAGTTCTGCGTGGCCGAACTGTGGCGACCGTAACCGGGACGGTCGCGGCGACGACCGCCGAGGGCCGGACGCCGCTCGAGAAGGGAAAGACGGTCCGCGACAGCATCGTCGTCACGATCGGCGGCCAGCTCGAGCGCGCGATCGGGACGTTGACGTCGTTGATCCTTCATTGGGGGCTCGACCCCGCGCGGCTCGGTGTTTACAGCGGCCTTCGTCTCTACCTCGACAACACCAACCGATCGAGCCTGGGCGTTAGCCTCGGCGCCGTGCAGGAGATCCCCGTCCTCCTCGCCGCCGGCCGGGAGGTCGAAGCCCAACGCGTGGCGGACATCGCGTACACCACGAACACGCTCACGTGTTTGATCTACGCAGGCTTGCTTCTACTCTGGGCCTGGATCCGCTCGCCGCTCGTCGCCGACGACCCGCTCGCCGCGGAATGGACCTGGGGACTTGTCGCCGTCGCCGGCCTGACGCTGGTGAAGCGGTACGAGAGCTACCTCATCGCCGTCCTCCGGGCGCACCGCGAGTTCGTCCTCACGACGAAACTGGACATCCTCGAGTCGACGGTCTCGATCGTCGCGGTGGGGAGCGGCCTCCGGCTCGCTGGCTTTTGGGGCCTGCTCGCGTCGGTCGGCGCAATACTTGGGATCAAGATCGCCTACTTACACGCCTCCCATCCGCTCCGATTCCGTTGGGCCTGGGACGGGACATCGGTTTCAAGGCTGATGGTCGTTGGGCTGCCGATCCTCGCGAATACCGCCCTGTTCGGCGCGGTGCTCAACCTCGACCGGGCGCTGATTCTTTGGCGCGTCCCCGACGGGGCTCGCGCGGTGGGGCTTTATTCGATCGCGATCATGGGGACCAGTTGGAGCCTCGACCTCGCGGGGCGGATCGTCCTCGTGATGTACACGGCTTTTCAGACGACCTTGGGCCGGACGCGTGACATCACGGAGGTGGCACGCCAGGCGGCAAAGGCCACGGAAGCCCAGGCGCCGCTGCTCGCTGGAGGGAGCGCCGTCGCCTATGTCGTCGGACCGACGTTCCTCGGCACCCTGATGCCCCAATACGTCGAAGGACTGCCCGCGCTCCGACCGCTCCTGCCCGGCATGATCATGCTTGGCCTTGCCTGGCCCACGCGGCAGATGCTCATCGCCGTCGACCGGCCCTATCGCCTCGGCCTCGCGACCCTTGCAGGACTGGCGGTGACCGCCGCGGCCGCGACGCTTGGTGCCGATACCTCCGGGATTGTCGGCGTCGCCTGGGGGATGTCCGTCGGTTACTCGGCACTCTCGGTCCTCACGAGCGCGACAGCCCTCGTGCCCGTGCTCGGATGGACGGCCTGGCTCGGCCACCAGCTTCGACTTTTCCGGACGCTCGGCGGATTCCTGGCGGGCACTCTACTGACGGACCTGGTTCCCACCGCAGGACGGTCGCCCTATCTCGCCGTCGTTCTTCATGGCCTCGTCCTCGGCGCCTGGCTCTTGCCGACCCTCTGGCTCTGGGGCCGGCGAAACGGTTGGGGCGGCCTCAGAAACAAGGTTGCTCGACGAACCGACCACGAAACGACGCAATAAATAAGTAAAGGGGAAGAGATGGCATCCGGGCTTTCGGCGGGCGTCGATTTGCGTGGTGCAGCCACTCCGAATCGCACGCGGATGCGTCGCGACTTTACGCTTGCAGACGGGATGATCTACATTGCGGCCACAGGAGTCGGGCTCTCGATTACGAGAGAATGGAATAACCTGCCGGCCCAATCCCTCCACCAGATTGCCCTTGGTTTACCCCTCCTCGCGGCGTGGTCGGTCGCCACGTTCCTGGTCTGTCTCCGACAGCCCCGCCCCGACTTCAAACGGCTGGGCCGACAGCCAGGAGCGGTTGCTTGCGGGATTGCGACCGCCTTTCTGCTCGTGTTCGGGATTCTCGTCCTGATCGTCGGGCCGGTCCCCGGCTCGCGGATGAAGTTTTATATGGGGATGGCTTCGGCACCCTGGTGGGTCGGCCTCCTTTATCGTGACTCCGTCGCGATCGGAGCGGCGGTCGCCGGTGCGTGGCTGAGCCGAGCTATCGCTGGGATTCGACGACCTGATCCCTCCTGGATCGACCGGTTGGGACGCCTCCTGGGAGTCGTGTGGATTCTGTATTTCTTTGCGATTACATGGAGTGATCTTCATCGATAATATTGGTGAATTGCTTTCAATCGGCGATATTCCGACGGTGACACTTCCCAGAGGCAAGGATGCTTGAGCTGCTATTCATCGCCGCCCTCGTACTCGGCGCGTCGGGCGTTGGCGCGAGGCTACTGGACTGCCTCGTCCCGGATTTCGGCGAGCCCACCGATCGAATCGGGGTCGCGATCCCGCTAGGCTTCGGCTTCCTTGCCTTGGCGGCTCTGTTCATGGGCGAGATCGGGGTAGTCAATCGATCAACGCTCCTCGGCATGATCTGCGTGGGAGCGATTCCTGGGGCAAAGGTCGCTTGGGTAACGATCGTCCGGTCGACTCAAGGGTTTCGCCACGCTCGGCCCTCAAACTTCATCGATGTCGCATTCGGAATCGCGTTACTGTCGACCGTCCTTGGCACTCTCCTCACCGCGATGGCGCCGGTCACGGACGGCGACGCCCTGTGCTACCACTTGCAAGTCCCCAAAGAGTTCCTCGCTCGCGGGGCCGTCTTCTTCGACCCGGACCTCCACGAGACGGTTTATCCCCTTCTGACTGAATTGCTCTACGCCTACGGACTGGCCCTGCGAGGGCCCGAAGCCTGCCGGCTGATTCAGTGGGTCTTCGGGCTAGTCTTCGCGGCGAATGTGACGGTGTTGGCACGACCAAGCCTGGGCAAACGAGCCTGGTGGGCCGGGACGATCGCGTTATTGGTCCCCGCGGTTTCGAACGGGATGAGTGCCCCATTGAACGACGTCGCCTTGGCGGCGTTCGGGTCTACAACGCTTGTGGTGTGGAGCCGGTGGTACGAACGCCCCGATGCTAGGTCGGCGCTGCTCGCGGGAATCATGGCGGGGCTCGGTATGGGCGTGAAGTACCCGGCCCTGGTGCTCACGGGTCTTCTAGGGATGACGATCCTCGCGCGACCGATCGTCTTGGCGAGTGTCGAGCGTTTCGGCCGACTCTTTAGGGCTGCGGTGGTCTACCTTCGCGCTACCTCCACGAGATCTCGTTCCTACGGGCCGCATGGGATGGCATATCCTGGCGACTCTGCGGCCAAAAATACCGACGCAGACCATCGAAGGCGGTCTGCCCTCGGGGCTCGTGGGAACGAGGGTCGGTGTGACGCGGAATCGCTCTCATCGCAGTCCCAGAACGACGAGTGCCAGGCGATCGAGGCCGGATCGAGGACACTCGTAACCAGCCCGATGGCTTCGCATGCGGCGATCTTTGGGCTGGCAGCTCTGATGGTGGGCGGGGCCTGGTACCTGCGAGCCTGGGCCTACACCGGCAATCCCGTCTATCCGTTCTTCCGAAGTGTCTTCGGCGGCGCGGGACTCGACGAGGTGCTTGATCCGATCAAGCGTCCCCTGGCGGTTACGGTGGTGAATCTACTCACCGCAATTGGGCCCCTGACTCTTGAGCCCGCTCGATTCGACAGCTTTTCCCATCAGTTCGGACCGGTATTCCTGCTTTTTCTCCCCGCGCTCTTGCTGGAGCGTGCCCCGCGTCGCGTGCTCGGAATCGCCGCCGTTGGGTATGGCTTCCTGATCCTCTGCCTGACCCAGCGCCAGAGCATGCGGTTCCTGTTGATCGCCATTGGGCCGATGTCGGTGGCGGTGGCGTGGCTGGCGAGTACGTGGTGGGATCGTCGATCCTGGCCCGGGCGGGCCATCGTCGGAGTCCTTCTGCTTGTTCTCGCCTTCGAGTCGAGTCTCGCAATGGCGAGGGCACGGCATGGGCTCCCCGTCGTGCTCGGCCGAGAGACCCGAGAGCACTTCCTCGCCCGCCGAGAGCCCACGTTCCGCGTGGGCCGTTGGGTGGCGGAGAACCTCCCTGCGGACGCGAGGCTGGTGGGCCAGGATCACCGGGGCTATTACATCCCGAGGCCCTACACGATGGAGCTTGCCCATCGGAGGCGGACCGGGCTTGGGAGTCGCGGCGAGTCTCCCCGTCAGATCGTGGAGAGGTTGCAACAAGAAGGGTTCACTCATGTGATGCTCTGCCCTCCGATCCCGGAGTCGGCCGTCGAATTCGACCCGACGCTCTCGAGGCGGCTCGCCCCATGGTCGTCGGGACGTCCTCCCGTCTTCCGCGAGGTGATCGAGGACGCCGACGGCGTCCGTCGCCGGTATGAGATCTACCCGCTCTCCGAACCATTGGCCGTACGCGACGGCGGGGAGGCGAGGCGATGAGGGACACGCCTACGCTGGCGGACTTGCGAGTCAAGGTTCACAAGGAGCACCACCGCGAGATCGGCAATTGGTTGGCACGCCGGGTTGCGAGGCCGGCCGCCGTCTACGGGACCTGGCTGGCCGTCCGACTCAGGTTGTCCGCGAATCAGGTGACGACCGGTGCCCTCCTCGCCTTGGGGGGGGCCTCTGTCGCGATCGCTTCGGGGACTCGCGGGGGTTTCATCGCGGGGGTTGTCCTGGCCCACCTGGCGTTCTGGCTCGATCACGTCGATGGCCAGGTGGCGCGTTGGCGAGGGACGTCGAGCCTCGACGGAGTCTACTTCGACTACCTGCTGCACCACGCATGGAACCTCGGCCTGGGGTTCGCCCTTGGCCAGGGGCTGGCCTTCCGAAGCGGCGATCCGACCTGGTCAGTCGCCGGCTTCGCGATCGCCTTGGGGTGGCTGTTTCTTGGCCTCCACAACGACTGCCGGTACAAGGCATTCTTTCAGCGCTTGAAGCGAGAGACTGTCGAATACCGAGTCGAAGGTGGATCCGGAGGCCGGCCCTCTCCTCCGACTCCTTGGCCCAGACGAGGACGGGCCGCGTTGACCTGGCCCGCGTACAAGGCCTGCGAGGCCCACGTGGTACTCGCAGGACTCTCGGCATTCGCCCTCCTGGCGCTCGCGTCGGAGCCCGCCTGGGAGTGCGTCATGAGGGGGAGTGTACGAGGCATGGCCATCCTCGCGCCGACGTTGGCCATTGCCAGGGCGTCGCGGACGATCTCGCGACGATCCGTCTCCTCCGAGTTCGACGCCTGGTTCCGACCCGACCTTTCGACTGGTGATGCCGCGACCTCGGTCGAGGATTCCGAGGGTGGACTCGAGCCGACCGTCGCGTACCATGGGACTCTGCCTCGAGAACCCGGGCTCACCCGATCGAGTTGAACGATGTCCGACGTCGACCTCCCCTCCGGCTCTGACCACCTTCCGCTGCTCCCCTCGCGTCGGGATGTCGGGATCGGAGTCGTGGGGGCCGGGTTCATCGTCCGAGACTGTCACCTCGTCGCCTATGCACAGGCGGGTTTCCGCGTCGTCGGACTGACCTCGCGGACTCGGGCCGTGGCCGAGGAGGTCGCGAGCCTCAGAGGCGTGCCGAAAGTCTTCAACTCGGTCGCGGCGATGCTCGACGACCCCGAGATCGAAGTCGTCGATGTCGCTGTCCCGCCGAACGAGCAGCCGGCGATCCTCCGGTCGATCCTCGACCATCCCCGCAAGGTTCGCGGCATCCTTGCACAGAAGCCCCTGGCCATGACGCTTGTGGAGGCCCGAGACCTCGTCGAGCGCTGCGAGGGGGCCGGGGTTCGGCTTCAGATCAATCAGAATATGCGATACGACCAGTCGGTCCGGGCCCTCAAGTCCCTGATCGACCGTGGGGTGCTAGGCGAATCCGTGCTGGCGACGATCGAGATGCGTGCGATCCCGCATTGGATGCCGTGGTCGCAAGGCGCGAGGTCGCTCTCGACGTATATTATGAGCATCCACCACCTCGATACGTTCCGATACTGGCTGGGAGACCCGGCTCGGGTCCTGGCGAGCACTCGACCCGACCCTCGGACCAGGTTCCCGCACGAAGACGGGATCAACCTGGTGATCCTCGAATACGAGGGCGGAGCTCGGGCGTCGGCCTGGGACGACGTTTGGGCCGGCCCCGCGCGGGAAGGGGCGGGGGCCGAGATCGGGATCCGCTGGCGATTCGAGGGGACCGAGGGCTTGGCCCTCGGGACGATCGGCTGGCCAGGATGGCCAGCCCGGACCCCGAGTACCCTCGACTACTCGACTGTCCGCGACTCGGGGACCTGGCATCGTCCTCGATGGCCCGAAGCCTGGTTCCCCGACGCCTTCGCCGGTACGATGGCCGGGCTCCTCCGTGCCCTCGAGTCGGAGACCGAGCCGGACATCCCCGGACGCGACAACCTCAAGACCCTGGCGCTCTGCGAGGCGGTGCTCGTCGGGGCCCGCGAGCACAGGGTGGTCGACTTCCGCGAGATGCTCGGGCCGGAGGCCTGATCGGAGCTTCCCCGAAGCCGGCTTGATGTCCTCCGACCGCCCCGGCGTGCGAAGCGCGTTGGACCTTCCTCGGATCACACCCATGAAACTCGGCCTCATCAACTCCGCGTGGGCCCAGTCGGGCCGAGATACCGCCTTCGGGATCCACAAGACCCGCGAGATCGGCTTCGACACGATCGACATCTTCGCGGACCCCCTGGACACGGATGCCAGGGAACGGAAGCTGATCCGGGACGAATGCCAGAAGGCCGGGCTGCCGATCGTGAGCGTGGCCTGCGTCGCGATCGGCCTGATCGACTTCAACCCGAGCGTCCAGCGGTTCCACGTCGATCGGGCCCGGGCCTATCTCGACATGGCGTACGACTTCGAGGCGAAGAACCTCCTCCTGGTCCTCGGCGAATACCTCTGGCAGCGCGAGGTGATTCCTCCGGCCGAGCAATGGGCGACGGGCGTCGCCAACGTCCGCTCCCTCGCCGAACATGCCTCGCGTCTGGGCCTCGAAATTGCGCTCGAGTTGGAGCCGTTCACCCTGTCGCTCCTGAACAATGTCGACAGCATGGCCCGGTTCCTGGACGACGTCGACCATCCGGCCGTCAAAGCCAACCTCGACGTCTCGCACCTGGTCCTCGCCAAAGAGCCCGCTGCGTCGATCGAGCGGCTGCGCGGCCGGATCGCCCACGTCCATCTCTCGGACTGCGACGGCAAGGTCCACGGCGACCTGCCGCCCGGTCGGGGTGTGGTCGACTTCCCCCCGTACCTCGACGCGATCAAGTCGCTCGGGATCGACGACGCGGTGATCTCCATCGAGCTCGAGTATTCGCCCGAGCCTGACAGGATCGTCGAGTGGGTGCGCGAGGCGTACGACTCGACGGCCAGGCTCATGAGCAACGCAGGGCTCCGAGGCTGACGGCCTGCGATCGCCCCTACGCCCTCGCCCCAATCATGCCCGTCGCCGAGGCCCAACGTGCCAAGTGCCTTCGCTCGAGCCTCGCTCTGGAAGTCGATCCTGGCAGGAGCGGCCCTGGCCGCGGCCCTCGTGGCGGTCCTGGCCTGGCCGACCCTCGCGACGATTCTGGAGGCCATCGCCCCGGCATCGGATGAGTTGGTTGGGGGAGGGGGGGGCCTCATGCTGCCGCTGGGCGACCAGGGGCGGATCACGCGGCCCCTCGCCCTGGCGGTGGAGACGTTGAAGCTCGTGCTACTGACCGAGGCGATCGCGCTCTCCGTGGGGATCCCGCTCGGGTTCCTCCTCTTCCGCACGAACCTTTGGGGGCGCCGAGGGTGGCTCGCGCTGATGGCGATCGCGGCGTTCGTCCCCATGCCCTTGCACGCCACGGCCTGGCTCGGGGCCTTCGGGAATGTCGGGCGGAGTCAACTCTTCGGGTCGTCACCATTCCTAGTCGGGGTCGTGGGTGCTGCGGTCGTGCATGCGGTTGCAGCGATCCCCTGGGTCGTGATCCTTTCCGGAGTCGGCTTGCGTTCGGTCGAGCCGGAGCTGGAAGAGGCCGCCCAGATGGACATGTCCGGTTGGCGAGTCGTCACTACGGTGACCCTCCGACGCGGGGCATGGGCGATCGCCGGCGCGGCGCTGGCCGTGGCCGTGCTCACGGCGGGAGACATGACGGTCACGGATCTCCTCCAGGTCCGGACCTATGCCGAGGAAGCGTACCTCCAATATCAGCTCGGGGGAGGGCCGGCCGCCGCGGGGACCGTGGCCCTCCCTCCGCTGGTCGTGCTCGGCATCCTGCTCCTCGTCGCGGAGGGGACGTTGTTGCGCGCGGACCCGCGTCGGATCGCCTCGGCGGCGAGGACCGGGAAGGTCTGGAAGCTCGGCCGAAGTCGGGTTGCGGTCGGACTCGCGACGGGCCTGATCGTCGGCGGAATGGTTGCCGTCCCGTTCGGTGCCCTGGTTTGGCGGGCGGGTCGGGTCGGAGGCGTGGCCTCTCGAGGCCAGTCGCCACACTGGTCGTCCTCGGGGCTGTACGGCTCGCTCCGCTCCGCGTTCTTCGAGTTGACGGGAATCTCGGAGCCCGAGCCGGGCACTTCGGGCTCGCCCGAGGGACTGCCTACCTTCGTGCAGGCCCTGACGGGTCCCGAAGCGTGGATCTACCTCGAGGTTGGGTGGAACGAGTGCGTCGCGACCTTCCAACGACTCGCGTCGAGTCCGCTGGCGACGAGTCTCATCTGCTCGGGACTATCGGCGTCGTTCGCGGTCGCGGTCGCCTGGTGGCTTGTGTGGTCGGGACGTGGGTCTGGCCTTTGGCGAGTCGTGGGCGTCTTGAGCGTCGCACTGGCGTTGGCCGTCCCAGGGCCAGTCTCGGGGATGGCCCTCGTCCTGGCATATCGAAACTTCCCGGACGTTTACGACTCGATCGCGATGATCGTGCTCGCGGGCGTGCTCCGTACGCTGCCGTACGCCTGGCTCGTCCTCTGGCCGGCGGCCAGGTCGTTGCCTTCCGAGCTGTTCGAGTCGGCCATGCTCGACGGCCTCGACTCATTCGGGTTGGCGACCCGAGTGGCGGTCCCGACGACTCGAGGGGCGATCATTGCCGCCTGGAGCGTCGCGTTCGTGCTCGCATTTGGCGAGCTTCCTGCCACAAATCCCGTCACTCCGCCGGGGATCACCCCCGTGACCGTGGTGATCTGGAGCCTGCTCCACACGGGGGTTGAGAGCCACCTCTCTGCGGTCGTCCTTGTGGTGCTCGCGGCGGTTTCGAGCTTCGGTCTCTTCGCGACCTGGGCCCTGGCACGTCTCCAAGGGCCCTCGGCCGAAGACTGAACTCGTTCGTGACCCGGGTCAGTTGACCGCAGCGGGCAGGTCCGCTTCGTCGAGGCTATCGACGATCAGCGAGGCGATGAGCCACTCGAGCGAGAGCCCGAGGCCGGCGGCCTCCGAGCGGAGCCGGTCGAGAAGTTCGGGAGCCAGGGTCACGGCCACTTCAGAAAGGGCGTTCATCGTCTTGTATCTCCCAAGCACCAAGGCCAACCATTGCCGACGACCGGGAGTGGATACTGAGCCGCCGTCGTGTCAACTCGTATGGTCCCATCTTGGTAAGCAAATCGAGTGCCAAAAACCAAGATGGGGCCAAGTCGCATTCGAGGGGGCTCGCGAGCCGGCTTTCGCCTCAGCTCGTTCCGGGCACCGCGTCGCATCCCTCGAGTCCACTATAGAATGGTTTTTCGGTAAATCCTCTCCCGGATTTTGAAGTTTTCGGGGGAAAGGGCAAGGTTTGCGGATCTCTCCGGATCGGGAGATTATTTGGCCTCGGACGTCTTCAGCTCAATCTTGGGAAAGAGGGGCGTCGGCTTGCCCGCGGTGAGCGTCGCGGTCACACGGAGTTCGGGGATCGAGACGCGGGCCGAGGCATCCCGGTAGCCCACCTCGTCCCACGGGGCCGCCTCCTCGAAGTTGAACGCCGAGTAGAACACGCCGGCGGTCCTGGGGATGAAGGGTTTGATCAGGATCGCGATGACGCGGATCGCCTCGATACAGTTGATCAGGATCGGCTTCGTCCCCTCGAGGTCGGTCTTCGCCAGCTTGAACGGGGCGGTGTCTTCGATGTAGCGGTTGGCGGCGCCTACGACCTCCAGCCAGATCCGCTGGAGCGCAGGGTTGTACTCGAACGAGCCGACGCGCCCACGGAGGTCCGTCACGAGACCGTCCAGGTCGAGACCCGCCAGCCAGGTGGTCGAGTCGACGGCGTCCGCGCCGGGGAGGCGACCCTCGAAATACTTGACGCACATCGTGAGGGTGCGGCTGTAGAGATTCCCGAGCTTGTCGGCCAGGTCCGAGTTGTAGATCTCGGCGAAGCGCTCCTCGCTGAAGTTGCCGTCGCCTCCGAAGGGGCATTCTTTCATGAAATAATATCGGAAAGCGTCGGACCCGTGCAGCCGGTAGACGTCCATCGGGTCGATGGCGGTCCCCGCCGATTTGCTAATCTTCGCCCCCTTGTTGTAGACGAACCCGTGGCCGAACACCTTCCTGGGCAGCGGGACCCCGGCCGACATCAGCATTGCCGGCCAGAGGGCGCAATGGAATCGCGTGATGTCCTTGCCGATGACGTGGACGTCGGCCGGCCATCGCGATTGGAAAGCCGCCTCGTCGGTCCCGTATCCGATCGCCGTGATGTAGTTCAGCAGGGCGTCGAACCAGACGTAGATCGTCTGCTCGGGATCGAACGGGACCGGAATTCCCCAGGTGAAACCTTTGCGGCTGATCGAGATGTCCAACAGCCCCGACTCGACGAGGTTCACGATCTCATTGCGCCGGCTTTCGGGCTGGATGAAGTCGGGATTGGCCGCGTAGTAGGCGAGCAAGCGGTCCCGGAAGGCGGAGAGGCGGAAGAAATAGTTCTCCTCCTCGATCTCGCGGAGGGGGGTATTCGGGTGGTTCGGACACCGGCCGTCGACGATTTCTTTCTCGGTCTTGAACGACTCGCACCCGTTGCAGTACAGCCCGGTATACGACTTCTTATAAATGTCTCCCGCGTCGTAGACGGCCTGGATGAACTTCCGGCAACCCGCGTGATGTCGGTTCTCACTCGTCTGGATGAAGTCGCTATAGGAGATGTCGAGCGCGTCCCAGACCTCGCGGAACTGTCGGGCCATGTCGTCGACGTACGGCTTGGGTGCCACGCCCAGTTCCTCGGCGCGTAGCGACACCTTGATCGTGTTCTCGTCGTTGCCCATGAGGAAGTGGACGTCGAAGCCTTCCATCCGGCGGAAGCGTGCCTGGACATCGGCCCCGATCTTCTCGAAGGCGGTCCCGATGTGCGGCCTGCTGTTGGGATAGTCGATCGCCGTCGTGAGGTAGAACTTCTTTGCGTCCGTCATCGTCGAGACCTTTTCTTCGGAGCTCTGGCGGCGCCCCTGCGTCCCCCTGTCTCGAGACACGGGCCGCACTTCGGGCGTTCACAACATCTCATTCTATCAGAGTCGATCGACCCTCGGTGAGAGGCGCACGCCCACTCGTCGAGCGGCGGCACAGGGTCGTCCCCAGCTACGCAACGACCTTCGCAGCACTCCCCCCTACTGGGAGCGGAGCCCGACTGAGACGTTGAAAACGAAAACGACCGGCCTCCGGGGACGCATGGTCGCGTAGTCCCGAAAGCGGTCGTCAGGTCGAGCCCGAGGGAGGTCGGGTGCGGCTTCGGTCGTGGTGCGACGTCGAGGGGCCGATCTTCGAGGAACCCTCAGCCGAGGGCCTTCGGCAACGCAGGCGTTACCCTCCGACGCCACCAGACGCCCGTCCCGATGAGCATGACCGACATCAACCAGGTCCTCGGCTCGGGGATCGTCTGGGGGGCGAGATTCGGCGGGGGCGGGGTCGAGGTCGAGGTTTGGGGCGGGGGGAGGTTTTGAAGTAACGGGCCGAGGACCGGATGCCAACGATCGAACCGGATCGGGTTCAGGTTCCGCCGCCAGAGCAGGAACTGGGTGAATGGGTTCGTCAAGGGATCCGACTGTCGGAGCGCCTGGATCATCATCGCCCGAATCCCCTGGTTGATCGGGGGATCATGCAGATGCGCCCAGACGGTGGGGCCCGCCGAAAGGTAGGTGACCCAGGATCGGTAGTCTCTCGCCGTCTCGGACGAGATCGGCTGCCGGTGTCGGATGGGGCTCGCCTCCACCGGAGCGACGATCCCCAAGAGTCCCGCGGCGAGCAATAGGTGGACCCTGCATCGTCGCAGGTAGGTCGGTAAGCGAAGGATGTATCGGGTCATGACTCACCAGCACTGCCCCTAGGGCATGTCGCGATAGCGTTCTGTCGATATCGCTAGGAGTGTTTCGCGGCCACGATTCGATGTATCGGTACCGCGATTTCAAACGCTTGAACGGATTGTGCGCAGGTTGACGATTTCCGTCTACCGGATTTTCCGGTCCAGTAAATTGGGATGTCTGGGGTATCTTTTTTGTGCGTTTTTGGGCCAATTTGCATTGTTCACAGTCGCATCTCCTGATGCTAGGCCGGTTGAATGTCCATATCGCCGCCGTTATCGTGGGGGGGGTGCCAAGACTTAGAGCAATCGAAAGTCGAGCCGATATCGCGTCATCGTGGGGCGAGGCCGGTTGGGCAAGCTGGGTCGTGCGATTTGAGGGAGACGAGCACCATGGCCGTGGCGAGCGGGTTTCCGAGGCAGATGTACATCAACGGTGCCTGGTGCGAGGCGGATGGGGGCAAGACGCTCGCGGTGATCAACCCGGCGGACGAGTCGGTCTTGGCCGAAGTCGCGTACGGCGGACGCGCGGAAGCCGAGCGGGCGATCGAGGCCGCCGCGAAAGCGTTCCCCGCCTGGCGGGCCCTCACGGCGTATGACCGCGCGAAGATCCTCAAGCGGACCGCCGATCTGATGCGCGAGCGGGCCGACACGATCGCCCGCACGTTGACCAGCGAGCAGGGCAAGCCCCTGCCCGAGGCGAAGGCCGA
The DNA here is from genome assembly GCF_054877945.1 of Singulisphaera rosea. Lineage (NCBI taxonomy): Bacteria > Pseudomonadati > Planctomycetota > Planctomycetia > Isosphaerales > Isosphaeraceae > Singulisphaera > Singulisphaera rosea. Next base: position 131,932 of record NZ_JBTYIP020000001.1, on the reverse strand, counting down.
GGTCTTGCACGCGGCCGACACCTTCGAGTGGTTCGCCGAGGAAGGGAAGCGGACCTACGGGCGGATCATCCCCCAGTCGAACGCCACCAAACGCCACCAGGCGATCAAGCACCCGGTGGGGGTCGTCGGCACGATCACCCCCTGGAACTTCCCCGCCGCGCTCCCCAGCCGGAAGATCGCCCCGGCCCTGGCCGTCGGCTGCACGGTCGTGAGTCGGCCCGCCGACCAGACACCGCTGACCCTCGTCCAGATGTTCGAGTGCCTCGCCGATGCGGGGCTGCCCGCCGGAGTGGCGAATCTCGTGATCGGCGATGCGATTCCCGTCGCCGACGCCTACTTCGCGAGCAAGGACGTCCGCAAGATCAGCTTCACCGGCTCGACGGGAGTCGGGAAAGAACTGATCCGGCGCTCCGCCGACGGCGTCAAACGCCTGAGCCTCGAGCTCGGCGGCCACGCCCCCCTGATCGTCTTCCCCGACGCCGACGTCGCGCAGGTCGCCCAGGCCGCGGTCATCGGCAAGTTCCGGAATAATGGACAGGTCTGCATCGCGCCTTCGCGATTCTATGTCCACGAATCGATCTCGAAGGAATTCACCGAGGCCGCCGTCGAGCTGACCAAGAAGCTCAAGCAAGGCAACGGGCTCGAAGACGGGGTCCAGGTCGGCCCGATGTTCGAGGGGCGAGCCCTCGACAAGACCCAGTCCCTGATCGACGACGCCAAAGGGCGAGGCGCGAAGATCCTGACCGGGGGCGGTCGGCCGTCGCTGTTCGACAAGGGCTACTGGTTCGAGCCGACCGTGATCCGCGAAGTCGACGGAGCCATGAGGATCATGACCGAAGAGCCCTTCGCCCCGGTCATGCCGCTGCTCGACTTCTCCAAGCTCGAGGATGTCCTCGCGGCGGCGAACAACACCCCTTACGGCCTTGCCGCCTACGTCTTTACCAACGACCTGACCGTCGCCACGAAGATGGCCGAAGGTCTCGAGGCGGGCATCATCGGCATCAACGACCCGGTCCCCGCCACCCCCCAGTGCCCATTCGGCGGCATGAAGGAATCCGGCATGGGCCGCGAGCTCGGCGTGGAAGGGATCGACGCCTACCTCGAAACCAAGTACGTCTCGATCGGCCTGAGGGCGTGAGGAAGGCCTAGAAGTGAACAAAGACGGGGAGGATTCACCACAAAGGCACAAAGGTAAGAGCAAGAAAGAAAGTCATTATAATTCCTTTCTTGAAGTTCTTCGTGCCCTTTGTGCCTTTGTGGTGAATCCTCCCCGCTTCGACTCGATCAATGGCTTGGCTTGAGCCAGGTCCGGAACCACTCGATCGTCTCGCGATGTTGGTCCGGGGTGACGGAGTGGCCGACACCTTCGGCGACGATGATCTTCACGCGGTCCGCCGCTCCCACGTCTTTGAAGGCGGAGAGGGCGGAAGAGAAGGCGAGTTCTGCGCCTTCGATGGGGCAGTTGGGGTCTTTCTCGCCGTTGAGGATCAGGAGGGGGCGGCCGGCGAAGAGTCGAAGCATGCTCGGCCCGTCGAAGGGGCCGAGGATGCCGGGGATGACTTTTTGCCAGAGGGCTCGGCAGACCTTTGCGTTTACCTCGGGTTCGCCCAGGTCCTTGGCCGCGGCCTCGTGCGCGTCGGCGATGGTCCGGGCCCGCCCTTGCCAACGGTCGTGCTCGAGGCTCCAGCGGAAGCCCTGCACGGCGATCGCCGGCACCGCGACGGCCACGCGTTCGTCGACCGAGGCTGCGAGCCAGGTCTGGATCCCTCCCATGCTGATGCCGAACATGCCGATCCGCTTCGGGTCGACGTCGTCGCGCGACTCGAGGTAGTCGATCGTCCGCCAGAGGTCCCAGCAGGTGTCGTAATAGAACGGATGCTCCTGGGGCTGGTCTTTCGGTGTCCTCCAGGCCCGCGTGATCGCGTCATTGTAGGCTTCGGTCCCCTTCGATGCCCCCTCGCGCTCGCCATGGTACCGGGAGTCGATCGCGACCCCGACGATTCCTAGCTTGCCAAGCTCGACCAACCAGGGTTTCAGCCCCTCTTTGCTCCCGCCCGTCCCGTGCAAGGCGATGACGGCGGGACGACGCTTGGTCGGCCCATCCGGGCGGATGATGAGGACCGGGACGCGCTCGACGTGCCCGTCCGCTTTTTTCTCCGACGCGAAACTGAGCCGCTCGGTGACCAGGCCGTCGGAGGGAGGGCTCATCGGTCCAGGCCGGACGTCGAGGGCCACCTTGGGTCGGTCCAGGAGCGAGGTGAAGGCTTTCCTGACCTCGGCTGGAGGGAGTTGGTGGTCGTTTGGGGCCTCGGCGAACGTCGTCGAGGCCGAGATCGAGATCGAGAGCAAGAGCAAGAGCCAAACGTATCGACTCATGAGATCCCTCTTAAGGGTTGCGAGCGCCGGGACGAGGTAAGCGACGGCTCCGGTAGAGGTGCCGGGGTGTCAGGGAAGGGTCAGGACCTCGAGTCGCGAGGTCTTGTCCTTCGAACGGTAGAGCCTCTGGGTCGCGACCTGGAAGTCGGATTCGTTGGCGGTGTTGATCCCGACGAACTTCTGCGGGTTCCGGTCGACCAGGGGGAACCAGGTGCTCTGGACCTGGACCATGATCCGATGCCCGGGCCGGAAGGTGTGGTTGACGTCTTGGAGCGTGAAATTCACCTCGGTCGCCACCCCGGGCTCGAACGGCTCGGGCGTCTCGTAGCTCCGGCGGAACTTGCCGCGCATCACCTCACCTCGGATGAGTTGTTCATATCCGCCCATGCGAACGCCCGACGGGTTGGGATCGGGGTCGGGAGAGTCGTCGGGGTAGACGTCGATGACCTTGACGACCCAGTCGGAGTCGGTTCCCGACGTCGACACGTTCAGCTTGGCCCGGATCGGGCCGACGAGGGTGACGTCTTCGAGGAGAGGTTCGGTCTGATAGGTGAGGACGTCGGGGCGCCTTGAGGCGAACCGCTGGTCGGCGACCATGTACTCGCGCTTCATACCGACGGCGAACTCGTCGATGTAGGGGACCGGCTTGGCGGGGTCGCTACGGTATTCGTCGAAGACCGCATCCCCCGCCTCTTCGGGTGGGTCGAATGCCAGTTTCCCCTTCGCACTGAGGAAGAGAGACTTCGGCGTCGCCGATTCGGGGGGCCACGTCCGATAGGAGTGCCACTCGTTGCGGCCCGTCTCGAAGACCCAGGCCTCGGGCTGGTCGAGGGCCTTCGTTCCCTTCAGATGGAACTCGAAGAACGGGAGCTCGATATGTTCCGCGTAGAAATGTGACGTCTTCGCGTTGAACCGGACGGCTCCGAGGGAATCGCCCGAGTCGCGGGACCAGCCGCCGTGGTACCAGGGGCCCATGACGAGCGTGTTCGAAGCCCCGGGGTTGCTCGACTCGATGGTCCGATAGGTCTCGAGGGCCCCGAAGAGGTTCTCGGCATCGAACCAGCCCCCGACGGTCATCACCGCGGGGCGGACCGACTTCAGGTGGGGGCGGAGGTTTCGCTCTTTCCAGAAGGCGTCGTAGGTGTCGTGACGCATCAACTCTTTCCAGAAGCCGACGTCTCCCTTGAAATAGGCCGCATCCGCGTTGGCGAGCGGCCCCATGCGGAGGAAGAACTGGTAGCCGTCCGGCGTCCCATGGTCGAAAGTTCGGTCGGATTTCTTGGTCGGGGCAGGGCGGGGGTGTCCGAAGACGGCCATGAAGTTGAACGCATGCGGGAGGAAGAGCGTCCCGTTGTGGTGCCAGTCGTCCCCGATGAACCAGTCGGCGATCGGCGCCTGGGGTGACGCCGCCTTGAGGGCAGGGTGCGGGTCGACCAGGGCTGAGGCCGTGTAGTAGCCGGGATAGGAGATGCCCCACATCCCGACCCGGCCGTTGTGGTTCTCCACATGGGCGAGGAGCCACTCGATCGTGTCTTTCGCGTCGGTGCTTTCGTCGATCACCTTCGGGTCGCCCGTATGCGGCCGGATCGGCCGCACGTTGACGAACTCCCCCTCCGACATCCAGCGCCCTCGGACATCCTGATAAACGAAGATGTACCCTTCCCGGCCGAAGTGGGGGGAGGGCCCGAGGTCACTCTTGTAGCGGTCGACTCCGAAGGGGACGGCCCCGTACGGCGTTCGGTTGAAGAGGATCGGATACTTTTTCGAGTGGTCCTTGGGGGCGTACACGGCGGTGAAGAGCTTGACCCCGTCGCGCATCGGGACCATGTGCTCATATTTCGTATAATTCGCCTTGACGTGATCCAAACCCTGGCCCGCGAGCGGCCGGGTCGGGGTCATCCCGAATAGGCCGGCCAGGATCAGGACTCGCGCCGTTGGGATCCCGAACGTCCGCATGCTCACCTCAAGACCTTGGGGTATTCGCGGGGTTGTGGCGTCGCTCAACGAGGGGCTCCCGAAGCTTGAGGCCGGGGCCGAGGCGACAACGTTTGCAAGTAGGCGAAGAGATCGGCGAGATCGCTGTCCTTGAGGTCTTTGAGCAGGCCCGTCGGCATCAGCGAGCGCGTGCCGAGGACTCGGACGGCGATGTCCGTCGTCGGGATCCGGACGGTCGTGGCCGCCCCCGTCTGGAGGATCAGGCCGTCGGCCGACTCGAAGGCCACCATCCCCGAGATGAGCTGGCCCTCCTTCGTCTCGACCTGGGTCGTCCGGTAGAGGGGCGAGACGTCGAGGTTGGGCGCGACGATGGCCGTGAAGAGGTCGGGGCGGGAGAGTCGCCCCGAAACGCCCGAGAGGTCGGGGCCGAGGGCTCGAGGGCCGGCGTGGCACGTTTCGCAGGCTCGGGCGCGGAACAATGTCTCGCCGCGATCCGCTCGCCCTCGCGCCCAGTCGATGGCGGAGAGGCGACGCTCCCATGCGGCAAGGTCTTCGTCGGCCGCCTGTCCGAGCTCTCCGGAGAGTCCCGGAAATCGGCGAGTGAGCTCGTCAAAGACCGGTCGGTAGAGGGCCTTGAGTTGCAACGGGTCGCTCGAGGATTCCTTGACGATGAAGGTGGCGCCGGCGTCACGAGCGAGGAGGCCCAGAACCCGTCCTCGCAACTCTCCTTCCTTCGGCTCGAATAGGAGACGCCGGAGGAGTCGCAGCGGCGCGGCCAGGTGCTCAGGTGCGTCGTCGCGAGGGAGCCGTTCGAGGGCCGAGAGCGCGGCTCGGACGACCTGAGGTTGTCCGGATTCCAGGCCCCAGAGATAGGCGCCTCGATCGGAGACGTCGGGGGAATCGGCGAGCCTCGGGAGGAGCGCGTCCCGCAGGCCGTAGTTCTCCCACTGGGAGCGGAGGAGGGGACGCGTCTCTTCTGTCGGTAGGTTGGCGAGTAGCTCGATGAGCGGGCCCGACCAGGCGAACTCGGAATCGTCGCGGGCGGCGTTTAGAAACCGTCGGCCCACCCTCGGCCGGTCGGATTCGGGAATTGCCAGCGCAAGGCCGACGTGCGCCGGGGAGACGAAGTCCGGGCTGGAGAGCAGGGCCTCGGCCAAATTCGGGTCGTGCTTGCACAGCAGGCCGACGAGCTCGGCCAGTCGGTCGTTCCAGCTCTGCTTGATCCGGAGCTCACGTCCCTCGAGCTTCGGGTCGAGCGCCAGCAGCGCACGTGCTACGCGTGGCGTCAATTCGGGGTTGGGGGAGGCGCGGAGTCTCGAGTAGACGACGAGGTAATGCATGTCCCGGGTCGGATTGCTTTGCGCCGTCCAGAACTCGGAGACCATGCGAGGGAGGGCGGGGTCGGCGTCCTCGATCATCGCGAAGGTGCGGGCCACTTCCTCGTCGAGACGTTCCTTCCCGGTCGGGAAGAATCCACGGAGCCGAGATCCGACGCTCGAAACCAGGGCCTCGTGTCCGTCGATCGAGGCCGCCGGGGAATAACCCGTCACGACTTCGACGGCCGGGTCTTTGAGGTGGAAGTCCCCGAGCCCGAGCTCGATCAGGCGAACCGCCTCGAATCGTAGCTCCGTGTCGGATGTCTCGTCGAGGACCGCGAGGGCTTCGCGGATGAGCTCTTCCTGGAATTGCGACCCCGGGTTGCGCCAGGCCGACGCCAGGGCGAGCGTGAGCCGGGAACGGAGGGGATGTCGAGTGCGCGATTCCCAGAGCGACTCCCAGGTTTCTGCGGGTAGTCGTGACGCAAGTCGCGCCGAGGCCTGGCGGACCCGTTTGTCGAGCGAGGGAAGGGATGCCTTGAGCACGCCCGGAAGCACCTCGGGACTGATCCGATCGGGGCGGTCTCCGAGGGGCTCGAGCGCGTGGAGGCTGACCAGCGGATTCGGATCCTGGGCCAGTCGGGCGAGGATCGCATTGGTCCCTTCGACGGGCCGACGCCCGAGTGACCAGGCCACTCTTGCCCTGACGGCGGGGGATGAGACCCGCGAGCCCGCCTCGGCCGATTCCCGGGTCAAGCCTCCGAAATGCTCGGTGAGGATCTCGACCGCCCTGACCTTCGAGGTGTCGCTGAGCGAGTCGTTGACGAGGCTTTGCAGAAACGGCGTTCGCCCCAGGGCCTTTGCCGGCGGTTCCCAGCGCCGGCGAGACCAGGCGTCCAGGGGCTGCGGGGCGTCGAGGACGGCCTGCAGCGATGAGGGGTCGACCGGGGATGTCGACGACGGAGAATCGCCGCCCACGTATTCGACGCGGTAGACCGCGCCTCGGGTCCGGCGACCGCCGATGCTGATGAGGAGCGAACCATCGGGGGCGACCACGGCGTCCGTCGGTGCGAAGCCGAACGTCCCCGTTGGTTCCAAAAAGAGTTCGCCCTGGTTCCGGTAACTCGCCCCTTCGGGATCGAGCGGGATGAAGTAGACCTTCCCGAACGTCCAGTCGAGGGCGAAGAGGCCCCCTCGATAGTGCCCGGGAAACTGCGTATGGCGGTAGCAGACGACCCCCGTCGGCGAGCCTCGGCCGACCGGCCAGAGGATGTCGACCGTGTCGAGGAAGTCGTTCCGGCGGGGCCAGCTTCTCAGGTAGCCGTTCAGCCGCCAACCGTGATGTCCCGAATACGCAACATGGTCGACCCTCGTTGGCGTGTACCAGGGGAGGAAGTTGTCGCGTTCGACGTCGCTGTCGTAGGTGAAGAGGTCGCCGGCCGGGTTGAAGTCGAAGTCATACGGGTTGCGGAACCCCTGGGCAATCACCTCGCTCCCGCGGCCGTCGGGGGGCATCCGGAGGATGGCGCCGGCTTCGGGATCCCGGATCGGCGAGCTCGGCAGGCTGGCGTGTCGGCGATCGATCCCGGCATCGTTGCCACCGATCACGTACCACCAGCCGTCGGGGCCTTTCCGCATCGCGTGGCCGCCGTGCTCGCCGAACGCGAGCGGGGCCAGACGCTCGGGAGGCCCGTCGGCCCGGCCGTCGCCGTTGGCGTCTCGGTAGCGGGAGAGCCAGCCGTCGCCGCAGAAGAGCAGGTCGGGGCCATCGAAGCAGAGGCCCATGCCTCCCGTCTCAGGCTCGGCATACAGGGTGGCCCGATCCGCCTTGCCATCGCCGTCGGAGTCGTGCAGGAGCTTCACATACCCTCGGCTCGTGACGACCAAACGCCCCTCGGCGTCGAGCGTCATCGCGTAGATGTCGTTGGCCAGGCCCTGGTCGGAGTAGAGCGTGACGCGGAACCCGGGAGGCACCTTCAACCCGAGGTCATCGGCCTTGGCGACGTCTCCGGCCGATAAGGCTGTCACCAGGCCGAGGAGGATCCGGCTCCCGACGCCGCCGACCCGCGGGTTGCGTCGCAAAAGGGGGGGCGATAAGGTGGCGCCGAGGGAGACGCCTCGCGTCTCCACCGGGCATTCCCTGGGGACAGGACCGGACATGCACCCCGAACCGGACGACTCGCTGGACAGCTTTCCGATCATCGTCACGCTCCCCGTACAGTGGGGCGACCAGGACGCATTCGGACATGTGAACAATACGATTTATCTGCGGTGGTGCGAATCCAGTCGGATCGCGTATTTCGGGAGCGTCGGCCTGTCGGCCAGGATGGGACCGGAGCAGATCGGGCCGATCCTCGCGTCGATCACCTGCCACTATCGCCGGCAGGTCAACTATCCGGAGACCGTGAAAATCGGGGCGAGGGTCGCGCGGATCGGCCGCTCCAGCGTGACGCTCGAGCACAAGATCTTCGCGGAATCCTCCGGGATGCTCGTGGCCGAGGCCCACGCGACGATCGTCGTCTTCGACTACATCCAGAACCGCTCGCACCCCGTCCCCGACACGGTCCGACGCGCGATCGAGGTCCTGGAGGGGAAGCCCTTCCCCGCTTGAAGTCGGTCGGGGCAGCCTCCCTCGGGAGAGGAGGCCGCCCCTCGTCGGATCATTTCTCGCCGGGGGCCGCGGCGACCGCCTTGGCGTTGGGTTCCGTGGCCCAGTCGATGGCGTTCTTCAGGAGACGCTGGAACTCGGGCGACGTGAAGTCGTCGATGTGTCCGAGCGACGTGTAGAAGACCCGCCCCTTGGTCGCGGGGGCATTGGTCCAGGCGATCGGCTCCGCGGGGTGGCCCGGGACGGTCCCGATCAGGAGCGGGGTCGCGGTCTTCGCGATCGGGCTGACTTTGTAGAGGGACCCGTTCCCGACGAGCTTGGCCACGTCGACCCCCTTGAGGATCGGGTGGTCCGAGGCACCATCGGCGACGCTCACGGCCGACTTCGGCCCAACCTCATGGTGGCCGGTGTAGTGCCCGCCGAGGACCTCAGCGTCGAACTCCGGCCAAGCCTCATGTCCTCCCTCGGCAGGGGTATTCCCTCTCGCCGAGAAGGCGTGACTGGCGGTCCGGATGCCGACGATCGACTTGCCCGAGGCGACGAACTTGCGGATTCGGTCGACCTGATCCCTGGGCAGGACCCGGCGCCGGACGCTGATGACCGCCGCGTCGGCAACGTCGAGCACCCCGATCCCCGGCACGTCGTTCCGGTCGCCCTCGCTGTCGAAGACGTAATCCACGTGCTTGTCCTTGATCAGCGACGAGGTGGCGAAGGCCGGCAAGGTCTGCTCGGTCTTGTACTCGTCCTCGGCGATGACGAAAGCGACATGGGGACGCTTGTCGTCCTTGAATCGGAAGGGGACGCCGCCGAGCACCTGATCGCTCGTGATCGTCGGGCCGACGAACTTCTCCACGTGCTCGACCATCAGGTCGGTCCCCGTGAAGTGATTCACGCGAGGCGGCATCGCCGGGTTGTACATCGTGTCCGTCATGTCGCGCATCAGGACGACGTTCTTGCCGTTCTTCGACATTTGCCGAAGCCCGAACGGACGCCCGAGGACGCACATGTTTAAATGGACGCCCATGAGGATCACGTTATCGATCCCGCGAGCTTCGAGGACGCTCCAGATCTCCTCGCCGTCGTCGCTGATGACGTCGTTGTCCTTGATGGTGAGGAGGTCCATCTGCGACTTCCAAGGGGCGCGGGGGTTGCGGCCCATGCCCGAGAGCTTGGCGGCCCATTCTTTGTGTTCGGCAGGGTCGTCGTCCTCGCCGCCGTCCGTCTGGTCGATCGGATAGGCCCCCTTCTCCTCGGCCGGGATCTTGTAGCACCACTGGCCGATGTCCTTGGGAAGATGCTTGGACTTCGGCGTCTCCTTCGCGAGTTTCCGGCCGGGGTGATCTTTGTACGGGTCCATGCAACCGCTCGGCGCATGGATCACGAGCACGCCCCGGTCGCGGAGCGCCGAGAGGACCTTGTCCATCGTCGGCGCCATCTCCGTGCCTCGCCGGACGGCGTTCAGGCAGTGGTGGAGGTCCCACATGTCGCAAACGATGACCGCCGTCTGTTCGGGGCTCCAGGTGGCCGCCTTCTCGACGACGAGGTAAGGCGCCCCCTTCTCGGTGGGTTCGACGCGGGATCGGAGGCGAAGCTTGAGCGTCGAGTCTGCGTCTGCCGCGATTGACGCGGTCGCAACGCACGCGACGGCGAGCGCCAAGGCGATAACGCTGTAATGCCCCCAACCTCGCCCCGGGAACGACGGCCGTGATCTCATTGCGAACCCCTTTTGCATGGAAATATCAGGACTTTTCGGGAATCGGAGCGGCTCGCGGGAGCCCGCTCCGTCGCATCTGCGGAGCGGAGCGGGCTCGAAAGGGTTGGCCGGCCTCCCGAGTTCACTTCAAGTTGTTGATCGTCGCGCCGGGCCAGTCGTCGGTCCGGAACGGGGTGACGGGGAGGCCGTCGGTCGTGTACAGGTTGCAGACCGGGTTGTCGGCCCAGGCGTAGCGGACCGAGACCGGCGACGAGACGCCGTCGGCCCAGACTTCGACCTTGTCCTTGTCGAGGATCTTGGCCTGGGCTTTCACGAACTTCTTGTCCTCGCCGGCGATCGTGAACCCGCGAATCTCGGGGACGTCGAAGGGACGGAGGCCGTTGCCTGGGTGGGCCAGGGTCACGACGATCTTGTTCCCCTGGACCTCCTTGGACTTGAAGGTCGGGCTGTGGTGCGGGACCCGGATCCCGTAGTCATGCGCGAGGGCCCAGCGGGCGAGCCGCTTGGCCACGTTCTGCTTGTCCCTCGGGTGGATGTCCTGCGCCTCGCCGAGGTCGACGATGACGGCTTCGCCCGTGTGGGGGAGCTTGCCCATCGTCATGGTCTGGGCCTCGCGGAGCTCGGCCCAGGCGCTGTCGCCGGGCTCGGGCTTCTCGGCGAGGAAGTCGGCGAGTTGGACCCAGTAGAATGAGAAATCGCCGATGCCCCACTCGTCGCGCCAGCTCTTGATCATGAGCGGGAAGAGGTCGCGGTACTGATAAGCCCGGCCCGCGTTCGACTCGCCCTGGTACCAGATCGCGCCCCGGATCCCGTAACCGATCGTGGGCTTGAGCACGCCATTATAGATATTGGCCGGCCGGGAGTTTCCGCCCATGAGGTTGTTCTCGGGGGCCTTGGGCTTCTCCGGCGCAGGCTTGCCGTCGGCTTTGGCCTTCTCCGCGGCGGCGGTCCAATCGGAAAGTGCCTTCTCGTAGGCGGCCTGGGCCGCCTTATGATCGGCCTCGAGCGTCTCCCATTTCTCCATCAGGGGCTTGTATTTCGCGTCGGAGGCGAGCAGGTCGCGGCGGATCCAGGCCTCGCAGGCCGAGCCGCCCCAGGCGTCGTCGATCAGGCCGATCGGGACGTCGAGGGTCTGGCGGAGCTGCCGTCCGAAGAAGAACCCGACGGCCGAGAAATCCTTCACGTTCTCGGTCGTGCAAACCTGCCACTTGCCGTGGAAGTTGTCCTGGGGCGCCTGCGTCCCGACCTGGGGCACCGAGATCAGTCGGATCCCGGAATCCTTGGCCGCGAGGGCCTCGAGGTCGCCGTCGTCGGCCCGGGAGACGTCCCACTGCATGTTCGACTGGCCGGAACAGATCCAGACTTCTCCGACGAGGACGTCGTCGAGCCGGATCTCGTTCTTGCCCTTGATCAAGACCGTGTAGGGGCCGCCGGCCGGCAACGGGTCGAGGGTGACGAGCCACTTGCCGTCCTTGTCGGCCTTGGCCGACTTCGACTGCCCCGCGATGGAGACGGTCACTTCCTCGTCGGCGTCGGCCCAGCCCCAGACGCGGTCTTTCTGATCGCGCTGGAGGACCATGTGGTCGCCGAAGAGGGCCGGGAGCTTGACGTTCGCCTGCGCCGAGGGGCCTCCGGAGAGGAGGGCGAGCATCGACAGGCCCATCAGGACGGGGCGTGTCAGTCCGAAGACACGATTCATCGGAGAGATCCTCTAGGTGTCGAGTCCAGGCCACGAAGCCGGTGGGAGTGATCAATGTAGCGGAGCGGTCAGGACGATTCCACGGTTCGGTCACCGGTGCGAGGACGCGCCCCGTTGAGGACGCGAAACCCTCCGACCGACGCGACAGTCACCCAGGACGCGTCCCCAGCCAGCGTGCGGCGTTCGCGAGGATCTTGAGCGGGATCGGATTCCGATAGATCGGGTAGGTCTCGTGTCCCGGCCGGAAGTAGAAGACACGCCCTTTGCCCAGGGTCCAGAGCATGCCGCTCCGGAACCACTCGCCGCCGGCCCAACGCTCCTCGAAGAGGACTTCGTCCGGGTCGGGGACGTGGAACGGCTCGTCATACATCTCCGTCCTGGAAAGCTCGAATTTCGCGGGGATCCCCTCGGCGATCGGGTGCCCTGGCTTCAGCGTCTGCACATGACTCGGCTTGCCGTCGTTGCGATAGGCGGGGAAGCAACAGAGGGGAAGGTAGACGGTTGCCTTCGACGTACCGCCGGGGAACTTGCGGATCGAGGTCCACGGCGTAACCCTCGCGTCCGCGGCGGGCACCGTGTATCGACGGGGCGGGGCGACTTCGACTTCGGTCGGCACCTCGCTTCGTGCCTCCGAGTCTCGGCGGAGATCGATTCGAGTCCGCTCGTTCATCGCCTCGACGAACGGCGTTGACCAGTGGGCGGAGTGGAGGGCGATGAGCGACAACGTCCCAGCCTTGATCCTCGCCACGATCGCTTTGCCGACTTCAGGGGAGATTTCCGCCTGCCGGACATGCCCCCACCAGATGAGCACGTTGCACGGCCCAAGGACGTCAGCCGCGAGCCCGTGCTCGGGATCGTCGAGCTTGACCGACTTCACGGAGAACTCCGGCTGCGTGCGAAGATGGTCGGCGATCGCGTTGCCCAGGAAGTTGTCGTACGCCTCCTTCTGGGCCGGTTGCTGTTCGTCCCAGACCACGACATTGATTGTCGAGTTGTCTCGACTGCGATTTGGCTCATCTGCGGAACTCGGGGCTGCGGTCAAAAGCGGCGAGGCGATGGCCGCGGACGAGGCTGCGAGGAAGCGGCGACGACTCGGTGGGAACACCATTTCGGCTGGCTCCAGGGTGTCGGGCCGCGTGCGATTGTCCAAAGTGTTGTGGATCGAGTCGGCCCAGAAGCTCCGCCATCGTATTACCGACGATCCCGCTGATCCAGGCATCACAAGTGTCGGGAGACGCGAAGCGGCCGGGTGGAGAATTTACCGGATCGCGAACTCAAGCGTCTGAGTTCCGCCGTCGCATTGTCAGACGGTAAAAGCTAAGAAGGGCTGAGCCAAGCCCGAGTCCCAACAATCCGCCGATCGCCCCTCGAATATAACAGATGAGGACATCTTCGCCCTGATCGTACTCAGGGTGGGATCGGAGCCAGAGCTCGCCCGATGTCCAGCCGATCCCTGTTCCGAGAATCAGGCAGAGGGCGAGGGCCGTGAGTTCCAGCCGTGTCCTGGAGATGGTCTTAGGCAAAGGAGACCTCCTCGTCGAGCGTTTCTTGCCCATCATAAGTTAGCCGATTATTCTGGCTAAGGAGTTGGGCAACAATAACTTGATGAAATTTGTCCGACCTGGTCTGCTGGGATGATGTCGGACAATCACCGCACAGAAGTCGTTCGCCGGAAGTACCTCTCGCTCGATCCCCTCCTCAACGAGCGGCTGCGGAGGCTCTGGGCCGCAGCCGCGGCCAGGGAGATCGGCTGGGGCGGAATCACCGCCGTCGCCCTCGCTACCGGCCTGTCGCAGACGACCATCGCCGTCGGCCTCCGGGAACTACAGTCGCGATCGGAGGGCGACGACGTCGCGGGGGCACTGAGTCATGTGCGACGGCCCGGCGGGGGCCGAAAGCCCCTCACCGATCATGACGCCCGCCTGCTGAATGGGCTGGAGTCCCTCGTGGATCCCGTGACCCGTGGCGACCCGCAGTCGCCCCTTCGGTGGACGTGCAAGAGCACCCGCAAGCTCGCCGAAGCACTCCGACATGAGGGCCACGCCGTCCGATACCGTACCGTGGCCGCCCTGCTCAAGGGACTCGGCTACAGCCTCCAATCCAACCGCAAGGCGAGGGAGGGGGCCTCGCACCCGGACCGCAACGCCCAGTTCCAGTACATCAGCGAGCAGGTCCGCCGCTTCCAGCGGCGGGGCCAGCCCGTCGACTCGGTGGACACCAAGAAGAAGGAACTCGTCGGCGACTTCAAGAACGCAGGGCGGGAGTACAAGCCTGAGGGGCGACCCGAGCTGGTGCGTGTGCACGACTTCCAGGACAAGGAGCTGGGCAAGGCGATCCCCTACGGCGTGTACGACCTGTCGGCCAACGAGGGCTGGGTGAGCGTCGGGATCGACCACGACACCGCACGGTTCGCCGCCGAGACGCTGCGGCGATGGTGGGCGTATATGGGCTCGAAGGTCTACCCGAACGCCAAGGGATTGCTGGTCACAGCCGACTCCGGTGGGAGCAACGGCAGCAGAGTGCGGCTATGGAAGCTCGCCGTGCAGGAACTGGCCGATGCGACCGGACTTCGAATCAAGGTGTGCCACTTCCCTCCGGGCACCAGCAAGTGGAACAAGATCGAGCACCGGATGTTCTGTCACATCACCGAGAACTGGCGAGGCAGGCCGCTGAGGAGCCTGGAGGTGATCGTCAATCTGATCGGTGGCACTCGTACCGAAGCCGGGTTGCGGGTCCAGGCGGGTCTGGACACCGGCAACTACCCGAAGGGGATCGAGGTAAGCGACCAGGAGATGGCGAGGCTGCGGATCAAAGGAGCCGACTTTCACGGGGACTGGAATTCCATCATCTCGCCGAGGCGGAATCGATACTCGGTTGCGACGTCCGTCCGCCGATCCGCTAGGGAAACAGCGGGTGACGAATGGGGCCTCCTGCGATGGAGAGGGGACAAGGTTATGGCAGCATCGGAACGTCAGATCCTCGTCCGGCTGATCGACGAGGGTAAGGAGGTCTGGAGACCGGTTGACGCCCTCGAGATCTCGCCGGGCGTTTATCGGCTTATCGGCCATCGTCCCGAAGACGAGCGGTGGCAGTTCGAGCCTGGGGAGTCGGTTCGCTGCAGGGAAAGGGCAAACCCGGGCGGGGCCCCGGTCGAGGTTGCCGTCGAACTTGCCGACCTACGCTGATCGCCGTCGATAAGTGCCGGGGCCGCCCATCGGGGAGTGAGGCCACGAGTAAGGAGAGCGAGTGCCCATGTCGACGGCCATGCGGGCGGAGATCGTTCCCTTCAGATTCGCAAAAGATTGCTGGAGAATTTCACCAGGTTATTTTTGCCCGACTCCTAACGTCTGTCGAAGCCACGATGCTAAGATCTCTCATTTGTCGGATCGTGAACCAACAATGTCGCACTCATCCTGGGATTGCTGGTTCGTAAATAATATGTTTGAATGTTTGAAATTAACAATCGTTTGATTTTATTTCTAGGGCACTTTAACGGTTGCAGTTTAACGACAACATCGCGAGACGAGCGATTCGTGGACTGACTCTCAGGTTCCAGGAGGGCCTCATGAGCACGTTTGCTGCCGCTGATCAGTCGGCTGCAACATCTCCGCGTTCAGTATCGACATTGAGCCTGATCGGCGGAGCTTGGGTCGAGGGGCGAGGAGAGACGAGTCGGGATATCTACAATCCGGCGGATAAGGCCGAGTTGCTGGCTCCCGTGCGCGAAGCCGCCCCAGAGCAGGTGGACGAGGCCTGCGAGGCTGCCGCACGGGCCTTCCCCGGCTGGCGTGCCACGCCGGCGCCCGATCGGGCTCACGTCTTGTTCAAGTTCCGAGAACTCCTGGAGAAGAACTTCTCGGACGTCGCCCACAGCATCGTCCGCGAGAACGGCAAGCTGTTGAGCGAGGCCCGCGGCTCGCTCCGGCGCGGGCTGGACGTCGTCGACTTCGCGTGCGGGATTCCCTCGCAGATGATGGGACAGACTCTGACCGACGTTTCGAGGGACGTCGACTGCCTCACCTTTCGCGAGCCCATGGGCGTGGTGGTCGGCATTCCGCCTTTCAATTTCCCCGCCTTGATTCCGCTGTGGATGATGTCGGTCGCCGTCGCCTGCGGAAATACGTTCATCCTCAAGCCTGCTGAGAAGGCCCCGCTGACCGGGACGCGACTCATCGAGATGTTCGCCGAGGCCGGCTTGCCGACCGGAGTCGTGGGAGTGGTGCAGGGGAGCAAGGATGTCAGCGAACGGCTCATCGCCAATCCGCATGTCCAGGCGATCTCCTTCGTCGGCACGTCTGCCGTCGCAGACTCCGTCTACAGCGTTGCGGCGGCCCACGGCAAGCGTATCCAGGCGCACGGCGGGGCGAAGAACCATCTGCTGATCTTGCCCGATGCCGATCTCGAGCGGGTCGTGCCCGACCTGATCGGAGCGTGCTTCGGCTCCGCGGGACAGCGATGTCTCGCCGGGAGTGTGCTGGTTGTGGTCGGTGATCGAGTCCGACAGGACGCCGTCGTCGACGCCTTCGTCCACGCCGCGGGAGGACTCAAGTTGGGGGACGGCCTGGACGACACCGCGACGCTCTGTCCCGTGGTGAACGCGGGAGAGGAAAGGCGGATCCGTGCCGCCATCGAGCGCGGGGTGGCGGAAGGGGCTCGGCTTCGACTCGACGGCCGTTCCCAAACCGCACCCCGGAGGCCGCGAGGTTGTTTCATCGGGCCGACGGTCTTCGACGACGTGGCTCCGGAAATGTTCGTCGGCCGGGAAGAGATTTTTGGACCCGTGGTGAGTCTGATGCGTGCCCCGGACCTTGATGCGGCGATCACGTTGGCGAATCGCAGCCGGTACGGCAACACCGCCGCCCTGTTCACTCAATCCGGGGCAGCGGCCCGCATTTTTCGCGAACGGATCCAGGCCGGGATGGTCGGGATCAATGTCGGCGTGCCGGCGCCGATGGGGTTCTTCCCGTTCGGTGGATGGAAGAATTCGATTTATGGATATCTCAATACGCAGGGAGCCGATGCCGTTGCTTTCTACACGCGAAAGAAAGTGATCACGGAACGCTGGTTCGGTTCCGAGGCGCCGAAAGAGGGATGGATTTGATCGAACAAACCGAAGGAGTCCTTGCCGGGATTCTCCCAACGAGGACCAAGTCGGACCGATTCGGGGCGAGATGCGGGCGCCGGTGCCGACCGAAAGTGCGTTCGCTCGGCCGCTCAATCGTCGGAGGCGCGATCACCAGACTCGGTGGATAGGATAGTGCTCGAGTTCGTTGAGGGAACTCCGCCGTTTCACGTTCGCCGTCCCCAGGTAGTGGCGGTCGAGGTGGCCGAAGTCCAGGATGGTGCCCGAGTCCCAAACGAGAGAGCGAGACTTGGCGTTGTATGCGAAGAGGGCGAGCTTGACCACGGCGTCTTGACGGTTCTTGCGAACCAAGGCTCCGGTATTCAGGCCGCTCGACGCGGACGGCAGCAACGTGGGCGCTACCAAGGACGGAACGGTGATCTGACAGTCCACCTCGTCAGTCCCGTAAGCCCCGACCGCCGCCTCGACGATGGTTTGGGCCTCCTTCTTCTCGCTTTCCAGGAGTAGGCCCTGCTTGGCCATCTCCCTGCGAAGGCTGAAAATGATCCAACCGGAATCCGTCGCGTTGAGCTGCGAGGTGTCGAGGAAGACGCGTTGTCCGGCAAGGGGACGAAAATCGAGGCATGCAATGGCCCGGTCGAACGTCCCGGTCATCAGGAGCTGCTCGGCGCCGGCGCGTGAAGATCCCGTCATCTTGACGGCGACGTTCGTACAGCCGCTCAACGCCGTGGTCAGACCGAGCACGATCATGCCCGTCGTCCGAGCCATGGCCAACCCCTCCATGCCGTCCCGTTGATTCTCCGAACCGTTCCATTTATCGGCAGAACCGGCAGTCTAGGATCAATCCGATCGCCGGAGACGAAGCCTGTCCTTTTCGGTTCAGGACCGATGATAAGTGTCGCCGCTTGATGGTTGAGTGTAAGTTGTTTAAATAATTTTATGTATTTAATTGTAAGAATCTGTCGCGTCGTGGGGTGGTCGATCGCGGTGCGTATCAGTAAATGGTATTGAATTGTTGCGTTGTTAGGGGCGTCGGCGTCGGGAACGTACGCGATTGATGAAGAAGAACTCATGGATTGTCTTCGTGGGATCATGTTGTGTCCCCTATTCATCCTGGCGGCGATCCTTCCGCTCCGCTATCGTGGTCCATGACGATCCGACCGATCCGGGCATCAGGGGCGCGTGGGGTCAAGGGGTCGACCGGGAGCACCGCGATGAATGTGGCCGATCTTCTGAAGGAGGCCGCGGGGGACCGCGCGTCTCACACCGCGTTCCTGTTCGAAGGCCGGGCCTGGAGTTATACCGAGCTCGACCGCGTCACGGACCGCTGCGCGAATGCGTTCGTAGGGCTTGGCGTGCGCGAGGGGGAGGTTGTCGCGATTTTCCTGGAGAGCGGCCCCGAGTTGTTGACCGCGTACCTGGGCGCGTTGAAATGCGGCGCCGTGCCGAACGTCGTGAACGCGATGCTCAAGCCCGAGGAGGTCCGCAACGTCGTCGCCGACTCCGAGGCTCGGCTGCTCGTCACCGATCCGGCCCGTTGGGACGAGATTGCGGCGGTTCGAAGCGAGCTCGGCACGCAGGCCGTGCTCATGACGGGCGACGACATTCCGCCGCCGGGGACGTCCTCGTTCGCGAGGGCCCTGGACGAGGCTTCCGACGCGTTCGATGTCGTCGACACCCCGCCCGAGGCCCTCGCCAACTTGCTCTATACCTCCGGGACGACGGGGCGGCCGAAGGGGGTCATGCTCTCGCACAGTAATGTGCTCGACAATGCCCGGCAGTTCTCGAGGATCCACTATGGGCCCGACGATCGACTCCTGATCGCGGCCCCGCTGTTCCACTGCTGGGGATTGATCAATGGGGTCCTCGGGACGTTCGCGGCCCGAGGGACCGCGATCGTCGTCAGGCGTTATCGCACCGAACCCATGCTCGACCTGATCGAGGAGGTCCGCCCGACTATTTTCATGGGCGTCCCCACGATGATCAACTACATGTCGAAGTCTCCGACGATCGCTCGGCGCGACACCTCGAGCCTGAATTCCGTGCTCTGCGCCGCCGCACCGATGCCTCTGGAGTTGATCGACGTCCTGCGGAACCACTGGAAGGTCGGGTACGCCGAGTCTTACGGCCTGACCGAGACCAGTCCCGTGATCACGACCACGCACCACACCGAGACGAAACCCGGCTCGTGCGGCAAGGCGATGGGCGACACCGTGCTCAAGGTGACCGACCTCGAAGGGAACACGCTCCCCTGCGGCGAGGCCGGGGAGCTCTGGGCCTGGGGCACGGCGATTTCGGGGGGCTACTACCGGCGCCCGGACGCAACCCAGGCCGTATTCACGGAGGACGGCTGGTTCCGGACCGGCGACATCGCGAAAATCGATGAATGCGGATACGTGGCGATCGTCGACCGCCTCAAGGACATGATCAACGTGGGGGGCATGAAGGTCTGTCCGCGCGACGTCGAGGAGGTCCTCCACCGCCATCCCGCGATCGCCGACGCCGTCGTCCTCGGCACGCCCGACGCGGATCGCGGTGAGGTGGTCAAGGCGTTCATCGCTCTCAAAGACGGACAGAGCCTGACCCCGGACGCTGCCCTCGAGTTCCTCAAGCCGAGCCTGGCTGCCTACAAACTGCCCCGGAGCTTCGAGTTCGTGGACGCCATCCCCCGGAGCCCCTCGGGCAAGGCGCTCCGGCGACTACTCCGTTGATCGGACGAGGATGATTCGCCCGCAACGAATCTCTTCAACGTCGAGTCGTCCTCCCTCGCTTGCCCCGGGCCAGGCTCGGGGCCGGGAGGATGGGGAGGCCCACGACGAACCGACGCAGGTGGCCGAGCCCGGCGTTGTCGCGCTCCCAGGTCTCGACCCATCGGTCCCAGGGGATCGTGACGTCCTGGAACGAGACCAACGTGGGCCCGGATGTCCGCCCGCCGTGAGAAGACGCCGGTAAGTCGCCGTCGCCTCGGGCGGGCTCGCGGATCCACTCGATCCCGCTCAGGGTGTCGAGGCCGACGACCGCGACCAGGACCGCCCGGCGCTGGGCGTCGGTGACGCCCGGCAGCCAGCCGGCCTCGACGACCGTCGCGACTAGCTGGCCCGAGCGTTCCTCGAAGATGATCCGGAGACTTCGGTCGTGTCCCGGGATCGAGAACGAGAGGGCGATCCGATTGGTCGAGACCGTCGGGTGCCCCGCCTCGATCCCGAGCGGCCCGAGGATCCGGCTCCGGTGCACAAGCGCGAGGAAGTCGCGCTCGACGAACCGTTCGAGCGCGTGCGTAACGTGGTGGAGAGCTTCCAGTTGCTTCAGGACCGCCCTTTCGCCTCGCCCCTCCCGAAGTCGGCGCCGCTCGCTCTTGCGGAGTTTGGCGAAGAGTTTGGGCAGGGTCCCCGAGTGGAACCCTGGGCGAAGCAGCCGGCCAACCGTCTCGCCGTGAGTCCCCACAATCAATTTCCCGAGGAATTCGTGCCGGTTCGCCTCGTAGAGCCGCCAGTTGGCCTTGAGTTCCCAAACGAGGAAGCCGAAGACGCCGGGGAAGAGCAGGACCGTCGGCCACGCGACGAACTCGGCGACGACCCGGCCGAAGGGGAGCAGTGGAGCCGCGAAGATTCGCGCCAGGTGCGGCGAGAAGGGTAGGATGACCTTGTGGGAGACCGTCACCACGGGAAAATGCTTGATCGGGTTGACTTGCGGCTCAATCAGGAGATTGACATAGATCCGCACGAGGTAGGCGATGCACGACCAGATTGCACCGAGGAAGACCTTCACGGCGAGGGTTAGGCGCGTCTGCCCTTTTCGGAAACGGAGCCATTCGTCGCCCGCGTAGAGGAGCCGGTCGACCGACTCCAGGATGGCGTCGAAGGTCGCCATCACGAGGCGGAAGAGGCCCGGGATCAGGTCCTGGAAGAGCTGCCGCCAGGTGCGGACGGCCTCGTCGACGAGGATCTCCTCGACGATCTGCCCGGTCCGGGAGTTGATCAGCAGGTTGGTCGCGAGCAGGGTCAGCCCGCCGACGGCGAGCGCGAGAATGTCGCGGGCCCCGAGGGCCTCGGCCAGGAGGGCCGCGGGGACCGCGACGACCGAAGGCTTGATCGCATACTGCCACGCGATCGTCGCCACGCGCCCGGTGAAAACGAGTCGGAACAGGGGCCGCTGGAGCAGCCACGCGATCGTGTCGAACAGGATCAGTCGCACGATCCGGCCCATCGCGCGCATCGCGATCAGGAACCGGTGGCGAAAGCTCAGGAAATTGACGGCCCCCAGGGCGACGGTCCCGAGGAGCAGGAGCGATGTCGTGTTGCGGATCTGGACGTGACCGCCACCCGCCAGGTGCATGACCAGCTCCGAGAGGTGCTGGAGCCCCTCGAGCACGACGAACGCTCCGCCATACGGCAACGCCACGAATAGGGAGAGGAACCGTCCCCAAGGGGTGCCGAACGCCAGTGAGCTGGCCCGTTGTAAAGCCCGGAGATAGACCTCGCCCCGGCGATAGACTCCGTCGAGTACGAGGGCCAATTCGCGATCGACCTGGAGGAGTCGATCGCCTCGCAGGAACTCGCGAGGGCCGGAGAGGTCGGGAAGTTTCAGGTCGCTCCGAGAGAATGCGTCGCGGAGGTCTCCGATCGAGAGGTAGCCACGCCCTGCGATCCGGTCGAGCAGCTCGTCGATGAGCTTCTCGTAGGCCACGACCTCGGGGAGGTTCGTCGGGCGGACGCCCTTCGACGTCAGTGTCGCGTCGATCGGCCCTCGGAGTCGTTCGCGGAGGGTCCGCTCCCCGCGCTCGACGGCGGTCCGGAGGAGAACGTCGAGACGGCCGAGGTCCTTGCCGGTGACTCGCACCGAGCGAATCCGCCCCGCGGCGACGCGGAGATGGTTCGCCCCCATCGCCTCACGGAGGTAGGGCTGGACGCGCCGAATCGGCCGACGGAAGCCCGAGAAGAGCCAGCCCACGAGGTCGATCCGGAAGACTTCACGTTCGTGGTCGACGCAGACCTTCTGGAGGTCGTAGAGGAGCCTCGCCTCGGGGGTCCAGAATCCTTTCGAGGCGCGGTCGAGGAGTTGGGAGAGGGTCTTCGACCACGCCTCGGCCTCGCCATCGTCGAAGTCGAGGGCCTGCTGGAGCCTGTGGACCAGCTTGTCGAGTTCCTCGCCCGCCCTGGAAAGAAAGGCGCCGGCGAGATGAGGCGGCGAGCAACGAGCGGCCTGGGTCCGCAAGATCGCCGCGCGGACGAGATTCCCTCGTTCGGCGGCGGCCGAGGCCTTGCGGATCAGCCGCCTCGGTGCACGATCGACGGCCTCCTCGGCGGCGGCGACGAAACTCGTCGACTGCGGCTCGAGGTCCGTCGCGTCGAGATTCAGGGAGATGGCCCCAAGGCCCAGGTCGGGGGCACCGGCGAGTCGGGTCGATGCGAGGAGCGCTAAATCGTCCACGTCGACACGCAGCAGGGCGTCGATCACGGCCGGGTCGCCGAGTCCTGGGAACGTGTGCGGGAGGAGGCTGGGGGTGAAGTGGCGGAGCTCGAGGTAGTGCGCCGCGAACTCGTTGTAGACCGTCAGGTCGTCCGCCGGGGGGAGCAGCAACCCCTCCTGCTTCAGGACGGAGCGGATTTCGAGGAACTCCATCGGCCCTATCGCCGCGACACGTTCGCGAATCTCGGCGTCGACGTCCTTCCAACTCGAGAGCGTCTCCTCGAGGGCGGCATGGACCCGGGCGTGGAAGAGCAACCGCCAGTAGTCGGTCAGGGCGACTTGTCGAGGAGTACGCGCCAGCTCTTCAGGAAGCGGCCGGGCGACGAGGATCACCTTCGAGGGCATCGGGCCTGGGGTCGTGATCTCCAGCTCCGACGGGTCGACGATCGTCCCCAAAGTCTCGCCGGAGATCGTGTAAACCAACCGGTGGGGGACCTGGAGCCCGTATGCGTTCAGGCCTCGGTCTCGCTTGATCACCCGACGGAGGATCCGGTGCGGGACGACCCAGGCCGACGGCTCGGCGTCGCGCACGGCTCTCTCGACCTCGGCGACCTCGAGCGAGCGTTCACCTGGGTCGAGCATGGCGATTCGAGGCTCCCCTACATAGCAACAAAGAATCGGCTCTTCACCCCTTGAGGACGTTCGGGACGGGAGGCTTCCCGAGACGTTCCATCGGGGCATGGGACTTCGGCGTCCCCCAGGCTACGGCGACTGTCATGCTAACCGGATCGGCTATCTAAGGTACACCCGAGTGCTCGACCTTGCGGCCGAACCCGACCACGAAGTCCTCGGACTGCGATCAGGCTTGGCCGTGACGGAGACCGGGCTCGTCCCGACTCGCCCGACCGTCGGGACATGACTCATCGCCAAGGCCCTTGGCTTTGGGATGATCGTTCCCAGCGAATCTCCTTCGCTTTTTTTCACCGACGTCGTCGCCAAGGCGCAGGTTGGAGGTACGATACTAACACGGGAGCGACTTCCGGCGACTCTTCCGGGGGCATTCAAGGCACCCCGCCCGGTCAAAGGACTCGGAGGCGGGATTTCGGCTCCGACTCCAAAGGTCAGAGGACAGCCATCGATCATGGCTTCGCATGGTGGAGACCAAAACGATCAGATTCCGCCGGCAGGCGAGTCCTTGAATCCGACCACAACGCCTCTCGTCGAGCGGAGGCGTCGACCCAGGCGGACGATCGGGACGACTGCGGGGGCGAGGAATCATAGTCCGTATACCGCCATTGCCGCTCGGCTGTATCACGAGGCCGAGCTCCTTTTCGGCCATAAGCGCTATGTCGAGTCGGAAGCCAAGGTCATCCAACTCCTCCACCTCCAGGAGCGAGTGATCGGTCGGAGGCATCCCGATTACGCACTCGCCCTGAGCATGCTGGGGGAGATCCGTCTGATCCGCAGCGACTTCACCGCGGCGGAACGGATGCTCCGCGAGGCGCTCGACATTCGTCGAGAGAGTCAGGGGGAATCCCACCCCGACTTCGCGAACGTGCTCGGCTGCCTGAGTCGGTTGTATTGGAGACGCGGGCCTCGCGAGCAAGCCGAACCCTACCTCGATCGCGCGTTGAAGGTTCGGATCGATGCGCTCGGTGCCCGACACCCCGAGACGGTCCGGAACCGTCGCGAGCTCGCCGGGCTCCGGCGCCGGCTCGGCAACTGGGAGGGGGCCCGCGTCCTCGACGGGCTTAGCGGGGAGCCGAAAGCCTGGCAACCCTTCCCGGGCTCAACGGCCGGCAGCGATCTCGCGAATTCGGTCGTCGACCTCGCGAATGCATTGAAGGCCCTGGGCGAGCGACTGTCGAAAGCCGCCCCCAAGCTCGCCGATGCCGGTGTTCCGATCTCGGACGAACAAATCGGAGAGGTCCTCTCCCGGCATCGGGATTTTACCCTCCTTCGGGAAAAGGCCCGACAGGTCGCCGAATCGAGACGGATCCCGAGGCCTGCCCCCGATTCGCTCCCGACACTGCTCGAGATCGCGACCCTGGTGGACGAGATCGTCGAGCGGGAAAGTCGCTGGGAGGAATGCGAGGAGAGCCGACGACGGGCGCTGGAGATCCTCGATCAAATCCTCGCCCTCGAGCACGGCGATGGCCACGAATTCGCCCCCCTGATCGAGGCGAGGGCCTGGGCCGTCGATCTCCGTGAGTCGATCTCGGAGGCCTCCTGGGATCAACTCCCGGCCCAGACGCCGACGCTCATGTCGGGGGAGCACGCGTTCGTGCATCTCCTGGCGATGGTGAATGATCATCAGACCTTGAGCGACCGGAAATGGGCGGACCACTTCGAGTCGGTCCGCGAGACCTTCTCGCAAGCCATGGCCCGTGCGGCCGCCCAGGGACGACTGGTCGAGCGCCCCGAACGGAGCAACTCCTCGCGGGCGCAGACGCCCACTCCGACTCCTCCATGGGCAGAGCTCGCCAACGGATCGGCCGCTCGGGCCGCCGATCGGGGCACTTCGGCGTCCTCGCCTACGATCGTCGGGGTGTCCTTGCAGGGAGCGGGGGAGAGTGCGCCGGGTCCGGGGAGCCAGGCCGAGACCGTGCCGACGGCGGTCGGGCCGCTCGCGAGCGACCTCGTGATGTCGAGCCTCGTCGAAGCGATGGGACGAACCGTCACCCTTCCGACTGATTCCGCGGCGGAGCCGAAACCCGAACGGATCGATCCCGAGAACGAGGGCGAACCGGAGATCACCCTGGCGTCCCCGAAGCCTCGCTTCGCGGAGAACGCTCGTCTGCTCAAAGGGCGGAGAGGAGTCGGCGAGCACCCGATCCTCCGAAGGATCGGGCCGGGCGTGATCGCGGGGCCGCTTCCCCTTGTCCAGGCGCACTCGACCGATGGCCCCGAGTCCCCCGTGTCGATTCGCAACGTCGTTCCCCCAAAGTTCAGGAAGCCGAAGGAAACCCCGCCCCCTCCTGCCCGAACCTCCGTCTCCCGGACGCGAGCCGAGATCGATTTCGGATTGCAGGACGCGGAAATGCCCCACCTCGACTGATCCTGGGCCAACCAAAAGCTCTCGGCACCCCGGGACTGAAGGAGACCTGCGTTGATCGCCCAGCTCGGACGTGCCCTGGTCATCGTGCTCTCGTTGTCCGCCGGACTGTTGATGTCCCCCGCCGCCCGAGGCGATGAACCGAATCCCGAGGCGGTGAAGCCGGCCCCGTCACGGGATCGCTTCCTGGTGATCCCGCTCCGCGTCCACATCCTCAAGGCGTCCAAACTGCCCGAAGTCGATTGCCACCTGACCGAGGCCGACATCTCTCGGATACTCGGCAAAGTGAACAGGGTCTGGCAGCAGGCGGAGGTCTTCTGGGGACTCGAGTCCCTCGTCAACGAGCCCGCGGCGCGTCAGGACTCGTTCAGGCTCGCCCTCTCCCTCAACGCCGAGGTCGACCTGGCCCTTTATCGCCTCCTGGTTCCCAAAGGGCCGACCCACGACCGCGGCATCGACGTCTACTTCCTCCACGAGCTTCCCGCCAACGGGGTTTGGATGGGGGAAGACTACGTGATCGTGAAAGAGACGGCCGAATTGAGGTCCGTCCCGGGAGGGATCGACGAGCCCATCCCTCGCGTGACCTCGCACGAGCTCGGCCATACCCTCGGGCTATCCCATCACGCTGACAAAAGCCATCTCCTCGCCTCGGGCACGACCGGGACCGTCCTCGGTCCGGACGAGGCCGAGGGCGCACGTCGCGAAGCGACCAAGACCCGAGGGGCCTGGACGGTCGACGAGTTGACCCTCCTCGCGACTAAAGCGGTCGAGGAACGTGATGCGGTCAAGGCTCGAAGATACTGGGGCTGGCTCGCGGCGATCCCCGGAGAGGGGGCCAACGAGGCCCGTCGGCAGCTCGAGCGGGTCGAAGCTGACGCCGCAAAATCACCTTGAGATGTAGCGAGTGCGAGTCGGAGGGCTGATCAGCAGGACGGAGTGATCAAGCGTGGGGGGACGAATGTCCGGACGCGTCGACTCCAGACTCGATCGGAGTAGCCTGCGATTCGTGCCCGGATCGGGCTCGGTTCAAGACCGGCGCGTTGGGAAACAGGTGGAGCGTCCAACGACCGAATCCCCAGTCGACGAAGCGTGGGGAGATCCGGTTGACGAGGAGTAGGAGCTTGCCCCCGAGGGTCAACGTCAGCTCATTCTTGCCCCGAAGGACCGCCCGCAGGGCCGCCTCGGCAACCTTGTCCGGCGTCATGATCCGGCGGTTGGAGACCGGATAGACGGCCGTGTCGACGACGAGGTTGCGCTCGAACTCGGTATCCGTGAAGCCGGGATTGAGTAAGTGAACGTGGATCCCGAACTTCGCCCATTCGGCCCGGATCGAGTCGGTGAATCCGGCGACGGCGTGCTTGCTCGCGCTGTATTCGGGGCGACCGGGGAGGGAACGTCGCGCGACGATCGATCCGAGATTGACGAGGGCCGGTTGTTCCCCGAGCCTCAAGAGGGGGAGGACCTCGCGCGTGACCTCGGCGAGGGCGAAAACGTTGATCTCGAAGACCTTCCGCAAGACGTCCGGGTCGTGCGTTTCGAAATGTCCCGTCGCCCCGACCCCTGCGCTATTGATGGCGAGGTCGATTGCGCCGAGGCGTTGCCTGGCCGTCTCGACGAGGCGATGACGATCCTCGGGTACGGTCAAATCGGCCGCGACCGTGATGACTTGATCGGCGGAAGCCCCTGCCGAGAGGAGCCCGTTTGCCACCTGTTCCAGTCGTTCGTGCGAACGGCCGGTCAGGACCACTCGTGCACCTTCGCGGACGAGCGCCTCGGCTAGGGCTCGGCCCAGGCCGGAGGACGCGCCGGTGACGAGGCAGCGAGCGTCCTTCCACGTTCGTCGGCGTCGTGTCATGGCTCGCTCTCGATCGCGTCGACTAGGCCTGGCTTAGCGGGAGGCCGAGTCGTCCTCGAGGGCTCCCTCGACGGTCGTCGTGGCCACGCTGTCCACCTCGGAGCCGCGTGATCGCCAACGTCCCATCAAACTGCCTTTTGGCTCGCTGACCACGACCTGGGGCGGTCGGCTCCCCGAGACCACGGTCGCCGATTGGCCCGACTGCAGGACGGTCCCGCCCGTCTGGGGGATCGGGCACACCTCGCCGTTGGTCACCGCCGTGGTCGAAACGGTCGGGGGGCACGCGGAAGCCGCGGTGCCCGTGTAGTAGTAGTGGTGATGTGTGCAGCCCATCGAGCCGAATATGGTCCCGATGAGCACAGTCTCCAACACCCTGCGGACGTTTCCGGTGCGTTGCATTGCGGTACTCCTTGGCCGCGACCGGGATCTCGGTGACACGCCGAGCGGCGCAACCGGAACGGGCCTACGAAATCAAGGAATGGAGAGGGCGAGTCGGACCGAGGTGCCTCGTCGAGTCCCCTTCGAGGGTTGGTGACGCCAACCGTCAAGGGCGACGGCACATTATCCCAACTCGGCCTTTTCTCCAACCGCAATTTCTTCGACGGGATTCCCAATGTCGCGCGCCAGCCCGAGCCTGGCCTCGCGCTGGCATTCGAGCATCCGCTCGCGGATCAGGATCACGACGTCGTCCGTTGGTAACTTCGAGAGTTCCTCGGGCAGGATCGGTCGGCCGTAGTGGATCCGCACGGCATGGGGCCTGGGGAACGGACGTGACCGGGGCCATGCTTCGTAGGTCCCCGCCAGGGCCGACGGGATCACGGGTACGCGAGCCCTTGCCGCCAGGACGGCGATGCCCGACTTCAAGTCGGCGATCTCACCATCGCGACTTCGCGTCCCCTCGGGGAAGAGGACGACGATCCCCCCCTTCCGGACTCGCTTCAACGTTTCCTTGAGCCCTTGGGTTCCCATTCCCTCGCGCTGGATCGGGAACCCACCCACCGAGCGGATGAAGGTCCCGAGGGGAGGGAAGAAGAGCGTCGAACGCGCCATGTAGTTCAACGGTCGATGCAGGGGGATCCCCAGGATGAAGACATCGAGATGGCTGAGGTGATTGGAGACGAGGAGCGCCCCGCCGGACTTGGGCAGGTTCTCCCGCCCCGAGGCCCGGAGGCCTCCCGTCGCCGAGAGGAGCGTCGCGACGGACACCTGCACGATGCGATACCAGAGGAGTGCGAGGCGCGACCGATCCATGCCCTCGGGGCCGGGGGCTGATCCCTCTCCGTCTGTTACCTGGCTCGACTTTTTCACGCCCGACCTTTTTCCGACCGAGGAGGAGTTCGCTTCGTCAACATGTTGGAGTTGGAGCGGGGGCTGCCGGAGACCACCAGGCTTCAGGCCGAGAGTCCCGAATCCGCGGCTCGATGGGCGCGGACGTCGGCCTCGATCCACACGAGGACCTGATCGAGGTCCATCGTCGTGGTGTCGATCACATGGGCATCGTCGGCCGGCTTCATTGGCGCGATGGCCCGGGCTTCATCCCCCTCGTCTCGGACCCGGAGGTCGCGGAGCACGTCGTCCGGATTCAGGGCCTCGCCCTTGGACAGGAATTCGGCATGGCGACGCCGGGCCCGTTCCTCGAGGCTGGCGGTCAGGAAGTATTTCCGGAAGGCGGAGGGGAAGACGACGGTCCCCTGGTCGCGACCTTCGGCGACCACATCGTTCTCGGCCGCGAATTCGCGTTGCCACGCGACGAGCTGCCGACGCACACTCGGGCTGTCGGCGATGTGACGGGTCGTGCGGGTGACCTCGACGGTTCGAATCAACACGCTGACGTCCTCGCCGTCGAGCCGGACTTCCCCGGGAGGCAGTCGGATCGAGATTCGAGCGGCCAGGTTCCCGAGGGCTGCGTCGTCGTGCAGGTCGACACCCGCGCGGAGGGCCGCGAGTGTCGCGGCCCGGTACATCGCGCCGGTGTCGAGCAACCGCCACCCGAGTCGTTCGGCCAACCGGCGGGATACCGTGCTCTTGCCCGCCCCCGCCGGCCCATCAATCGTCACCACCCGACCCATCGCACCGCGACCTTTCCGTACACCCCAGGAGGCACCGAACCACCGATACCGGCGGACCAGTTTATCCGGGAAGTCGGGATTGGTCCAACAACCGCTCACATCGAGCCCCGACGGCAGTCGATTCGTCGACCGGAGCTCAGTGAGAACGCCGACCGGCCCGAGGAGCGGAGGCCGCGACCAGGGGCTGGCGACCGGCGACTCCCGCGTTGGTCTCGTGCCAGAACAGGACCTCGGGCTCGCCCAGACGCCAGCAGAGCAGCACTTCGCGGCCGTCCATCATCGAGTAGAAGTCGCAGAGCCCATCGGGTCCCTTGAATTCGACCCCGAGCTCGGTCAGCTCGTCGATGTAAGCGCCCAGGGCCTTCTCTTCGGCTCCCATCTCGGCCTGGCTCTGGGCCAGCTCTTCAGAATAGACGTCGCCCGACGCCCGGCCGCGGTCGCTCTTGACTGCGGAGAGGCGTTGCTTCAACTCACTGACGGTGTTCCACTGCCGGACGATGTCGGTCATGATCGCCCGGACCAGGGGGAGCGTCTTGTTCGCCTCTTCGACGCTGAAGTAGCGTCTCTTGACTTCAGCCGGCTTGGGAGGGGCCATGACAAGATCCTTGTGAAGATGAGGCCAATGGAACCCGGTAAGTGGGTCGGAAACTCGTCACAAGCGGACGGGCCGACGGCCCGACGGACGGCCCTTCACGGAGACTCGGCGATGGGCCCCGACGGATGAATCTCGAGCCTCCGCTCGAGGAACTCTCCCTAGGTTCCCGATCGACCTTGGACCGTGTCCCTCTTCCGAAAAATTATAGGACGGTGAAGACACCCCGCAAGAGTCCCTCATCGACACTCGTCGTCTTTCTTACTCATCTTCTCGCCCGTCGGCGTGCTTCGAGCGCCTCGATGACCTCGGCGAGGGATTTCGTATTCAGGATGTCGGCCGGCCCGAGCCCCGCGCGCCGAGCGACGCCGATGCCGAAATCCAGGTCGGCGATCCCCGCGGTCGAATGCGCATCGGGATTGATCGCAATCATCACCCCTCGAGCTCGGGCTCGTCGACAGTGCGTCGCGTCGAGGTCGAGCCGATACGGACTGGCGTTGATCTCAATCATCGTCCCCGCCTCCGCCGCGGCCTCGATGATCGCGTCGAGGTCGACGGCATAACCGTCCCGCGCGAGCAAGAGCCGTCCCGTCGGGTGCCCCAGCATGGTCACCCTGGGGTTCGAGACGGCCCGGACGATCCGTTCTGTCATTTCCGCACGCGGCATGCCGAATTGCGAATGCACGCTCGCCACGACGTAGTCGAAACCGTCGAGGACCGAGTCGGGATAGTCGAGCGAGCCGTCACCGAGGATGTCGCATTCCGTCCCCTTGAACACCCGGAACGTGTCGCCCAACTGCTTGTTGAGCCGGTCGATCGCCTCCCATTGTTCGGCGACCCGATCGATGCTCAGTCCTCCCGCATAGCCGGCCGACTTCGAGTGGTCGGCGATTCCCAGATACTGGAGTCCGGCCGCTCGGGCGGCCTCGACCATCTCCTCAAGGGTCGCCCCGCCGTCGCTCCAATCCGTGTGGCAGTGGAACGTCCCGGTGAGATCCTCGAGGGTGACCAATCGAGGGATCGGTCCGACCTCGGCCAGTTCGAACTCCCCGGTGTCCTCGCGGAGCTCGGGGGGGATCTCCGCCAGTCCCAACGCGGCGAACACCTCAGCTTCGGTGCGACAGGGGATGGAGCCCTCGGCGCCGGCGAGCTCGTACTCGTTGAGCGTGAGCCCCCGGGAGATCGCGCGTCGACGCATCGCGATGTTGTGGGCTTTCGACCCGGTGAAGTAATGGAGCGCGAACGGGAACTGAGCATCCGAGACCCCGCGGAGGTCGCACTGGACACCGTCCGCCAGGCGGACGCTGGCCTTGGTCGGCCCGTGGGCGAGCACCTTCGCCACCTCGGGGAGCGCGACGAAATGATTCAAGACCGGGATCGGGTCGTCGGCGCTGAAAAGAATGTCGATGTCGCCGATCGTCTCGGCGCGTCGGCGAAGGCTCCCGCAGGACTCGGCCCGGATCACTCCGGGATGCGTTCGCACCGCCTCGAGGATCGGCGAGACGAGTCGACGGGCCTTGCTCTGGAGGATCCGGTCGCCCACCGATTCGATGAAGCTGATCCCTTCGAGGATCTTGGCCTCGGTCTTCGCCCCGAAACCTTTGAGCTCGGCGATCTTCCCCGCTTCCCCGGCGGAACGCAGATCCGCGAGGCTTTCGATCTTCAGCGAGTCGTGCAGGAGCTTGATCTTCTTCGGTCCCAGGCCGGGGACCCGCAGTAGCGCGACCAGGCCCGGAGGTGTCGTCCGTCGGAGCTCGTCGAAGGAGGGAAGATGACCGGTGGTCGAGAGCTGGACGATCTTCGAGAGCATCGTCTCCCCGATCCCCGGGATCTCGGCGAGCGTCCCGTCGACGATCATCGCCGAGAGGTCGGCCGGTAGACTCTTCAATGCCTGTGCGGCGTTGTGATAGGCGCGACACCGGAACGGATTCTCGCCCCTGACCTCGAGCAAGGTCCCCATCTCGTCGAGGACCTGCGCGATTCTCGCGGTTTCCATGGCGTTACCGTCTCCTCCTCATCTTCCACCGGTCATGACGAACGACGGGGTGCTCGTCCGGCCCTGACGACCCGCCGCCCGAATTCGTCCCCAGGATAATCCCCCGCGACCGGAATCGCACGCCCTCGCGCGGACGCCATGACGGCTTCAACGCTCAGGCCGTTTGCGTTTGCATCGACGTTTTGCACACGTCGTGATCGGACCAATCCTGCCCGCGCGACTCGGCAGCGACGCGGGGCGCGGGCCTGATCGCGTCGGCCTTCCATGCCCTCGAATCCTCTCGGCCGGATCGAACGCGAGAATGGCGCGAGGCGATCCAAGCCGGCCGGTCCGAAAACTCGCATCGCCATCCCTCGCGTTGGGGCGCTTCTTGCACAGGTGAAAATCGGCGCGAGTCCTCCAACTCCTAGGAGTCTCACCCTCATTGAAAGAAATCGTTCATCAATGATTGGACTATCGGAAACGGTCTATCACATTACGGGTGTGGCGAGTGACAAGCCTGCACGGCCGCCCCTGGCGAGAATAGGCCGACTGTATTTCCTACACGAAACGCTGAGGTGGCACCTTGAAATCACGAACACTTCCGCGAGCGTGCAGGTATCAAACGGAAACCCTCGAGGCACGCCGCCTCTTGACGACCCTTATTGCCGAAATCGACACGGGGGTCGACCTCTCGAGTCAGACCGATTCACCGTATTACAATTTGGCGAGCGGCTTTAACGCTTATACCCAGCAGGGCGCGGCCGCCGACGGCA
The DNA here is from genome assembly GCF_054877945.1 of Singulisphaera rosea. Taxonomy (NCBI): domain Bacteria; kingdom Pseudomonadati; phylum Planctomycetota; class Planctomycetia; order Isosphaerales; family Isosphaeraceae; genus Singulisphaera; species Singulisphaera rosea. The sequence goes on along the minus strand of NZ_JBTYIP020000001.1, from coordinate 99,470 downwards.
GCAATATCGCCGACAACAGTGCGGCCGGCGGCCACGGCCACGGGTCGACTGTCGCCGACTCGATCGTCTCGGGGATCGTCGCGGCCAAGTCCCACGCCGGCGCAAGCACGGCCGACGTGAAGATCATGCCGATCCGCGTCACCGACAACACGGGACAATTGGGCGCCAATACCTTCAGTTCCATCCTCAGGGGGATCTTCTACGCGGCGTATAACCACGCGTCGGTGATCAACATCAGCATCCTGATCGAGGAGGCCGGCGACACGGCAATCAGCCTCCCCAATAATCCCGACCCCTCCTACTCCAACGCCAATCCCACGTATCAAGACGCCCTCGACTACGCCCGCTCCAAGGGGGCGCTCGTCGTCACCGGGGCCGGAAACGACCACATCAACATCGACAGCACCGACAAGACTGTCAACACTTATCTTCCTTATCATTTGTTCCCGGCTTACACGTCCGCAGATAATCTCATCGTCGCCGCGTCGACGACCGCGTCGGGCGGGCTGACTTCCGTCTCGAACTTCGGTGCGACGCATGTCGACCTCGGGACGCCGGCGTTCCAGGACGCGACCTCGTTCGCGGCCGGTTACGTCAGCGGAATCACCGGGGTGGTCGCCGCGCTGACCCCCGCGATGTCGGCGACGGACCGGGTCAATCTCGTCGAGTCGACCGCGAGCCCCTCGCCGGCTCTCGTCGGCCTCGTCAAGACGGGGGCCGTGATCGACCCGGCCGCGGCGGTTCAAACGGCTCTTGCCCCGAAGGTGACAGGACAGGCGACCGCCACTCCGTCGACGGTCGGCGGGACCTCGACAACACTCACGGTCTCCGGCTCCGCGGGGACCGGCGTCAGCTACACCTGGTCGGTCGTGAAAGGGCAGGGGGTCACGTTCAGCCCCTCGGGCCGAAATGGGACCGACTCGGCCTCGACGCTCGGGGCCAGCTTCTCGGCGCCCGGAAGCTACCTCTTCCGGGTCACGATCACCGCGGCCTCGGGCCAGAGCGTCACGAGCGACGTCCCGGTTACGGTCGTCTCGACCGCGACCTCCGTGTCCATCCAGCCCTCGAGCGACACGGTCGTGGATGGTGGGACCCTGACGTTCTCGGCTAACGTCCTCGACCAATTCGGTAAGGCCCTGACGACGCAGCCCTCCCTCACATGGTCCGTCGCGAGCGGGGGCGTCGGTGGCAGCGTGGATGCGGCCGGGAGGTTCACCGCACCGGCGTCGGGCGTAGGCATTTCTACCGTCAAGGCCGTGACCGGGTCTGCCAGCCGATCGGTCCAGATCCACGTCACCGCACCCTCAGGTGCGGCGCCGACGGGCAACGACTCTGACGACTCGGACGATTCAGAAGCTCCGTCGAACGTCGCCGCGACTCCTGAAACCGATGACGAGGCCTCGTCGACGACCTCCGTGGTTACGATTCCGACCGTTGGCCGTCGTGGGCGGGTGCATGCCGCCGCCGTTCGGCCGGCGATCCTCTCCCGGGTCGCCGCACGCTCGGTCGGTCATGCGGGCTCACAGGCTGGGACGAGCACCCCGCTGGCGTCCCACGCTGCTCCTTCGCAGCGTGTGGTGAGGTTGGAAGGACGTCCCGAGTCGGGGATGGGACGCCGCTCGAGGCACCTCCCGTTCTACCTCCGAATTCGGAACGACTTCGGCCTGTAAGAACTTCGTCGGCGACGATGGTGGGCGTTGGTCGACTCCACGCGACAACCCTCGTCGCCGACGACTCGAGCGTTCGGCTCATTTCGGTTGACCGACCTCATGCCGTGAGGTCGGGGACCTCGAACGGCTTGCGGTATTCCCGGCGAGAGAGAGCATTGGCGGCGTCGGCGAAGTCGCCGACGAAGCGGCCACTCTTCGGGTCGAGGGTCACCCAGGGGCCGAGGGTGGCCGAAGTGGCGTCGAGGTTGACGCCGTTCTCACCCAGGTAGCCGCGGCAGCGGTCGAACGCATCGGCCATCTCGCCGTTGCTCGAGATCGAGGCCCGGATCGCGTCGGGTGTCGACGCCTTGCCGAGCCGGTGCGAGACGTTGGCCATGTGGCAGCCTGCTGTCGAACGATGACCCTCGATCGCCTCGGCCCCGAGGTCGCTGGTCTTCCGGCTTCGTACTCCGTTCAGGAACGCGGTCAGGTGGGTGATCTCGAGTGCCTTGGGGCTGTCGCCTGTCCCGAGGTCGTGGATCTTCTTCCCGTCCCGGTCGTAGATGGCTCCGCCGCCGGAGTCGCCCGCGAAATAGCCCCCTTCGCAGTCGATCACGATGCCTTTGTTCTGGCCTCGGAACTTCCCCATCGTCTGCGCACCCTTGCCGCTCCCGACGTTGCGGACCTCGCAGATGATCGGAGCCGGCTGGAAATCGAGGAAGGCGATCTGGGTGTTGGCCGTTTCGCCGCTGTCGTGAAATGCGAACCGACCGCCGATGCTCATGGCGCGCGGCGGGGTCTGGTCTTGCCCGAGTGCCAGGCGGCAGACGTCGATGACGTGGATGCCGTTGTTCCCCATCTCGCCGTTGCCCGTATCCCAGAACCAGTGCCACTCGTAGTGCATCTGCTTGCGCATAAGGGGGATCTTGGGGGCCGGGCCGCACCAGAGGTCATAATTCGCGGTGCTCGGCGGCTGAGTCGGTGTCTGGACGGTCCCGATGCCGTCGCGGGCCCTGTAGACGAGCGCGTGCGCGAAACGGATGGCCCCGAACTCGCCCCCGCGAAGCCGCTCGAAGACGCGACGGAGGAAGGCGCTCGAGCGGTTCTGCGTGCCGACCTGGACCATTCGGCCATACTTGCGGGCGGCCGCCACCATCTGCTGGCCTTCCCAGAGGTTGTATGAGAACGGCTTCTCGACGTACACGTCCTTGCCGGCCTGGCAGGCCCAGACGGTCGCCAGGGCGTGCCAGTGGTTCGGCAAGGCGACGATCACCGCATCGATGTCCTTGTCGTCGAAGACTTCGCGAGGGTCGTGGTAGGTCTTGACCTTCCCCTCGTGGCTTCGAGCCGCCTCGACCTCGCGGTCGAGGTGGGCCTGGTCCGCGTCGCAAAGTCCGGCGATTTTCACCCCGGGGATCTCGCGGAGTCGGCCGATGAGCTGATGTCCGCGGCCTCCCACACCGCCGACCGCCGTGGTCGACCCCAGGCCGATCACCGCAAGGTTCACCGTATCATTCGGGCCGATCGACCGGGTCCCCTCGCCGAGCATGATCCGAGGCATCCCCAAAGCCAGGCCAGCCGTCATCGAACCACTCAGGAAGTTCCGGCGTGTGATCGGTTTCATGTCCTGGCTCACCTTGGGTCTTGAGGCATCGGTTGGAACGAACGCTCATGAAACGAGGGACCGATCGGGTTGGAGGGGATCGTCACCCTCCAGCCCGCAGATCAAAGACTATTACGTATGCCTCGACGCGTCGACCCACCACCGGGGCAATCAGCCGGGTGGCTGGGAAAAGGGTTGGGAAGGGTGCGGATCTCGAACCTCGGCTTTTTCTCAAAAACCGGGGCTCTGCCGCGGTCAGATCCGACCCAGGAATTTTGGAGTGCCGACGTCTATTGGAGCAGAACCCCGGCTTTTAAGAAGAAACCGGGGTTCGAGACGTTCATCAGCCTGCATTGCAGGAATGATAGGCTTGTTCGTCTTTAAATGTAGACACGTTTGTTGAAAATGTACCATTCCAGCAGGACGACGCCGAGAGCCAGCATGGCGAGCGGCTTCCACCAGTCTTTCCGGCTGGGGCGAGTCTTGCCGATCCCCGCGACGGGGCTGTAGCCGATCTTGATCTTGTAGGCTTCCGCCTGGGAGGAATTGGGGTCGATCCCCTCGGGGACGAGGCCGCGGGTGGCCAGGTCGCTCTCGCGCGAGTCGAACTGGTTGACGGCGAAGGCGAGCATCCCTTCGGGTTCCCAGCGGGCGTGGTAGATCCCGGTCGTGTCGGCGTGGTTGTCGATGTAGGTCCCCTGCGGTGTGCGAGTGAGGCCTTCGACCTTGGCGTTGGGGCTGGTGACTTTCACGTCCCCCTTCGACACCTCGGCGCGGATGACGACGGGCTGGCCGGGGAGGTGGACCTCGTCGCCGGACGACTCGCGGGCGTTGCCGAGGACCTGGAGGCTGTTGAAGAGGAAGAGGGGGAAGCTGATGTTTCGATACCAGTTGGTGTTGAACTTGTCGCCGTCCATGAGGGGGAATGCGATCACCGTGTCGGAGAAGCCCTGGCGCGGGGCGATGAAGGCGAGCGGCCCTTTATCGCTCTCAATAAGCGTACTCGAACCGGGGGGTGGCTCCACGACGGTCGCCTTGAGGATGGCGACGGTCGGGAGGTCGCGGACGAACTGCATGAGCGGATGGCCCGCGTCCCAGTCGAGGATGATCGGCTGCTCTAGCGCCTTCGTCTTCTCGTAAGCGGCGCCGGGGGGCATCGTGCCGAAATAGAGGGCGTTCGCCTCGGGCGGCGCGGAGGGGCGGGCGTTGTCATAGATGACGAGGTCGTACCGGCCGGAGTTGATCAAACGCATTACGTCGTCCGACTTGAGCTCGGCCGGGGCGATCACTGTAACGTCGGCCCGCTCGGTTGCGGTCGGCGTCTTCAGGGTGTCGACGAGGTAGCGATTCCCCGAGGTGACGAGCAGGACCTGGGCCTTGCGCGGGTTGCCGACGACGGCATAGGCACGGTCGTCGAGCGGCAACGAGTCGCGCTCGGTCAAGCGGACCTCGAGCTCGGCCAAGCCCGTGTCGGGGAGCTCGAACTTGAAGGACTGGTCGCTCTTGGGCCCGAGCTTCAGCGCGATGGCATCGATGAGTGCGCCCGGGCTGCCCGGCTTCTTGGGATCGAGCCGGAGGAGCTGCGCCTCAGTCGAGACCGTCTCGGCCCGATAGTTGTGGACTCGGCCGAAGACCTGGTACTGGTCGGGCTTGTCGTCGTTCCGGCGAGTCTGGAGCGCGAGGATGGCAAGGTTGTCCGACGGGTTCTTCTTGCTCGCGCCGCTCGTGGCCTTGAGTTCCGGCGAGTCGGTGATCGGGGGAGGGGGGGGGCCGATCACGACGACCTGGGGCTCGAGGTTGCCCAGGCTGAAACCTTCGACGTCGGAGAAGCCGCCGTCGGTGTAGATCATCAGCTTGGGGGGGACGACCGAGGTTGCGACCTCCCCTTCGCCGAACTGCTTCGCGGGGTTGGCCAGGCCGGATGAGACTTCGAGCGCTTCGCGGAGCGACGTCGAACTCTCGCTCGCGGCGATCCCATCGATCCGACTGCGGAGGAGGTTGCGGTCGCCCGTGTAGTTGGAGACGACTCGAGCCCGGTCCGAGAACGTGATGACCATCGCGAGGTCGTCCGACTCCATGGCATCGACGAGCTTCTTGGCCTCTTCCTTGGCGCGAGCGAGTCGGCTCGGCTTGACGTCGGTGGCGGACATGCTCGCCGAGTTGTCGATGGTCAGCACGTAGCGCTGGCCTTGCGTGCTGGTCCCCTTGACCTTCGGCCCGGCCAGCGCGAGCATCGCCAGCACGATGGCGAGGAGTTGCAAGAACAGGAGGAGGTTCTTCCGCAGCCGTTGGAAGAGGCTGTTGACGTGCAGGTCTTCGAGGCTCCGTCTCCAAAGCAAGGTGCTCGCGACCTGGACCGGCCGCCGGCGGAGCTTGAGGAAGTAGAGCGCGATGATCCCGACGGGGATTCCCGCCAGGACGGCCCACTCCATTCCGCCGATCGGGCTAGAGAACTGGACGGGGAAACTGGCGCGACTCAGGCTCCCGAAATTCATACCGGTCGACCTCGCTCTAGGGCCTCGCGGACGAGGCGTCGCGGTTTTTTTGAGGGTTCGGTGCGGGTATTTTTCGTGGGGTGGGCATCGCCCACAGGGCCTTCCGGAATGTCGGTGGGCGATGCCCACCTACCCGGATCTGGCGATCAGAGCTCCGGCTCGCGTTCGGGGGAGCCGGGGCGTTCCCCTTTTCGTCTGCGGATCATCATGTAGAGGAGGTAGGCGATCAGGGCCGCCGAGAATCCGAAGAAGACCCAAGGATCATTCACATCCCACATCAGAATCGTTCCATCCCAGGGCCTATTTCACCAATCCGCGCTCGCGGAGATAGTTCAGGATCAGCTTGTCGAAGGGGTTATGGTTGGTGGTGAAGATATAAGTGATCCCGCGTTTCGTGCACCAGGTCTTGAGGCCTCCGACGAAGGCCTCGAGGTTCTCTCGGTAGCGCTTCAGGAGCGGGGCGCTGACGGTGATCTCGGTGACGTCCTCGTCCTCGGAGTCGACGAGGCGGAGGTCGCCGACGAGCTCGGGCTCGACCTCTTCCTGGCTCAAGACGTGGACGACGTAGATGTCCATGTTCCGGGCGAGGAGATAGCGGAGGGCGTCCTCATATCCCCGTTTGTCGAGGAAATCGGAGATGACGACGACGACGCCTTTGCCCGCGTGCTTGATCGCGAAGGCCTTGGCGGCGGCCGTCAGGTCGCTCGCGCCGGAGGCCTTGAGCTTGTCGAGATACTGGACGACGCGCCACATCTGCGAGCGACCCCGGACGCTCGGCATCCCGGCGTCGAGCGTCGTGCTGAACGTGTCGAGGAGCACGCGGTCGTGATTCACGAGCCCGATGAAAGCGAGTGCGGCGGCGACCTGCTTGCCGTAATGGAGCTTGGTCGGCTCGCCGAAGTCCATCGACAGGCTGGTGTCGAGCAAGGTGTAGAAGTGGAGGTCTTCTTCCTCGAGGAACAGCTTGAGGAAGAGCTTGTCGAGCCGGCCGTAGACGTTCCAGTCGATGTGCCGGAGGTCGTCGCCGACCGAGTAATTGCGGTGGTCGGCGAATTCGACCGAGGAGCCCCGCCGCTTGCTCTTGCGTTCCCCCTTCATCCGGCCGACGAAAATCTTGCGGCTGACGAGCTCGAGCTGCTCGAGCTTGTGGAGGAATTCGGGGTCGAGCAGGGGAGGGGCCTTGGTCTCGGTCATCGCGAGTTCATCCCATCCAGTCGGAGATCAGGAAGAGGGCGAGCATCAAGGTGGCGGCGACCCCGAGGCCGACCAGCCAGGGGATGAGCGCCGCGAGGAAGATCGTCCATCGAGCCCGGAGGCCTAGAGAGCGGCGACGGTGGAGGAACCCGAGGGCGGTGAACCAGCTCTCGAGGATTACCAGGGTCCCGCCGAGGGTGGTGATGACCGCCACCATCGGTTGGGCGCTCCAGACCAGGGATGACGCCGCGAAGAGCGAGACGCACAGGGTCACCAGGCAGACGATGTCGCCCTTGGTGAAGGCCAGCTTCTCGGCTTGCGGCGGGTTCCAGGGCACGGGCGCCGGGGGTGGATTGTAGATGTCGTGCATGGTGTCATTCCTTCACAGACCTCCTGGCGCCTCGGGCTCGAGGCGAAGGCGAGGGGCCTTCGCCCGAGCCGCTCCGTGGCGGAGCGGTTCACCCGGCCTTGGCGATTGCCGCTTTCTCCTCAGCCTTCTCGGGCACGGAGTCGAGCACCTTCAGCAAGACGTCGTCGGAGTTGACGCCTTCGGCCTGGGCCTCGAAATTCATGAGCACCCGGTGCCGGAGGCTGGGGAGATAGACGCGGCGGAGATCCTCAAAGCTCACGTTGTAACGTCCATCGAGCAGGGCGCGGACCTTGGCGGCGAGGACGAGAGTCTGGACGCCGCGAGGGCTGCTCCCCCATCGAATGTACTGGTTCGTCACGTCGGCGGCAAAGGGCCCCTCCGGGTGGGTCGCGAGCGCGAGCCGGATCGCGTAGTCCTGGACGTGGGGTGCGACGATCACGTCACGGGCGAGCCCTTGCATCTTGATGAGGGTCTCTCCGTCGATCACTCGCTCGGCGCTCGGGCGCTCGCCGCGGGTCGTCCGGTCGAGGATGACGCTCAGCTCTTCGCGGGTCGAGTACCCGACGACGAGTTTGAACAAGAACCGGTCGAGCTGGGCCTCGGGGAGGGGATAGGTCCCTTCCTGCTCGATCGGGTTCTGCGTCGCCATGACGAAGAACGGCTGCTTGAGCTTATGGATCGTCCCTCCCACCGTCACCGAGTGCTCCTGCATGGCCTCCAGGAGTGCCGACTGGGTCTTCGGCGTGGCGCGATTGATCTCGTCGGCGAGGACGATCTGCGAGAAGATCGGCCCCTTCTGGAAGTCGAACACCCGGCGTCCGTCGGGACCCTCCATAACGATGTTGGTGCCGATGATGTCGGCGGGCATCAGGTCGGGGGTGAACTGGATCCGGTTGAAGTCGAGCGAGAGGGCATCGGCCAGGGTCTTCACGAGCAGCGTCTTGCCGAGCCCGGGCACTCCTTCCAGAAGCGCGTGCCCGCCGACGAACAGGCAAGTCAGGACGCCGTGGACGATGTCCTCGTGGCCGACGATCACCTTGGCGATCTCGGCTTTGACCCGGTTATACGCCGAACGAAACTCGTCGGCCCGGGCTTCCATCGTGGCGGACTCGGCGGTGGACATCGCGTTGCGTCCTCGTCGTGAAAACTGGGGGAGTTGCCCACCGTCCGGTGGTCTTAATGTCTCGTTCGAAACCTGCTTTTTTTAAAAAACGGGTTTCTGGCGCTCTCGATGTCGAAGTCGCCCTGGGATTTCAGGGTGCGTCCCGTCAGAAACCCGTTTTTTAAGGAAAAAACGGGTTTCGGGGCTGGAGCGAAACCTCGAAATGTTGGCGCTCATGAGGGCTTGCCCTCGTTCTTCTCTTTGTCCTTGTCTCGCTCTTCCCAGACCTTCTGCTTGGCCTTCAACAGCCGGTTGGTGTAGCTTTCGGGCTCGGAGGCCTTGGCGGCGTCGGGCCCGAGGCTCGGGCCACTCGGGGGCGTATTCGCAGGGCGCTTGGGTTCGGTGGAACTGGTCCCTCGGAGGAGCGGCTCGTCGCGGAGGGCCTCCGCGACGGATGCCGCGGGAGGCGCCTCGTAGCGAATGTTCGACCGCGAACGTTCGAGCTGTTCGCCGACCTCGGCCTTCTTGCCCTTGAGCTTCTCCAGGTATTCGACCGGAGGGGCGACTTCCTGGCCGCGGAGCTTCTTCCACTGGTCGGCGACCGTCTTCCGCATCCGGTCGAAGTCGGGCGAGACGCGGCGGACGGCGACGTCACCGAGGAAGAGGATGGCGGAGAGCCAGAGCAGGTTGGGCCAGAGGTCTGAGTAGGCTTGGGGGTTCTTCAGCTTCGGTTCGCGGCGGAAGTGGTCGACCGCTTCGACGGTTTGGGGGAGGTCCCGGCGGCCGTCGGCCCGATACTTCCAGTTCGTGACCTGCCCGTCGGTGAGGCTGGCGATCGAGTCAAGAGTCGCCGGGTTCGAGCGGAGCTCGCGATACTCGTCGGAGTAGGGGACGGACACGCCCGAGGAGATGAACCCCTGGACCCCGTCCGAGCCTCGATAGCCGAGACTGACGAAGTAGTTGCCACTCGCCTCGGCGTCGTTGAAGGTCCCTTCGTACTTGCCCGGCGCCGTCTGGACCAGCTCGATGCTCGATCGCTTCAGGTCGGGGCTGACGACGGTCCCCTGAATCTCCAGGAAGTTGAGGAACTGGTTCTCCTTGTCGAGCGCGTCGATGACGACCTTCACCCGCCCTTCCTCGCGACGGACGTTCAGCGTCAGGTTGCCGGGGTCGACCGGCCGCATCGACCAGCGGATGATCTGGGACCAGAAGGCAGCATAGCTCTCCCAGTCGGGCCACGACTTCGCCCAGCGCCGGCCGGCGTCGGACGTGAAGGCGACGGAACGCCCAAGGCCGTACGTCCAGTGGGCGAGCACCGGGTTGACCTGGCCGGTCGGCAAGGGCGACGTGATCGGCGCCTCGACCAGCTCGTTCTCCTTCAGACTCGTCAGGACGATACCGTTGACCGGTGGGATATTCTGCGGGAGGCCGATCACGGGCTCGCTCAGGTAGTTGACCTGCAGCGCCCAGGGGGTCTCACGTTCGAAGATAAGCGGGCGAGAGATCGTCCGGGCTTCTTTTTGATAGATCCGCGGCAGGGCCTTCGGATTGGTGACGTTGTAGAACCGGCCCTTCGTCCGGTTTGCGAGATTTCGCATCCGGTTGAAGGCATCGGGATCATTGCCGTGGGCGGCGGTGAGCACCGCGGTCACGGTGATCTTGTTCTTCACGAGCTGGTTGATGACCTGGTTCGTGGGCGAGGTGGGGTCGCCGTCGCTGATGATGACGATGTGGCGCGACATCGCGTCCTTCACGCCCATCAAGCCCTTCATCGCCATCTGGAGCGAGGGGTCGAAGTCGGGCATGTCGCCCGGTGTCATGCGGTCGATCGCCCGGAGCATCACCGGCCGGCCTCCGCCGATGGCGCGGAGGGTGAACAGCCAGGCTTCCTGGCCTTCCCAGTGGAGCATCCCCGCGTAGTCGTAGGTCGAGAGGGCGTTGAGGGCCGCCTTGGCGACGACCTTCTGCCAGTAGTTCCCTTCAGGGATCTCGCTGGCGTGCATGATCAGGACCATGGCACCGAGGCCCTGGACCTTCAGGGCCTTGATCTGCATGTCGACCGGGAGTGCCTTCTCGACCGGTGTGTTCATCCAACCCCCGGCGCCGAAGCTCTCGCGGCCGCCGATCATCACGAGGCCGCTCCCCATGTCGTGGACGTTCGACTCGAGGAGCTGGTGCTGGGCCTCCGTGAACGAATCTTTGGGGACGTTGGCGAGGATCACCGTGTCGTAGGCCTGGAGCTGGGCCAGGTCGGTCGGCAGCGAGTCGCCCCCCACGGCCCCCGACCCGTCGATCCGGGGCGCGACCAACGTCGTGACCTCAAGCTTCTTCTCGCGGAGGGCCCGGACGAGCTCGACGTGCTCCCCCGCGGTCCCTTCGATCAAGAGGACCTGGGCGGTCCCTCGGGCGTGGGTGAACCCCTCGGCGACGTTGTTCTTCGCCCGACGGTCGCCGCTCCCCTCCTCGGGGATGAATTCGGCGGTGAACGTATAAAAATTCGGTTCGTTGATCTGCTGCCGGAGGTTGAAGACGTTGATGCCCCGCTTGAGATCGACCGGCTGGGGCTTTTCGTTCCCGGGGGCGGGGGCGCGGTAGTTGTCCGCCTTCTGGAAGATCTGGAGCGTGCCTCGGGTCGGCTCGCTGGCGCGGACCACGACGTTGATGTTGACCGTCTCCCCCTTCTTCACGTCCGGGGGGATCGAGACTTTTTCGACCAGCACTTCCTTGTCGTAGTGATACTCGAGCGGGAGGACGTCGATCTGGACGCCCAGGTCCCTGGCGGCGATCGCCTGCTCGATCGCGTTGCCTCGGTTCTCGTTGCCGTCGGAGACGATCACGATCCGGCGGGCGGTGTCTTCGGGGAAGGTCGCGAGCGCGAGCTTGATTGCCGAGCCGAGGTCGGTGTATTCGGAGTCGATCTGGCTCTCGATCCCGAGAGGGTTGAGCTCGGTCGGGGCAGGCGGGGCCTCGACCCTCGGATCCTTGCCGAACACGATCATGCCCGCGAGGTCATCCTTGCGACGCTTGTTCGACGCGGCCGAGACGTAGTCGAGGGTCGGCCCCTGGAGCTCGCGCGGGACGCTCTGCGAGCCGTCGACGAGGAACATCGTCGTCAGGCGGTCGCTCCTGCGGACCGTCTGCAACTCGGCGAGCGCGAGCACGATCAGGGTCACGACCACGGTCCGGATCAGGATCGCGACCGCCCGGCGGACGGCACCGAGGCCCGCAAGGCTCCGGAAGCTGACCAGGATCAACGGGGGGATGATCAGCGGCAAGAGCAAGAGCCACCAGGGCTGACCTACCGAGACCGAATAGTTCCCGAGCATCGTCGCACGAGCCTCCTTCGACGGCCGTTAGAGGCGGAATCTCTGGACGCGGTGGTTGTTCGAGTCGATCACCGAGACCGCTCCCGTGTGGTCGATGGCCAGGGCGAAGGGGTTATACAACTGGCCGGGTTGCCGGCCCGCGTTCCCCCAGACGGCCAGCGACTTGCCGTCACGCGTGAACTTCTGCACGCGATGGTTCCCGTATTCGCAAACGTAAATCGACTTGTCGGGCCCCAGGGCGATGTCGTAGGGATACGAGAGCTGGCCCGAGGCCGGTCCGCGGGTCCCCCATGACCTCAGGAGCTTGCCCTGGGTGTCGAAGACCTGGATCCGATGGTTGCAACTGTCCGCGACGTAGAGCTGATCGTCTTCGTCGATCGCCAGGGCACGCGGCTTGAGGAACTCGCCGGGCGCGTAGCCGTGGCCGCCCCAACCGCGGAGCCACTTGCCTTTCGGGTCGAAGACCTGCACCCGGTCATTCTCGCCGTAGTCGGCGACGTAGAAATTGCCCGCACGGTCGATCACGACGTCCGTCGGATACCCGAAGCGGCCGTCCGTCGACCCCTGGACGCCGTCGCCGATCTGGAAGAGCAACTCGCCGACCCTCGAATAGACGAGGACGCGGTAGAAATGCGTGTCCGCGACTAGAAGTCGGCCGTAACGATCCACGGTCAGGCCGCTCGCACCGTCAACGTTGAATTCGGGAGTCGACCAACCCCGGAGGTAATGGCCGTCGCGGTCGAAGACCTGGATGCGATCCGTGAGGTCGGCGAGGAACAGGTGGTTGTCGGCGTCGAACGCGGCGGCCCTCGGCTTGTGGAGCCAGCCGGGCTTGGTGCCGTGGATCCCCCAGACCAGATCGGCTTGGGACGAACCCGAGCCGTCGCACCCCGCAACGCACGCGACGAGGATCATCCCGAGCCAGAAGGCCGCGATCGGGGATGACTTCATGCGGTGAGATCCTCGTTGAGATGCGAATGCCAAGGGGTATTCATCGAGATCCCCTCGTCAACTTCGCGGACGGACGCGACCCACCGTCGGACCGATTCCGGCTTCCCGAAGGTCGAGGCACGGCAGTGCCGTCGAACCGAGTCGAATCGATCGGGGACGCCCCAGCCATTGGGAGTGGTCCCGTCTTTTCGTAGACTCTACTAGGCGCGTTGTCTCCGACGCAAGTCCGAGAGGCTTCGTTTTTTCACCCTTTCCCGAATCACGAGTGTGGGTCCGCGCGTGGGCAAGTTCGTATCCGTCTGTCGGGTTGAGGATGTCCCCGAGGGCCGGGGATTGGCCGTGGAGATCGAGGGCCTCCGCGTCGCGGTTTTCAACGACGGAGGCGCGTTCCACGCCCTCCTCGGCCGCTGCCCGCATGCCAATGGTCCAATGGGCATGGCCTGGATCGAGGAAGGGGAAGCGGTCTGCCCACTCCACCAGTGGCGATTCAAACTCTCGACGGGCCGTTGCACCACGGTCCGCGGCGAGTCGCTCCACGTCTTCCGGTGCGAGGTCCGAGGTGAGGAGATTTGGGTCGAGGCCTAGAACAGAGAACATTCGAGTGGCAACTTTTCGATACGAGCCCGAGGCGCCAGCGAGTGGATCCTCTTCGATTTCTCGCGAGGAATATCACTCGCTGACGCCTCGGGTTTGTGAGGAATCGTTGCCCTCAGAGCCAGACTTTGAGCCGGCCTCGAAGCGATTCGGGGAGCCGCTTGTCGATGATCCGCTGGATCTGGTCAGGATGGAGCCTCGTGCTGAAGTGTGAGGCGACGATCACCTCGTTTTCGAATCGCTCGCTCCGGGCGAGGATGTCGTCGAGGTGGGTGTGCCCGAACTTGTGGATGACCGAGGCCCGCTCGCCCGGGGCGACGAAGGTCATCTCCATGATCAGGATCTCGGCGCGGTAGACCTCGGGCAAGGCGTCGATTCCGGCGGGCGCGGTGTCGCCGAGGTAGGCGACCTTGGGGATCCGGATCTCGGCCGAGACCTCGACGCCCGAGAGCCGCAAGTCACGGATCTCCTCGCCGGAAAGATGCTGATGCTCCGGCTTGAGCTTCTTGCGACGCTCCCAGACCAGAAATCCGAGAGACGGCACCGTGTGCTTGGTCGCGAACACCTTGACCACCAACTCGCGCGAGAGCTCGATCTCCTGCCCTGCATGGATCGGGACGAGGTTGGCCGGGAGCCGGCCCCGGTCGAGTTTTTGGAAGGCGCGGAGGAGCATCTCGACCCCGTCGATCGCGTCGGCGGGGAGGTAGATGGTCGGCGGCTCCATCTTCATCATCCGACGCCTGGCGACGTAGACGGGCAAGGCCGCGATGTGGTCGAGGTGGGCGTGCGACACGAACCACGTCGGCGTCGACATGAACGACCACGGCTGAGCCCCCAGGTCGAAGCCCAGCTTCAGCTCGGGGATCCGCCAGTAGGTCTGGACCGCCGCCCGCGAATACCCCTCGATCGTCAGCCCTTTGTGGACCAGCGACCGCACTGGTGCATTGTCCACGGGGTGATCGAGCGATTCCACCGTCGTCTCAAGGTCGGAAGCCAACGACCCACTCCTTTTCTCTGCGTTTACCAAATCCCCGACCACCCGGAGACCCCGAGCTCGAGATCGGCGCCCTGACCATACCCGGCGTCACAAAGATCCCTCGCACACAAGCGACGATCCGCGAGACCAGACGACGGGGAACTGGCGTTCCCGAGGTCATCGAGTACGGGGAAGGGAGACCAACCCATCCCGCAGCTTTCGCGCACCGACCGCCGAGTGCCAGGATCTCTGACCGGGGAGTCGCTAGGCAAACCACCCATTATAGTCGAGGCGAGCCAGGTCACGAAATGCCTGCCGAGAGGGCGCGACTCGCGAAAACCCTCGAAAGTCCTGCGGTCAACGCCGCAGTCTGTCCCGGTAGACCCCGAGGCTTCGAAGAACCCGAACCAAGGCCCGCATCGATGTGAACTCCCACCGGGAGGGGCAATGAGTGCACACTGGAACTGCGGCTTTCTTAGGATTCTTGAGTTCGTACTTCTGGATTGGGTAAATTTTCACGAATGGAAATTCGTGGTTGCAAGGATGATGACGAATGAGGCTGTGGCCGATCCTCGTCTGTTGGACGAGAACTTGGGCAATCCATCGATCGTCCGCCCGTTTCATCGAAGAAAATAGAGGTTGAGGTCGTACCCAGGCCACGCCCATCGTCGCTAACCCTGCGACCCTGAAGACGACGAGAAGACAGTTCCACATCGATCCGGAGCTCCTCGGACCGGGTTCGACCGGGCCTCGGGAGCCCGACCCGCTCATGACGGTCGACAACACATTCAAGACGATGTTGTTCTGGATCGTCTCTCGGGCGAACAACTGCACCTATTGCCAGGGGCACCAGGAGGTCAAGCTCGTCGCCGACGGGATCAAGGAGGATACGATCGCCGCGCTCGACGGGGACTGGTCGGAGTTCACGCCCGCCGAACGTGCCGCATTCGCGTTCACCAGGAAGCTCACGTCCGAACCCGACAAGCTGAGCGACGCCGACATTCCGGGACTTCGCAAGTATTATCAGGATCTTCAGCTCCTCGAGATGGTCTGTTCCGTCGCGGGGAACAACGCCATCAACTGATGGAAAGAAGGGGCTGGAGTGCCCCAGTCGCAGGGAGGGGGGGGCGGTGCTCGGTCCGAGAGAGGTAACGCCGAGGCGACGAGCCGCCCCCCGGAGATGCCGCACAGCTATCTGACGCCGACTCCCGAGAAGTACCGGAGCCGAGTCACCAAGGTGGCTCCTGTGTGGGGAGATCCGCCGACCGGCGAACCTACGAAAAAGACGGTCACGACTCGACCCTCGCTCGAGTCCTGGGCTGGGGTCGAAAGGGTTCTCAACGTCGCCCGCAAACGCGCTCCGTGACTCATCTCGAGTTTTGAAGCAATAACAGGGTTTGGGATCAGTCTGCCAAACGCCCGCGGAAATCGCCGGCCGGCCGACCACTGGTGCGCGCCCGACGAAACTGGGAAAGTTTCTTGGGACTCCAGTGCAGGCGACGGGCAGACAGGATTCCGCGGCAATGAAGCGACGGACGTTGGTTTTCGGCCCGGCTTATCTCGATCGAGTACTCCGCGTGGACCGGCCTTTAGTCGATCGTCGACTCGGCCCGCCGCTCGATCAGAGCGTGGACGGGAGACTCGAGTCGAGGGAAGGGATCACGATCCTCGACCCGAGCGGTCATACGATCGCAATCGACCCTCCCGAGGACTGGCCGGGACCTTGGGGCCTGATCACACTCTCCAGGAGCCTGATCGGAGGCGCCGGTGCCGATCGGACGGAGGTCAAAGGGACGTTGTGGCAGGATGATCTCGGGGGGATGGGGGCGGGGTACGCGGCGGCGTTCGGTGGGGAGTTGATCAGCGCACTCGGTCCGGAAGGGGACCCGACGAGCGTCGCCGTCGCGGAGGGACTTCGGCGTGCGGGCATTACGCATCGGGCGATCCGGGTCGATGGCCGTCCGGCCGATTGGACCCTGCTGATCAGCAGCGGCCAGTTCGGCGACAAGCTGCCGATCGGTTTCCGAGGATGCCACGCCTCGCTCCGATCGCTCGAGCCCTGGATCCGGGAAAACGGGGACTTGCGGGTCGTCGCGGCGCTCCCGAACGCCCTGGCAGCGATGGCACTCCGGGCCCCCACGCGGGGTGTGAGGCTGTTCGCGCCGGCGATGCGGAACATGGTCGATCGCGATCCCCCGGTGTCCAGCTTCGCCGATGCGATCGAAGTTTTGAGCTGCAACCGCCATGAGTGGGAGTCGCTCGAGGACCGCGAACAGGTGGCCTGGCAGGTCTCGATCCTCTGCGTGACCGACGGCGCGAACGGGAGCCGGGTACGGTTCACGACGCCGACCGGCGAGCCGGGACGCGTCGACGTCCCGGCTTTCCCGAGAGACCTGCCGCCCCGCGACACCAACCGGGCCGGCGAGGCCTTCGCGTCGACACTCGTCGGGACGCTCCTCGATGGCGGCTGGAATGGCGGCGTCGTCGAGGAGGAACTCGTTCGGAACGCGACGATTCGCGGGTCCGCGGCCGCCGCGCTGGTGCTCGACCTGACCGACTTCGGGTTCCCTGACGCCCGCGCGATCGACGAGGCGATCGAACGGGGGAGGGTGTCGGCAGGAAACGGAGACGCTCTCGACATTCTCCGCTAGAATGCACGCGACCGCTCGGGAGTTCCTCGTTCGCGAGAGATACGCTGATGAAGACGCGCGTCCAATCCTCGCTCATCATGGCTTTCGTGACGGCCGGCGTCCTGGCCTCTGCCTGGCTCACGATCGAGGCCAAGGATCAGCCGATCCCGGTCGATCCTCCGGCCGTCGCGATCGAGGACCTCTCGCCCTCCAAAAAGGCCGAGGTCCGGGTCGACCCGGTCACTCCGTCGACCGCCCCGACTCATTCGATCCACGATTTGCTCGAGCGTCCCTACCCCTTCCGATTCCAGAGCCCGACGCGAGTCAGCGAGGTCCGCGATCAGCTTCAGAAGGCCTTGAAGGTGCCGGTCGTCCTCGACCGGGCGGCCATGGATCGCCAGGATGTCCGGGCCGACGACACGGTCGAGCTGGAGCTCGAGGGGGTCCGCCTCAGGACCGGCCTCAAGCTCCTGCTGAGCCAGGTGGGGCTGACCTACCACGTCATCGCCGAGGACAACCTCCTGCTCCTGACCGACGAGGAAGGGGCCGACGACCCCCTGCGGCGGATCTTCGCCGAGATCAAGGCGCTCCACCGCGACCTGCATGAGGTCCGAGACTCGGTCGACGAGATGCGCGAGGTCCTCGGCCTGGACGAAGGGGCGAAGATGCGGAAGCCGACGATCATCGAAGAACAGCCCGAGGTCCCGGCCGACAATGTCGAGCCCGCCTCCCCCAAGACCCGCGCCAGGCCGGGAGTTTGATTCCGCTCGGATCGCGAAGGAACCACGAGTCGCAGCGAACGAGCCATCCCTAGGTCCGAGAGCCACCCCATGGCCCCAGAGAGCTCCGAGGATATGACGCCGAGCGCGCCGGCGCGGACAGTCGGCCGCCGACGAACGGGACGGCCCACGGTTCCGGTCGTGACCCGGAATCGCTGGATCCGCTGGCTCGGTGAGCCTCGGAGCTTGGTCTTCCTGATCCTCGCCGCCGTCTTCATCGTCGGCGGCGGGAGGCGCCTCCTCCACGGGCTCCGAGCCCGGAAGGCGGCCCTCAGGCTCGAGGGGGACGACGTCGACGAGGCCGCGATCGCCGAGGCGGCCCGGCACGGCCGTGCGGGTTTGATCGACCTTTTCCGGATCCTTGGGACCCACGACTCGGCCTCGATCCGCGACGCCGCCGGCCGGGCCCTGGCGGGTCTCTGGGACCAGGACAACCTCGTGGCCGAGGAAGAAAAGGCCCTCGTCCGCCGCGGGTTCGTCGCGAACTGGCGGGCTCGCAGACGCTACCCTCGCGCCCTCACCGCGAACATCCCGATCGCCGTCTCCTACGGGGTTCCGTTCCTCGTCGAGGGAGAGGGAGTCGGCCCTTCCAGTCTCGAATGGTCCCACCGGATCCTCGGTGCCCAACGCGCGGGTCTCGAGTCGTTCTCCGAGTGGAAGGCCGGTCCGGGTGCCGCCGAGTTCGAGATCGTCCCCGGTGACTTCGATACGAACGGCCCCCACAAGCTCGTCCTCCACGCCCGGGTTCGGACGGTCGGGTTGACCGAGCCCTGGGAACTCGAGTTGCCCCAGATCCCGTTCTCGTTCGAGTTCGATCCCCGGCTCGAACCCGGGTCGCTTTACACGCTCCCGGATGCCAGCCGAGCCGAGTCGATCGCGCGGGCCCTGCGGCTGGAATCGAGGACGCCCGAGCCTTCCGGGGGCAGCCACTACCTCGATCTGAATCACGACTTAGTCGTCCAGGACCCACCCCGGCTGGTCGTGGACCCGAGCCTTGGGATTGATCTCGCGCACCTGCTGGAGGTCGAGTTCGAGGGGGTTCCCGGCCGCTACGTCGCGGGGACTGTGGTATTCAACGCCACGGCGGGGGCGAACGCCCCACTCCCGCGAGCCAGTATCCACGAACTGGGACCGTTCGCACACATCCCCGTCGAGCTGACCATTCAGCCCGGATCGAGGAAGATTCGGGCGATCCTTACGCCCGACGCGAATCTCGGTTGGGCCGACCCCGACGTCCGCTCGCTCTGGCCGGGAACGATCGAGACGGAGTGGACCTCGGCGCGGATCGTCCGTCGATAGCCGGCGGCGGTCTTCACCACCTCGTCGGAGCTTCGCCTTCGCCGACGGCGGTCTTCTCGAGTCGTCGGCGCCCCGAGACGAGCCGGGCGGCGATACGGACCGCCTCGATCAGGCTCGAGGTCTCGGCCTCGCCGCGCCAGGCGATGTCGTAAGCGGTGCCGTGGGCGACGCTCGTGCGGACGATCGGCAGGCCGAGCGTGACGTTGACCGCTCGGTCGAAGCCGACGGTCTTGAGCGCGATGTGGCCCTGGTCGTGGAACATTGCGACGACCGCGTCGAACTCGCCGCCGAACGCGCGGACGAAAAGGGTGTCGCACGCGATCGGGCCCTTGGCATCGATGCCGGCCGCTTGCGCGCGGGCGACGGCCGGGGCGATCAGGCGGATTTCCTCGTCTCCGAACAGACCGCCCTCGCCCGCATGGGGGTTCAACGCGGCGACGGCCACCCGAGGAGCTCGGCCGCCGGTCAAGGGGCGGAGGGCGTGGTCGGCGAGGCGGATTTTCGACTCGATCGCCTCCTCGGTGAGGAGGTCGAATACGCGCCGGAGCGAGACGTGGAGGGTGGCGTGGACGACGCCGAGCCCCGCATCCTGGCCGACGTCGGGAGTCGCCAGGTAGAGCATCATCGCGTGGTCGGGCGTCCCGCAACGCTCGGCCAGGATCTCGGTGTGGCCCGGGTGGTCGACGCCGGCCGCGTGGAGCGCCTCCTTGTTGAGCGGGAGCGTCGTGATCGCGTCGATCCGGCCGGCAAGGGCGAGGTCGACGGCGGTCGTCAGGAAGTCGTATGCGGCCCGCCCGGCCCTCGGGTCGACGAGGCCGGGGCGGACGTCGGCGAGGTCGACCTCGGTCCCTTCCAGGCAGGGGATGACCCGGTCGGACGGCCGGGCGTCCTCGGGCCGGGAGATCGTCTGGACATCCGCCCGGACGTGAGTGCACGCGAGGGCCCGTTCGAGGACCGAGGTATTCCCGACGACGAAGGGCCTGGCGAGAGCCCGAAGGGGCGAGTTGCCCCAGGCGCGGGCGATCACCTCGGGGCCGACCCCGGCCACGTCGCCCATCGTTAACGCCACCAGTGGCCTGTCGTCGGTCCTCATCACGTTATCCTCCCAATCCTGGCCTCGGGGCGGGCACTCAATGCGTGGGAATCGCCCTCGGGGCTTTGGTTCGCGAATCCACGTCGGGGGCGTTCTGCGCTTCGCGAGGACCGGTCAGGGGAGCCTTATGGGACCGTTCTTCTTCGCCGCAGCCGAGGAGGAGCGCCGAGAGGCCGAGCCCGATGCCAATCGAACGGAACATGAAACGACCTATCGTTCCGAAAAAGAGGGAGGCCGACCCCGCACAGGCAGAGCGGCCTTTGTTCTCCTCGTTTTGACTCCGCCGCTCCATTATCGAGGCGGACTCGTGGGATGTCGAGCCGACACCGCCTCCGGAACGTGTTGTCGTCGATCTTCACGTGAGGGCCGCACTGTTCGACGGATGGAACCATCGGTTATGATGAGGCCGACCTTGGGCCCATAGGACTTTCCGGCGATTTCCTCACGAATTCGAGTGAAGTGGGGGGCGAGGACCGGTCTCGAGTCCTGGGCCCCCCTGTTTACGCCGCGGAGTGCAGGACGATGCTCAATCACGAATTGAAGACCTACGTCACTTCGAGGATCCTGCCGGACGTCTTGACCCCCGCGCAATACATCGGTGGCGAGCTCAATACGATCCGCAAGGACCATTCCACGGTCCAGGGCACCGTCTGCCTCGCGTTCCCGGACACCTATTCGCTCGGGATGAGCCACCACGGCCTTCAGGTCCTCTACAGCCTGATGAATGCCGCGAACTGGGCCTGCGAGCGTGCGTTCACCCCCTTGCCCGATTTCGAGGCCGCACTCCGCGAGCACGGCCGGCCGCTCTACAGCCTCGAGACATTCACGCCTCTGAATCAGTTCGATGTCATCGGGTTCTCGCTCCAGTATGAGATCTGTTACACCAACGTCCTGACGATGCTCGACCTCGGCGGGATCCCGCTGCACGCCGAGGATCGCGGGCCGGACGACACCCTGGTGATCGCGGGCGGCCCCGGGGCGCAAAACCCCGAGATGCTCGCGACTCAGGTCGACCTCTTCGTGCTCGGCGACGGCGAGCCCAGCCTGCCGATCGTCTGCGAGATGTGGAAGGCGATGCAAGGGGATCCAACCCTGTCGCGCGAGGACAAGCTGGCGAAGATCGCCGGCGCGGTCAACTGGGCCTATGTCCCCCGATTCTACGAGCCGAAGTACCTCGCCGATGGCACGATCGGCGACATCGTCCGGCTCCGCGACGACGTCCCCGCCGCGATCAAGGCGTGCGTGATCGACGACCTCGACGGGTCCCCGCTGCCCACGAGCCCGATCGTCCCGTTCGTCGAGACGGCCCACGACCGGATCGCGATCGAGATCATGCGCGGGTGCCCCTGGCAGTGCCGGTTTTGCCAGAGCACGGTCCTCAAACGCCCGATGCGGTTCCGCACCGTTGACACGATCGTCAACGCCGCGATGGAGAGCTACAAGAACACGGGCTACGACGAGATCAGCCTCCTCTCCCTCTCCACGAGCGACTACCCCGAGTTCGAAGAGCTCGTGACCCGGATGAGCGACGTCTTCACCCCGCTCGGCGTGAAGATCTCGCTCCCCAGCCTGCGGATCACCGAGACGCTCAAGAAGATCCCCGCCCTGCTGGCCGAGGGTCGCCGAGGCGGGTTGACGCTCGCGCCCGAGGTCGCCCGGGACGACATGCGCGAGCAGATCCGGAAGCCGATCAACAACCAGGATCTTTACGACGGCGCGGCCGAGGCTTTCCGCCGAGGCTGGCGCAAGGTCAAGCTCTATTTCATGTGCGGACTCCCTGGTGAGCGACCGGCGGACCTCGACGGGATCGTCGACATGGCGGAGACCATCGCCAGGATCGGCAAGGACGTCACTGGCCGCTATGCCGAGGTCGTCGCGAGCGTCTCCAATTTCGTTCCCAAGCCGCATACGCCGTATCAGTGGAGCGGCATGCAAGATCGGGACTACTTCCACTGGGCCCATCGCTACCTCCGCTCGAGGGTCAAGCTCCGCTCCGTCACTGTGAAGTGCCACGACATCGAACGGAGTCTGCTCGAGGGAATCCTCACGCGGGGCGACCGTCGCGTGTCTGCAGGGCTCGAAGAGGCCTGGCGTCGGGGCGCGCGGCTCGACGCCTGGTCCGAGCATTTCAACCCGAAGCTCTGGTGGTCGGCCTTCGAGGACCTCGACATCGACGTCCCCTTCTACAGCCAGCGACAGCGCTCGCTCGAAGAGGTCTTGCCGTGGGACCACATCCACGTCAAGAAAGGGCGAGACTACCTTGCCAAGGAGCAGACCCGGTCGGTCATCCAACTCGAAGCGATGGCCGGAGCGGTCTGAACGAGCTCTCGGGGACTTCCGATTCACGATTGGAGCCGTAGAAGATAGTCAGCTTGGGCCTCGCAAGCCGGTGAAACTCTGCGATCGCGGGTCCGATGTCGCACCCGCGACTTCCGATTCCAGCGCTACGGCCCTGGAACCCTCGAACCGAACCTCGTGAGAATGGCGGATATGAACATCGACGAGGGGGCGGGGCTGAATCCGGTCGGAGCGAACGGGCACCCATGACCTCGCCTTCTGCCCTCGGCCGACGGGCGATCCGGCATGGCTGGCCCTGGGCGCTCCTCGCCGTCGCGCTCGCCTGGGTCGCGGTGCTCCGCATCCCGCTGATCGTGAACGCACCGACGCACCTCGACAGCGACCTGGCTGTCGACGGCCTGACGTTGCGCGACGCCGTCGAAGGCCATTGGCGTTGGCACTATCCGGGGACTCCCTACATGGGGATCCTCCCCGTCGTCTTTTCCTACCCTCAAGCACTGATCTGGGGAGCGACCCCGGCCACACTCGTGACGGGGGGGGCGGTCGCCTTCGCGGGGCTCGTCGTGGCAACGTTCCTGCTCACCCGTCGCGTGTTCGGGACCGTCGCGGCGGCCTGGGGACTTGTCCCGCTCGTCTTCGCCTCGACGGGGGCTATCTGGCTCTCCGGGCGCGTGACCGGCGGGCACCTGACCGCGGCGGCCTGGCATGCGGGCGCCTTCCTGCTCCTCGCCAGGACGTTGGATCGAGGCCGACGCCCGGACGCGTTCGGGTTCGGGCTCTGGTGCGGTCTCGGGCTCTCGATCGATTCCCTATTCTTGATGAGCCTGGCGGGCCTCCTTCCCGCCGCGTTGGCGGGATGGTGGGCTTCGGGAAAGGCCCGGTCGGGGGTCGTCTGCACGTTAGTTTTTGGCCTCGGGCTCGCCGTGGGGATCCTGCCGAGAGAGATTGGCGCGAGGGTTGACCCGCACGACGCCTATCGCGAGCAGTTCGACCCGATCTTCCGCCGCGACGTCGTCGAGGGCCATGCGAAGATCCTCGCCCTCGACTGCCTGCCCAGGCTGGTTGCCGGGCATCGACTCCCCGGGTTCCAGTCCGACCCCGATCCCTCGGCCCTGTCGTTGCCGGCCCCGCAGGGGACGAAGGGGGATTTCGGCGTGCTCGCCGTCGCGAACACGGTCGTCGGTCTATCGCTCTTCGCGCTCGCGATGGGGACGCTGGCCGTCCCCGGCCCCACGACTCGGTCGATCTCCGAGCGCGCCGTGCGGTTCGGGTTGATCCTCTCGGCCCTGGTCACGATGGCCGGGTTCCTCGTGAATCGGAATATTTTCAATTCGGACAATTATCGCTATCTGGTCGCGTTCCTCGTCCCGTGGTCGGTCGGGTTCGGCGTGCTGATGCAAGGGCTCGCGAGTCGAGGTCGCGGCGGACTGGCCGCGGCCATCCTGGGCACCTCGGGCCTCGCGATCCTTATGACGATCGACGCGGCCCGTTGGTATCATCGGTTCGGTTGGATCGACGATCGGGGGAGGCCCGTCCGGTCGGTTCCCCATGACCCCGTCCTCGACTGGGTCGAGGCCCACGGCGAGGTCGATTCGTTCCTCGGGGGGTACTGGGACGTCTACCGCGTCTCGTTCCTCTCGACGAGGCGCGTGCGGGGGATCCCGTACCCGGTTTACCCCGACCGATTCCCGGAGTGGGCATCGTCCTCGACGAACGGGCATCCGGGGATCGTGGCCGCCCGCCCTTCGCCCGAGGGGAATCTCTTCGTATCACGCGCCTTGAAGGACGGGGGCCGGGTCTTGCACCGGGCGCGTGGCGTGATCGTCGTCACTTGGCCTTGAGCGGGGTGGGAGCGATGTCGCAAGCAGCGGGCGGAGACGAGGCGGTCTGGCGTCCCGAGCCAAGGCCCTGGGGCAAGGCCGATGCGGTGGCGATCGGCGTCTGGACCCTCGCCATCGTCGCCTACTTCTGGGACGTGATCACGTTCCAGAAAGCACTCTTTTATTTCGACATCACGGAAATCAATTTCCCGTACCGCGACTTCTTCGCGAGCGAGCTCCGCGCGGGGCGATTTTCGCGGTGGTTTCCCGGGCTCTACTGCGGCATGCCGCTCTTCAGCGAGAGCCAGGCCGGCTACCTCCACCCCCTCAAGTATCTCTTCTACCCGTGGATGGCGTCCTGGAAGGCGTTCAGCCTCGACACGGTCGCGTCGATCTGGCTGACGGGCTTCGGCACGTACGGTTGGCTCCGCCGCCACGTCGGGCCCTCAGGCGCCCTGACGGGGGCAGCTGTCTTCGGCCTCGGCGGCTTCCTCTGGGCCCACCTGATCCATACCAGCATGCTCAATGCGCTGGCGAGCGTCCCGTTCATCGTCTGGGCCCTCGAAGTCGCCTGGGAGCGAGGGCGTGGCTGGCCGATCGTCCTCGGTGCACTGGCTCTGGCTTGCCAGGTCTTCGCGGGACATCTCCAGGACACGATCCTCACCTCGGGCATGGTGGGACTCTACTCGCTCTATCGCGCGGCGACCGAACGAGGACCGGGGCGACGAACGTTCGCATTCGGCGCGGGGGTCGGCCTGGTCGTCCTCGGGATCGGGCTCTCCGCGGTCCAGTGGATCCCATCGAAGGAGCTGCTCGATCGCTCGCCAAGATCGGGGGGGCTGACCTGGGAGGACCTGACGTACGGCTCATGGAACCCCGAACTGCTCCCGACGTTGATCGTCCGCGAGGCGTATGGTACGAGGGCCCGCGACACCGACTGGCCCGACGGCTATTACCCCTTTCACGAGATGAACGCCTATCTCGGCGTGATCGCGATGGGGCTGGCGATCGTGGGGGCCGGAGCGTACCGAGATCGCTGGGTGGCGTTCTGGGTGCTCCTCACCGGGGTCGGTTGCGTGCTGATGCTCGGCCGATTCACGGCGCTCTTCGACTACGCGCATCGCATCCCCGTGTTCGGCAGCTCGCGAATCCCGGTCCGTTACCACCTTTGGGTTTCCCTCGCGGTGGCGGCCCTCGCAGCGGTCGGCGTGGATCGCCTGGCGAGGCCCGGTATCGTCGGGCTACGAACCGCCGGTTTGGTCATCCTGGCGATGGTCGTGGCTTCGATACCGATCCTCGCGTTCATCTACGCGCCAATCTGGACCGACCCGGCCCGCTGGACGCGACCCTATCACCTGGCCCGATATCGTTGGCTCGGTAAGGAGTTGGCCGTCGCGACCTGTCGGACGGCGGTTCTGGTGCTCGCGGCGGGTTGGATCTCGCGGAGGGCCGCCGAGACGTTCGACCCCGCGAACCGTCGGCGACTCGCGGCGATCCTGCCGGTCCTGGTGATCGCGGATCTCCTCGGTTCCCACCTCGCCGACGTCCCGACCGTCCCCCCGAGCTACTGGACGAACCCGCCGGCAAGCGCCCTGAAGCTCAAGGCGGATCCCTCGTTCATCCGCGTCTTCGGGGTCGCCAAGCGTTCGGCGGGCGAGCCGGGATACGCCTCAGAGCCCATCGACTTCCTCTCGGTCCGCGATGCGCTCGACTGGAGCATCGCCCCCGTCTGGGGGCTGGCTTCGTCCGGCGGCGAGACGCCGATCATCCCCAAGCGAATGGTCGAATATACCGACACTGCCCTCTCGGGGCAGGGCCGGCTCGACATCGAGAGCGTGAGCCATTTCGTCACGGACCAGGCCCAACAGCCTGGGGCGCGGAAGGGTGAGCGAGCCGGCGCCGCGACAATCATCAAGAACACCGAAGTCCAGCCCCGGGCCCGCCTGATGGGACGCCCCGCCTATGCCGATGGCGAATCGGGGGCCATGGCGACTCTCAAGTCCCTCGGCGGGGCCGCTCGCGAGCGGGTCGTCGTCGAAGACCCCACACGTCCCCTGCGCGAGGACGCGGTCGTCTCCGGTTCCGCTCGGATTGTCCGCGATCTCCCCGAGGACGTCGAGGTGACCACGGAGTCGTCCACCGACGCCTACCTCGTGCTGGCCGACACATTCGACCCCGGCTGGTCGGCGACCCTCGACGGAAAGCCGACCTCGATTCGTCCGGCGTACGTGGCGTTTCGGGCCGTTTACGTTCCCCATGGGAAGCATACCGTCGCCTTTCGCTACAGCCCGGCGGGCTTCGCATCCGGGTTGAGGCTATCGGGTGCGGGGGTCGCGGTCGCGATCCTGCTTCTGATCCGCCGTCGTCGGTTGGCCGAGCTCGAGCCCGAACACGGCGGATCGCGATGGCCGAGGCGTTGGCCCTGGTGGGGTCTCCTGGCCGTCGTGCTCTTGATCGCAGGATCGGCCATCAAGATCGACCCGACGGGGACGGTGACGACACACCCCCGCTGGAACGGCGGCTTTCACCCTTTCACTTGGGGCGCCGGTTTGCTGGCCATGCAACGGAAGTAGGGCCGGCAGAAGATCGTCAACCTAGGTCGCTGAATAGGGGATCTCCACCCTCGGGCAGGAACGTGGATTCGAGTCCGGAGCCCTGGCGTCCTCCGAGGCGATGAACGGTGATCGGGGATGACCGAAGGGATCGCTCTCGAACTGTCAACGCCGGAGGGACCTCGCTTTGGATACACGCCCGAAGCGCCAGCGAGCGAATCCTCTTCGATCGTTCGCGGTGGGAATCACTCGCTGGCGCATCGGGCGTGCAGGATGTCATTCCCAGAGATGTCGTCCACCTCGACGCGGAGGAAGGAACGAATGGGCACGATCCGGGGCCGAGGGGTTGCAATTCGGGGGGCGATCGCCTAGATTATGGACCTCCCAGCGTAGGATTTTTTTCAAGAACGGCTTTGACGACAAGGCCAGCGGTTTTGGGGCGTGCGATGGCGATCACGAAGGAGAAGAAGCAGGAGATCATCGGGACTTTCGGCCGGGGTACTTCCGATACGGGGTCGCCCGAGGTGCAGATTGCCCTGCTGACGGCCCGGATCACCGATTTGACCGATCACTTCAAGAGTCACGCGAAGGACCACGCCAGCCGCCGGGGGTTGCTGATGATGGTCTCGAAGCGGTCGAGCCTGCTCAAGTATTTGCGTTTGCACAATCGTAAGAGCTACCTCGACGTGATCGGCCGACTGGGGATTCGTAAGTAACAGGCTTGCGGCCACGATACGTCGTGCTCGGCCGTTGTCTTCCGGCCCGGGACTCTCGAAAACTACGCGGCTCCCGGCCACCGAAGGCCCGGTCTTCCATGGCGTTCTCCGAGGCCGATTCCTCTCTTGGATCGCCCGGGAACCCGATCGAAACGTCGCGGACCTCGTCCAATGCAAAATGGCGGGGCCGTGACCCTTTCGCCCTCTCCTGCCCCAACCGATTTCGGCCGTAGTTAGGTGGAGTTCATGTCAACCTCGTCTTTCGCAACGCGGAAGCCCGTAACGGTCGAACGTACGATCGGTGGCAAAAAACTGACAATTGAGACCGGCCGGCTCGCCAAACAGGCAAGCGGCTCGGTCGTCGTTCGTGTCGGCGACACGATGACCCTGGTCGCGACGGTCGGGGCGCCGGGGCGTGAAGGCCTCGACTTCTTCCCGTTGACGGTCGACTATCGCGAAAAGGTGTATGCCGCGGGCAAGTTCCCGGGCGGCTTCATCAAGCGGGAAGGTCGCCCGACGACCAAGGAGATCCTCACCTCCCGGCTGATCGACCGTCCGATCCGCCCGCTCTTCCACGAGTCGTATCGCGACGAGATTCAGATCCAGGCCGGGCCGATCTCCGCGGACCGCAAGAACGACGCCGATGTCCTGTCCATGATCGGGGCCTCGGCGTCGCTCGTCTTGGCCCGCGTCCCGTTCATGGGGCCGATCGGCGGCATGCGACTGGCTCGGGTCAAGGGTGAGCTGATCCCGCTCCCCAACGTCGACGAGATGGCCGAGAGCGACCTCGACCTGGTCGTCGCGAGCACCTCGAAGGCGATCGTGATGATCGAGGGTTTCGGCGAGGAATTGCCCGAACCCGAAATGCTCGAAGCGATCATGACGGCCCACCGGATTAACCAGGACGTCATCGCCCTTCAGCATGAGCTCGTCGCGGCCCTCGGCCTGCCCCCGTTCGAGACTCCGGCCACTCCTGCGGACCCGATCCGCCAGAACCTGTACGAACGGTTCGGCCGCGAGCTCCGCGACATCAAGCAGATCCACGGAAAGGCCGACCGCAACGGCGCCACCAAGGATCTGCTCAAGCGGATCACCGCCGAGTATTGCCCCGCGGACCGCGAAGCCGAGGTCACACCCGGCCAGGTCAAGGCGGCGTTCCACGGCGTCGAAGAACGGGTCGTCCGCGAGCTGATCCTCGACGGAAAGCGTGCCGACGGGCGAGGCCCGCGCGACCTCCGGCCGATCCATTGCGAGGTCGGCGTCCTGCCCTGTGCCCACGGCTCGGCCATCTTCCAGCGTGGCGAGACGCAGGCCCTCGTGACCACGGTCCTCGGGACCGGGGCCGACGAGCAGCGCGTCGACGGGATCATGAACGAGTTCAGCAAGAAGTTCATGCTCGATTACAACATGCCCTCGTTCGCGGTCGGCGAAGTCCGGCCGATCCGAGGGCCGGGTCGTCGCGAGATCGGACACGGTGCCCTCGCCGAACGTTCGGTCGCCCCGATCCTCCCAGGCGCTTCGCGGTTCCCCTACACCATCCGCGTGATCTCCGACATCCTCGAGTCCAACGGCTCCAGCTCCATGGCGTCCGTCTGTGGCGCCACCCTGAGCCTGATGGACGCGGGTGTCCCGATCAGCGACCCCGTGGGCGGGATCTCGATCGGCCTCGTCCAGGACGAGCAGAGTGGCCGCCACGTCCTCCTGACCGACATCATCGGGGACGAGGACCACTTCGGCGACATGGATTTCAAGGTCGCCGGCACCCAGCGCGGCGTCACCGGCATCCAGCTCGACCTGAAGAACCTGGGCATCACCGAGCAGATCGTCCGCGAGACGCTGGACCAGGCCCACGAGGCTCGGCTCGAGATCCTCAGGGCCATGCTCCGGTCGATCAAGCGGCCGCGTGAAGAGATCTCCACCAACGCGCCGAGGTTGATCCAGATCCAGATCAACCCCGAGAAGATCGGCCTGATCATCGGCCCCGGCGGCAAGACGATCCGACGCCTCCAGGAAGAGACCGGCGCCAAGATCGACATCGAGGACACCGGCATCGTCACCCTCTCGAGCAGCACTGCCGAGGGGGCCGAGGCGGCCCGCGACAAGATCCAGGCGATGACCGAAGGCGTCCAGATCGGTCGGATTTACGAAGGGCGCGTGAGCTCGATCAAGGACTTCGGGGCGTTCGTCGAGATCCTCCCCGGCAAGGACGGCCTCGTCCACATCAGCGAGCTCTCGGAAGGGTATGTGAGCAGCGTGACCGACATCTGCCGCGTCGGCGACGTCATGCTGGTCAAGGCGGTCTCCGTCGACGACCAGGATCGAGTCAAGCTGTCGCGCAAGGCGGCCCTGGCCGAGCGTGGCGAAGTCGACGAGTATGCCAAGGCCCATCCCGCCTCGGAGCGCCCCGCCGGGGGCGGTGACCGAGGACCTGGTGGTGGTCCGCCGCGTCGTGGCTTCAGCGGCGGTGGCGATCGTCCGGGTGGTGGCGGTGGGGGTGGGGGTGGCTACGGCGGTGGGGGCGACCGTGGCCCTCGCGGCCCTCGCGACCGCGACTGAGCCTCTTCTTCAAAACTCGAGGCGGCGATCGTGGACAGCTACACGTTCGCCGGCCCGACTTCGTCCGTAGTGGTCCGGAGACCGCGCGACTCGGACGCGGGTTGATCTCCGGTCTTCTTGCCGCCGACTCTGGGGTACAGGGTGCGGACTCCTCCGCATTTCCCCGGATTGGAGGCGGGTGCGACAGTCTCCGGAGCGGGTTCATCCCGTTGCGGCGAGTTGAATTGTCGGGATTGCAATCGTCGGAAGGGAATCCGCTCAGACGAGTCGTCTCGCGAAGAGATAATCCGACCTCCGGTCGCCGACACCGGCGAGACAACCCCGGGGATCGTCCGATGAATCTGGCGGACCGAGTGTCTCGAGAGCCTCTCGGCCCGCATGACCTTCTCCGCGTCGCGTCTCCGACGTCTCCCTTTGCGGCGGGCCTCGGCCATGGACGACTCTATGTCCAAATCCTCGACGGCGGTTGCGCTCGATCATCCCCCCCTCGCGATGCTCGGCGACGAGAATGACGAGCATGAGGTCAATCGTCGACTCCGCGCGCAGTACGCGGAAATCGCCCAACTCGCCGGCGGGCTCGCCCATGAGATCCGCAACCCGCTCTCGACGATGAGCCTGAACCTCGACTTGCTTGCCGAGGACTTCCAGGACGCCGAGACCCCGAAGGAACGTCGCGTCCTCCAGAAAATCGGCCGGCTCCGCAAGGAGACCCAGCGGCTCCAGGACATCCTCGAGGATTTCCTCCGGTTCGCCCGGGTGCAGGACCTCACGCGGGAGCCCACCGATCTCAACATGGTCGTGGACGACCTCCGGGATTTCTGCGAACCCCAGGCGGTGACCAAGGGGATCGTGATCCGGACCCATTACGAGGCGGACCTGCCGAAAGTCGGCATGGATGTCGACCTTTTCAAGCAAGCACTTTTCAACTTGATTCTGAACGCCGAGCACGCGATGCCGGACGGGGGGGAGCTGATCCTCAGGACTCGTCGCGAGGGGGACTGGGCCGTACTGGACGTCACCGACACAGGGCGGGGGATGAGCGAGGAGGTCCGTTCGCGGGTCTTCGACACCTTCTACTCGACACGACCGGGGGGGAGCGGGCTCGGGCTCCCGACGACCCGGAAGATCGTCGAGGCGCACGGCGGCTCGATCCACGTGCAGAGCGACGTCGGGAAGGGCTCGCAATTCACGGTCCGGCTCCCCGGCGGTGAAGTCTCGAGCGAACGGGGTTGAGGGGCCGATGGATCAGCAAATCCGTGTGCTCGTCGTCGACGACGATGCTCCCCACGCCGAGGCCGTGGCCGAGAGCCTTGAGCGTGTCGGGTACGAGTGCGTCGTCGCCACGAGCGGCAGAGAAGGGCTTCGCCTGATCGAGGAGCAGAGCTTCGACATCATCGTCACCGACCTCATCATGGAAGGGGTCGGCGGCCTCGAAGTCCTCGCCAAGTCGAAGCGCGAGCTCCCCGACGCCGAGGTCGTGATCCTCACCGGCCACAGTACCGTCAAGACGGCCGTCACGGCGATGCAGTCGGGGGCCACGACCTATCTGACGAAGCCGCTCGACATCAGCGAGCTCCGCACCGTCGCCGACAAGGTCTCGCAGACTCAACGACTGGCCCGCTCGAACCTCGAGCTCCAGCGCCAGCTCAACGAGCGCTTCGGCTTCGAGGGGGTCGTTGGCAACTCTCCATCGATGCACTCGGTGGTCGCCCGCCTCCGCCAGATCGCCCCCACCTCCGCGACCGTGCTGATCACGGGCGAGAGCGGCACGGGCAAGGAGCTCGTCGCCAAGGCCCTGCACAACAACGGCCCGAGACGCTACAAGCCGTTCGTGCCGCTGAACTGCGCCGCCTTGAGCGAGAACATCCTCGAGAGCGAGCTTTTCGGCCACATCCGAGGCGCCTTCACGGGGGCCGACCGCGAGCGCAAGGGGTGGTTCGAGCACGCCAACGGGGGGACCCTCTTCCTCGACGAAGTCGGCGATATCCCCCTCTCGACTCAGGTGAAGCTGCTCCGGGCGTTGGAGTCGGGCGAGATCGTCCGCGTCGGCACCAACGAGCCGATCAAGGTGAACGTCCGGCTGATCTCTGCCACGAATCGTGACCTTGCCGAGGCCATCGCCTCGGGCGGCTTCCGGCAGGACCTCTTCCACCGCCTCAAGGTCGTCAGCGTCAAACTCGCGCCGCTCCGCCAACGCCGGGAGGACATCCCCCTCCTGATCGAATTCTTCCTCAAGGAGTTCACCGCCTCCCACGGCAAGGTCGTCACCTCGATTTCGCCCGCTGCGCGGAAGGCGATGATGAGCTATGCCTGGCCCGGGAACGTCCGCGAGCTCAAGAACACGATCGAGAGCATGGTGGTCATCGACGTCGACGGCGTGCTCGACGTCGACGACCTGACCGAAGACGTCCAGGCTACGGTCTCGGTGGGGGGCGAGGCCCTCGCCGGGGCAGGGGGGAACCTCGTCGGCCGCTCGCTCGAGGATGTCGAGAAATACTTCATCGCCGAAACGCTCAAGATGACCAACGGCAACCGCGAGGAGGCTGCCCGGCTTCTCGGGATCGGCGAGCGGACGCTGTACCGAAAGATCAAGGAATACGGCATCGGCTAGGCCCGTCGCGACCGGACCGACTCGGTACCACCCGCACCGTCCGACCCTCAGAGAGCCTCGCCGCGTTTCTGTACGCAAGATCAGATGATATAATCTTTGGCGTGGACTTCTTCGGGGAGGGGACGCCATGGGGATCATCCGGCAACTGCCCGCGTCGGTCATCAACCAGATCGCCGCGGGCGAGGTTGTCGAGCGGCCGGCGAGCGTCGTCAAGGAACTGCTCGAGAACGCGATCGACTCCGGAGCGACCCGGATCGACGTGACGGTAGAGCGCGGCGGGAAGGACCTCATCCGGGTCGCCGACAACGGCAAGGGGATGGCGCCCGAGGACCTCCCGCTCGCCTTCACACCCCACGCGACGAGCAAGCTGGTGGAGGCCGAAGACCTCTTCCGGATCACCACGCTCGGCTTCCGGGGCGAGGCGCTCGCGGCGATCGCCGAGGTCTCGAAGGTCCGCTGCCAGACGCGCCAGGCCGACGCCGCCGAAGGCTCCGAGATCGCGATCGACGCGGGCGTGGCGAGCCCAGTACGGGCCTGCGGGTGTCCACCGGGGACCGTCATCGAGGTCCGCAACCTCTTCGCAAATACGCCCGTCAGGCGCACCTTCCTGAAGTCGGACTCGACCGAGGCGGGGCACGTCGCCGAGATGTTCTCGAGGATCGCGCTGGCCCACCCGACCGTCCGGCTCACGTTCCGCTCGGCAGGTAAGCTCGTCCACGACCTCCCGGCCGTCACCGGGGTGAAAGAGCGTGTGGCCGTCTTCTTCGGCCAGGAGTTGGCGGACTCGCTCCTCTGGATCGAGAGCCGGCTCGAGTCGATCCACCTGTGGGGTTACGTGGCGCACCCGGCGCAGAGCCGCTCAAGCCCCAAGGGGCAGTTCCTTTTCGTCGGTGGGCGTTACGTCCGCGACCGTTCCCTCGGCCACGCCCTTTCGGAGGCCTACCGCGGCCTCCTGATGGTCGGCCGCCTCCCGGTGGCGTTCCTGCACCTTGATCTTCCCCCGGAGGAGGTGGACGTGAACGTCCACCCCACCAAAGTCGAGGTTCGGTTCCGGGACGGCCAGCGCATCTACAGCCAGTTGCTCGCGACCGTCCGCCAGACCTTCCTCGCGAGCGACCTGCACTCGCGACTCCAGGCTGCCCCCGAGAGTCCGGCACCGACGGTCTCGACGACGGGTCATGAGCCGACGGTTCTTCCTCCCTCGCCATTCAAGCTGGCGGATCCGGGCCCCGACCGCCAGTCGGTGGCATCGTGGTTTGCGCCGGGCGGGTCGTCCTCCTTCCAGACGTTCCCCACCCCTGGTTACGCGGGGGGGCCGCCGGCGACCGACTGGTCGCGTTACAAGCCGGCCGCGCCGACAACTCCCGTTTCGGGACAGGAGTTCGACGAGTTCGCCCCGTCGATCTCGCCTCCGACCGGCCCGGACTTGGCCCCCACTTTCGCGATCGAGAGTCAGGGCATTCCCCACGAGTCCGGCCCCCTCTCGGCGCATGATCCGAGCATTCCCCCCTCGCTGATCGAGCGGGGCGAGGTGCCTCTCCGTGCGCTCCAGGTCCACGACAGCTATCTGATTGCCGAGACGAACGACGGGATGATGGTGATCGATCAGCATGCGTTGCACGAGCGAATCCTCTACGAGGAACTCCGTGCCCGGGTCGCCCGCGGCGGGGTCGAGGCGCAGCGGTTGCTCGTCCCCGAGCCCGTCGACCTGACCGCCGCGGAAGCGGCGACGGTGTTGGAGCACCGTGAGGTCCTCCAGAGCCTCGGGCTTGAGGTCGAGCCGTTCGGAGGCGACACGATCCTCATCAACACCGCCCCCGCGATGCTCGCCGGAGTCGCCCCCGATCGACTCCTCCGCGACCTCGCCGACCATTTTCGCTCCAAGCCCTTGCCCCCGACTCGCGACGCCCTCCTCGCCGACCTCCTCCATATGATCGCCTGCAAGGCCGCCGTGAAGGCCGGCCAACGCCTCTCCCCCGACGAAGTCTCCGCCCTCCTCGAACGACGCCACCTCGTCGCCGACTCGCACCACTGCCCCCACGGCCGACCCACGGCGTTGGTCTTCACCAAGTCGGAGCTCGAGCGGCAATTCGGCCGCATCTAGAGCGGCTTACGTCTGGCTGGCACACCGAACAATGTGTCCATCATCCGAGAGCGGAGGCGGAATTAGGGACTGGCTTCGCGGCGCGGCGGCGGTGCCTGTCCTCATCCCCGCCGCATAAATGCGTAAATAAATTAGTCTTGTCCGTAAGTTGTCGCTGACTTTCCGCACATCTCGCGCGATTATCTCGACGTAAGTCCTTGTGATTGCTGAGATATTGGTGCCAATTTATGTGTCGCGGACCAGAAATCCGCTCTCCACAACGCATTCGCCTGCAATGAGTTGCGGAGATGTGCGGAACGTAGGTTGTCGCTAAAACTCGACGGAACGCAGGATCTCCCCGGCTTGGCGCAAGCCAGTCAGGTTGGCATTCGCATAGCACAAGACCCGACTCTTCTGCTCCATGGCGAAGAAACCCAAGATCGCCGGGCTGGCTTTGCCTCGCCGCGGTTGGCAGTGGCTTTCCGGATCGATCTCCTCGCCGCGATGGCCGGAGGCGTGAAAATCCAATGAGAAGGGATCGGCTTCAGGGAACAAGAGCGGTGAGATCATCCTGACCCACTCCTGAAGAAGCTTTTCCTGGTGCTCCCGCACCGTGCGGTACGAATAATCCGTGGCGAAGCTCTTCTTGGGGAGGATGGTAAGGCCTGCGAGGAGGCCCAATGCTTCATCGCAGTTGAAATCATCGATATGACCGAGGCGTTCCTTGTCGAGTCGCTCGATGATGAGCAGACTCATCAAGGCATGTGGGGCAGGGACCATCGCCGTTCCGGGGTAGACGGCACGCTCGACGATCTGGTCGAAATGGATCCGAGCCAGTAACGGCAAGAACAAGAACACGCCGACGTGGCGAGAGATCAATCGGCGGCCCGTCTCCGGCGACGACACTTGGGCATCGGCGATCTCGATCCGACGTTCGTCTCGATCGACCGCGAGTGGGGGCCGGCCGAGGGCCGGTGTGGCGAAAAGGGGGGCCGCAGGGCCGCATCCCGATAGCGACGGAACTCACCGACCCAATTGCGGAGCGTCCCGGAACTGACGCGAAAGCGCTCCGCGACTTCTTGCATCGGTCGTTCCTCGACGAATACCGCCCGTGGGGCTTCATAGCGGCGATGTCAGACATCGGACGGTTGGAGAAAGGAGTCCTTCCCGGTTGCGAGGTCCATTTCCGCCTCCGCACAGGATGTCATCGAATTTTCGTCCCAGAGACGACCGCTATGAGATCCCTGCTGCAGGGTGAGAATGCCCGAGATTCGGCTCGAATGGCGTAAAACAGGCGATGAGACGACGAAGACAGCGGGCCGACCGCTGTCGATAAGGACCTGAATCGGCGCGGAAATCCGAGCAAAAGCGATGACAAGACTTGGAACCGGCGACGCATTTCTCCGAGGAAATGGCTCTGCCAGTATCAAGAAGTGTCATCGGGTCCCGGGCTGCGGAAATCCGCGTTCAATCGAGGGCGCATCGGACGACAGAATCCGGCGAGTTGGCGACGATCCCCGCCCTGGCTCGACCGGGTGACTTTAATGCGATCGGCATCCTATTCGCCTACACGGGGAGCCTTCAGCGGCCTCACCTTCGGCCTTGGCGGGTCACACTGCTTGACGGCACACTGCGGATGGATACCCGCCAGAGAGTAGACGGCCTCATGGCAGACCGGGCAGCGCACCCTCGTCGAGGGCGGACCGACTGGGTCGTGATAATGCCTATAGTACATCGAGGCTGCCTCCTGGCTGTGGTCACGCCGGTTGTAGTGTCGAGGAGAAGGGCCCCACAAGTTGCGGAGCTTGTTCGCCCGTGCGAGCTCCATATGCGGTCACAGACTCCCACGGGAGCGGCGTGACTTCCCGGCTCGCCCGTGCATGTTCTCCGACGGCTCCCGCCGTCCGGGCGAGGCCCAGGAGAGTTGGACGAGCGCCCGGCCGGTGGCCGGATCGGTCACCCCGAGGTCGGTCACGCCGGTGAGCGAAACAGCGACGGAATCGCCCCCCATGAAGTAGTAAGGCGACTGGCCCCGCCGGGTCACCGAGAGGGCGAACAGGACGGCATCGCCGACCATGAGCGTCCCCTTGGAGGGTAACGGTACGACCGCCTCGCAACTGCGACCTTGTTCAACTTCGGCGATTCGTCGCTCATCCAACGGGTAAGTGTGCATCAGGAGGGCCTCACGGTGGTGAAGTTCCGGTCGGTAATATCCGACATCCCCGCCACAGAGAGGGCGTATGAAGGGCCGGGCCGACGTCGGGCGAGCATCGTTTGCCCCGGCACGGGCTGGGCGAGATCTCCCGACCGAGTCCGATGTTCAAGATCGTCGGATAATCGCCCACGTCGCCAAGATCTACGACGTGGGTTCCCGGGACGATTACCGGCAGGAGAGCCGAGGGTATTCGGCCTGCGAAGTCCGCCGTCTCCACCGATTGGGCGGGACGATCAATTTCGGCCGCCGCCACCATAACCTCCGCCACCGTAGCTACCGCCGTCGCTACGACCGCCACCGCCGCCGCCGCTGCCGTAACCGCCCGAGCGGGGCTCACGGGGCTTAGCCTCGTTGACCGTCAGGTTCCGGCCATCGTGTTCCCGACCGTTGAGGCCCTGAATGGACGATTGCGCCTCGGCGTCCGAGGCCATCTCCACGAAGGCGAATCCCTTCGAGCGGTTGGTGTCCCGATCGACGATGACCTGGGCGCTCTGCACCGTACCGAACGGCGAGAACATCGCCTCCAGGTCGGTCTCGTTGACGTTGTAGGTGAGGTTCCCGACGTACAGCTTCTTGGACAAGATCAGCTCCGCAGCAAAGAGGGGCGACCCGCATGGCGCTTCCCGGGTCGAGGAGAAAGGTGAGCTCTAGGGGAACTCGACGGGAGGGAAAGGCGAGAGAGGGGAACTAAGACAGGTTCCGGAGGAGCCGGCCATACCGCTCGGTCGTCATACCAGCCATCGTCAATATAACAAAAACTAGAAAATACTCAAAGGATTTTTTATAGTTTTCTCCGACCTATAAATCCGGCCGTCCCGTCCTCCTCCTATTTCTGCTCCTTGTCGTCTCGGATGCTGGCGAGAGCATCAAGCCTACCTCGCCAGCCCTCCCAACTCCTTCACCTCAAGAAGAATGATGTGTTCGTGGCCCGACTGGGCTTGTCACCCTTCTCGTAGCCGTCCACAGTCCGGTATTGAAAGTTGCCGATGACGGCACTATATCTTCGTTATGACCAACCCGCTGCCCATCCCTGACGATCTCTGGGCGACAGTGCCGCCCGATGCTCAAGCGGCCATCGCTGCCGTCTTCGGGGCGATCCAGCAGCGGCATGCCGACCTCGAAACGCGGGGCGGCGATCTTGAAGCTCGGCTCAAACACAATCCCACCAACTTGACCGCGACGCCCGCCCAATCGAGCTCGATTGCCTTCCGTTTGATGTCGAGAACCGTCACCAGGGCGTCTACGTTGAACCTTACTGACCGCATCGTTTGTCCTGTGAATGAAATTCGTTGCAGGGATCGGACATTCTTTCCGTAGTGAAAGCGTGGCAATAACCACTTGGC
The DNA here is from genome assembly GCF_054877945.1 of Singulisphaera rosea. Lineage (NCBI taxonomy): Bacteria > Pseudomonadati > Planctomycetota > Planctomycetia > Isosphaerales > Isosphaeraceae > Singulisphaera > Singulisphaera rosea. Next base: position 61,215 of record NZ_JBTYIP020000001.1, on the reverse strand, counting down.
AATGGCGCGAATCCTCGAAGCGGTCTCTTGAGATCCGGGCCGGATCTTATACTAGCCGGGATGCTCTCGAGAATTAGTTGAATCGATCCTGTTTGTATATATATGTCAGAATACAAAGGAGGTGTTCTCAACCCCCCCTCGCCTTGATCGTCCCGGAAATATTTGCAAATCAATTCAAATTTTGTAGAATGAAGCGTTCGCCTTTTCGATGAAGATGGCGTCCCTTCGCAGCCCTCCAGCGGACCCATCCAACACACCCCAGGGTGACGACGATGCTTGACAAGAAATCCACTGAGGAAGAGACCACCGCCCGTATCATGCGTGATACGCTGCATGATTTCGTCGGGAAACAACTGGTCAGCACCCTCGGCATGCCGGTCGACTTGCTCCGAGTGCAAGTCCGACCGGTTGGGGTCGACCATTACCGGGCGAACGTCTTCGTCGGGAAGGACTTCAACTCCGGTCGGATCGCCAACAGCTTCTTTCTATCCACCGACCCCGACGGCAATATCCTCAGCTCGACCCCGAAGCTGGTCAGGTTGTATTGAGGATTGGTTCCCGGCCTCGATGCCCGGGATGCACCTCGAAGAGGGTGCGCCGATGATCTGGTAGGTGGAGCCCAATTCGGTGGCGGGCGGGAGAGCGGAGTATTTCGAGACGTGGAGAGCAGTCAAGGACCCTGTTCCTTGAGTTTGGCATGGCCAAGCACGCGATTCCCTTCCCTCCGATCGACATTTCCTCATCCAATCCGTCTCAAGTCTCAGAAATCCCCACCGCCACGCCGCCGTCGGACGCTCGGGTCGTTTCCTCGGTGGAGGCGGCTCGCATGGCCGCCGTTGATAGGTCAGGTGGAGGATGAACGCGTAGGCCCATTCGCTGGCTCGCTCGGGTGTGATTTCCGTCCCGTCCGGCATGCGCCATTCTTAGGTGATGAGCTCGGCGGCCTGGTCCTCGTCGATCCGAGGCAGCCGCTCGGGTCTCGTTTTCCGCGATAAGTGATCGCGAATAGCAAAAGCTGGAGTTCTTCGCTGCGTCGCATGGCGTGCCTCCCGGAGAAAGAAAAGGGCGGCCTCATGCCTCCCTCTTGGGTCACTTCGCCAGTTCCGCCATCTGGGTGATCGACGACAATTATTTTTCCCGGTCAACGTCAATTAGAATTCCCGGCTCCTGGCCCCTGGTAGGCTGTCCCCTTTCGGCTTCTTCGAGCTGGAACACCGGGATGGTCACCGATCGACAATTCAGGAGGCTGCGGAAGTTGATCCAGACCGAATCGACTCTGGCCAACGCCGCCGACAGGGCCGACATCGACGAGAAGACCGCACGCAAGTATCGCGACTCGGACTTGCTCCCCAGCCAACGCCGCGTGTGCCTAGGCACGAAGCTCGGCATGGCCCATTCCGCGGCAAGAAGAGTGTAACAGAGGCCCCGGCATGCGATAATTTCGCCGATCCGGGGCCGGCTCGTGGAGGCCCGCGAACCGCCGGCCACTGCGAAATGGGCTTCATCACCTGAAGACGCAGGAGTTCCATCTGATCGACGCCGGGCACTTCTCCCTGACCACCCACTGGCGTGGGATCGCCTTGTTGATTTGGAACTCCCTCGGCAAGCCCGTGAAGACGTAACCGGGATGAGGAGCTTCGCGATGAAATTCAACAAGGGCGATACTGCCTTGGTCGTGATCGACCCCCAGAACGATGTCCTGAGCGAGAAGGGCGTCTCCTGGGGACTGGTCGGCGAGAGTGTCAAGGAGAACAACACCGTCGAGAACCTCGACCGCCTCTTCAAGGCCGCCAAGGCCGGCGGTTACGAGGTCTTCATCTCGCCCCACTACCTCTATCCGGCCGACCAGGCCTGGGAGTTCGGTGGGGCGGTCGAGAGGATGATGCTCGAGAGCAAGGAGTTCTTCCGGCCGGATCCGCTCAGCCTCGACGGGTTGAAGGGATCCGGGGCCGACTGGCTCGACCGCTACAAGCCGTATATCGAGGATGGCAAGACGGTCGTGGTCAGCACCCACAAGGTCTGGGGGCCGCAGACCAATGACCTCGTCCTCCAACTCCGCAAGCGTCGTCTGAACCGGATCATCCTGTCTGGCATGCTCGCGAATCTCTGCGTCGAGAGCCACCTACGCGAGTTGATCGAGCAAGGATTCGACGTCGCCGTGGTCAAGGACGCGACGGCAGGGCCCAAACATCCCAATCTTGGTGACGGCTACAAAGCCGCCGTCGTCAATTACAACTTCATCGCCAATGCGGTGCTGACCACCGAGGAGGCGGTGGTCGCGATGCTTTAGACGGAAACGGTCGCCTACCTGACTGTCGGCGTAAACCTCTACGACCTAACCGCTTTATTGCCCCGGGGAGCAACCGATGATCAGCTCAAGATTCCGGGATCTTGTGACGTCCGCCGACGAGCTCGCCGCGTTGATCGGGACACCGAGCGAGCTGGCAGTGAAGAAGCAGCTTTCGCAGCTCGACGGCCACATGCGGGCTTACATAGCGGATTCGCCATTCCTCCTGATCGGTACGTTCGGCCGTGACCGGTCCTGCGATGTCTCGCCGCGCGGCGACGCACCGGGCATCGCGGCGGTCCTGGACCCAAAGACGCTGGTCATCCCCGAGCGGCGCGGGAATCGACGCGCCGATAGCCTGCGTAACATCATCGAGACGGGTCGCATTGGATTGCTGTTCTTGATCCCGGGCGAGAGCGAGACGCTACGCGTTAACGGCCGGGCCTGCGTGATCCGGGACGAGGCTGTCCTGGCGCCTCTGACCGTGGCGGGAAAGATTCCACAGGTCGGGATCGGCGTCGAGGTGGAGGAGTGCTTCCTCCAATGCGGCAAGGCCGTGATCCGGTCGAAGCTGTGGGAACAGGTGGAGAGGCGGTCATCGCGACCGTGCTTCGCCGAGATCCTGAACGATCAGGCGCAAATCGAAGGGCAGACGGTCGAGGAGCTGAACCGACTCATCGAAGAATCGTACCGGCACAATCTCTATTGACCTTGCCAGCCGTGCTGGAGTGCTGAGCTACGCCACCCATTCACCGAATGCGCCGCTCGATCCCATCTCGCCGCGGCCTGGTGCGACTCGATCCTTTCCCGCATGACCTGGGCCCGGCATTCCATGTTCGGCGGCGTGTAGGTGCCCCGCCACTTTCCGTCGATCCCGATGTTCCGGGCGATGTTCGTGGAATCCGCCGAGGCGAACGGGAATCGGCTGAAGATCTTCGGGTCGAGCATACTGAGTCCCTGGAGCTGGGGTATGGTCAAGAGTTGTGTTTGGGGATTTCTCAGGCGGCGGTCTTTTCCTTGACGCCGTCCTTGAAGACGGTCCCCTTCACGACGTCCTGAAGCAACGGCGAATCGTTCAACGATCGCCAACTCTTTGATGCACTCTCCATCAGCATGAACACCATCGTCAGGCACGACACCCGGTTACCGCTCCCCTTCGTCTTGTCGTGCCTCAGCCGCACCATCGAGAATACGCTCTCGATCGGGTTCGTCGTCCGGTTGTGCCGCCAATATTCCGCCGGGAAGTCGTAGAACGCCAGCAGCTCCTCCTTGTCCTTCTCGAGGCACTCCGTCGCCTTCGGATACTTCGCACCGTACGTCTTCACGAACAGGTCGAGGGCCTTCTCCGCATCCGCCTTGCTCTCGGCACCATAGATCTCGTGCAACGCCCCCTTCGCCTTCGGTTGCGCACCCTTGGGCAGCTTGTCGAGGATGTTCGCCATCTTGTGCACCCAGCAACGCGGCTCCTTCGTCTTGTCCCGGACCTGACGCATCGCCTTCCAGAAACCCAACGCCCCGTCGCCGATCGCCAGGCTCGGCTCGACATCCAGCCCTCGGGCCTTGCAGTCGAGCAGCAGTTCCTTCCACGACTGCTCGCTCTCACGGTAACCGTCGGCGATCGTGCTCAGCTCCTTCTTCCCCTCCGCCGTCACCCCCATCAGCACCAGGATGCACTGCCGGCCCCCTTCGAGCCGGATGTTGAAATGCACGCCATCGGCCCAGACATAAACGTATCGTTTTCCCGACAGCGACCGCTTGCTCCAGACCGCAAACTCCTCCTCCCAGGAGGCCTTCAGCCGGGTGATCGTGCTGGCCGAGTACCCCGGGGCGTCGGGGCCGAGGATCACCTGGAGGGCCTCGGAGTAGTCGCCCGTGCTGATCCCCTTGAGATAGAGCCAGGGGAGCAACCCTTCCAGGCTCTTGGTCTTCCTCAGGTACGGCGGCAGGATGGCCGAGGTGAAGGCCTCCCTCTGGTCGGCGGGCCTGCGGTCACGGACTCGGGTTTGTTGGACCTCGACGGGGCCGATGCCGGTCTGGACGGCCCGCTCGGGCAGGTGGCCATTGCGAACCACCGGGCGGCGGCCCTGGCTGTCCTTAGAGATGGGCATGATCATCGATCCAGGCGGAGACCTCGGCCTCGATGGCCTGGGCCAGGAGCCGCCGTGCGCCGTCCCGGAGGATGACGGTGAGGACGTCCTGGGAGGGGGCCAGGGGCACGATGCGGATCTCGGTCGTAGACGGAATCATGGCGGGGGACTCCTCGGCCTCGTTGGCCATCGGTGTGCTTTTTAGCGATTGCATCACCAAGGATACCCGCCGCCTTTCAATCCTCCGAAAAACCGTTTCGACCACTGCATTTGGGTGCGACTTGGCAGGACATCGTTGTTCATCTAAACGGTGGACATGACCGCAAGTAATCGACGTTCAAAACATTCACTCGTGTTAGCGGACCTCGCGGTATGCCTGCAGGTCGCCATCTACTATGAGGTCAGGTCGTCACTGAATCGTAGGTACGATTGCGAGCGGAGTGGCGAAGCTGAGGGCAACCTCGATGCCAAGGAGCGCGCGTCCGCAGAACATCTCGCCATGGTCACCGAATGAAATCGGCTCGCCCAAGGATCTCCGCGAAGTCACCAGACACGCTCCGTATTGGATCTTGCATGCTAATCCCATCGGCGGGAGAATACTTTCGAGGAACGCCCGAGCCGGCATTTCCTTGACCTCGAGATCAATTCCGATCGGGGAATGCAAGGTTTTAACGGCCTCGCCAGGCCCGCCTGGATCAACACCGATTGGAAGGCCATTACGAAAGAGCTTGTCGGTCGTGGCCGCCCTGATCTGGGTCAGGACTGGCTCAAGGCGAGCTTGGCTTGTCACATGAATCGTGACTGGGCTGTCCAACCTCGCCCGAGCCTGCCTCCCCCACCAGTAGTCATGCCACCAGGCCGGCCCCTCCGGGCCGATTGCGTCCAACCAAACCGGGATTCGAAGAGCAGGGGCGATGATGGCAATCAACGCCATCGAGACGACGACGCGGACGCCTAGCCTTCTTCCATCGGAAAAATCCAATAATTTCACCTTGAAAGAATTATTTAATTGAAAATCGGAAAGCGTCATCTTTGTGTCGGGTCATTCGTTCGTCAACTTGCTCGCTTGCAGAGCTCGGTACCATGACAAGCTTTGGGGCGGCGATCCAGATGGGCGTAATTCCGAGAGGACCTTGGCGGCCCTGGCGAAGGGATTGGAAGCCAATTTGAGTCTGGAGAGGAGATGGATCTCGGTTATCGTGGGCAAATCCGGATCGTTCCGGCGACGGACGTATCGCGAGCCGAGCAGGGGGCAACCCGATCGTGCCGATGGAAATCGAGCTCGTAAGGTTTGGTCGGGTGCCATCGATGACGAGAGGAGTCGATCGCCGGGGGATGCGGTCGAAAACAAGGCCGAGAAGGACGGCAGCGACCTGTGCCGTCTCTCGTCCGAATAGGCTCTGGAGATTCTCACTAAGGCGTGTTCACTGACGGTGATCGACATGTCCTTGCGCTCTTCGGGAGCCTGGAGTGTATGATCCCGTCTTGAGGATCAAGCGTTGGTACCGCCGTCGACGGTGAGGTTCGCTCCGGTAATGTAGGACGCGTCCGGGCTGGCGATGAAGGCGACCAAGGCGGCGACCTCCTCGGCTTTTCCGTATCGCTTCAGCGCCGTGATCGCAATTTGGGGAGTCGCCCAATCGCCGGAGGCGGGGTTCAAGTCCGTGTCAATCGGCCCTGGCTGGACGTTGTTGACGGTAATACCACGCTCTCCCACCTCGCGCGCCAGGCCTTGCGTGAACATCTTGATGGCACCCTTTGTGGCCGAGTAAGGGACCAGGCCGGGCGCCATCACCTTCTCCCCGACGCACGAGCCAATGTTGATGATCCGGCCTCCCGCTTTCATGTGATTCAAGGCCGCCTGGGTCGCGACGAAGACTCCCCTGACGTTGATGGCGATCACCCTGTCCATCTCTTCCAAGGTCGTCTCTTCGAATGGCTTCGGGATGGCCGTTCCGGCGTTATTCACGAGCACATCCAGGCTGCCGAAGGTCGCGACGGTTTTCTCGACGGCAGCCTTGACGGCTTCAGCATCCGCGGCATCCGCCTGGATCGCGATCGCGTTCCCGCCCGCGGCTTCGATGGCCTCGACGGTCGCCTGGGCTGCCTCGACGCCTTTCGTATAGGTGATCGCCACGCGAGCCTCGTCGGCCGCGAGCTGCTTGGCGATCGCCGCCCCGATCCCGCGCGAACCTCCGGTGACGAAGGCCACTTTCCCGTTCAATCCTGCCATTGGAATGTCTCCCATGTTCATCGCTGCGAAGGGGGGAACTCGGATCCCACCGTTCGAAGAACTATGGCGGCACGGTCAAGTCGAGGGTAATCGGAGCGGAGGCGACGTGCTTCTTGAGTGACGTCCTTGTGTCAATTTTCCCAGGCAAGGTCGTCGTGGTCGCCGAAGGCTCTCGTGACGAGTCCTCGGGTCGAGGGTTGGCTCACCATGGCTCCGCCGTTGATTCTTCAAACGACCTTGACGTTAGCGAGATAGTGCGAGTCGCTGACGACGAGCATCCCGTGTGGATCCTCCAGGGTCGTCATTACGATCGGAAGGATTCACGGAGTCGTCGGTTGCGGGTTACTCGTCGTCGGGGTTGAGCTGGCGGAAGACGACGGCGGCTGCCGCTCCGGCGGCGAAATCCGAGAGGAGATGGATCCAGACGGCCGAGGGTTTGATCAATCCCATGAGCGACGCGCCGAGAGCGACCGCCGGGTTGAACGCACCACCGGAAATCCCACCGACCGAGAACGCCATGGCCAGCACCGTGAAGCCGATGGCCAACCCATAGTAGGAGTTGCCCGCCGTTTCCTTCGAGGTTGCCACGTTCAGGACGACATAGACGAGTGCGAACGTCCCGAGGAATTCGGCCAGGAACCACTTGGGAACATCCGGATCGACTCCCGTGCCGCTGGTCCCCTTCAAGTAGATGACGGTGACCGACGCCAAGCCCGCGCCGACGGCCTGGGCGATCATGTAGGGGACCAGATCCTTCGTATCACAGCGCCCACGCAACCAAACCCCGAGGGTGACCGCCGGGTTGAAGTGGGCGCCGGAGATGTGGCCACCCGCGTAGATCATGACCATCAACGTCGAACCGATCACGAGGGGTGGGATCACCCCATCGTCCGACTTGTGGCCGATCACGGCCATGCCGATTGCGAAGACCAGGAAGAACGTCCCGATGAATTCCGCCGTGTACTTTCGCAATGGACCCTCGGTTCTTGGAAGGTGGGGATGGGCCTGAGAGAGGAGGCACCGACCCCAAGCGTAATCGACGTGTTGTTGGACGCCTATGGGATCGTTCGTTTCCATGTCCTGATTTCGGGCTCGACCACGGCATTCAGTCGGAAGCCTGTATCGGGAATAAGTCATAACGGAATCATAATATATATAAATATATTGGAGCGAAGGTCCCGGTCCTTGCAAGCCTGGCTTTGGCCAAGGTGAAGGGGTACGCTACCGGCGAGGATTTCGAGATGGCCTCAGCCCCCCCAATCGCCTTCCTCCGAGGATTCTTTGGGCTCTACCTCGACAACACGGTCGGTTGGTGCGGGTCGGTCGGGCTCGGGGAGTTGAACCTCCTGAACGGCACTTCCTACCTGTGCGTCGAGTTCCTCCGGCAAGGGAAGTCCGCCAAGGATGCGTTGTTGCTCGCCGCCGAGCGGGTCGAAGAAGTGACCCCGCGCGATCCCCGTTTCCGCGACGAGGACGGCAAGCTGAGCGCGGGGGTTGCCCTCTATGTCTTGACCAAGGACGGCCAGTACGCGGGGTGGAGCACCGGTGGTGGACCCGCCGGCCTCGTCGTCGCCGACGGGAACAAGGTCGGCCTGGTCCAGCCCGAAGTGTTCCGAGGCTGACGTCGTTCCATGCGACGGACCGCCTCGGGGGAGTCCTCAACAGGATCCCCCGGCGGTCTTCGGCCTTGGAACGGCATCACGCGAAAAGGCTGCGGACGACCTTCGCTTTGGTCACCTCGGAATCGGTGAGGCTGTCTGCACGTCCGTCGTGGGGATAGGTCAGCTTTTTGTGGTCGAGGCCGAGGGAGTTCAGGAGGGTGGCCTGGAGGTCGTGGACGGTGACTTCATCCTTGACGGCCTGGTAACCGAAGTCGTCGGTGCTGCCGTGGGTATGGCCGCCGCGGAAGCCGCCGCCGGCGAGCCAGAGGGAGAAGGCGTGGCGGTTGTGGTCCCGGCCATCGGCCCCTTGAGAGATCGGGAGGCGGCCGAACTCGCCGGTCCAGAGGACGATGGTCGAATCAAGAAGGCCGCGACGCTTCAGGTCGAGGACCAGGGCCGCGCTCGGCTGATCGGTCCGGGCGCAGAGACCTTTCAGAGTCTCCGCGTTCTTGCTGTGGGTGTCCCAGGGCTGGCCGCTCATGAAAATCTGCACGAAGCGGACGCCCCGCTCGACCAAGCGACGGGCCAGGAGGCAGCGCGTGCCGTACTCGCGCGTTTCGTCGCGGTCCAGGCCGTAGAGTCGGCGCGTCTCTTCGGTCTCGCCGCGGATGTCGAGGACTTCGGGGACAGCCGTCTGCATCCTCGCGGCGGTCTCGTAGTTGGCGATGCGGGCCTCAAGCTCGCTGTTGCCCGGATGGCGCTGGAGGTGGTGCCGGTTCAATTCGTCGAGGAATCGGAGTTGGCCCGACCGGGCCCCGGCGGTCACCCCTTCGGGGGATTTCAGGTTGAGGACGGGCATGGTCTCGGAGCGGAACGGGGTTCCTTGATAGGTCGCCGGGAGCCAGCCGGCCGACCAGTTCCTCGTGCCGTCGACGGGAGGGCCGCCCGGGTCGGAGAGGACGACGTACGCCGGCATGTCGCGATTTTCGGATCCGAGTGCGTAGACGACCCACGAGCCAAGGGTGGGACGGCCCGCCTGGAACTTGCCGGTGTGGATCAGCCGAAGGGCCGACTCGTGGTCGACCGACTCGGTCGTCATCGAACGGACGAGGGTCACGTCGTCGACGATCTGTGAGGTGTACGGGAGGAGCTCGGACAGCTCGATCCCCGACTGGCCCCGAGGCTGGAATTTGAACGGGGAGCTGAGGACGTTCCCCTTCTGCTTGTCGAAGTGGACCTCGAGCGTCCCCGGGTGCGGCTTCCCGTGCCAGCGGGTCAGCTCGGGCTTGGGGTCGAAGAGGTCCATCTGGCTCGGGCCGCCGTGCTGGAAGAGGCAGATGACCGACTTGGCCCGGGGGGCGGAGGCGGTGGGGACGAGCGAGGCGCGGGCCTCGTCGGAGAGCAACTGCGTGAGCGCCAGCGACCCGAGGGCCCCGCAGGACTGCCCGAGGAAGGCCCGACGGCTCAGTCGTGTCGTCATCTCGTCAATCGGCCGCATCGGCATGTCCCTTCTTTCGTCGGGTCGGTGGCTCGGGGATTCGCCCGCGAGTTGAGCTCGGCCCGCAGGTCGCGGGCGAGCCTGTCCGTCCGGGGTTCGCGGTCATTCGACGTAGAGAAACGTGTTGCTTGCAAACAGCATTTGGCAGAGGTCGGCCCAGGATTGGTCGACGGCGTCGGCCCGGCCGGGATACTGCGAAGGCTGCGCCTCGAGGAACTGGAGTGCGGCCGAGCGTTCGTCAACGGACGGCGCACGCCCGGTCGTGAGCAGAAACGCTCGATCCACCTTCGCTTCGGCGTTCACGTCCCGGAGCTCTCGCAGCCTTGTCGCAAGTCCCTTGGCGCGGGTCAAAGCGAATTGGGAATTGAGGAGGCTAAGCGACTGGAGCGGCGTCGCCGTCGGATTTCGCCTCGAACAGTTCGTCACGAGCGAGGGGGCGTCGAAGACGTCCAGGAGGCTCACCACCTGGGTTCGTCGCTGCTGGAGGTAGACCGAGCGTCGCCTTGGGCCCTTGACATCCGACTCGATGACCCCATCGCCGTCATCGGATCGGACGGTCGGGACGTAGGGGCCACCGATCCGGTCGTCGAGCTCGCCCGAGGCGGCGAGCATCGCGTCGCGGACCGCCTCGGCATTGAGGCGGAGGACAGGGTAGCGTGAGTACATCGAGTTATCAGGATCGATCCGCACCGCCTCGGTCGTGGTCTCGCTCGACTGTCGGTAGGCCGCAGAATTGAGGATCAGGCGATGCAAGGCCTTGGGACGCCAACCTTGTTGAACGAGCTCATCCGCGAGGAACTCGAGGAGCTCGGGGTGGGTTGGAGGAGTGCCCGAGTAGCCGAAGTTGTCGACGGTCGGTACGAGACCGACTCCGAAATGGGCCTGCCAGAGCCGATTGACGAGGACCCGGGCCAAGAGCGCCGCGGGGCGCGAGCCCGGCCGGGTCAACCAGCGGGCGAAGGCGGAGCGTCGGCCGGTGGATGGGGCCCCATTTTCGGGACTACGGACCTCGAACGGGTTCTGGGGATCCGACAGGATCGAAGGCGGGGCCGGGTCGATCTTGGGGCCGGGGTCGTTGTAAAGTCCTCGGCGGAGCAGGTGGGTCGGTGACGGGTTCGCCGAGAGGTCGGAGACGGCCGCGACCTGGCCGGGTCGGTCCCCTTTGCGGGCGGAAAGCGCCGCCAACGCGTCGTCGAGCTCTTTCCGCCTCGAGTTGACGAGCTCGTCGGGCGAGCTCTTGCCCTCGGACGAAGGAGCGGACTTGCCGGACTCGATGCAGACATGATCGACAATGAAACTCCGACCGCAGCAATACTCGAAGCCGAAGCCCCCGTCCGGGAGGTCGGCGGCGGTAAGTTTCAGACTCTTCCCTTCGGGGATGCCGTTGACCAGATGCTCGAGGAGGAACTTCCCGCCGCCGACGTTCGTAACCCGGACCCCGTAGTTCTGTCCCGCGGAATACCCGCCCGAGCCGATCAAGCCGCGGTGATCCATGTCGTTGCCGGGATAGTCGACGTCGATCGCCGCGCCTCCGGCGGGGTTGCCGTCGATGAGGATATTGCCACCCGGCTTGGAACCGCCGTCGTCATAGTCCGTCAAGGCGATGTAGTAGCCGACCCGCTCCGCGTCTCCGTCCCCTTTGGCGAGCTTCGTGTCGACGAGGTCGAAGGTGGCCTGGACCCAGCTTCCCTTCTCCTCGGGGGTCCAGTCGAAGGCCGACCGGGTCGAGAGCCAGCGATTTCCCGCGCTCCCCGACTCGATGATCCGGAGCGTCCCGTCTCTGGCGAGGGCCCCGGGTGCCGACTCGGAGTCGACTTTCACCGAGACGTTCCCGGCCGGGGCGTCGTCTCCTGGGGCTGTTGCGCTCCAGCGGGCGGCGAGGGGCTCGGTCGAATCGAAGTCGTCCTGGAAGAGGACGGTCCCTTTCTGCCGATTCTGCCGCGCCCATTCCATGAACTCCTTACGTTTGGCGGCGATTTCGGAGTCGACCTGGCGTGCCCGCGACTCCCAGGCGGCGAGCTCGACGGGGGTTGCGGCCTCGGTGATTCGCTTCTGGGGTTTGACCCAGCGATCCAGGTCGTAGGCGGGCCAGAGGATCGCGTAGATCCGGTAGTAGTCGGCCTGCGAGATCGGCTCGAACTTGTGGTCGTGGCAGCGGGCACACTGCATGGTCATCCCGAGCAATGATGACCCGATGATCTGAGTGGTCCCCTCGAGGACGGCGTACTTGTCGGCCCGGACCTCGTCGTCGTTGCCGTCGCTCTCGCCGCTGCCGTCGGGGGAGTTGCGGAGAAAATGGGTGGCGACGAGCTGGTCGACGAGCTTAGGCGTGACCTCGACCCCGGCGCGGAACCCGCCCATCTCGTCGCCGGCGAGCTGCTCTCGGACGAACTCGTCGAGCGGCCGGTCCTCGTTCCAGGATCGGATGACGTAGTCTCGGTAGCGGTAGGCCAGGGGACGGTCGGTATCTGCGTTGAAGTAGCCGTTCGAGTCCGCATACCCGGCGGTGTCGAGCCAGTATTTCCCCCAGCGCTCGCCATAATGCGGCGAGGCGAGGTAGTGCTCGACCATCCGTTCGTAGGCGTCATGTGAGGCGTCTTCAACGAACCGAGAGACATCCTCGGGGGTCGGGGGCAGGCCGGTCAGGTCGAAGCTGACGCGACGGACGAGTGTCGAGCGATTGGCCTCGGGGCCGAAGGTGAGGCCGATTGACTCGAGCTTCGCCAGGAGGAAGCGATCCACGGGGCTCTGGACGCGAAGTCCGTCTCGGACGTCGGGGACCTCGGGGCGAGCGGCGGGGGCGAAGGCCCAGTGATCGGCCCCTTCGGGTTCACCAGGATTGATCTTGGGAAGCCCCGAGGCACCCGTTTCGATCCAGCGCCGGAGAATCTCCTTCTCGGCTGCTTCGAGCGGCTCTTCGGGGGGCATCTCATCCTCGGCGACTCGGGCCCAGAGTTCGCTTTCCTCGGCTTGGCCGGGGACGACGACGACTCCTTCCTTACCGCCTCGCGCAACTCCTTTCGGAGTGGCCAGGTTCACGCCCCCTTCGCGCTTGGCGGGCCCGTGGCACTTGACGCACCGGGCTTTCAGCAGGGGCATGACCTGCGTATCGAACGAAGGCACGGGGGCCGTCGAGGGCTCAAAGGCGAGAGCCTGCGAGGAGCCGCAGAGAAACAGGGCCAGGCTGATTGACCACGTCCTCATGATCCGATGCCCTCGAAGGTGGGGGAATGGGGCAGGAGCTCATCGCCGGACCAAAGGGTGGCTTCCCTTGATCGACAATACCAATCTATCTCGCGGTTACCGATACCTCAACCGATCGGAGGGGCGTCGGCAACCTCGAAGTTCGAGTTGGGGCGTAGATCCGGGTAGCCAATCCGTGTTGTCGAGTGGGTGAAATGGGGGTTGATTGTGGTCCTGTCGTCGGTAGGTCAGATCTCTCGTTCTCGGGAATGGGTGGCGCGAAGAATGGTGCCATAGACCTTGACTTGAAAAGGGGTTAGAAGGTTTCGAGACGAGACCATGGAGGGGAGGGGGGACTGAATGGCCTGGGTTTGCGTCCCTCTTTCGCTTTCTCCTTATCTCGTCGTACAATCGATCCGAGGCGCCGCTTTCGAGCCAGTCGATGGGGGCCCGGGTCTTGGAGTCTGGCGATGATCTGCGTGACGATCGGGAGGGGGCGGCATGCGTCGCTCGCCGAAGAATGGAAGGCGGCGGCCGCGGCCGGCGTCGATCTCGTCGAGCTCCGGGCGGATTGCCTCCGACGCGAACCCGACATGAAGCGGCTCCTAGCCCAACGGCATACGCCGATCGTCTTCACCTTACGTCGAGGCGCCGACGGCGGCCTTTGGCGAGGCGAGGAAGCGAAGCGTCAGCAGTTTCTGCGTGAGGCGATCGCCCTGGGAGTCGACTATGTCGACCTCGAAGTCGACATCGCCTCGCAGATCCGTCGGTACGGCAAGACGAAACGGATCATCAGCTACCACAACCTGAAGACGACTCCGAAGGACATCGAGACGATCGCCAAACAGTGCCGCGACCAGGACGCGGACATCGTCAAGATCGCGACCAACGCCCCCAGCCTCGGTGAGTCCCTTCGCGTCCTCGAGCTGGGGACGAAGACCGGGGTCCCCACCATCACGATTGCGATGGGGCAGGTCGGCGTGTTCACCCGGGTCCTGAACGCCAAGTACGGCTCCCCGTTCACCTTCGCCGGCTTCAACCCCGAGCGGACCTTCGCGCCGGGCATGCTCAAGTATCTCGAGCTGAAGCGAGATTACTTCTACGACCAGATCAACTCCGAGACCGAAGTCTTCGCGGTCATCGGCGACCCGATCGAACAGAGCCTCAGCCCGGCGATCCACAACGCGGCGTTCCGGCACCTGGGCATGAACAAGGTCCTTGTGCCGCTGCTGATCCCCGCAGGTCGACTCGAGCCCTCGTTCAAAGAGCTGCAGTGGCTCGGGATCAACGGGTTCAGCGTGACGATCCCGCACAAACAAGACGTGATCAAGGTCCTCGACAAGAAGGACGGCGGCGTCGAGCGGACGGGGGCCTGCAACACGGTCGTGATCCGGGACGGGAAGCGCGTCGGGTACAACACCGACTACCGCGCCGCGATGGAGTCGCTCGAAGAGGCCCTCGGCGGTTCGACGGGGGAAAAGTCGTCGAGCCCGCTCATGGACCGGATGGCCCTGATCCTCGGCGCCGGGGGGGTGGCCCGTTCGATCGCCTTCGGCCTGGTGCGCCGAGGGGCGAACGTCATCATCACGAACCGGCACGACGACCGCGCGACCAGCCTGGCCGAGGAGGTCGGCTGTCGGACGATCAGTTGGGCCCAGCGGGCGAGCACGCTCGCGGAAATCCTGATCAACTGCACCCCGGTGGGGATGCATCCGCACGTCGACGACACGCCCGTCCCCCCCGCCGCGTTCAACAAGCCGGGGATGACGGCGTTCGACACCATCTACCACCCCGAGAACACCATGTTCTTGAAGCTCGCGAGGGAACGCGAGTGCAAGGCGGTGACGGGAGTGGACATGTTCGTCAATCAGGCGGCCGAGCAGTTCAAGATGTACACGGGGCAAGAGGCCCCGAAGGACGTCATGCGCGAGGCGTTGAAACGGAAGTTGGGGCCGCTCCGCGAATGACGACCGAGACGAATCAACGCAGGGGCCTTGCCCTCGTGGGCGTGCGAGGGACGGGGAAATCGACCGTCGGCCGGATCATTGCCGAACGACTGGGGTGGCCGTTCGCGGATGCCGATGTCGAATTGGAGGCGAAAGTCGGCCGGCCGATCCGGACCATCTTCGCCGAGTTTGGCGAGCCGACCTTCCGCGATTGGGAGGAGGAGATGCTCACCGAGCTGACTTCGAGGACCGGATTGGTCCTGGCGACCGGAGGCGGAGCGGTGCTCCGGCCGTCGAACCGGTCGAGACTCCGGGCGTTCGGCTTCGTGGCCTGGCTCACGGCCGACCCTTCGGTGCTCGAAGGCCGGTTGCTCGCCGACCCTCGAGGACTGGCCGACCGACCCGCCCTGACCTCGGCGGGGACGATCGCCGAACTCGCCGGAATGATCGAGGCACGCGAGCCGCTCTATCGAGACGTGGCCGACGCCGTCATCAACACCGAGGGAAGATCGGCGGCCGAGGTGGTCGACGCGATCCTCGAACGCTGGTCCCCGACAATCCCCGCCCGCTCTTGATCTGACAACTCTCGACGAGAAGGTCCGCCATGCCCCTCTCCTTGCCGGTCGTCTTGCTCGTCGGCCTCTGGCTCCTCGCCCTGGGAACGGTCGTGGGGAGCTTCATCAACGTCTGCGTGTTCCGGATCCCGTTCCAGAAGAGCTTGATCTGGCCGGGCTCCCACTGCCCGAAGTGCTGGAATTCCATCCCGGCACGCGACAACATCCCGATCCTCGGCTGGTTGGCTTTGGGGGGGAAGTGCCGGAGTTGCCACGACCCCATCTCCGCACGATACCCGCTGGTCGAGGCGCTGGTCGGGATATTCTATCTCGCGCTGTTCGTCGTCGACGTCATCTACGGGCCGAGGAGCTGGGCGGGCGAGGCGCCTGTCGGGCTCTTCGGCGTCTGGTTCTACCACGCGATCCTGATCGCGCTCCTCGTCGCCGCGACCTTCATCGACTACGACCTGATGATCATCCCGGACGAGATCACCGTGACCGGGATGGTGGTCGGCATCGGCTTGGGGGCATGGTTCCCGGAGATTCGGCCCGTCCCATCCTCGGCGCTTACTCCGATGTCGGGTTTCTGGATCGGGGTGGCCGGCTTGCTCGCCGGGGGTGGGCTGACCCAGACCGTCCGCATCGTCGGGTCGGTCATCTTCCGCAGGGAGGCAATGGGTTTCGGCGACGTGACCTTGATGGCGATGATCGGGGCATTCCTCGGGTGGCAGGCCGCCGTCCTGACGTTTTTCCTGGCCCCGTTCTTCGGGATCGCGCACGCCCTTTGGAAACTGACGCGATACGTGGGAAAACTTGTCAGCGGGCGGAAATCCTCGAGCGCCGATCGCGAACTCCCTTTCGGGCCCTACCTCAGCATGGCGGCCGCCACACTCGTCCTCTCCTGGCCCTGGCTCTGGCGATACTGGGGGGCCGAATTCTTCAAGACGCTCGGCATGGTATCTTTGTGGGTGTTGGGCCTGGAGACGTGAGCGGGGCCTTCCCGACGAATCCCACCTGATCGGAGTGTCTCTAATGCCTTCCCCCTACAAGAGACGCAGGCACTCGATCGTCCGCAACCTCTGGGTTTATCGACGCCTGGTCGCCCTCGCGATGGTCCTTGGCCTGATGCTCTGGTTCATCTGGGCGAACAATGCGCCCGTGACCGTGGCGTTCCCGTTCGGGCTCGGCAGCCTGTCCAGCTCGCTCGGCCTGGTCATCCTCTCGAGTGCGCTGGTCGGCTCGGTCGCCACGGCGCTGACGATGACACTGGTGTACTCGCTCAAGCGCAGGCGAGATCACGCCGCCCCCTGGGCGGAGGAACGTCCGACGGAATTGGCCGAGGACCGGCCTCCGACCGACTACGCCTCGAAGACAACCGAAGGGTTTTCGGACTCTCGATGGTCGTGAAGGCTCTTCTGGCCGATCTAAGAGAGAAGACGCGCGTTCTTCCGGGCCGGTTGGGCGCGAACGCCGCGACCACTGGCTCGTCGGACCCCCCGAGCTTCGTCGGCAACGTCCCGCGAGGTTTGGTTCGATCCAAAGCCCGAACTCCGTCCCCAAGCGACGCCGAAGACGGCCAGGTTTCGATATGCTGAGCGGCGCCACAAAGCGATTCGGCCTCATCCTGGCCGCCACGTGCCTCCTGGCCGGCTGCTCGGGGACGGATTCCGTCCTCACCAGGAGGACGACGGTCGGGGCCTTGAAGTCGAGCGTCAGCCATCTCGAGCAGGAGAATCAAAAGCTCCGCACTCAGATGGCGACCCTCGAGTCCGAGAATCGAGAAATCGAGGACCGACTGGTCCTCGAAGAAGACGATAACGGCATGCTCAAGGCTCGACTCGACGACGCTCGGCACGCGTTGAGCCAGAACGGCGGTTCTCTCGGCGAGGAAGGGACCTCGACCGCGAATCGTGACGATGGTTGGGGGAATTCCGATTCACCCAAGGCACTCCCGGCCGCCCGGTCGACCCGGAAGCGACGCCCGTCGCCCTTCACGAAGATCCCCGCCCCAACCGCCGAAGGCGATGACGACGCTTCGAACCCGGACGACCTGCTCAACCTTCCCAGGACCCACCGCAGGGACGACCTCGGGTCCCAGGGGATGCGAGACGACGACAAGTGGCTCCCGGTCGCACAAGGGACGAGCGAATCCAGCTCCGCCAAGAAGGTCCGCTGAGCGGCTCACGCGTCGGCCCGAGTTGTGAGTGTGGGCGTCGAGTGTTACGATCGTTGCGGGAGATGGCAGGCTCGAGGATCAAGCGCAACGATCATGATTGTCATTATTGACTACGGGATGGGGAATCTCCGGAGCGTCCAGAAGGCGCTCGAGGCGGTCGGGACCAAGGCAGAGATCACGTCCGACCCGGACCGGGTCCGACACGCCGATAAGGCCATCCTACCGGGGGTCGGGGCCTTCGCCGACGCGGCCGCGGAGCTGCGGAAGACGGGCCTGGGCGAGGCCTTTCGCGAGGTAGTCCACGCCGGCAAGCCCTGTTTGGGTGTCTGCCTGGGCCTCCAACTCCTGTTTGATTGGAGTGAGGAAGACGGCACACATGAAGGGCTTGGCCTGATCCCGGGCCGGGTCGTCCGGTTCAAGCCGGCCCCTGGCTTGAAGATCCCCCACATGGGCTGGAACACGCTTCAGATCCGCCGACCGGCGCCGATCTTGGCGGGGATCGATCCCGAGCCTTCGGTCTACTTCGTCCACTCCTATCACGCCGTCGCCAATCATCCCGAGGACGTCGCCGCGGAGTCCGACCACTCCGGACTGTTCCCCGCGCTCGTCTGGCGCGACAACCTGATGGCCTGCCAGTTCCACCCCGAGAAGAGCCAGCGTGTCGGGCTGGCGATGTATTCCAACTTCGCCGCGCTTTGACCGCGATCGTCCCCTTTTCCGGATTCGGACAAGGTGCTTGCGACGGGTTTGGGGCGCGGCTACAGTACATTTGCGGTAGGGCCGCGGAAGATTTGGTGAAGCCATGCAAGTGATCCCGGCCATTGACCTCAGGGGGGGTTGCTGCGTGCGCCTTCGCCAGGGGGATTATGCCCAGGAGACGGTCTTCGGCGACGATCCTGCGGCCATGGCCGCACGCTGGGAGGAGGAGGGGGCCACCCGAATCCACCTGGTCGACCTCGACGGCGCGAAGATCGGGCGGCCCGTCAACGTCGACGCGGTCCGAGCGATCCTCGGCCGAGTCCACGTCCCGTGTCAATTGGGGGGCGGAGTCCGCGACGAGGCGACGATCAAAACCTGGCTCGACGCGGGGATTGAACGTGTCATCGTCGGGACCCAGGCCTTGAAAGACCCGGACTGGTTCCGGGCCATGAGCCGAGCTTACCCGCAAAGGTTGGTGCTCGGGCTCGACGCGAAAGATGGCCGGGTTGCCACCGCCGGCTGGCTGGACGTCTCTTCGGTCGAGGCCGTGGACCTGGCCGAACAATTCGATGACCTGCCCCTCGGGGGCGTCGTGTATACCGACATCGCGTGCGACGGCATGCTCGAGGGGCCGAACCTGGCCACCACCGAGGCGCTCGCCGTACGCCTCAAGACCCCCGTGATCGCATCGGGGGGCGTCGGTACGTTAGAGGATCTGGCGCACCTGGCGGCCTTGCCCGTCGTGGCCTGCATCGTCGGGCGCGCCCTTTATGACGGTCGTTTCCGGCTACGCGAAGCCCGGGAACGGGCCGGCGACCATTCTCCGACACCCTAGGCGGGCCTCGTCGGGTTCGTCTCCTTTCCTTTCCGGGTGTTCGGGTCGTCGGCCCCAAGGCGAATGACTCAGACCCACACCCACGGGAGACGAGACGCCATGACCACGACCTATCACCTCACGGACATCCGCAACATTGCCCTGGCTGGACATGGGGCGTCGGGCAAGACCAGCCTTGCCGACGCCCTTCTTTATTCCTCGGGGGCCATCGACCGTCGCGGCTCGGTCGATGACGGGACCAGCATCTCCGACGTCGAAGACGAGGAGAAGCGTCGCCACTTCACGATCGATTCCCACCTCCTGCACCTCGAGTGGCACGACAAACAGATCCATCTCATCGATACGCCGGGATATCCCGACTTCATCGGCAATGCCCTCAGCAGCCTCGCCGCGGTCGAGAACGTCGTCCTGGCCGTCGCCGCCGCTTCCGGCATCGAGGTCAACACCAGGCGCATCTTCCACGAGGCGACCCGGCTGAAGCTCGGTCGGATCATCGGCCTGACGAAGATGGACGCGGACAACGTCGACTTCCTCGCGGCCCTCGAACGCCTGCGCGAAGGCTTCGGGCACCAATGCGTCCCGTTTTTCGTCCCGGTCGGGCAAGGAACGTCGCTCACGGGGATCATCGACGTCCTCGACCCACCCGCCGACATCCCTGACGGCTGCCCGATGCATCCGGCCGAAGCCTATCAGATGGTCGTCGAGCAGATCGTCGAGACCGATGAAGACCTGATGAACCGTTACCTCGAAGGCGAGACGCTCCCGATCGAGGAGCTCCGGACCGCCGCCTGCCACGCGATCGCCCGAGGCGAACTCGTGCCCGTCGTCTGCATCTCGGCCCGCAAGGACATCGGGCTCCGGGAACTCCTCGACCTGCTCGCGGATTGCAGCCTGAACCCGACGGACGTCCACCGATTGGCCGCCCGCGACGACGTCGAGGACGCCGAAGTCGAGCTCGAACCCCACGAGGACGGCGAGCTCGTCGCGCAAGTCTTCAAGACGAGCAACGACCTCTTCATGGGCAAGCTCAGCTTCCTCCGCATCCACTCCGGCCGGATTTCCCACGACACGACCCTGGTCAATCTCCGGACGGGCAAGACCGGCAAGCCGGGCCATCTCTACCGGCTCCAGGGCAAGACGCAGGAGGAAGTCAAGGAGGCGATCGCCGGCGACATCATCGCCATCGCCAAATTCGACGACCTGCACATTTCCGACACCGTCACCGGCGCGGGCAATGGGCACGCCACCCACATGGTCATGAAGCCGATCAAGTTTCCTACGCCGATGGTGCCTCGGGCGGTCGAGCCCAAGACCCGAGAGGATGAGCCGAGGATCTCGGTCGGCCTCACCAAGATCGCCGACGAAGACCCGACTTTCCAGTTCCGCCGCGACTCGCAGACGCACGAGCTGGTCATCTCGGGGATGAGCGAGCTCCACCTCGACGTCATCCAACATCGCTTGAAGAACCGTTACAAGCTCGACATCAACACGCATGTCCCCCACGTTCCCTACCTCGAGACGATCTCCGGCGAGTCCGAGGCCCATCACCGGCACAAGAAGCAGACCGGGGGCCGTGGTCAATTCGCCGACGTGCAACTTCGCGTCCGGCCCCGGGCTCGTGGCGACGGTTTCCACTTCATCGACGCGGTGAAGGGAGGGGTAATCCCCAGCCAGTACATCCCGGCCGTGGAGAAAGGGGTCCGCGAGCAGCTGGAGAAGGGGGTGGTGTCGGGCAATCCGGTCGTGGACGTCGAGGTCGAGGTCTTCTTCGGCTCCTCGCACGCGGTCGATAGCTCGGAGCAAGCCTTCAAGACGGCGTCCGCAACGGCGTTCCGCAAGGCGTTCGTCGCCGCCCGGCCGAGCTTGCTCGAACCGATCGTCTCGCTCGAGGTCATCGTCCCCATCGACAAGTTCGGCGACATCTCCGCCGACCTGTCGACGCGACGAGGGCACATCACGGGCATGGAGTCGCAGGCCGGCGGCCTCCAGTCGATCCAGGCGACCGTCCCGCTCAGCGAAGTGCTCCGGTATGCCACCGACCTGAAGAGCATGACCGGGGGCCGGGGCTCGTTCACGATGGAGTTCAAGTCCTACGAACCCGTCCCTCCGAACGTCCAACAGAACCTCGTCGATCGCTGGACCAAGTCGCGAGCCGGGATTGAGGAAGACTGAGAACCCTTTCGACCGCTTTGATCGACCGGGTTTGAATGAGGATCGGGCCGGGGGCTCAACAGGATCCCTCGGCCCGTTCGCGTCGGCCGGACGGGAAGTCGGGAGGCCCGCAGCCCGCCGAGCAGCCACCCGAATTGCGGCTCAATAGAAGCCGCCGAAGTATCCAACGCCCATCCCGTAGCCGTAAGAAGGCCGTGCGTAGTTGTCGATGTGACGCATGATCGAGTTTTCGCGCTGGATGCCGATCTGCTGGGCTTGCATTTGTTCCTGTCGCGTCGGAACTCCCCCGTCGCCGAAGGTCGCGACGCGGACGGCATCGTGCTCGTTGGAGTTGTCGATCTGCATCTGATTGCCCGCGGGATAATATTCGGCGAAGCGTCCGACCCCGCCCGGGTTCCTCCATCCGGCCGAACGATCGCCGTGGTAGTAGGCGGGATAGGGATAGGGATAATGATGGACGATGCTCTGACGCCGGGTCTTTGACTGCGCCCGCTTGACCGGTGCGGCTGCGGGGCGATTCGGAGCCGATGCCGGCTGAACGGCCGGGGCGGATGTCGGCGGGGGCGGTGGTGACGCCGGCGGCGTTTGCGCGAGCGCAAGGGTGAGCGTCGAGGCCGAGAGGACTGCGGCGAATACGACCTGGCGGTGTCGTTTCATGAGAGTACCTCGAGTGCTGGGTCGTGTCCCCTTCGACCAGGCCGAAGCAGCCTCGTCGAACGAGTCCACAATGAAATCCTAAAGCACCCGCGTGACTTGACCTAGCCTCGAGCCTCGGGTGCGTCGGATTTATGGCCTTGGAATCGTCGTGGAAGATCCTGAGTCCCGACCTTCAGCCGAAGTCGTGCAACAGTCGGGCCGTGGACGGGGGGACTTCGGTCGGAGGCCCGGGGCGAGTCCCCTGCGCCCCCCTGCAAGTCGGCCCGGAATCAATCCGGATCGTACGAGAGGTTCGGGGCGAGCCAGCGCTCGACCTCCGCGATCGGCATCCGCTTCCTCGCCGCGTAGTTTTCGACCTGGTCGCGGGTGATCATGTCGACGGCGAAATAGCGGGCTTGCGGGTGTCCGAAGTAGAGCCCGCTGACCGCGGCGCCGGGGTACATGGCGTAGGAGTCGGTGAGGCGGATCCCGGTCGCCGCCTCGATGTCGAGGATTTCCCAGAGCACCTTTTTTTCGGTGTGGTCGGGCGAGGTCGGGTAGCCCGAGGCGGGCCGGATTCCGCGATACTTCTCGTCGATCAGCTCTTCCTTCGAAAGGCGTTCGTCACGCCCGTAGCCCCAGTCGCGCCGGGCACGCTCGTGGAGGTGCTCGGCGAAGGCCTCGGCGAGCCGGTCGGCCAGGGCCTTGACGGTGATCGAGTTGTAGTCGTCGTCGTCGCTTTCGAAGGCCTCGACGAGCGCTTCGATGCCGATGCCCGTCGTCACCGCGAAGGCCCCCAAATAGTCGGGGATGCCCGACGATTTGGGCGCGATGTAGTCGGCCAGGCTGCGGAACGAGGTCTGTCCCTCGCGCTCCCACTGTTGCCGGAGCATCGGGAGTCGGCAACGCTCGGTCGTCCGCGACTCGTCCTCGTAGAGGACGATGTCATCGCCATCGGAGTTGGCCGGGAAGAAGCCATAGATCGCGTTGGCCGTAAGTTGCTTCTGCTGGATGATCAGTTTCAGCAACTTGCTGGCGTTGTCGAAGAGTTTCTTGGCCTCGGTCCCGACGATCGGGTCGTCGAAGATGGCGGGGTACTTCCCCTTG
The DNA here is from genome assembly GCF_054877945.1 of Singulisphaera rosea. Classification (NCBI taxonomy): domain Bacteria; kingdom Pseudomonadati; phylum Planctomycetota; class Planctomycetia; order Isosphaerales; family Isosphaeraceae; genus Singulisphaera; species Singulisphaera rosea. The sequence continues at coordinate 38,201 of NZ_JBTYIP020000001.1, read as the reverse complement.
AGTTCCCAGGACATGAAGAACGGCGACCAATCGATGTAATCGACGAGCTCGCCGAGCGGATAGTTGCAAAGGACGCGAGGACCGAGGAACGAAGGCGTCGAGACCGGCGACTCGGCCCAGTTGATGGTGAAACGACGGGCGAGGGCATCGGCGTAGCTGACGAGCTTGCGCTGGCGCCGTCGCGAAAAGCTCTCGCGATCGCTCTCCTGGGCTTCGCGGTTCTCGCGATCGAACTGCTCACGCAGTTCGGGGCGATTCAACCGATCGACGACGCCGACGCAACGCGAGGCGTCCTTGACGTGGATGACGCTCCCGTGATAGCTCGGGGCGATCTTGACCGCGGTGTGCTTGGGGCTCGTCGTGGCGCCGCCGATCAGCAGCGGGACCTCGAAGCCTTCGCGCTCCATCTCCTTGGCGACGTGGACCATCTCATCAAGTGAGGGGGTGATCAGGCCCGACAGCCCGATCATGTCCACCGACTCCTCGCGAGCCCTTTGGAGGATCGTCGCACAGGGGACCATGACGCCGAGGTCGATGATCTCGTAGTCGTTGCAGCCGAGGACGACGCCGACGATGTTCTTGCCGATGTCGTGGACGTCTCCCTTGACCGTGGCCATGAGGACCTTGCCACGGGCCTTCCTCACGCCACCCCCCTTGGACTTCTCCTCCTCCATGAAGGGCATGAGGTAGTTGACCGCCTTCTTCATCACCCGCGCGCTCTTCACGACCTGGGGCAGGAACATCTTGCCCGCCCCGAACAGGTCGCCGACGACGTTCATGCCGTCCATGAGCGGCCCTTCGATGATCGAGAGCGGGCGCGGGTAGGACTGGCGGGCTTCCTCGACGTCGGCCTCGACATAGTCGGCCGTGCCGGTGACGAGGGCATGCTTGAGGCGTTCCTCGACCGGCCCCTGCCGCCAGGAGACGTCCGGTCCCGTATCCTTCTTGCCCTTCTTCTTGACCGTCTCGGCGAACTCGGTCAGACGGTCGGAAGCGTCCGGGCGGCGGTTGAGCAGGACGTCCTCGACGCGCTCGAGGAGGTCCTTGGGGATCTCGTCATACACGGCGAGTTGGCCCGCGTTGACGATCCCCATGCTGAGCCCGGCGCGGATCGCATGGTAGAGGAAAGCCGCGTTCATGGCTTCGCGGACGGTGTCATTGCCGCGGTAGGAGAAGGAGACGTTGCTGACGCCGCCACTCGTCTTCGCCTCGGGGAACATCACCTTGAGACGTCGGACCGCCTCGATGAACTCCACCGCGTAGTTGTTGTGTTCCTCGAGCCCCGTGCCGACGGTGAGGATGTTCGTGTCGAAGATGATGTCGCACGGTTGGAAGCCGGCGGTCTCGGTGAGGAGCTTGAAGCTGCGAGCACAGATCTCGACCTTGTGATCGGCGGTGACCGCCTGACCGTGCTCGTCGAACGCCATCACGACCGCGGCGGCCCCATACCGCTTGACGAGTTTCGCGCGTCGGAGGAATTCCTCCTCGCCCTCCTTGAGGCTGATCGAGTTGACGATGGACTTCCCGGCGACGCACTTGAGCCCAGCCTCGATGACATCCCAGTTGGAGCTGTCGATCATGATCGGCAACTTGGCGATGTCGGGCTCCGAGGCGATGAGATTCAAGAACCGGGTCATCGCCTTCGGCCCGTCGATCAGGCCTTCGTCCATGTTCACGTCGATGATGTTCGCCCCGCCCTCGACCTGGTCGCGAGCCACGGCGAGCGCCTCGTCGTAACGATCTTCGCGGATCAGGCGGGCGAACTTCTTCGAGCCGGTGATGTTGGTCCGCTCGCCGACCATGATGAAGTTCGTTTCCGGCGTCAGCGTGAGCGACTCGAGGCCGCTGTAGCTGCTATGGGTCGATCGCTTGGGGCGCTGTCGGGGGGGATACTTGCTGACAGTCTCCGAGATCAGGCGGATGACCTCGGGGTTCGAGCCGCAGCACCCGCCGATGATGTTGAGCCAGCCGTTGGCGGCGAACTCGCCGATGGTGGCGGCCATGTTCTCGGGCGTGTCGGTGAAGCCGCCGAAGCCGTCCGGCAATCCAAGGTTGGGGTGGGAATTGATGAAACTATGCGATTGATTTGAAAGCGTCTCGATGAAAGGCCTCATCTGCTTCGCGCCCAGCGCGCAATTGAGGCCCACGCTGAGCATGTCGAATTGCGAGACCGACTCCCAGAACGCTTCCGTCGTCTGGCCGATCAAGGTCCGGCCGCTGATGTCGGTGATCGTGCCCGAGATCATCACGGGCAGCTTTCGCCCGAGCTTCTCGAAGACCTGGTCGATCGCGAACAGGCAGGCCTTGAGGTTCAAGGTGTCGAACGACGTTTCGGGGAAGATGATGTCGACCCCGCCGGCGATCAACCCCTCGACCTGGGTGCTGTACGCCGAGACCAACTCGTCGAAGCTGATGGAGCGGTAGCCGGGGTCGTTGATTTTCGGTGAGATCGACGCGGTCTTATCGGTCGGGCCGATGCTGCCCGCGACGAACCGGGGCTTGTTCGGCGTCTTCTCGGTCATCTCGTCCGCGACTCGCCGTGCGAGCTGGCCGGCGGCACGGTTCAGCTCGAAGGCATAGTCTTCCAGCCCCCAACCGGCGAGCTGTACGGCATTCGCCACGAACGAGTTGGTCTCGATGATGTCGGCGCCCGCCTCGAGATACGCGCGATGGACCTCCTCGATCACATGCGGTTGTGTGATCGTCAACAAGTCGTAGCACTGGAGAACTTCCTTCGGATGGTCGCGGAATTGCTCGCCGCGGAAATCCTCCTCCTTGAACTTGTGGCGCATCAGCATGGAGCCCATGGCACCGTCCAGGACCATGATCCGCTCGGAGAGGATCTGTTCGAGACGAGATCGCGTGTCGGTCGCGGTGGTCGTGGTCATCAGAGAACCCCGGGAAAAGGCCTGGACGCAGGCGAGGAGGGAATAGCGTACGTTGATGCGTCGGGGAGGAGCCAAGCGGGCGTTGGGCGAAGCCTCGGGTCGGGTCGACTCCGGGGCTTCGCATCACAAGCGTTGAGAGTGTTACACGATAGGGCTTTCACCGATCGATCTCAGCACCACTGAGATCTCAACATGAGCGCGAAAAGATCGCTCCGCGCGGGTCGCGAGACCTGGCGGAACGTAATTATCTTGCGGGTCGGGAGGAACTGTCAAGGCGGACACGATCTCGCCTGCGCGTGGGGGATGGCCGACGCGGGCTGGGCGGTCCGCATCAAGGTGAAAAGACGGCCGTGACCGCGGCGAAGATCGCCGCGAGGATCGCCATGTAGGACCAGAGGAGGGTCTGGATCGCGGGGTTCGGGCCTCGGAATCGTCGCACTCGCCCCGATTCCTGCCTGGCGATGACCCGTTCGCACGCGTGTCGCCGCCAGCGCAACAGGTTCCCGGTCGACCCGCAATCGAGGCAGTGGTACTGGAACAGGAGGCCGATTCCGATCAGCCCGAGTAAAAACATGATCAGGATCGGGAGGTCCTTGCTCGAATAGGCGAAGTGGATCCCCATGACCCACACGATCAAGGCCAGGAACGCAAGGAACGGGTTCGCGACCAACCGCTGGTGCGCGGCGAGTTGGGATTCGAGGACGACCCGGGGTGGCCGTCTCGGCACGTCGAACTCCGGGTCGTGGATCACGCCCTCGACGACTGGTCTTCGACGGGGCCCAATTCGAATCGACCGCATCGACGGGATCCCGAAGTCTTGCCCGGGTTCGGAATGAGACGACTCCGCTTTCATTCTAATCAGGGACGCATGATTTCACCATCCCGTTGCCCGGCCCGTCGGGTGTGAGTGCGGCCCCTCCGGGCTAGCCTGGTGCCGAGGTGATCGTCGCATGTGTGTGAGCTTGTGCTGCGAGCATGGATGACGTTTGGCAAGGGCTTTACAAAACCGCCCGAGGTGAGGACAATGGTGGTTTGGCCATCGACCGTTTGGGACAGGCAGTGGGGGTCACGACGTTGTATGAAGAAGCGATCCGCAAGGCGGACGTCCTGATCGAGGCTCTCGGCTACATTCGCAAGTTCCACGGCCGATTCACGGTGATCAAGCTCGGGGGCTCCGTCATGGAGAATCCCGAGTCGCTCCGTGCCCTCCTGGTCGACATCGTCTTCATGCAAACCGTGGGGATGCGCCCCGTGGTCGTGCACGGCGGCGGGAAGGCGATCACCTTCGCGATGGAGAAGGCGGGCCTCGAGGCCCGCTTCGTGCAGGGGAGGCGGTACACCGACGACGCGACGCTCGACATCGTCGCGCGGGTGCTCGCCGAGGAGATCAACGCCGACATCGTCCGACATATCACCAAATATGGCGGTCGCGCGGCCGGTCTCCACCACAAGACGACGCAATGCCTCTTCGGGCACCGCCTGACCTTGCCGGACGGGGCGGGGAACGAGATCGACCTGGGGCGCGTCGGCGAAGTCGACGAGGTCGACGTCCCGCCGATCGAGAACCTTTGCCTTGCGGGCGTCGTGCCCGTACTCCCCTCGCTCGCCGAGGCGGAGGACGGTCGCCTCCTGAACGTCAACGCGGACACCGCGGCGGCCGCGGTCGCCGAGGCGCTCAAGGCCGAGAAACTGGTCTTCCTAACCGACACACCGGGCATCCTCCGCGACCGGAATGAACCTCGGAGTCTGATCCCGAGTCTGTCACCCGACGAGTGCCACGCCCTGATCAGGGAAGGGGTCATCGACAAGGGGATGATCCCCAAGGTCGAGGCCTGCCTCGAGAGCCTGGCGCAAGGGGTGGGAAAGACGCACATCATCGACGGCAGGCTCCGCCACTCGCTCCTGCTCGAGATGTATACCGAGACCGGCATCGGGACCGAAATCGGGCTGAAGGACCTGGATAAACGGTCCAAGGCTCGGAATTCGGACCTCGCCAGGCATTGACGGTCCCCGGCCCGGCCCTGTCGCGGGTGCGGGCCTCGTCTCGACGTGATCGCCGTGTCCCCGAATCACCCTTCGCCGGCCCGCCGGCCATGATGGGAGCTCCTGCCTTGGCGCCAGTCGCGAATCAGAGTTCCGCGGAGACGATTGCCCAGTTCGGCCAGTACGTAATCCCCAATTATCGACGCTATCCGGTCTGCCTGGTCAGGGGCGAGGGCTCGTGGATTTGGGACGCGGAGGGGAACCGTTACCTCGACTTCTTCCCCGGCTGGGGATGCAACCTGCTCGGTCATTGCCCGCCCAAGATCGTCGAGGCGGTGCGCGAGCAGGTGGGCCGGTTGATCCATGTGCCGAACACCTGGTACATCGAGGCCCAGGGGGCGTTCGCCGAGGCCCTCTCGACCCGTTCTTTCGGCGGCCAGTGCTTCTTCTGTAACAGCGGTGCCGAGGCGAACGAGGCCGCCATCAAGCTCGCCCGGGCCTACGGTCATCCCTCGGGTCGATTCAAGATCGTCTCGATGGAGCACGGGTTCCACGGTCGGACCTACGCCGCGCTGACGGCGACCGCCCAGCCGAAGTACCACGAGGGCCTCGGACCCATGCTCCCGGGGTTCTCGTACGTACCGTACAACGACCTGGACGCGGTCAAGGCCGTCCTCGACGACCAGACCGCTGCCGTGATCGTCGAGCCGATCCAGGGCGAAGGGGGCGTGAATGTCCCGTCGCCCGGTTACCTCGCCGGCCTTCGCGAAGCCTGTGATGAGCGCGGGGTCCTTTTGATCCTCGACGAAGTCCAGACGGGCCTGGGGCGGACCGGCAAGTGGTTCGCCTATCAGCACTCGGACATCACTCCCGACATCCTGACCTGCGCCAAGGCCCTGGCTGGGGGCGTCGCCGCGGGGGTCATGATGGCTCGGCCCGAGGTGGCGGCGGCCCTCAAGCCCGGGTTGCACGCCAGCACCTTCGGGGGGAATCCCATCGCCTGTCGTGCGGGGCTCGCCGCGATCGAAACGATCGAGGAGGAAGACCTCCTCGAGAGAGGGACGGCCATCGGGGAACGGTTCCGAGGCCACTTCGAAGCCCTCAAGAAGGAACGTCCCGAGTTGGTCCGCGACATCCGGATCGCTGGCGTGATGATCGGCCTTGAGCTTTCCTTCGACGCGTCATCGGTCGTCGCCGAGTGCCTCGAACGTCGGCTCCTGATCAACGCGACCCACGGAAACGTCGTGCGACTCCTGCCGGCACTGAACCTCGGCGATGACCAGATCGACGAGGGGTGTGCCGTCCTGGTCGATGTGCTTCGTCGGCAGCCGTCCTGACCGCCACAGTGGAGGCTGCCCCCATGACTCGCCACCTGATCGATCTCTTCGACATCTCGGCCAACGAAGCCCGCGACCTTCTCGACCATGCGATCGAGCTGAAGCGTCGCGATGCGCAAGGAGAGCGTCCGCCGTATTTGTCGGGCAGGACGCTCGGCCTGATCTTCGAGAAGCCCTCACTCCGGACTCGCGTGAGCTTCGAGGCCGCGATCGCGCAGCTCGGCGGTAGCTCCATCTTCATGCACGGCAAAGACGTCGGCATGGGGGTTCGCGAGAGTATCGCCGACTTCGCCCGGGTCATCAGCCAGTACGTCGATGCCCTGGCGGTCCGGACCTTCGCGCACGCGACCGTCGAGGAACTCGCCAGGCACGCCACGATCCCGATCGTCAACGCCCTCTCCGACGCGGCCCACCCCTGCCAGGCCCTGGCCGATGTGCTGACGATCCAGGAGACCCTCGGGCGGCTCGACGGCATCAAGCTCGTCTTCGTGGGCGACGGCAACAACGTGGCCAGGTCGCTGGCCCTGGCCTCGGCGCTGCTCGGCCTCGAGTTCGTGCTGGCGTCGCCCGTCGGTTACGAGTTCCCGGCCGACTTCCGCGCCAAGTTCGAGTCGACCTTCCCGCGTCATTCGCTCGTGGTCGAGCACGACCCCCGACGCGCCCTGGTCGGTGCCAACGTCATTTACACCGACGTCTGGGCGAGCATGGGCCAGGAGCACGAGGCCGAGCTCAGGGCCGCGGCGTTCGCTCCGTTCCAGGTCAACGAAGAACTGCTCAACTCGGCACGCCCCGACTCGATCTTCCTCCACTGCCTCCCCGCCCGCCGAGGCGAGGAGGTCACGTCGGAGGTCCTCGACGGATCTCGTAGCGTGGTCATCCCCCAGGCCGCCAATCGGCTCCATCTCCAGAAGGCCCTCCTGATCTGGCAACTGACCGAGAGATGGCCCGAGGGCTTCGCCCCCAAACCTTAGGCTGCTTCGACCGGGGGTAAGTGAGTCCTTGTCGAGACCCGGTCCTTTCTTAAGAACCGGGTTCCGACGCGGTCGACGCTGCCGACTCCGCCTGGGACGTCGTCGTTTATTCCGTCAGTAATCCGGTCTTCACGAAAAGGCCGGGTTTCGGGATCGGCTTCGAGCCTGTATCCGAAGATCTGGCACCGATTCTTGGGTGTTGGGTTTCGGACGTGAACATCCCTATAAACAAAGCGCACCGGGAGCCTACGATGAGCCGACACGACGGTCGACGTCCCGACGAATTGCGACCGGTGAAGATCGATCGCGGGTTTGCGAGGAACAGCCCGGGGAGCGTCCTCTACCGTTCCGGCGGGACGACCGTGCTGGTCACGGCGCAGATTTCGGACAAGGTCCCGCCTTTCCTCGAGGGCAAAGGGATCGGCTGGTTGACGGCCGAATACGCGATGCTGCCGGGGAGCACGCCGACCCGGAAGTCGCGAGGGCCCGACGGCCGTTCGACCGAGATCCAGCGATTGATCGGCCGGAGCCTGCGCGCGGTGATCGACACGAAGGCGCTCGGCCCCTGGACGGTCCACGTCGACGCCGACGTGATCGAGGCCGACGGCGGCACGAGGACCGCCGCCATCACCGGCGCGTTCATCGCCGTCGTCGACGGCCTCTGCGCCAGGCTCGGCGAGGCGGCCCGTTCCGTCTTGCGCGACAGCATCGCGGCCGTCAGCACGGGGATCGTCGATGGGGAGCCGGTCCTCGACCTCGACTACCGCGAGGATTCCTCGGCCGACGTCGACTTCAACGTCGTCCGGCTCGGTCGCGGCGGGTTCGTCGAGCTCCAGGGAACCGGCGAAGGGGGGACCTTCTCGCGAGGTCAACTCGAGGCCCTCACGACGCTCGGCGAGTTCGGGATCGATCGACTGACACGGCTCCAGCGCGAAGCCCTCGGCGAGGACTGGCCGTTCGCGACGTGAGTGGAAACACTCAAGTCTCCGAAAGAATGGGCCGTAATCGATCTGGCCCCTCTTTGGGAGTTCTGCTAGAGTCCGGCCCTCACGTCGCCGACACGACAACGCGCTTCCACAACCTCGCGACCGTTCCGGTACCAATAGGCCCGAGGCGGGACACGGAGGACCCAAGGACGGGTACCCCTCCTGCCTGCACATTCGCGAACCCGACAGGATGGGGGATCGCCCATGAAAGCGCCGATCGTCGCCCTGGCCCTGGCCAGCTCGTTGACCGCGTGGACCGTCTTCGCCCAGTCTCCCGTCTCGCGCAACGCGGCGAGACGCGGGGCGCCCGCCGCCGCTCGGGTGGATAAGAACGTCGTCCCGGCCGCGACCTCGACCGCGCCCACGACGCCGGACCCTCGCGGGCCGATGCTCGTCGACCACGACCCGCTCGAGCCCTATCTCCTCACCAAGGAAGCCGGCCCGTTCATGGTCATGGCTCGCCCGTTCCGCGGCCCCGGCTCCGAGCAGCAGGCCCTCGCGCTCGTCCTCGAGTTGAGGAGGGATTACAACCTCCCCGCCTACATCCTCCGCCTGAAGGACTTCCCGCGCAACAGCAATATCTGGGGAGTTCCGCCGACCGCCGAGCGTGCCGCGGCCCGTTCACGCCTGACCCCGCCGGAGAAATTCCGGTCCACCGACGAGGCGGTCGTCCTCGTCGGCAACGAGAAGACTTTGAAGGGCTCGGAAGTCCTCCTGCACAAGGTCAAGAAGATCAAGCCGAAGTGCCTTGAGAACATGAAAGAGAGTCACAGTTGGGGCGAGGCGCTCGGGCGGACGTTCGTTCGCGAGGGTCTCAAGCAGGCGATCCGGACGACGAACCCCTTCGTCCCGGTCCAGGACATCTTCCCGGGTAAGCAGGATCCGCTGATCGCGCAAATGAATCAGGGACCTCGGAGTATCTTCAACTGCCCGGGTCGCTACTCGCTCCAGATCGCGGAGTTCACCGGCCGGTCGAAGATTTTCAGTGGCTCCGCCGCGCTGAACATCGACATGAACCAGTCGCTCGGCGGCAGCCAGGCCCTGGGTCGTAGCCCCCTGGCCACCGCCGCCGAGGACGCGGAGCGACTCGCCTCCAAGATCTCGAAAGATCCGATGGTGAAGACCACGGGCCAACAAGCTTACGTCTACCACGACCGGACCTCGAGCAAGGTGCTCATCGGGTCGTTCAACTCGCCGACCGACCCGAATGCCGCCGCGCTTCGCGACAACCTGCTCCGGCAGGCGAGCGCCCTGTCGAGCCCGGAAAAGACTGGTATGGTGATTGTCCCGGCAACCCAACTGACAGACCTCGGCTCCATCAAGCCGAACTGAGTCGGAGGGGTATCGCCTGTTGGCGAAAGGGCCGCCCCGGCACTCTTGACCGGGACGGCCTCTTCCATTGGTATGGCACGACTTGACCCCAAAACCCGGCTGAATGGACCATGAACGAGGCAACGGACCCCATCCGCGTCGTCCTCGGGACGAGGAATCGAAAGAAGGGGTTGGAGATCGCCCAACTCCTCAACCCGAGCTGGGAACCCAACCCGAGGTTAGGGCGACTGGTCCTGGTCTCCCTGGCCGAATACCCCGACTTCCCCGACGTTGTCGAAGACGCCGAGACCTTCTCGGGGAATGCACGCAAGAAGGCAAGCGAGACCGCCAAGACCCTCGGCCTTTGGGCCCTTGCCGACGACTCGGGGCTCGCCGTCGATGCCCTGGGAGGCGCCCCCGGCGTCTATTCGGCCCGTTACGCAGGCGTGCACGGGGACGACGAGGCGAACAACCGCAAGCTCCTCGAAGCCCTCGCCGACGTCCCCGACGAACGCCGAGGGGCGGCCTTCATCTGCACCCTCGCGCTCGCCGACCCCTCGGGGGAGGTCCGACTCGAGGCCGAAGGGGCCTGCCGAGGGCGGATCGCCCGGGTCGGCCGGGGGCCGAACGGGTTCGGCTACGACCCACTCTTCGACATCCCCGAATATCACAAGAGCTTCGGGGAGTTGAGCCCCGTGGTGAAAAGCCAGTTGAGCCACCGAGCCCGCGCCTTCTCCGTCTTCCGCGCGGGGCTGGAACGGCTGATCGTCCAGGGGGCGATGGGCTGATTCGAAACGGAAGGACGCCTTCCGGAAGGGTTCCGGAAGGCGTCCAAGCGATCTAGGGCCCGGGGAGGTGTCGAGCCTCGGCTCAATGCCTCGCGAAGCGGCCGAAGAGCGGGTGCTTGCGGTCGCAAGGATCGCAGGCCGGGAGGGTCGTCGTGGGGATCTCGGTCTGGGCCGAAGCCACCACGCTCTGTGCCGAGGGGAGCACGGCGGGGGGGCAGTGGACGGTGACCGGGACCTGGACGCAGACTTCGACCGGAACTTGCCGGCAGATCGTCCGCGGGACGCAGACGTTGCGAGTCTCGGTCACTTGCCGCTTGACGGTCACGGGGCAGTGGACCGTCGTGGTGACCGGGACCTGCTTGCAGACCGTATAGGGCTCCTGTCGGACGCACTGCACGGTCTGGGTCTCGCAGATCGTCTGCGGGACGTACTTGACGCACTCCTCAGTCACCGTCTCGCAGATCGTCTGCGGGACCCGCTTGACGCAGGTCTCGGAGACCAAGCGGCAGGTGGTGACGGGGACCTGGCAGGTCCGCGTCTCGGTCACGAGCCGGCAGGTCGTGACGGGCACCTGTTTCACGTGCTGGGTCGTGACCATCCGGCAGGTCGTGACCGGGACCTGCTTGACGCGGGTCTCGCTGACCATCCGGGTGATGGTGCACGGAACCTGCTTCGTGCAGGGGACCTGGATCATCCGGGTGATGGTGTAGGGGACCTGCTTGACGCAAGTCTCGGGCACCATCTGGGTGACCTGGTAGGCCTCCTGTCGGCACAGGGTCTTGCTGCACATCTTGGTCACGGTGACCGGAACACGCCGCATGCAGGTCCGGGGGACCTGGGTGCAGTAAGTGTAGGGGACCGTGCGGTAGCACGTTTCGCTGACCATCCGGCAGGTGGTCACGGGGACTTGCCTGACGCACTCGCTGGCGACCATCTCGCAGATCGTCCGGGGGACCTGCTTGACGCACGTCTCATTGACGATGCGGCAGGTGGTCACCGGGACCGTCTTCACGCATTCCTGCGCGACCATCTGGCAGGTCGTCACGGGGATCTGCTTGGTGACGGTGTACGGCACCTGCTTGCAGACCGTGTACGGGACCTGCTTGACGACCTGCTGGGGCGTGTAGACCGTGCACGAGACGTTCTCGACGACAGTCCGGGGGCACCAGACCCGCTTGCAGACGTAGGTCGGCGGGCACTGATACCAGCAACCGTCGCGGCAGACCATCTTGCCGGGGACTTCGATCTGCTGGGTCACCCACTCGCCGCACTCGCGGGTCACCTGCTGGACCTGGGTCGTCGGCACGCAGACCGTCTCGCAGACCTCGCGGACCGCGGTCTCGCTGACCGTGCGGTAGCAGGTCTCGTTGACCGTCTGGTACGTGGTCGTCTGGACCGGGCGGCACACGGTGTAGCGCTGTTCCTGCATCACCGTCTCGCGGACGGGACGGCTGACCGTGTACGTGCAGTTCTCCATGACGGTCCGGCGCACCGGAGTCTGGACGGTGTAGCGCTGCTCCTGCATCACCGTCTCGCGGATCGGGCGATTGACGGTATAAGCCTCTTGCTTATAAGCACACTGCTGGACCGAGACCATCGTCGTGTACGGCTGGCATTCCATCACCGTGCACTGGACCGGCACCTGCACCGTGTAGGGGACCGAGCGGTAGCAGGTCTTCTGCACCGGGCGGCACACCGTATAGGTGCAGTTCTTGTAGGCGGTCTCCTGGACCGGCCGGCAGACCGTGTAGTTCACGGTCTTCATGAAGGTCTCTTGCACGGGCCGGCAGACCGTGTAGTAGCACTGCTTGTACGAGACCTCGCGGACCGGCGTGCATACGTTGTAGACGCAGGACTTGAGGGTGGTCTCTCGCACGGGCCGGCTGACGGTATAGAAACGGTTCTCGATATGGGTCTCGCGAACCGGTCGATTCACCGTGTAGGTGCAATCCTTCCAGATCGTCCTGGAAACGGGCCGTTGTACGGTGTAGCGGCATTCCCGCTGCACGGTACGATACACGGGCCGTTGCACCGTATAGGGGACGTCGCGGACGTGTTGCTCCGTGTAGCTCTGCAGGGTGGTGACGGTCCTGGGCTGCATCACCGTTTCGCAGATATCACGGACGCACGCGACTTGCTGTGACTCGTAGACCGTCTCCTGGACGCTCCGGAGGACGGTCTGCCGTTGGAGTTGATATTCTACGTGCCCCCCACACTCCTGGGGCACCGGGCAACATCGAGTTGAGGCACCACCAGCATAGCTGGCCGCCTCCGCCGGGTGCTCGGTCGCCCATGCCCCCAAGAACAGGGTCACGAGAGAGACCGACAGAAGTTTCCACATCGTCAGACGCTCCTCAACAACACTCCCGACCTATCATCGCTGATTCACGGGTGACGGGCCGTCGAGCTCCGCTCAATCAACCACGTTCCGCCAACTCACCCTTAACCTTCGGCCAACCGGCCTCGGGGGCTTCAACGACTTCTCCAAATTTCCTAGCAAACCAAGTTTGCCAAAACGCAAGGTTTACCCAGGTGTTACGTAGCTTCCTTAGAGGCCCCTTAATACCAGGAAATCCGCCAAGGAGACCGGAATTAGGCGATCGGGAAGAACCGAGAGAGTTTCGCCAACCGGCACCAACTCCCAGCGAACCTTCCGAGGGCCTATGGCCTCTCCTCCGCGTGGGGTACGCTATCGGGGCGGTGCGCCGGACGAGCGGTCCGGGCCCTGGGCCTCGGGAGAGTTGGCGATGAGCGTCATGGATCGGTTTCGCCTGGACGGCAAGGTGGCGCTGGTGACGGGCGGGACCCGTGGCCTGGGCCGGGCGATCGTCGACGCCCTGGCGTCCGCGGGTGCTTCGGTCGCGCTCACGGCGCGGGACCCGTCTCGGGCGACCGAGGTCGCGGGGCAGGTCTCCGATGCGACCAGCCAACGGGCGCTCGGCCTCACCGGTGACGTGACGAAGGATGTGGACGTCCGCGCGATGGTCGCGAAGGTCCTCGAGTCGTTCGGCCGGCTCGACATCCTCGTCAACAACGCCGGGATCAACATCCGAGGCCCGATCGAGCAACTCTCGGAGGCGGACTGGGACGAGGTGATCGACACCAACCTGAAAGGCCCCTGGCTCTGCTGTCGGGCCGTGGCCGAGCCGATGAAGCGGCAGAAGTGGGGGCGTGTGATCAACCTCTCGAGCATGCTCGGAGAGATCGCACTGCCGGGCCGCACTCCTTATGCGTCGAGCAAGGGAGGGCTGACCTTGATGACCAAGACCCTGGCCCTGGAGTGGGCCGGCGACGGTATCAATGTGAACGCCCTCTGCCCCGGGCCGTTCGCGACCGAGATCAACACGGCGCTCCTGACCGACGCAACCGTCAAGGCGGCCATGCAGTCGAAGGTGCCGTTGGGGCGTTGGGGAGAGCCCGAGGAACTCGGGCCCGCCGCGGTGTTCCTCGCCTCGGAGGCCTCGAGCTTTATGACGGGCGCCACATTGTTCATTGACGGCGGTTACACCGCCCAGTGAGGGAAAGCCTCGAGGCCCGTTGCCGCGGGCCTCGGGACGTGAAGGGTTTCGAGTCGACGGTTCTGAGTTCGCGAGAGGACGGTCGGATCATGGGGTCGCACATGGGTTGGGAGCTTCCTTCGGGATTTCAGGCGGCGTCGGTGAAGGCGGGTATCAAGCCTTCGGGGGGCCTGGACCTAGCCTTGCTCGTCTCGGATCGCCCCTGCGCCGGGGCCGGGACCTTCACCACCAACCGCGTCTGCGCGGCCCCCGTGCGTTGGGACCGCAGGCTCCTGCCGTCTTCGGCGATCCGGGCGATCGTGATCAACGCCGGCAATGCCAACGCCGCGACCGGCGCCCAGGGCGAGGAGAATGCCCGAGCGACCGCCGAGCACGCCGCCAAGGGGCTGGGTTGTAATTTGGAACAGGTCCTCGTCGCCTCCACGGGTGTGATCGGCCACCAACTCCCGATGGACCGACTCCGTGCCGGACTGACCCAAGCCCTCGAAGGACTCTCCCCGTCGGCCGAGAGCTTCGACTCGGCGTCACGGGCGATCCTGACGACGGATACCCGTCCTAAGGTCGTCTCGGCCCGTCGTGGACTGGGTGGAGCCGAAGTCACCCTCTTCGGGATGGCCAAGGGGGCCGCGATGATCGGCCCGAAGATGGCCACGATGCTCGGGTTCTTCCTGACCGACGCGAATGTGGCCCCTGATGACCTCCAGAAGATCCTCTCTCAGGCGGTCGAGGAGTCGTTCAACTGCATCTCCGTCGAGGGACACACCAGCACCAATGACACGGTCCTGCTTCTGGCCAACGGCGCCTCGTCCGGGGGGCCCACGCCGCTGAAGGGCAAGGATCTCGACGCATTCGGCGAGCTGGTATATCAGCAATGTCAATCGCTGGCGCGGATGATCCCCGAGGATGGGGAAGGGGCCACGCACCTGATCACTATCGACATCGAAGGGGCACGCGATCGCGAGGAGGCGCGCACGCTCGCCCGGGCTGTCGCCGATAGTCCGCTCGTCAAGACGGCGATCCACGGGGCCGACCCGAACTGGGGTCGGATCGTCTCCGCTGCCGGTTACTCCGGGGTCGACTTCGAGGAATCCCAGGTCTCGCTCTGGCTCAACGGGACCTTGCTGTATCTCGACGGCGTGCCCCAGCGGTTCGACGCGCCCGCGGTTTCAGCCCAACTCCGGGCCGAGCGAGAGACGTCGATCCGACTGGTGTTCAGCCGAGGCGAGGCGAAAATCCGGTTCTGGACCTGCGACCTCACGGCGGAATACATCCACTTGAATGCCGACTATACGACGTGATTTCAAGTCGTTCGAAACCCGGTTTTTTCTTCAAAACCGGGTTTATGATGGAGTTGGCCGGGCGATTCCGGGAGGGGTCGACGTCGACTGTGTCAGAATCCCGGTTTTGAAGAAAAAACCGGGTTTCGGGAGCGGTGCTCAAGCTTCGGCCTTCTTGATCGACGCGGCCAATGGGCGGAGGACGGCGAGCATCGTGTTGAGGTGGGCGAGCCTGGGCCCGAAGCGATCGACGAAGTCGGTGAGGGCGTAGTCGCCATCGATCAGGTTCTCGTGATTCTCGGAGACGTAGGTCGCGAGCTCGCCCATGAGAGCGGCGTGGACCTTCTCGAGATTCCCGAGCGACTCTCGGCAGTGTTCGAGGACGGGCTCGTGGCCGGTTTGCCAGCGTTCGAGCTCGGCGATTTGACGGATGCGTTGGTCTCGGCTCACCTGAGCCGCTTCCCGGGCGAGTTCGAGTTGCTGCTTCTGATTTTCGAGGATCTGCCGTTGGATCTCGAGCGACTGGTTCTGGAGATTCACCAGGAAGTGGAGCAGGGCGATGGGGTCGTTGTAGTTGGGGGCGGGCTGAGAGGAGCCCTGGCCCGTCGGCGAGACTTCCATGCGGTACGTCCAAGGCGGCGACGATGGGTTTTCGCGTGACGACACCCCGACCTCCTTCGCATTCATCGCTCGGCGAGTGTGGCCGGGGCCCGCCTCTCGATGGATCCGTCCCGGCCCGATCCAGCCAACTAGGAAGTATACAAGAGGAATCTTCTCAGGGACAGGCCAAGCGGCGCGGGAGTTGCCGTATTGTGAAGGCTCTGTTCGATGTTCGACGAGCCCGACCGATCGTCGGACCCGTCGATGGAAACAGCGATGAGGCTCGAACGTCAGGCGCTGAGGTGATAAAACGCGTCGGCGAGCACGTCGACGATATCGCCGGCGATCATTCCGATCTCCCCGTTCTGGTCCCGGGCGATGTCCCCGGCGAGGCCGTGGATATAGACGCCGAGTTGGGCGGCCTCGAACGGAGGGAGCTTCTGGGCGATCAAGGCCGCGATCACCCCCGTCAGCACGTCGCCCGAGCCACCCGTCGCCATGCCGGGGTTGCCGGTCATGTTCTCATAGACCCTCGTCCCGTCGGTGACGACGGTCTTCGCCCCCTTCAGGACGACGACGAGGTGATCCGCCTCCTGCGCCAAGGCGATGGCGTGTCGCTCGCGGTCCGCCTGGATCTCGGCGATGCTCCGACCGGTGAGTCGGGCGAACTCGCCGGGGTGGGGCGTGATGACAACCGGATGCCTGAGGCCCGAGAGCGCATCGGTTTGTCCCGCCAGGGCGTTTAGCGCATCGGCGTCGAGGATCGCCGGGATCTTGACCGACTCGGTGACCCAACGGATGAGCTTGCGAATGTCGTCCGATTGGCCAAGGCCCGGTCCGATCGCCAGGACGCTCGAGGTCTCGAGGAATCGTTCGAGTCGGGCACGCGCCGGTTCGAATCGGATCAACCCCTCCCCGTCGCATTCGAGGGGGTAGGTCATGTAGGAGGGCTCGAAGCTGGCGACCGTCGGTTGGACCTCGGCGGCCGTGGCAATTCGGACGAGACCCGCCCCCGACCGCAAGGCCGAAGCTCCGCTGAGGGCCGCGGCGCCCGCCATGCCCCGACTCCCTGCCACGACGAGCACGGTGCCGAACAGGCCCTTGTGGCTGTCCGGTTGCCGTTTCGGGAGGGTCGGCAGGGTCGTGATCCGTTCAAGCGACATTAACTGGCTCTCCAGACGAGGCCGCGTCGGCCGCCCCCGCGAGTCGAGCCTGCCCGGCCCTCCGCGCGATCAGGCCGGCCACGTGGCCTCCCTTGAATCCTGCGTCAATATTGACGACGACGACATTAGATGAACAACTGTTGAGCATCCCAAGGAGGGCGGCGAGCCCGCCGAAGGCCGCGCCGTAGCCGATGCTCGTCGGGACGGCGATGACCGGGCAGTCGACCAGGCCCCCGACGACACTGGGCAGCGCCCCTTCCATCCCCGCGACGACCACGACGACATCGGCCCCGCCGAGGGCGTCGAGTTTGGTCAGGATCCGGTGCAGCCCGGCGACGCCGACGTCGGCCAAAACCCGGACGTCGCAGTTCCACGACTCGGCGGTGACCCTCGCCTCTTCGGCGACGGGAAGGTCGCTCGTCCCTGCCGTCACGATTACCACCCGCCCGAGCGCCGGGCCGGGGTCGGCCGGGCCCTTGATGCGGAACGTCCGGCCCAGGACGTTGTGTTCGCCCTGGGGATAGACTCGTTTCAGGTGCTCGGCCGTGGCCTCCTCGACGCGAGTGACGAGGCCCCCTTGGTCGTGCTTGAGCAAGACGGCGAGGATGTCTTCGATCTGCTTCGCGGTCTTCCCTTGCCCGAAGATGACTTCGGGGAAACCGCACCGGACACCCCGATGGAGGTCGACCGTGGCGAAACCGCCGGTGTCTTCGAACGGGGCCGTCCGGATCTTGTGCGTGGCCTCGGTCGGGGAGACCCGGCCGTGGCGGACCGCCTCGAGCAACTGTCTGAGCGACTCCGAATCCATGTGACTGTCTCGACTCTCGGTGCCTCGGCTTCGCGGAGGGCGGCCCAACTCAACGAAACCTTTGTAACCCAGCGACCGTCATACCGCAATCAGTTCGGACTTTCGCGCGTGTCTGTTGGCGTGCTATCGTGGTTCCTAACGACGACCTTTCTGTGCCGTGCGTCACCGGCCGTTTTCCCCTCGGACGAGCCCCTACGACGATCGCGTCCCCGATGCGGAGGGAACTGAGCGATGTTTGCCGAGTCGCCGAAGGCCGCTCGGGCGATCACCCTGATCGCCAAACCCGCCAACCCTCCGAAGGTCGCTCCCCCGCTCCCTCTCGTCACCACCTCACCGGATGTTGAGGACGGGGCCCCCAAACCCTTCCTCACGAAAGAGGACGTCAAGGGCTGGAGCTCCTCGCTCGTCATCCACGCCGTCGTCCTACTAATCCTCGCCTTCTGGTACTTCTCCCCCAAGGCGGATACGCCCAGGCCGATCAGCTCGAGGCTCATGGGAGCGGAGATGGGGGTCGACGAGGGCCTGACGGAGACGGGGGGGCTGAATACCGAACTGACGATCGAACCGGCCCCGGTCCCGACCGCCCCGGATCCTCTGCCAGCCGTCATCAAGCCGCTCGAGCTCCCGAAGCCCGAACCCAAGGTCGTCGCCAAGTCGGTAGGCTCGGACAAGCCGTCTGCCGATGGCGGCCTCGACACCATCAACCCCGGCGCCGGGAATGGCGACGGCTTCGGTCTCGCTCGGTTCGGCGATGGGGGCGAAACGATCCGAGGCGTCGAGGTGAAGGTCGGCGACCCCCAGTTCACGCTCCTCTGGGACAACGACGCCGACCTCGACCTTCACGTGATCGAACCGGGAGGCAAGGAGATCTTCTGGGAAGACCCGAAGGGCAAGGCCGGGCTCGGCGGTGAACTCGACGTCGACAATACCAAGGGATTCGGCCCCGAGAATATCTACTGGCTCCACGACGACGGCCCCGATGGCGGGAAAATCAAAGGGGCAGGGCCACCCGGCGAATACAAGTGGTTCGTCGTGTACTGGGGAGGCTTCGGAGGGATCCCGAAACCGACGAAGTGGAAAGTCCGGATCAAGCACAACGGCAAAGTCACGGTGGTGAACGGTAAGTTTCGCGCACTCAACGAGCGGAGCAAGATTTACACGCTCAACGTCAAGCCAACCGAGCCCGCCGTCGTACCTTCTTTGTCTCGATGAATTCATTCACGCGCAAACACGAAGGCGTCGGTGAACCGCCAGGTATCACCGACGCCTTCGTGTTCAACCACTGGAAAATCTTCTAGGGATAAGCATCGGCCCGAACTTCGATTGACTTGACCTAAATCTCGGGCCGAGATTGAGGAATGACGCCCCGGCGTCTCGATTTGATCCACGGGCGACTTCGACGGCCCGTCGTACCTCATCGATCGAACCTGTTGTCGAGCCGACGTCACCTCAACGTGCATGCTCGAGGACGACGATCCGAGACGCTGACGACAGGGTTCCGGGGACGACTTCCAGAGTCGGGCCTCCAGGACGATCGACGGGGATCTCCTCGAACAGATCGAGGAATCGCTCGAGGGGCTGAATGTTGAGATTAATTCTCGGTGTCTTGTAATGCATCGGGAGAATCAGCTTGGGACCGATGGCGTCGAGCAAGGGGGGCATCTCGGGAAAGTCGAGGGTCGGCGGACCTCCGGCCGGGATCATCAAGACGTCGGCACCTCGCAACCGCTCGACCTCACCTTCACCTAGTGCATGACCCAGATCACCGAGGAACACGACGTGCAAGCCTTCCGCGTGGAAGTGGACGATCGTCACCTCGTCCTCGGGTTTCCGCTCGGGCGTTTCGTAGACGCGAATCGTCTCGAATCGGATCCCGCAGGCGAACTCTCCCTCCTGACCGACTTCCAGGGCTTTCAGCACCCGGAAGGGGGGAGTGATCTGTCCGAGATGGCTGTGGTATCGGTCGTTCTCGTGGCTGACCACGACGAGGTCGGCCCCTTCATTGATCGGTAAATATCCTCCCGAGTCGGGCGACCGATACGGGTCGAGGATGATCCTTCGCTCCTCCGCTTCGATCAGAAACGCGGCATGCCCATACCAGGTAATTCGCATCATCTCTCCCGGCGAAACCTGCGTTCAACGTCTTCATAAGGCAGTCCTCCATCATACCCGTTCGAGGCGAACCCTCGCGACGGCCCTCAATTCCTCGCCATCGAGACCGCAGGAGGGCCTAAAGGGATCCGAATGCTGTTAATTTGGGAGGAATCGCGTGGACAAGTTAGGCTTGTCTCTTGCGTGGAGTGAAAGCGGGACAATAGTATGGATTCCGCGAAGGTAGGGTGATGGGGTCGTTTGGGGGATTAGGTTGTCCGTGGGCCCAGCGGAGCCTTGGTCGAGGCGATGCCGCCGGATGAGCCCATGCGACGGGACCCGTGAAGGTCGGGCGCGGTCGTCGTCAGGACGACGGCGATGGCCTCGTTTCGGTCGATCTCCTGTGATTTTAATTCGGAGATGAACATCCATGAAGATTGCCATGATCGATCCTGTCCGATCCGAGCGTAGGAAGCCGCGCCGACCGTTTAGGCCGTCGTGCGAATCCCTCGAGGATCGGACGGTGGCGTCTGCCTCGACCGTGAGCGTTGGTATCGGGGCGGCGACGCGAAGCCACGTCCCAGCCCGTCATGGTTTGCACGCCGATCAGTCGGGGCAAACGTCGGTGGGGGTTGTGGGGGGGACCGTCACGAACGGGGCGACTGGCCGGGGGATGGCCCGGGTTCGCATCCAATTGCTCGATGCCAACGGGGTCGTGATCAGGCAGACCCTGACGAACGCGCGGGGCAACTATGCGTTCAGGGTGCCGACGGCGGGCGCGTATGTGATCCGCGAGATGGTACCGGGGCGGTTCGTGCAGACGTCCCCGACCTTCAATTTCGGGACGCCCACCGGTTCGATGGCGCCGGGGTTCGGCAGCAGTTCGTGGAATTACACCACGGGCAACAGCGACCCGACGCTTGGGCCGGTCGGAGTCTATTTCTGGGACACGGTCTCGACCGGTGGTGATCGGCCGTTCCAGTCGCCGATCGACATCAACGTCCCCCCCGTCGACCTCTCACAGTTTCTCTCCATCAACTATGCGGGTGCCGTCCCCTCGCAGATCGTGAACGATGGGCATGAGCTCCAGTTGCAATTCTCGAGTTCGACGGCCGACAGCATCACGGTCGGTGGCCAGCCATTCCAACTCGCCCAGTTCCATTTCCATGATCCCAGCGAGCACCTGGTCGCCCATCAGGGATTCACGATGGAGGAGCACTTCGTGAATGTGAACGCCTCGGGCGCCATTTCGGTGGTCGCGGTCTTCCTCCAGCTCGGGGCCCATAACAACGCGTTGCAACCGATCCTCGACACGGCGACGGCCCACCTCGCGACGAGTGGGACCTCCACGCCGGGGACCAGCGCGATCAATTTCGCGGGCCTGATCCCTTCAAGCCTTCAAGGCTGGTTCTACCAGGGCTCGCTGACGACCCCGCCCCTGTCGCAGCCGGTCAACTTTTTCGTCCTCTCGACCCCGATGACGATGGATTTCCAGCAGCTCAAGCAGTACGAAGCGGTCGCCAGCGGGTCTGGATTCTTGCCAAACAACCGACCGATCCAGCCCCTGGACGGCCGACAGTTGAACCAATTCACTTACAATGTCAACTTCCAGGGGCCGACGATGGTCGGCCTGAATTTCACCAACGTCCGCCGGTTCTGAGCACTCCTGGTGCCTCGGTCGAAGTCGCCACAGAGACCCGGCTTTGAACGAAAGGCCGGGTCTCTTTTTTGAATGGATCTCGAACGCTCAGAAGGTCGGGATAACGATCTTCTCGCCCCCCTTGAGCGCCGACTCATGGGCGCAGAGGCCGACCATGGTCCAGTTAGCGGAGGTTGCCGCATCGGGCAGGGCCGGTCGTTCGCCCCGGATCGCGCTCAGCCAGGCGTGGACGAGGTGGGGATGGGAGCCGCCGTGCCCGCCCCCTTGGGTGAACGAGAGGTGCTGTTCGTCGTCGAGGCTGTAAACGCCCTTGGTGGTGAAGCGCTGGATGGGCTGCGGCAGCCGCTCGGCGAAGTCGGGGACCGGGACGCGCTTGGGGATCTCGGGCTCGGGAACTCCGAGGGTGTGGATGACGGGCTCTTCGCCTTCGACCTGTTGCCACTCGAAGGTCTTCTTGCTGCCGTAGGCGTCGAAGCTCTCGCGGTACTGCCGGGCCGTGGCGAACAGACTGCGAGTGACCTCGGCGCAGACGTCCGAGTCCTTGAACTTGAAGGTGGCGGTCTCGATCGCGAACGGGCTGTTGTACTTCGGGATCAGGTGCTCGGCGATGCGGCCGGAGCCATGGCAGACGACGTGCTCGGCGTGTTTGCCGAGGATCGCCAGGCAAGGGCTCACGCAGTGGGTGGCGTAATGCATCGGCGGGAGCCCTTCCCAGTAGCCGGGCCAGCCTTCCATATCCTGCTGGTGGCTGCCGCGGAGGAACTGGATCCGGCCGAGCTCGCCCTTGTCGTACAGGTCTTTGACGAAGAGATATTCGCGACTGTAGACGACCGTCTCCATCATCATGTAGACCTTGCCCGAGGCGCGTTGGGCCTCGACGATCGCGCGGCAGTCCTCGACGGAAGTGGCCATCGGGACGGTGCAGGCGACGTGCTTGCCGGCCTTGAGCGCGGCGAGGCTTTGCGGGGCGTGGTCCTGGATCGGCGAGTTGATGTGGACGGCGTCGATGTCGGGGTCGTTCAGGACGTCCTCGAAGCGGGTGTAACGCTTCGCGATGCTCCAGCGATCACCGCACTCGTTCAAATCTTTCTCCGAGCGCCGGCAGATCGCGGAGACCTCGGCCCCCGGGTACGCCTGATAGATCGGGATGAACTCGGCCCCGAATCCCAGGCCGATGATGGCCACCCGGATCGTGGAGTCGTTTGCCATTGGACGTCGCCCTCGGTCAGCGTGGAATTCAGATCGGGACCCTTGCGGAGTCGCGTGCAGGATAGTAGGACGGTGGGGTGAATGGCAAGCGTTCAGAAGGGATCGAGGCCGGCCCGGGCGTTGTCGGGGCGAGGAGATTTAGAGTCCGATGTCGAATGTTTCCAATCGGGGCAAGGTGCGTGTCGGGATCATCGGGGCCGGGGCCGTCAGCGACTATCATCACGTCCCGGCGATTCGCCTCGACCCTCGCGCCGAGCTGACCGGGGTCTGCGACGCCGACCCGGCTTTGGCCGAGAAGCGGCGGACGGATTGGGGGGTCGACTTCGTGACCACCGACCCCGTCGCCCTCTGCCAGTCGCCCGACGTCGATGCGGTGATCATCGCCACGCCCAACTTCACCCACAAGCCGATCTCGGTGGCCGCGGCCCAGGCGGGCAAGCACATCATGTGCGAGAAGCCGCTCGGTTTGAACGCCGGCGAAGTCCACGACATGTACGTCGCCGCGCGTGACGCGAATGTCGTCCACATGACCGCGTTCACCTACCGCTTCGCCCCCTCGATGCGATACCTCCGGCACCTGCTAAAGTCGGGCGCGCTCGGAGAGCCCAGGCACTTCCGCTCTCAGCGCTTCCTCGACTGGCCCGAGACGAGCTGGGGCTGGCGCCAGTACAAGGACAAGGCCGGCGCGGGCGACCTCTACGACATGACGATCCACCGGATCGACTTCGCCATCGATCTCATGGGCCCGATCACCCACGTCTGCGGCGCCGTGGCGCGGTTCGCCCCGCGCACCCAGACCCCTGACGGCAAGCCCTGTCCCCCCTCCGACGTCGATGATTGGTCGAGCCTGATCGGCGAGTTCGCCTCGGGCGCAACGGGCGTCTGGGAAGGGACCACGCTCGCCAAGGGGTATGGACGAAATGGCTTCGGCCACGAGTGGGCCGAGATCAACGGCTCGGAAGGCTCGGCCGTCTATCGGCTCCACGAGCCGAACGCGATCCTCCTCGGCAAGACCGGTCAAGACCTCGCCCCCGTCGAGGTCCCGGCCGAGTTCCTCAAGCCGGCGGACAGCCCGCGGGATCCGAGCCAAGGAGTTCCCGCGACCGTATTCCGTTACGACCTCGTCTGGGAGTTCATCTCGGCCATCGTGGAACGCCGACAGGCCGTCCCGAGCTTCTACGACGGACTGAACGCCCAGATCGTCGCCGACGCGGTCCTCGAATCCTACGCGAAGAAGACCTGGATCCAGACCCCGCTCGCCACTCCTTGATTACCGCTCGAACGGAACTTTAAAAGCGCGACGCGCAAGCGAATGAATCTTCCCCCATGAAATCCGAGGAAGATTCACTCGTTTGCGCTTCGAGCTTGTATTTCGGACGGACATCACACGAGCCCCGACCATTTGTGGTCAACGGGACGCGGGAGTGCGTTCCCAAAGGTTCCAGGTCGCTCCCGCCTGGAGCGACCGCCAATCCTTCTGGAGGTAGGCGGGCGTCGGGGTCTCTATCGGCAGGGCGACGTAACGGACCTTGAACCGGTCGAGGGCGGCCGGCGTGCCGGCGGCAATCGCCGCGAAGGTGCCCATGCGCCTGGCGAGCCGCACGGCCTGCAAAGACTTGTCGCGAGACCAGGGACCCCACTTGTCGGTCGCGAGGAGCGTACGCTGCTCGCTTTCGAAGGTCGCGGTGTCGCGCCCGAGGAGGAAGGCGTTCAGGGCAATGCGGTCATCCCATTCTTCGTGATCGATGTAAGGGCTGATCATCACGGTGTAGCCCGAGAGGGGGCGCTGGTTCTCGAGGATGGCGGCGAGGTCGGCGAATTTCTGATCTCCGCCGATGATCGCGTTGGGCGCGAGCCTTCCCTCTTTCGCCACGACCCGTTGCGCCCGATAGTTCGCATAGTCGGCGAGGATCTCGCGGGGCTCGAGGGTCCGCGTCGCCTCCACGCCTCGGAGCCAGAGTCCGATGGCCAGATGGACGACGACTCCGGCGACGAGCAGCACTCGCACCGCCGGCGACCACACCAGCCCTTGTGAAAGGATGTCCGCCACCACGAGGACGCCCAAAATCGAGATGACCGGGCCGAAGACGAAGATCCAGTGGAAGTTCTCGATCTGGAGCTTGCTCACGACTTGATGGTTAAGCAGGAGCAGTCCTGCCATCCCCACCGTCGCCACGGGGATCAAGTCGCGCCGGCGCCGGAGGGCCCAGACGAGCCCGAGTGCGAGGAGGGCGATCGAGGCCTTCGGAAACAGTAACTCGTGGAACCGGGGGATCTTCAGGAACTTGTCGGCGCGGAGGAGCCAGTCGACCGGGAACTCTTTGCTGAAGTTGTAAGAGGTGATGATGGCATAGAGCCCGGCCAGGACGCCGATCCAGCCGACGTGGAAGTACATCAGACGTCGGCCCGGGTCGAGGGCGATCCCCAGCACGAGGGCGAGCCCCGCCGCCGTCCAGAAGTAGAACCCGGCGAAGAAGCAGAGTCCGAACCCGAGTCCCGCGAGCACGATCCTGGCCACTGTCGGGGACTCACGGGCCCGCGTCAGCAGCCAGATTTGGAGCAATACGTAGGGGAGCGTGAGCGCGGGGTTCCCGATCCGCCAGACGGTCATGATCTGGGGATAGGTCGAGAAGAGGTCTCCCGTCTTCCCCGAGAGGACCTGGAGCGTCAACACCGCCGGCTTGATGAGGAGTTGTGTCGACAGGTTCCCGGCGTCGACCAGGAGGATCGACGTCGCCGCCAACGCGGCGAGGGGACGCTTCACGAATTGGCTGACGAGGAGATAGGTCGTCAGGCCGATGGCGAACCCGGACCAAATCCGCCAGACCAATGAGATGTCCATCGGCCCGAGGTCGAGCAGCTTGGCGACGATCACGCTCGGCAGGAGGGCGACGTCGGAATAGGGGCTCCGGCTGCCGAAAGGGACGACGGGGTCGGCGAGATGGGTGGGATGGTTGTCGTAGGCTTGAGCGCCGAGTTGGGCGTAGATGATGTTGTCATAGTCGGCGAGCCAGACGGGGACACCTAGCTTGGGCCACCAGAGCAGGTGGGGGAGGGCCGAGATGGCGATTCCGATGACGATGCTGAGGCACGCCGCGGCGAGATGGCCGCGGTACGGGACCTCCTGATCCGAGTTCGACGCCGTCGAAATCCCCGGAGGTCCTGCCGCGGTCGTGCTCAGGTTCATCGACCCAGTCCCAATCTCTGTCGGTGGTAGGCGAGGCGCTGACCGACATCCATCTTACCGAAGTCGGGTCGCCCGTCGGAGAAAATCGGGAAACCCTTCTCGATCGAGCCGTTCCGTTGCGGCTCGACGGAGGGCTTCGCGACGTTCGAGTGGCAGCCGCAGTCGTGGGCCGCGGCCGAACCGTTGCGGGCCGGTTCCTGAACCTTGGCACCGTTCGTGTGGCACTGGCAATCGAGGGCCGCGGCAGCCGGGGCCGGCGCCAGGATAGGAGAGGCAGCCTGCGGCTTCGGCGGCACGGTCACGGAGACCTTCTTCTCGCCATAGCTCATCGAGCCGACCTGGTTCGTCAGGTCTACCTCGAGTGAGCGATGTGGCCGGATCCCGAGCTTTCCGAGGACGGCGTGGTAGGCCTTCACCGCGTCGACGGGCGCGATCACCCCGTCGACGATCAGTCGGAGGAACTGCACGAAGGCAAGTTGGTTCTCCGCCCCGTTGATCTTACGGCCGAAGAGCGCGACCTTCGCCCCGTACTTCTGGGCGTCGAAGAGGAGCTGGAAGGCGTCGAGCGTCGTCCCGGCCGAGCCGCCGAGGATCCCGATCACGAGGTGCGGGTCGTAGCGGAAGAGCTCTTCCATCGCCCTCGGCCCGTGATACACCATCTTCAAGAAGACGGGCCGGCCGGCCGGGGCGACGCCCGCCAGCATCCGCGCGATCATGTCGTTGATGAATCCCGGGAGCACGTCCGGAGGGATGGCCTCGGGCATGTTCGGGTCGAACACTTCAAGGAAGTAGCGGAACCCCTTGCGCTCGGCCTCGGCGCGGAACTCGTGGAACCGCTCGAGCGTGGCTACGTCGTGCGCGAGATCGTTATTGAACGTGACGCTGTAGAGCCCGAGGTTCGCGCCGAGCACCCGTTCATCGGGGGCACAGTCGAGGTGCCCGCACTGGATGTGGTCGAGGCTGGCGGTGCGGAAGGGCCGCGAGGGGGATTCGGCGTAGTGGGCGCCCCGGGCCAGGTGGACGTCGGTCGTGTCGTTGGCGCGGACGGCCGGCGTCACGTGCGAGTTCTCGAACAGCCGCTCGTGGATCGTGAGGGCGTAGTTCGTGCTGGCCGACATGAGCATGATGTCGACGGCACCCTGGCGGGTGATTTGCCGCATCTGCTCTCGGTACTCTTCGAGCGTCTTGTTCCGGACCTCGCCCGCGTGGGATTCGGGCGAGAGTCCGGGCGCGCCGATGCCGAACGCCATGTCGGCGTCCTTGGCATCGGCGAGGATGAACTCGCGGCAGTTCGGGTTGGCGTGGATCGCGGCGAGCTTCCGGTCGAGCGACTTATCCACGATTTCCCCCGTTCGACTGGCCCGAGATCGTGACGCGGGACGAGCCGTAGTTGCCGTTGCCTCCCGAGCTCATCGTGACTCGGACCGGCTTCGAAGACCCCGAGGTGGACCCGTTCGAGCCGGTCGAGGGCTTGGGCGAGGACTTCGCGGCGTTCGGGTTCGTCTTCAGGACTTGGTCGATCGTCTCGCGGAGGACCTGGGCTGAATGCTGGAGGGCGGAGACTTCTTTCGGCCAGAGCTCGATCTCGAGCTGCGCCTCGACCCCCTTGCGGCCGACGACCGTGGGGACCGAGATGCAGACGTCTCGCATGCCGTACTGGCCGGAGACGAGCGACGAGACCGGGAGGATCCGCTTCTGGTCGAGCGCGACGGCGTGGATCACGTCGCGGATCGACATCCCGACCGCGAAGCCGGCCCCGCCCTTGAGCTTGATGACCTCGGCGCCACTGCCTTTGGTCCGCTTGAAGAGGGCTTCGGCGGTCCCCGAGTCCCAGCCGGGGAACTTCTCGAGCGGCAGGCCGGCGGCCTGGGCGGCCGACCAGATCGGGACCATGCTATCACCGTGCTCGCCGAGGATGGTCGCGGTGACCTGCGTCGGCGGCAGCTTGAGGGCCTCGGCGATCAGGCTCCGGAACCGCGCCGAGTCGAGCTGGGTGCCGAGGCCGATGACCTGGTTCGAGGGGAGTCCGAGCTGGGCGGTCGCCAGGTAGGTCAGCACGTCGACCGGGTTCGAGACGACCAGGACGATCGCGTCTTTCTTCGGACCGGCGGCCTTGACCTGGCCGAGGATGCTGAGGAAGAGCTCGACGTTGCGGTTGATCAAGTCGAGGCGGCTCTCATCCGGCTTCCTCCGCAACCCGGCGGTCACCGTGATGACGTCGCTCTCGGGGATCGCCTCGTAACCGGTCGCCCGGATTCGCTGGTCCGCCACGAGCGAGGCGCCGTGGAGGAGATCGAGTGCCTGGCCTCGGCAGAGGTCGGCGTTCAGGTCGATGAGGTCGATCTGGCTGACCACACCGCCGCACTGCAACGCGAAGGCTGCGCACGAGCCGACCAGGCCGCCGCCGCCGATGATGCTGACTTTCATCTGTTGCCTCCTCGTCCCCTTCGCGGGGGACGACCTTGCTTGCGAGCGGTGGTTTCAGGACCGGCTGACGCTTCCCATCGCCTGGACGACCTGGTCGGTGATCAACTTGACGAGCGACTCCATGTCCGCGCCACCCTTCGACGCGGAGCCGTTCGAGGACGGTGCCGGCGCCGGGGTCGCGGCCTGCTGGAGCTTGGCCGGGATGAACGCCTGGTGTTCGGGCTTGAACTCGGTGTAGCCCTCGCGGAACAGGCTATTGCCGCAGAGGTCGCAGTTCTCGAGCCCCTTCTCGAGCCGGACGTCGCGGATCCCGAGGTTCGGCTTGATCTTCAGCAGCTCGGCGGCCTTCTCGTCGCTGTAATAGTTCACTCGGCCAAGCTGCTTGGTGAGGATCAGGATCCGGCAGTAGGCGTCGATGATCTCGGTCTTGAAGTAGGCGTCCATCAAGTCGCTGCCGGCGGTGATCGTGCCGTGGTTCGCCAGCAGGATGACGTCGGTGTCCTTGACGTAAGGGATCACCGTGTCGGCGAACGCCTGGGTGCCCGGCGTTTCGTACGGGGTGATCGCGACCTCGCCGAGGAAGACCTCGAACTCCGGCATCGTGCACTTCGGGATCGGCTCGTGGGCGACGGCGAAGGCGGTGGCGTGGGGCGGGTGGCAGTGGACGCACGACTTCACGTCCGGGCGGGTCTTCATGATCGAGAGGTGCAAGAGGATCTCGCTCGACCGCTTGCGCTTCCCCGCGACCTGCTTTCCGTCCATGTCGACGATGCAGAGGTCGTCGGGCTTCATGAAGCCCTTCGAGACCCGCGTCGGCGTGCAGAGCACGCGGTCGTCGCTGAGCCGGTAGCTGATGTTACCGTCGTTGGCGGCGGCGAAGCCCTTGGCATAAACGCGCCGGCCAATTTCACACATCTCCTCGCGGAGTTTCCATTCGCTCGTCATCGAACCGTTGCCGACCATCATCGTTCTCTCCGATCAAGAGGCCGCCCCGGTCCGCTCACAGCGACAGTCGATCCAGGAGGCAGGCGCAGTAAGCATCCACAGGCGTTTTGACTTTTCCGAACGGGTTGGCCGCCTCGCGGCCCTCGCTGAGTCCGATCAAGGCACCCGGGCTGGCCCCGAGGTCGTCATACGCGATGACCTCCTCGCCGCGCCCGGGGGAATCTTCGAGCAGGGCTTCCAACGGCATCGGGAGGGCGATGACGAACCGGGCGGCGCGGAGGCTCGGGTGGATCCTCGACAGCGTCACTCGGCCAATCACCTCGGCGATTCGCATCTCCGCCCCTCCCTTCCCTCGATCACCACGTCGGGAAGCCCAACAGATTCGGTTGTCCCTGGAGCCGGACCGGCGTGATCGTCGGGGGTTGCATCGAGCGAAGGACGCGCTCGACGAACCGATCCTCGTCCGACGGCCCGGGCCGCACATCCGACAATTCTTCGGGGAGCTCGGGGGCCCCGGCTTGCCGGAACGCCAGGCCCATGTGTTTCAGCAAGGCGATCGACTTCCCGGCGGGTTCGACCACGAGCAGATTCGTCCCGAGTCTTCGGACGCCTCGCGTGACGGACTCGACGTCGACGGCCGTCGCGGCACGGATCTCCGGGATCTGGCACGCCTTCCAGACGGCGACCGAAGCTTCCTCGGTCACGAGCATCGCGCCTCGGTCGGTCGCTTCGGCCACCCATCGGGCCGCGGCGTCAACCGAAGGGTCGAGCTCAACCCAGGGGCGGACGTCGTCGAGGAGGCCCCTGCGGATCGCCGAGACCAGGCCCGACTCGAGCCCGATCGCGAATCCCCACTCCCCTTCCCGGCGAACCGAGGCGATTTCGTGCCTCGAGACGATTCGCACCGCGATGCCTCGCCGCTTCAACAAATCCCGGGCGAGGGGGGTGATCACGGTCCCGGGCGTGACCCGGACCTCTCGAGCCCGATCGGACAAGGCTTCCGCGTGCCGAAGTGCGAGGAGTCGCCCCGCGAAGACGTCGGCGTACCGATCGGCGCGGGCCGGGGCCGCTTGGGCCTTCGGCTTCGGCCGCTCCGCACGATCCAGCAGGACCGACCTCACGGCCGCCTGGACTTCTTCGAGACTCGGCTGACTCATCGGTCGGGCAGCCCCATCACGCTCCAACGCCCGGGCGTATTACGCCCGAGCTGTTCTTGCAAGGTCATCCCGTCGTTCGTTAGCAGGACCATGTCACCTCGCCCCGCCCCCATCCGGTCGAACGCCAGGACCGGCTCGCCGTCGGGCTGCCCCGAGCGACCCTCCAACTGCACGACGAGCAACCGTTCCCCTTGAAAGGACGGATGCTTGACCGTTGCCGTCGCCGTCCCGATCACACGGCCGAGTTGCATTGGGTCGATTCCCGGAGGGGAGAGTTCGCCACGAAGGCACAAAGGACACAAAGAAATGCAAATCAAAAAGTTTTCGAATAATTTCCTTTGTCGTCTTTGTGTCCTTTGTGGTGGGTCCGCCGCTTAGACAAACCGCATGCTTCCAACGACAGCCGTCCGGCGTTGCCGGCAGAACGTCAGCGGCGTCGTGACGCCTTCGCCGGTCGGGCCGGCGATGGAGAAGGAGAGGACGCCTTCGCCGCCGAGGCCGAGGCCGGCGGGGCTGGGGCCGTTGATAACGAACACCGTGCAGTCCATCAGCTTGCCCATCTTCGACATCACCGAGGTGTCGCGCGAGTGCAGGATCGCCGTGTGGCCGTAGCCGTGCTCGGTCTCTTTCGCCAGGGCGATCGCGCGGTCGACGTTCGATACCCGGACGAACGGAATGAAGGGCATCATCTGTTCGTGCTCGACGAACGGGTGCTCGACCCCGGTCTCGCCGTAGACGATCTGGGTCCCGGCAGGGACGTCGACGCCGGCGAACTTGCCGAGCACGACCGGATCCTGGCCGACCAGGTCTTTGTTGACGTGCAAGGCCCCGTCGCTGCCCGGCTTGAACGCGACTTTGGTGAGCGCGTCGATCTGGGCCGAGTTGAGCCGGAACCCGCCGTGCCTCGAGACGGCCTCCATCAGCTTGTCGTAGATCTCGGCGACGGCGAAAACCTGCTTTTCGCCGATGCAGAGCAGGTTGTTATCGAACGCCGCGCCCGCGACGATCGAGCGAGCGGCGTTCTCGAGGCAGGCCGTCGCGTCGACGACGACCGGCGGATTCCCCGGTCCCGCCACGATCGCCCGGCGCTTGCTCGCCAGGGCCGCCCTCGCGACCGCCGGGCCGCCGGTCACCACGAGGAGCCGGACCCCCTTGTGGTCGAACAGGGCCGCGGCCGACTCGAGGGTCGGCGGGTCGATGATCGTCAGCAGGTCGTCGAGGCCGATCGCCTCGCGGATCGCCCTGTTGAAGCGGCGGACCCCTTCGGCGGCGATCTTCGCCCCCGACGGGTGGGCATTGAAGACGACCGTGTTGCCCGACGCGAGCATGTTGATCGCGTTACCCGCCAGGGTCGGCAGGCTGTGCGTGACCGGCGTGATGGCGCCGATGACGCCGAACGGGGAGAAGTCGGTCAGGGTCAGGCCGTCGTCACCCGAGAAGTTCTCGGTGCGGATGTACTCGACCCCGGGGGCCTTGGGGATGGCGTCGCGGAGCTTGGCGATCTTGTGGTCGAGCCGGCCGATCTTCGTCTCTTCGAGCTCGAGCTTGCCGAGTTCCTCGGCCTGCTCGACGCAGATCTTGCGGATGCAGTCGACCGCCTTCTTGCGGTCGCCGAACGGCCGGGTCTTGAAGAGATCAAAGGCGGCGTTGGCGGCGTTGACGGCGGCATCGGCGGTCGGGTAGACGCCGAGCTGGCCGGAGGGTTTGGCCGGGGCCTTGCCATTCGTCGGCGCAACCTCGCCCCCCATCTGCGAGAGGACCTGCTGGACCAGGTTGCGGATCAGATCTTCGGTCATTTCCATGTCAGGCACTCGTAAAGGGCGTGGACGTCACGCCGGTCCGGTGGGGCGAGTCGAGGACGCGAGCCGCGAGGCTTCAGTCCGGTTCAGGACGGCTCGCGACTCGAGAAGATCGTTTGGCCGCCGACGTCGACCGTGTCGACCAGCCCGATGACGACCGCGTCGATCGGCAGCTTTTCGGTCTCGGGGGTGAGCCTGGCGCTCGACCCCTGGCAGATGAGGACCATCTCGTCGAGCCCGGCCCCTAGCGTGTCGACCACCACGAACGTCCTCCCGGTCGGGACCAGGCGGTCCTTCGCCTTCTCGTCGACCCGGTAGGGCTCGACGGTCAGGAGCTTGTGCCCGGTCATCGACGCCACTTTCTGGGTGGCCACCACACTGCCGGTCACTCGGGCGACGAACATGGTCGGAGGGACTCCCTGGGGACTCGGACGCGGACGTCGGTAATCGTCGGCAAGTACGAGCGGCGATCACGCCCCGGAGAGAAGCTCTTTCGCCTGTCGGGCGACGACGATCTCTTCGTTGGTCGGGACCGTCCACACCTGGACGCGCGAGCCCGGGGCGGAGACCTTGCGTTCGGCGTCGCCCGAGGCATTTGCGGTCGGGTCGAGCTCGATGCCGAACCAGCCCAGGTCTCGGCAGACGCCCGAGCGGATCTTGACCGAGTTCTCGCCGATCCCGCCGGTGAAGACGATCGCGTCGGCCCCGCCGAGCTCGACGAGGTAGGCGCCGAGGTAGTGCCGGACCGAGGCGATGTAGACGTCGAGGGCCAGGGTAGCCTTCTCGTCGCCGGCCGCCGAGGCCGCCTCGATGTCCCTCAAGTCCCTCCCGGCGCCGCTGACCCCTTCGAGGCCCGACTTGTTGGCAAGGATGTCGAGGATCTGGTCGAGCGAGTGCCCGGTCTCGCGGATCAGGGCCGGCAGGGCGAACAGGTCGAAGTCGCCCACGCGGTTGTTCTGCGGCAGTCCGGACTGGGGGCTCATGCCCATCGAGGTCGCCGCCGACTGGCCGTTGCGAATGGCGCAGACGGAGGAGCTGCCGCCGAGGTGGCAGGAGATCAGCTTGAGGTCGTTACGACCCAGGAGCTCGGCCATCCGGCCGGAGATGTACCGATGGCTCGCCCCGTGGAAGCCCCAGCGGCGGACGCCGAGGGTGGTCGCCCACTCTTCGGGGATCGCATAGCGCTGGTTGCACTCGGGGATCGTGCGGTGGAAGCCGGTCTCGAAGGCGGCGACGAGCGGGAGGTTCGGGAATCGCTCCCCGAGCATCCGCATCGCTTTGATGTAGGGTGGATTGTGCGCGGGGGTGACGTCGGCGAACGCTTCCATCGCCTCGAGGACGCGTTCGTCGACCCGCTGCACGCCGGTCAGGTTGCGGGCGTGGACCGCCTTGAACCCGATCGCCGCGACGTCGGAGGCCCGCTCCAAGACCCCGTTCTTGGGGTCGACCAGTTGGTCGAGGCAGATCTGCAAGGCGTCGCCATGGTCGGCGATCGGGCGGACCGACTCGAGGTCGCCGTGGTCGGAGCGGATCACGACCTTGGCGTTGTCTGAGCCGATCCGCTCGACGGACCCGCGGGCCAGCAGTTGCTCCGACCCGTCGCCGAGGTCGTAGAGGCGATACTTGAAGCTGGTGCTGCCGAGATTCGCGACGAGGATTTTCAACGTGCCGAACCTCCGCCGAACGCCTCGAGGACGCGGGCGCCCGGCCTGGGGATGACGTGGGCGGCCTTCAGTTCGCCGATCCGGCTCGCCGCCTCGGCGCCCGCCTCGACGGCGGCGCGGACGCTACTGACGTCGCCCCGGATCAAGACGCTGACAATCCCGCCGTCGAGCTTGATGACGGAGCTGGCGAGCTCGACGTTCGCCGCCTTGAGCATCGCGTCGACCGCATTGATCAGGCCGACGAGACCTTGGGTCTCGATCAGTCCAAGTGCAGAGCCATTCATGTGTGCTGCCTTTTCGATGGAAGACTCGTCCCGGGCCTCGGCGCGAGCAGGGCCCGCCCGGCTGGATTTGCCGGGCTCGCCGGGGATGGGGGACGAGCGCGTCCCCCTCGCCTTAGCCGATGTAGGTCCGCAGGACGGCCTCGTCGGGCCTGGGGATGACGTGGGCGCTGACCAGCTCGCCGACGCGGCTGGCGGCCTCGGCACCGGCTTCGACGGCGGCGCGGACGCTGCCGACGTCGCCGCGGACCAGCGTCGTGATGAACGCGGCACCGATGCCGACGCGACCGACGAGGGTCACGTTCGCGGCCTTCAGCATCGCGTCCGTCGCCTCGATCACGCCGACCAGGCCCTTGGTCTCGACCAGGCCGAGGGCGTCACCATTGAACCCTCGGCCGTTCGACGCGGCCTGGGGGGCACTCTTCTGGATCGTGGCCATGGGGTTCAGGCTCCCTCGTTCTTGGAGGACTTGGCGGGGGCGGGGGGCGCGGCCTTGGTGAAGGTGAGGATCCCGGCGAGGTCCTCGTGCGGACGCGGGATGACCTGGACGCTCACAACCTCGCCGATCCGGCTCGCCGCCGCCGCACCCGCGTCGACCGCCGCCTTGACCGCCGCGACGTCGCCCGCCACGAAGGCCGTGACCAGGCCGCTGCCGATCTTGTCCCAGCCGACCAGCTCAACGTTGGCCGCCTTCAACATCGCGTCGCTGGCTTCGACGAGCGCGACGAACCCCTTGCATTCGATCATGCCTAGTGCTTCAAGCGTCGATGAGGCCATCGCGGCCCTCCTTCGGTCATTCGGGTCGGATCAGGTCGTTCGTTGGGGGATGACTCGCACGGTTGCGCAGACGGTTATCGATGATTCGTACGGGACGGATCAGGGACGCACCAAGGTGACCTTGGTGGCCTTCGCCAGGTCGCAGCAGTTCGCCTCGTCGGTGTCGATGTGGACCTCGAGCTTCCAGTCGGGGTGGGTCCGCACCAGGAGCCCCTCGAGCGTGGTCGGGCAGGTCCCCTCGATCCGCATGTTCAGCCGGTCGAGGTGCTTGACGCCGTAGTACTCGGCGTCCTTCGGCCCCATGTGGACGTGTCGCTCGGCACGGATGACCCCCTTGGGCATG
Organism: Singulisphaera rosea; assembly: GCF_054877945.1. Lineage (NCBI taxonomy): Bacteria > Pseudomonadati > Planctomycetota > Planctomycetia > Isosphaerales > Isosphaeraceae > Singulisphaera > Singulisphaera rosea. Next base: position 3,031 of record NZ_JBTYIP020000001.1, on the reverse strand, counting down.
ACCAGGCTCCCCTTGGGCCCGATGAGCAGGCACCCGGGAGTCCCCTCGATGTCGCCCGAGAGTCGGACGGGGATGTCGATCCCCAGGCTGATCGCGTCGGTGAACGAGAGCTCGACCTGGCTGAACGTTCGGCAGGGCCCGAGGATCCGGACGCCGGGGATCATCCTCTGGCGAGGCCCCACGACCGCGACCGTCTCGTTGGCCGCGAAGTCGGTGGCCTGGTAGAGCGACTTCATCGCCGTGAGCTGGTAGCCCTGGCCGAACAGGACGTCGACGTCCGCCTGGGTCAAGTGGCAGTGACGCGCCGAGATGTTCGCCACGAGGTTTGGCCGATAGGTATCGGCCTTCGCCTGGCCGTTGGCCGGGGCGCCCCCCAACTGCTTCTGGAGGATCGAGCGGACCAGGTGCTCGATTTGGTCACGCGATGCGACGAGGCTGCTCATGCGTCTGTCCTCGACCCGTCGAGGCGGGCCGCCCCATTTGTCCGGCCTTCGGCCGATTCCGCGCCCAAGTGAGCCAGGTGGATGGATACGCCGTGCGAGTCGAGCAGGTTGCGGTAGTCGGACGGCAGGCCCGGGTCCGAGACGACGTGGTGGATCTCGTCCAGGCCGCAGAGCCTCGACAACGCCAGACGCCCGAACTTCGAGTGGTCGGCGACGATCACCACCTCCTGGCCGCACGACATCATCTGCCGCTCCGTCTCCACCAGGAGGAGGTTCTCGTTATAAATTCCCTCGGTCATGATCCCCCCCGCGCCCAGGATCGACTTCCGCACGCGGATCCCCTGCATCGTCGCGATGGCCAGGGGACCGAGGGCGACCCCGGTCCTCGGGTAGAGATATCCACCGATCATGATCAAATCAATCGATGCGCTCGACGCCAGGAGCTGTGCGATCGGGAGGCTATTCGTCACCACCTGCAGCGGCCTGCCGATCAGGGCCCGGGCCACCTCCAGGGTCGTCGTCCCGCCGTCGAGCAGTACCGTGTCGCCGTCCTCGAGGAGCGAGGCCGCCGCCCGCCCGATCGCCTGCTTCTCCACGGTCGCGGTCGTCGCCCGTTCCTCGAACGGCGGAACGGGTCGGACCTCGCCGAGGAAGACCGCCCCGCCGTGGGTCCGCTTGACGGCCCTCGACATGTCCAACGCCTCGAGGTCGCGGCGAACGGTACTCTCCGAGGCTCCCGAAGACCTCACCAGCTCCTCAAGGGTCGCGAACCCTTGCCGGGTGATCAAATCCAGGAGCAGTCGACGCCGTGTTTCCGCGAGCATGAAATCCTGCCGGAGGGAACCGAGCACGACCTTACGATAATAGTCTTCAACCTCAATCACGATTTGTCAAGAACCTTCAAGGCGATTGGCCGCTTTTGGAGGTTTTTGACGGATTCGCGGCTCGAGGCGGCGAACGATTGTCGTGAGGCTTAAAATGAGGAAAGAAGGCGGAGGAAACCGAATATGCCCGAGTTGCCCGAAGTCGAGACGATGGTTCGTGGGTTGCGGCCGGCCCTCGAAGGTCGAGCCTTGCGCGACTTGAAGGTCATCGACCCGTTCCTGTTACAAGGCTGCACGACGAATGAGATCGAGTCCCGGAGCCGAGGCGCGAACGTCGCGCGAGTCGAGCGTCGGGGCAAGTGGGTCGTCATCATCTTCGGCGGAGACCGTGGATTGATCGTCATCCAGCCCCGAATGACTGGAGGGTTTTGGCTCGTCACTCCCGAACGCCCGGACCACGTGCGCATGACGCTCCATCCGGACGGATCAAGGGAGACGGTCTGGTTTTGCGACAACCGTCGCCTGGGGAAAATCGCCTGGTTCGCCAGCCCCGAACTCGCCCAGGAGGCATTCGACCGTTCCCACGGGCCCGATGCGCTCGAGATCCTTCGAGACGACCTCGCCGCACGCCTTTCGAGGACCACGCGGGGCATCAAGCCGACCCTGATGGATCAGAAGGTCCTCGCCGGGATCGGTAACATCTATGCGGACGAAGTGCTCTTCCGCTCGCGAATCCACCCGACCCGGCCGGCCGACTCATTGAAGGCGGACGAACTCGGCCGGCTACATGCGGCGATCGGCGAAGTCCTGGCGGAGGCGATCGCCGCCGAGGGCTCGAGCTTCGACGCCGGTTACCGCACGGTCCTAGGGCTTGAAGGGGGCTTCCTCGCCAAGAACGCCATGTACGGTCGAGGGGGACAACCTTGCCCCTCCTGCGGCTCCCCGATCGAGAAGACTCGGATCGCCGGCCTCGCGGGCCGCCCGACCCACTTCTGCCCCGCCTGCCAGCCGCTCAAACCCTCCCAACGAGGCCGGGAGAGACCCGATAAAATAAAAAGTTGACATGATATAGCATGAAATAGAGCGAATGTCGTTTTCGTTGAGGGTTTTGGGGGGCTCGACGGGATGTAGGGATTTTGAACGAGCTTAGACCACGGTTGCTGGAAGCAAGCCCGGCCCTGTCCCTTCGAGTTCTGGCCCAGTTTGGTCCCCGGACGCGACCTGTATGTCGGGTCTACCGGCTGCCCGGAAATCAATCGGCTCATGAAGACACTTCATTGAAACGATACTTTTTTCAGGAAAGGCCTGGCCCGTATGGCACATAACCTGGAACGATTGTGACGCCGTGTCTGGGGATTGGACACCGGACGTTTGTCAATAAGATATTTGCATTGGTGTGTTTGTGGTGCTGTGACCGCGCATCTGCCCAGCAAGGGCCCGTCGGCCCGGTCGAGGACCCAGCGCCGGCCTTCTAGACGCTCCGGGATGTAGAATAGCCTCCCGCGAAGCCCGAGTCGAAAAGGATCGCACCCACGAATCCCTACGAAGGCGACCTCTCCACCCGGGCTCGCATGTCGGGCGACTATAGCGGATCACACACGCGTTGCGCACGTCGGAGGAAAACGGGGACTGGCTCCCGGCAGGATCAGGCTGGGGTTTTCGCGAATGAACATGGAGGCCGGGTGCCTGTCCCCATTTTCCGGGCCGTCGCCGTCCGCTGCGGCGGAAACGGGGACAGGCACCTGCGCTTCGCTGCGGAGCCAG